>JAKCEW010000033.1 GCA_023539445.1 Candidatus Terraquivivens yellowstonensis
TTGAGGTTAAGGACTTGAGGAAGGAGCGCAGACTTGAGGCCTCGAGTGATGAGCTAGAGCCTTCAAGGCCCCCTGTGTGGTATCTTCCCCCTTAACTCCTCGGGTAGCTTGAGCTCCTTTACGATGTATACCGCGTCCCTTATGGTCTGGGCCCTCTTAATCACCTTAGCCTCGCCGAGCTCCACGTAATTGCTGCACTTCACGCACTTGAAGCCCCTCTCGCCCTCTCTAACGTATCTAGGAGTTCCGCAGTACCTGCACAAGACGATTAAGTAGGCCAAGGCCCTTAACCTACTTTTCCCCTCGAACATATACGCCTTTCGCATTTTCTGAGGTTGGATTGACGCTGAGAATAGCTGAGGAGGATCTTGAGCGGGCTAAGGGGCCCGAGGCTGAGAAGATTGTCGGAGAGCAAGAGCCGGGCAGACCAGCTCCTCGATGTGCTACTGAAGTAAGCAATAAGCGGATCGATATGCGGGCATGTGTTGATGTCCGCCCGTTCTGCGAGACCCTGATTTAATCGTTTACGTCTATACGCTCTACTTAGTCTACCCCTTTTATACCGCCTCAAGGTTAGACATTATAGTGCTAAGGTGTTGCCGACGTGTTCTCTGCGGGAAGATCTCCATGGCTCAAGGATATACCAAGGTGTAGATAAGATATTGAACAAAGCGCTTGACGAGCTGGTCAAAGAAGTGAGGACAGAGTTCGGCGAAAGAGACCTCAGCGAGGCCGAACTTCTCAAGAAGCTGAGGCCATATCAGGTTATGGTCCGGTTGGAATCGAAGTGTCACGAAATTTACAACAAATATGAAGAACGCGTTAGGGAGAAGCTCCGCATGGGTCTGTACGGCTCTGTCGATCAGCGGAAATTTGAGAAGTCACTCGATAATGCTAGAAAAGCCCGAGCCGGAGCCACGCTCGAAAAGATCTTCCTGAAGCTTCTCGATTTATACAAAGTAAAGTACGTAAAGTACGAAAAAGAAGTGCAAATAGGTGAGGCCGAGTTCGACTTCGTGGTTCCCGATAAAAGGTCGGCGGTCGAAAACCCGGAGCGTTCCGTACTCATCTCCCTTAAAAGGGAGGTCAGGGAAAGATGGAAATTAACGATAGGGGACGCGTATATAATCAGGAAAAAATACGACTATCCCGTTCTCGAGAACATATGGTTTGCATCGTTGGGCCAGCCGCCGCTCGAAGCCGTCACGGCAATGGTAGCGCTCTGTATTGTCGTCTATGTGCCCAACAACTATTACGATGAAATCCTTAGAGAGCTAAGGGGGGCCTATGATCTCAGCGAGCAGGAGCTTGCCAGAATAAAGCCGTTCTCAAAAATCGTGGAGGACGCTTTGGATGTGATGGAGGGACGCAGGCAGTTCAGGCCATGTGTTGTTGAAAAGCGCAGATTAAGGCAGCACCGAGACCTCATTACCTACTTCACTGGCATGGAATCCAAAAGAGGTACTGAGTGAGGTCGCTGTCACCACGGTACTTAACCGGGAACCGCTGCCTGCCTTTTGTGACGGCATAAATCTGATAGAGGACAGCTTCCGCAGAGCGGATTGACGGGTCTGCAGACGAGGGCTCCAAAATCTATCAGAGCCCAATTGAACTCCCTCGACTTTCCCGGCATCAGCATCGAGTTCGCGAGCTGCCGTATCCTAGGATCTCTCCTGCCCTCGCCCCGCGACTTCACGCGGAAGAGTCTTTCCACGATCCTCACGACGTTGGCGTCGACCACGACTCCGTCCCTTCCATAGGCAAAGACTGACAGGGCATCTGCTATGTAGTCGCCTACAGCCGGAACCTCGAGAAGGCCTTCCTCGGTTTCGGGCAGCATCCCTCCAAGCTTTTCAGTAACGTACCTCGCCATTGCAAGGACTTTTTTCGCCCTCCATCGCAGACCCAGCCTCGCAAAGTATTCTTCAACGTCCTCCGGCCTTGCTTTGGCGAGGTCCTGCACGGTCGGGTACCTGCTGATGAACTCCACGTACACCGGCACGACCTGCTCGGCCTTCGTTCGCTGAAGCATTATCTCCGCTACGAGAATCCTATAAGGATCCCTTTCATGGCGCCATGGATAATCCCTTTTGTTTTCGTACCACCATTGCAGGATCCTCCTGCCTATTTCCCTGAAAAGTTCATGGCTTGAAGACATTAGGATCCCCTGCATGTCCCTGTCCTTCAGGTTACACCCAACTCAAGGAGCCCTTCGAGTCTCCGACATAGCGGGAACGCTGCAGATGTTGGGCTTCAAGGAAGAACTCTTTCGAGGGCAGCTTTTATCTCTACAGCTATGGCTCTTGCCATCAGCGGAGGGACTGCATTGCCGACCTGCTTGAACTGCTCGGTTCTAGAGCCTCTGAATATGAACTTGTCTGGGAAACTCTGGAGCCTCGCGGCCTCCCTCACGGTTATCGTTCTGGGTTGCACGGGGTGCACGTACATGTAGCCGTCTTTGTAGAGGTGAGCGGTGATGGTCCACGAAGGTGCGTTCCTGACGAGCTTCTTCATCTTGTCATGAAATATGTCGTCCCTATAGCCGTAGAGTTTCTTTATTTCCTCGGGAAGGTCCTTCCACCACTGCCCCTCTTTGAGCACCTGAAACGTCTTAACGTCCCTCTCACTGTGCTGTCTGGTGACATGATTATGTACCATGCCATCCGGGGGCCCCCCGTCCCATTCTCTCACAAACTTCTGATAATCGGAGAAGGGCGGCTTATCGTACGGTAACGGAGCGTCGGCAAGCCCATGCCTGCCGGGGACCGGATCAGGTAAATCCCCTATGGCCTCCCAAACAGTGATGTAGGGCCTCAGCGCAGTGCCTCCAGAATTTTCCGGGCCCTCTTCAACGGGATACTCCAGCAGGGATCTTGCGCTGGCCTCTCCATGTGTAGGCCTCGGAAACCTTATTGGGGCCTTTTCGATTCTCGTTGCCACAAATATGATCCTTTTCCTAATCTGCGGGACGCCATAGTCCGTCGCGTTTAGCACCCTCGCCTGAGCCCTATACCCTATGGCCTCGAAGTCCTCCAATATCTCCCTCACTATCTCGCCGTTCCTGT
>JAKCEW010000034.1 GCA_023539445.1 Candidatus Terraquivivens yellowstonensis
TATTTAGCATTTATAGTAGCTAGGCCTATTTCGTGTCTAGGGGCCCGTAGCTCAGTTAAGGAAAAGAGGTTATGTTATAACGTAGCTCATCAAAGAAGCTTCGTAAGTTTTCAACTATTTCCTCATTTCTTTTTACAACTGAAAACCTCGCCGTTCACGGCGGGGATGGCGAGAAAAGCTTTAAAGTCTCCCCTCTCCCAAGAGCTTCGGGACGTTCCCCATGACCCAGCCCGTGGGCTGGCGCGAGACAGCACAACGTTAGCCCGCAGGGTAACGAGCTCTGCGGGATGGGGGAGTCGTGAGCCCCGAGCCGGCAGATGAGGCTGGAGGCGCGAAGCCCCAGCTGAACGCCGGAAGCCTCGCCCTCTAGGGCGGGGTAGCTCACATTACCGTGTCTGCCACGTTTTGCATGAATTTAGCCGAAGCTAAAAAAGCTCATTGCGGAGGGCTTTAGGCCTTACGTTCGCGTTGTCAAGGGCAAGCGATATATAACGTTGAAGAAGGGAAGTCGTGAGGTTGGAGTTGGGGCAATTCGATGAGGGCATCTGGAGAGAGCTTACGGCGGAATACAACATTGCAACGTCTGGGCAGAAGCATGCAGAGAAAGAGGCGTCGCTTTCAGAGCTTCTGGACAAGCACTTTAGGGGACCACGAATACATAATGTAGCGTTTTATACTGGTTCATAAAATTGACTAAGGCCGTCACATACAAGTTACGCATCCCAACGTTGGGCATGGAGGAACCGCAGTCCTCGTTTCAAAAATGCGTTCAAAGCAGCTAACGATTATACGGACAAGTTTGCTTCATGCGAAGACCTTGATTTTCCAATGAGACTAACTAAATTCGGAGGGTAAGGTTTGAACGTAAGGCTCAAGGATACTTCTGGTTGAGGGCCTTCAAAAAGTATGGTTACTTGAGCCGCGTATTACATTGGGGAAAATTTCTACAGATACATAATCAAACACAACCCCCCAGTAGGTTATGCTAGATGAAAATGGCGAAAATGCACGTTGCATTTAATAACTTGAAAAGTTTGGAAGTGCAGGAGTTACTGTGGTATTCTACGGGTCGCGCGCTTCCTCATGAATCCACTTCAGCTAAACCTTTCAAGTGTGTTAATTTTTGTTAACGAACCTCATTTACCCTATTCTTTGGTTGTTTGTTCTGAGAGATAATTAATCAAAAATAAGAGAGGGGGTATAAGGTGTGTTTTCTGATGAGCCTTTTAGGGTTTGACAATCTTGGAAAACCCAGACTTTACTCGCAATGGCCATGCTATTTCGAGGTACTGATCGGTAGTAGGTTCCCAAGCTGGCCACGTGACTAGGCCTTCCACACTTGGGTCTCCGGTTTTGGCAAATTGAACCCACATAGTCATCATTGCTTCAGCTACCCATTTGTCCTCTTCAGTAAGTCCTGGGTCTGGCTGTGTAGCGCCGGAAGGTCTAGCGAATATGTAGAAATGCTGAGGTTCTTTAAGAAGTGCCAAGTCACCGAAGACATACATTATCTCAAGCCCGTGATAGGCCAGAACGCCCTCCTCCCTCCACTTACTTGGCACATGGCTGAATATACAGGCATATGCCTTAGTGCCTAACTCGCTTGCGCTGGACAGCCTGTCCACATATGCTTTAATCAAGCCGGGCAGCCGTAGAAAAGTCTTATTGGCTATCAGCTCCCCTAAGTTTGCACATACTATGAAAGGAACATTATTCTGCTTGCCTGCCTTGAATATGTTGGTCGGAGAATCGGGCAGGAGCCAACCATCCACCACTGGCTGATCTATAACTGACATTCCGGTGAGTGTAGTAACACCAAGATCTCTAGTTAGGTTTATAGCGGCTTTTATAATTTTCTCAGCTGGGATGGCTCGAAGGGTTGCAAGATCGTTCGGGTCTATGCCGAGGTATTTAGTGACTAGCATCTCACCCAGCGCTTCAGCCTCCTTCAGGGTAGGTAATTTTCTGAATTCGCTGACTCCACTTTGAAGGATAGCTCGGTGGAAAAGCCCTTTGGCTAAAGGCGAAGCCAACAAGACGTCAACCTTCCCAGCACCGCCAGACTCACCAAAAATCGTGACGCAGTTTGGATCACCACCAAAAGCAGCGATGTTCCTCTGCACCCACTGTAAGGCTGCAATCAAGTCTAAAAATAAGTAATTACCGGAAACACCGTATGGTGATTCCTTGGAAAGTGCGGGAAGGGCCAGTAAACCCATCGGGCCAAGTCTGTGGTTAACAGTCACCAAAACAACACCGTGTTGAGGAAGAGAAAGCGATGTAGCCCACGGTCTCATATTACCGCTACCAATACTAAAGCCTCCACCATGGAACCAGACCATTACAGGCAAACGATCAGTCTCCTTTTTGGCCGGCGTCAGGACATTCAAGTAAAGGCAATCTTCACTATAGGGTGGCGGACACCATAACTGTTCTGCCTGCATGGGCGCTTTGCTAAATTCGGTACAAATCTTAATCCCCTTCCATGGGGTAACTGGTTGTGGCGGTTTCCACCGCAAATCTCCAACAGGCGGAGCGGCATAGGGTATTCCTCTATAGACACGCACCTCCTTTCCAAGTTCACCTAATACTTCTCCGGAAACAAGTCCAGCGTCTGTCCTTACAGGATCAAGCAATAGCACAGCTATTCTACTCACTATGTTAAGCAAGTCGGACTGGTATGGCTTAACTATCCACTTCTCTATCTTGTCGTAAATATCGTTCCAAAGCTTATTTATAGCGGCTTGTTTTTCACAAGCCTCAACATGAAGGAGCACTGCGTCCACTTCATTGAGTAGTGCTTCCCGTTTTTCAGCTGAAGCTTTTTCGTCGCTGAAAGCAGTACCAGGCAAACCAGTTATATTCTTTTTGAGTTGATCTAGATAGTAGCAGACTTCTTCGATATGGACTATAACCTCAGGCTTATGGACTATAACCTCAGGCTTA
>JAKCEW010000014.1 GCA_023539445.1 Candidatus Terraquivivens yellowstonensis
AAAAGGGTGTTTTGGATTACTTCGATGTTTGGAAGGCAATAAAAGTTGCATGGAAGGTTGGGGTAGAGGAGGCGTTAAAGATGGTTTTAAGAGGTGAAGAGATTTGGAAATAGTGACAAAATTTCATAGGTCCATCAGGGGCGGTCTTCACAAAGCCGGCGACTTGAGCGAATTTTACACGACGATGTTACTCCTACTGACTTGCCTTTCCATGTCCAACATAAACGTCAAGGCAATCATTAGTAGGATGGCATCCGCAATAAATGTGATCGGCCCTTTATCCAAAATATTCCAAAAGATAAAGTCGTTAACGGAAAAATGGTCTTACGGGCTCCATGATGCTTATTCCACTATACTGGAAGATGTGAGGGATAAAAGGGTCAAAAGCACACTATTCAGGATGGGGCAAACTATCAAAGTGGGAGCTAACATTTCGGACTTTGCAAAGATAGAATTTGAGAGATTTATGTCAACCTCTGAGGCAGAATTTGATAGGTGCATGGACAGGCTCAAAAGGTTTTCCGAGGCCTATTCCGCACTTTTGACCTCTTTCGCATTCCTAACAGTCTCGATGTTATTGACTTCAATGATATACGGTGGTATACAGCCTGAGCAAATTCTAATAACCTCTGCCGTCATGATGGTGACAACACTAGCCTGTACAGTATTCTTAATCTATAGGAGTGCGATAAAATTTCCGGTTCTCCACTCTCTAAAAGAGAGACCGGGCGACATAGCAAAATTTGAGAGACTGATAATACCAACACTTATCGGAAGCATCTTGACGACTATCATAGTCGGTGTGATTCCTATTTATTTTGACCTAACCGATTCAATATCTTACCTATACCCTGTCCCATTACCTTTCTTCCTTGGTTCTGTAGCTCCTATCATCATCGGGCTATTGGGCAGGAAGGCCGTATCACGGGTAAAAGAGATGGAGGCGGCATTCTTATCCTTCGTTAAAGCCCTTGCCGACTCTTTATCAGTGACCAACTCCCTTAAGCTAGCTTTAAAGCCAGTATTGCTTAACGATTATGGCAGGCTTACGAAGCTCATAAAGAGGTTGATGAATAGGCTTAAGGCTGGGTTCGATGCTGGCATATGCCTATACCTTTTTGGTGTTGAAAGCGGCAGCAAGACCATAGCTTCATGTTCTTCCGTATTGGGCGAGTGTATAAGGTCTGGTGCCAAGGCGAGTGTCTACGGCAAGGTTTTAGGTGATTACACGAACTCCGTACTGATAAGAAGGAACAAGCGTGCCCAAGTCGCTGGCAACTTGAAAGGCATCCTCATACCACTGCAGGCAACGTTATGTAGTGTTCTAGCACTAATCAAGGCCCTCACTGGAATATTTAGGAATCTAATGCAAATGGTCTCACCGTACATTTCCATAATACAAGTCCCACCCGAACTTACAGTTAACATATACTTCTTTTCTGTGGTGCTTGCCGTTACTATCGGCAGTAGCCTCGCTGTATACTTCGTCGAAGGTGAGTCGCGATTTACGCTCCTCATGTACCTTGGTCTGCTTATGATTATCTCAGCAGCCTCATTCTTGGCAGTATCATTATCCGTTGAGTCGCTATTCCGCGCGATGTTTAATATAGAAGGATTAGGCGGCCTTGTGAAGGTGGGTTAAATGCAGAATTTATCTGATACTGGATTAATGCTTACACTCTTTCTCTTCTTAGCGATATTTTACATATGTGTGGCCTTGCTTTACGTAAAGCTCAAATCCAAAGCGGCAACCAATCCTCCAAGAAATGTCCAGACACGATACGCATTCAGCCAAGCCGAGTACTCAATCCCTCACGACAATTTTCACCGTACTACACGTGGAGAAGGGGACAAGATTGCAATGCAAGTTACACAAATACCCCAACCGACAAGGGCTGATCCGAAACTTGAGCCTTCTTTACCCCAAACAATAAAAAGTGATGGGGAGCTTAGCTTTAAAGGAAGCACGGATGAGGCTAGAGAAATCGTGGAGGCGACAAAGAGTTCGGTAAAAGATACAGAGACAGCTAAAGATGTGGAAAAAGCGGATACCGTAACTTCAGAGCAGATCAAAACCTCGGATGATTGGGGTGGATTAGAGTATCACATAATCTCCGAGGATTTTGTTAAAAGCTTGAAGGATTTGAAAGATGCTGTTGACGAGCTCAGGAAGCGCATAAACATATAATTTAAATAGAGGGGAACTTCCAACTCTTATTGGAATGACAACAGCAGTAAAGTTAAGCGCCGTCTTAAACTACACTCCGAGCTTTGAGCTTTTAAATAAATGGGTAATTGAAAAGCAACTTTGCTGCTATTGTGGCACCTGTGCAGGCGTATGTCCTAGGATAGGACTGGATGGAAAAGTTCCGAGGCTTGTAGATTATTGTTCTGAATGTGGAAACTGTTACAACCATTGCCCTCAAACATACACGCCCGTGAAGAAAATTGAGGAAAAGGTATTCCCTGGCACAAACAAGGAAGGAGCTTTGGGTTATTATGAAAAATGTGTATTTGCACAGAGCACAGACAAAAATATACTTTCAATAGCGCAAAATGGTGGTTTAGTAACCACTTTGTTGATTCATGCTTTGGAGACCGGAATGATAGATGGTGCTATCGTGACAGTTGCAGATAAGGATTGGATGCCGAGGCCGCTACTCGCCAGAACTCCTGAGGAAATAAAGAAGGCGGCGGGTTCAAAATACGTTATGTCTCCAATAATGCTGGCTTATCGTTTGGTAATCAACGATCCGACTGTTAAGAAGGTTGCCATCGTAGGACTTCCATGCCAAGTCAAAGCTGCAAGGAAGTTGCAAACGGATCCTATCATTCCTGTTGAGAATGGAAAGATAGAGCTTATAATAGCTCTGTTCTGTCATAGGAACTTCTCTTACGAAGGGCTCATCTTAGAAACCGTTAAAAAGAAACTAAACATCGATCCATCCGAGGTAAAGAAGTTTGATATCTCAAAGGGCAAGTTCATGGTATATACCAAGGACGGAAGGCAGGTAGAGCTACCGGTAAAGGATCTTGCCAAATATTCTTGGTCATCTTGTTCTTCCTGCGATGATTTCACGGGAAGGTTAGCAGACATATCTGTCGGCAATGCTGGTGTCGTAGATACAAACTGGAGCATGGCAATAATCAGGTCTAAGAAAGGGCTGGATCTCTTGAACGATGCTGTGAAGGCCGGAAAGCTGAGAGTAACCGAGTGCGGAGACGCTATAAATGTTGTATTAAAGGATGCACAAAAGAAGGCTGAGAGGCGGGAGAAGGTTAGTGAGGTACTGTACCAGCGCTTCTCCGAGCTCGGCGTACCTTCGGAAGACGTGCGGGCATACTTTACTCTGCTGACGTTAGGGGGCGCCAGTTCTGCAGAACTCTCAAAAGCACTCAACATTAGCGTGACAGAGTTGGATACGATTCTTTCAAGACTTCTTGAAAGGGGATGGCTGACTAAGCAAGAGGATTATTACATACCCACTAGACCGTCAACCGTTATACGGATAGAGGCTGCAAGGCTCAACAACTTGATTAAGAAGGTTTTGGAAGAGGAGTCCGAGCTAGAAGGCATATATGCTAGGAAGTTTGGCTAGCCGCGCCTTCCTCGTCTCTTTATTTCCTCCATTATCATAGGCATCAATCAAGTTTAATGTACACACTCTTCTTCACCGACACGTACGCGCCGATGTGCGGCATTAAAGACGATTACACAAAATGAAGGGAGACATTCATCTCTAAAATTTGTGGGTATGGATTAGTGTAATTTACCCGGGTTCAAAAATCTTGGCGCCCTTCGGCGGGCAGGGTTTCAACCCTCCCCATGGCCGGGATTTGAACCCGGGTCCGGCGGGCGACAGCCGCCGATACTAGACCGGACTATACTACCAGGGCTTCATCTGTCTTGGCAAAAAAGAGACTCTAAAAGCAATTCTTAAAGTTTTTCTATACTCGGGGTAGCAACGAATTTATCTGAGTACGAAAGTTTTGGCTGTATGGAGCCGGAGGAGCTTTTAAATATAATAAAGGGAAGAAGGTCCGTAAGGAGTTTCTTGGAGAAGAAGATTCCGGACGAGCACCTGAAGCTCATAATGGAGGCAGGTATATGGGCTCCGAGCGGGAGCAACATACAGCCATGGCAGTTCGTTCTCGTGAGAGAGCCCGAATTGATAAGGAAGATAAAGCTCGTATCTCCGGGTCTATTCGGCAACCCTGACGCGTTGGTCGTCGCGTGCGTAGACAGGAATAGATACGAAAGGGCTGGAAAGCTTGGCTATACATTATCGCTCATGGATGTATCCATGGCTGCACAGAACATGATGCTCATGGCGTACAGTCTCGGCATAGGTTCATGCCCGATAGCCTCTTTTAGCAAGCTGGCCTTGAAGGAAATCCTCGGGCTTCCAGATAATTTTGAGCCTGTCTTGATGATAAGCCTAGGTTACCCTGAAAAATGGCCCAGCCCTCCCGAGAGGAGGCCCCTTAGCGAGGTGGTTTATGTAGATGGTTACGGAAAGCATTATAGAGGATGAGCACTTCAAGCTCCTGACTTTCCTCATAGTTAGCGCAAGAGGTTGCGTGGAGGAGCCGCCAATCTACGGGCCTCTCAGACTGATAGATGCCGCAGAGAAGTTGATAGCCTTAATGGATAAGATGGGAAAGGCCGACGAAAGTTTGAGGGAAATAATGAAAACGATACATGAGAGAAAGTTTAGCGTCATGAAGGATGAGGCAGAGTTCATCAAGCTTCTGGACGAGCTTGTCCTGAAAATTTCAAGAATAATCAAAGAAGCACGGTGATTTCCTGGTGAAACCCTAAAACATGTTTAAAACCGGGAATTTTGGCAAAATGTTAGTATATACTTTATCATTGCCAAAAACACCCGATATAGCGCTCAGAGGCCGTTTTTGTCCCCTTAATAATTCTTATATACAGTATTGAGATATGGAAGTGTCGTGGGTGGAAACATCATTATTTGTCCTAAGTGTGGTTCCGGGAATGTTGTGGGCTTAGCTGGTGAGTGGGAGTGTTTTGATTGCGGCTACAAGTTTAAGGTTAGTACGGTTGGTGTGAGGACCACCCCTTTAGCACCTGAAGCTGGGAAGCCACCCGTAGAAAAAGCAAAACCTATCTTAGACAGAAGGGCTGAACAGGCCAAAGCGTTCAGAACAAGCATGATGTATGGACAAGGGACGTCTTCATCGCCAATAAGACCTCACCAAAGCATAAGGAACTTTAAGATCGTAGGGCTGGTCGGCTTCTTCCTGAGCCTGCTTTCGCTGGCTTTGCCATGGATGGAGGTTTCTACGATACTCGGTTTAAGCACCACGACCTATGGCTTCTCGACGGATGGTGTGATCTCGTTCATATTGTTGCTCGTCTGCTTGGGTTTGATCTTAACGCGGATGAGGAAGTGGAAGACCTATGTCACAATTTTTCTCTCGATCGTAGCCTTGGCAATAACCGCGGCAGCCGTACTGCGGGTTTCGGAAATTATTAAAAGGGAGGCGGCTGGGATACCATGGATAAGCGTGAGCTGGGGACCGGGAGCGCCGCTAATGATAGTATCATGCCTCATTTTCATCGTAGCTGCGATAATGATGTATCGCGCAATTAAGAGTTCTCAATGATTTCCTTTGGCTGCACCGCGTCGAATATCTTGAGAGCCTTACTCGGTTTTCTCGAATTTCATTTTCTGGTGGGAGCCAATTTTCATAGAAGTTCTGGTGCAGCATCCCAGCAGACTGCTAAAGCCTTCTAATATCTAGACCACCAGTCTCCCTCTACAACTTTGAGATAAGCTATACAATTCATCATAATGTCTTAATTCGAGTCCTCTCTCAGCTGCTATTGCCTAGACTATCTGAGTGGCAGAGTTTTTCAGATGCTTGGACATAATCTTTCTTTTTAAACAGTTCTTCTAGAAATTTACCTTCTGCCTTAGCTTTCTCTCTTAGAATAACTAGAGACGTCTCAGGAACTTCGAATGTAATCTTCACCATGATTTTCTACCATCAACAATGTTAATCATAGTAATTAACTTTTCATGAAATATTCGTCGGTGAATTGTTGTCATAAGCTTTGTCTTTGATTGTGGGATGAGGCACATAATATTTATTTCTAAGATGGTCTGGTTTTTCTACATGCCTTTAGAATATAAATTTAAAGCTAAACCCTATGATGAAGTCTTGAAGTCTGCTCTCCAAGCTTTTCCACAGAAAGCAGCATATGAGCTTGTCCATGTCTCCGAGGCTCTTGGAAGAAGGGTAGCAGAGGATGTGCATGCACCGTTCGATATACCTAGAAAGAACATAGCATTCTATGATGGCTACGCTGTGAGACACGAAGATACAAAAGGTGCAACTGCGTCTAACCCTATCAAGCTTCGGGTAGTAGGCTTGGTTCTTAAAGATGGTGAAGAAGTAGGTTTAAGAGTTGAGAAGGGAACAGCAGCGTATCTTTCAGCTAATTCTCCTCTACCCGAAGGCGCCGATGCAGTTATTAGAGAAGAGTTTACGTCAAGGCAGGGAGACTACGTGCTAGTTAAGAAAGAGGCTGAACTGTACGAGGATGTTGTATTGAGGGGGGAGGATGTTAAGAAGAGTGAAGTTTTAATCTCTAGAGGCTCAGTCATTAGACCTCAAGATCAAGTCCTATTGCTGGAGATCGGCTTAACTAGGGTTAAAGTGTATAGAGAGCCGATCATTGGGATAGCATCGGTAGGTGATGAGCATCTAGAAAGATTTGAGAAAGGAATACCATACCCAGACAATTACTCCTTTCTACTATCATCTACACTCCGGCTGATAGGCTGTAAAACAGTATCCCTTGGAATATTTAGAGACGATCCAGAAGAGATAGCCGAACTCATCTCAAAGAATATCGACTACTATGATGCTCTAACGTTGATTGGCGGAGCATCTAGAGGTATGAAAGACTATACAGGCATGGGTGTAGAGAAGATAGGTGAAGTAATATTCCATGGAACAACATTAAGCCCTGGGAAGGTTTCAGGTGTATGTAAGGTGAATGGTAAACCAGTATTCATTGTACCAGGACACATTGGCTCAGCAGCGTCATGTATATGCAATATAATTGTACCGATAATCTCGAAAACATATTATGATGGGGTTGAGCTTCTACCTAAAGTCCTAGCTAAGTTGACTACATCTGTGGAAGCTAGACCTGAATCATACACGTTTAGAACGGTTAGTCTAGAATGGTGTAACGATGGTTTGAACGCAACACCACACTTGAGGAGACTTGGAGGGTCAACGCTTATCACAATACTATCAAAAGCGGGAGGGTTCATCCTAATACCTCCAGGAGTAAAGTTATCGGCTGGAGAAATAGTCAAAGTAACCCTCCTAAACCCACTTGAAGCATTTTCTTGGAAATCGTCATAAAATACTGGCATTATGTTTGAGAGAAACATAGGACGGCTAACTCCTCTTCTCAGTTCATGATAGAGCATAACAATGTGGTAATATGGCTAGGAGTATCTCAGACTTCAGAGAGATGTTTGACGGCTGAGCCGTGCGGCGAGAAGCTTTGCATCATCCTTGATAATCTGTGTTAACTCCTCAACAACATTTGAAAATATTTTTTCAGGGGGCTTCACATGTTCGAGGGCTGGTATGAGGTGTGTTTTTATGAATCGGTGGAGCTGCCGTTCAAACTTTTCAGCGCTTTTATCGCCCTTGATGTGTGATATATATGCATTTATTGCGAGGCGTGCTGCGAATGCCGTCATAGCAAGTAGGCTGTCGGCAGGCTCTGTCAAGACGTATCCAGCTGCTCTGTACAAGGCTGTTAAGTGGTCTTTGAGGAATTCGCGTGCTACCGAGTTTAGGTCCGTCCTAAAGATCCCAGCCCTATAACGCTTGATATACTCAACCGTCTCCCTCGAGACTCTTCGCGGTAGCTCAACCCCGAGACTTTCAAAGAAGTTGAGGACTTCTACTGGCGGTTCTCCGACACTATCCGCAAGCCAGCTGAAGTATACGTGCAGAGCTACGTAAAGGTTTGCTCTCTCGAAAGAATTGAGCTCAGCCAATGGCTCACCAGACAATCTGGTGTGGTATCAGCTTTTTAGTTTTCCCCGTCTTCGTTATTCGGACTGGGGTGCTGTAGTATACTTGGCCTGCGCCTATCCATGATTGAGCGGGCCATCCTTCCAGCGATTCATCCATAAGCTGGATGGGGTTTGATGAGACGCCATTAAATCTCCAAGTATCAATCCCCAGACCCTTCTCAAAGTAGTCGGCGGGCCTGTTCGTAAAGAGCGTTTTCTTGACTATGTCTGGCAGATGCTTGACTGGGTTGACCGCTGTCTCAGGTATCTCGACCTCCTCAGGTAGTGCTGCTATGACCTCGCCATTCCTCTTCAAGCTTAAGTAGCCTGGCTTAACAACTAGTGTCTCTGCCCATCTACCCATACCGTAAGGTATAGCAATGACGCCGCTCGCCACTGCAGGTGTCACAACGGCTGGAACCTCTACTGAGCCCATAGGGCTCTCGATCAGCACGATATCGCCTGTTTTTATGCCTAGCAACTCTGCATCAGCTTTGTTTATGAGGGCAAAGTTTTCAGGTAAGATTGTCTTTATGAAGTAGTAGTTAGAGCTTCGATGTTTTGTGTAGAGTGGACCTGATTCGAAGACGAGTATGTATGGGTAGTCTTTGGGTGGGTAGAGTTCTCGGAGTGGGGTGCCAGCGAAGCCAAGTCCTCTGCCTTTTCCTATGGAAGCGTAGGTCGCGGGCTCGAAATAGGCTGGGCCTCCCCAGAACTTCTTACCTGTTATGCTGTTGGGTGTTTTAGCTAGTTTTTCGTTCCAGAGCAGAAGGATGCCTGTTCCAGGGATATTGCGTTTAGAGAACCCTTTTTCATCGAAGGATTCCTCATATTTCGTGAAGACGCCTCCTCGGGCTAGACAGTACGCTGCAGCACGCCATTCGTCTACTGTTATCACGTTTTTGAATCGTGCTATTGGGTAGTTTTCCTCAACGAATCTCAAGTCATCTTCTGGAATCTCCTTTGGCACAATCCCTTTATCCATAGCATCTACACCGCCATTTGCATAAACCCTCATGATGTAGTCCCAGAAGCTATGGAGTGGGAACCACTGACCTTCATACTTCTTACCTTTCACACCGGGGATTGCTTTATCTCCGTATCCAGGTGCTTTGAGGGCTTTACCAATGTCGATGAAGAACTCCCACATTGAGGCATACCGTGGCTTGCCGTCGGGTGCGTCACCTATCCTTTGTGTCAAGGGCATTATTGCGGGAGTCCTCCATGACTCGGCCAGTAACCTTCCCATACCGGAACTATACAAGAACTGGACTCCATTTGTACCTGTTTCGAGATATGTTGTGTCGGGGACTAGGTAGTCTGCGTAAAGGTATGTTTCGTTTATTGTTGTGGTTATGCCGATGAAGAGGGGTAGCTTACGTGTATCCTTCAAGACTTCAGCGAACCTTATTCCTCCATTAACAGAGAGGACAGGGTTAGCGAAGTATAGAATGAGCGCCTTAATCGGGTAGGGATAGGCAAGGTCTATTCCAGCGAAAAGCTCTGTATAGCTCTCCTCTGGTGTAAGCGGGTACCATGGACGCTTAGCAGGGTACGGGTCCTCGCCCTTCTTCACTTTTCTGTAGTACATTATTGTCTTCTCGTACTCTGCCTTGTGCCTATCTATCGCTGGCCCCCAGCGTGGTGGTTCATCGAACCCGCTGGCACCGCAATTGTAGAGGTAAACGTTGTAACTGGTTGTTGAAGGTCTTGCAAGAAGACCGCCTGCTCTGTGGAAGTTTCCGATAAGGATATCAAGGCTTCGTAGGGCCCAGACTGTGTACTCGCCGTTGGGGTGCATTGCTACTCCTCTGTGTATATATGTAGCTGCGCGTGGAGCTGCCTCCCAAAAGTCTTCCGCCATCTGCTGAATTATTTCAGGCTTTACTCCACAGATGGTGGCCCACTCTTCAATGCTTTTGCTGAACACTGTCTCCTTGTAGATTGTGAAGGCTGTCTTAACAGTAACTTCCTCACCCGTCGTAAGCCGTGCCTTGCCCGAGAACTCTAGCTCTGCTTCTTCAACGATATCGTTTACTGCGAAGCCTTCTCCAGCGTATACGAGTGGCTTGTTCTCGGTCCCAAGCCCGACCATCGCATCAGTCAGGTAACTACCGTAGAGCTTATGATCCTCCTCCATCACGACAAGCCATGTAGCGTTGCTGTGGTATGGGTAGCCTATCTTCTCCGCAGCTGCTTTACCCGGCCTCCTGAGAAAGTCACGGTTAAACCAGTTATTCCTGATCATTATCTGCGCGATGGCCATTGCCAGGGCCGCATCGGTTCCAGGCTTTACTGGGACCCAGACGATGTTTCCGCCACCTGTAGTCCTCGGTGATAATGGGTTAACATAGTATATCTTTAAGCCGTTTTCTGCAGCTTTCTCGATTAGGACACCCTGCCCAGTAGCTCCTGGATGCACCCTACCCATGGCTGCTCCAGCCATAATAATGACCTTCGCATTCAATGCATCTGGGTTTATGTCGTAATATCCTGACCAGAGGTAGTTCCCGGTATAGAATGAAAGCTGGCATGCGGAGGTGTGGCGGAGCCAATTTACGCTACCGAAAGCTGCGATGAAACGACTTGTGAAGACGTCTGCGTTATCTTGTCCTCTTCCACGTATGTAGACGAGTTGGTTGGCCTTTGTACCTAGGTCAGGGTTATCAGGGTCCACTAGAACGTCCTCGAGCTTAAGCCCCTTCTCACCTAGTATCTTGCTCCACTTTTCCTTGAAGTCTTTGAGTAGGACCTCAAAATCTTCATCTGTCACTTTTTTATCCGCCGCTTTAGCTAGAAGCTCGTCAACATCCTTCTTCATGGCCGATAGTATTTCTCCAGGTTTTTCGAAGCCTGCATCCCTTAGCCTGCCATATACGAATATCTCTTTCAAGCCGGGGAGGCGCTCTCCCGTTTCCTCGATGACTCCTCCCTCCACAACTTCTCTGATGAGCTGCTCCCAGCTTATCTCCTTCCATTTCCCGCTGCCTCTCGGCCCAGCCCTCTTTAATGGCTTGATGATTCTATAGGGATCGTAGAGGTAATGTATGCCGTCCTGCCCGCGTGGACATAATGTTGAGCTTACTTGGAGTGACTGGCGGGCGGACGTCTTGTAGTCGAGTGGATTATAACGATGCATCTGGTGGTTTGATGTGACGTATCGGTTGTATGGATGGTATGGATTACCTTCTATCCTTTCAACAACCTCTACTCCATCGTATGAGACTACCCTAACCCTGATTCCACACCTAACATTACAACCCAGGCAGGATGAGTAGACGTATCTTACACCAGGTCCGGTTATCCTGTCGGGGCCGTAGAGGGTTGTCGTAGGTCTGATTATCCTGTCAACCACACTCCAGTATCCTGCGAGGAAGACACCCAGTGAGGCAATGCCAACAGCCCCCTTAATTATTGCTCTTCTACTTACCACTTTCTCTTACCTCCAGTGGGAAGAGCATAGAGAGAAATATGAAGACCGCTACACCCAACGCGATAGGTGCGACAGTTTCTAGGGGCCATAAACCTCCCAGCTCCGCCTCAAGGAATGCAAGCCCTGTCTTAGAGACTAGCTGGGCGTTGATTATTATGTTCCACTTGTTGGTGAAAGTGCCTGCCATAGCTACCAAGGAGACAGCCAGTATTGCTGCAGGGTATCTCATCGCAATAAGTGAGAGGAAGAAAGAGAGGAGCAGGAGAGCTACGACTAAGTACATTATCGGTATGAGTGGTGTAACCATTTCAGCAATTGAAGAAGACCAGAACCACCAAACGGCCATTTGTAGACCTGTTAAAGCCGCAAGAGATAACGAGCCAGCTGCATGTATCTTGAGCACGGGAATAACAACGTCACGCTCTAGCGCCTTGTATCTCCAGCAAAAGTAAAATAGCATAAACAAGGCCGTGGCAACTACAAACGTGTCAGTGAAGTATGCGACAGGTAGGAGGGCCCAGCTTCTCCAAACAGGGTTCCATGTCTGCATAATGAATAGAGAGGCTGGATAGATACCCCAGAGAGTCAAGAAGGGGAGCATGAGAACTGCGACAACCTTAGCTACCTTCTCTACGGCTCCGTATTTCTCAGCAGTCGTTATCCCAAAGGAGAATATTTGGTAAAACTTTTTCCTAAAGCCTGCAGACATCAGAGATGCCTGGTAAGAATAATAGGAGAAGGTAAGTAAGGCAAATATAATTGATAATGTCAGCGCAATGAGCCATATGATAAACTGGAAGGCAATTAGCGAGATCCCCGGATTAGCGGCTGTAGGGACTATGTGGGGTAGTATAAATAGTAGAGGAGCCCTATGCGGTGATCTGAGATCCGCTAGAGGTCCTGCCAGCAATACAGCGAAAAATCCTATGCCAAGCATCGTCATCAATGGAATGGCCTTCCTTAAACTTCCCGAAAGATACGCAAGGGCAACGAGTATAAGGAGGTCTGCTCCAGAGACAAGCAGTGAGTAGGCAAAGAGTACAGGGTGCCAGAGGAGAGGCTCAGCAAACTCGTTGGGGAAGTAATATCCGAGCATTATCTGTTCACCTCATCGGGAAGGGAGATATAGTATATCTGAGGCCTAGCCCCCGTCTGTGGCTTCAGCACTTGCACTGGCCTGCTATTGATCGTCTTGGAGAGTTCATTGACCTCGTGTAGGGGGCCGAATATTCGAGCGCTGGTTGGACAGGCTTCGACGCAGGCTGGAAGCAACCCAGCCTTAAGCCTGTGGTCGCAGAATGTACACTTATCTGCGACACCTTTCACTGGATTGATGTATCGTGCTCCATAGGGGCAAGCCTTTACACAGACCCCGCAACCTATGCAGAGCTCATCGTTAACTAGTACGAGACCATCAGGTGTTTTGTATGTAGCACCTGTCGGACAAGGTGGAACACAGGGTGGGTCATCGCAGTGGTTACACTGCTTAGGAATAAAGATTCTCATCCCTTCAGGCTTGACTAGATGTTCAACCCATGTCCTAAAGCTCCCAAGCGGTACATTGTTCTCTGCTGCGCAAGCTACCACACAGGCCATACAACCATAACACTTATCAACGTCTATTAACATCGCGTAACGCTTACCTTCCTTAACGGCTGGGGCTGCTGACAACGCTAACAACCCAACTAATGTTGAAACGGTCCCGAGAAACCCCCGTCTACTTATCTTAGACATCATTTATTAATCTTTATGTCCTTAAAAACATATATAATAAGATTATTGCCGTCTACATCTACATAGGAGACTTAAAACTAAGACCTATGCTGGGAATGTTTTAAACCACCTGAACACCTAATCTAGCTGATCAGTGCAGACTGTATCAGCTTCTACTTTTTTATTTCCTTTATGCTTATGCTCATTATGTCTCCTTTCCATCCGTATAGTCAGGCTTATAATCAGCCACCATTTGCTAGTAATCTTAAGCCTAAAGTCTCCTGATTTAATGTATTTGATCTTATAACTGGACTATGTGTTTTACGTGTAGCTTCTCTTCCACTCTATAAGGGCTAAGTTTCCTGAAGGTTACGTCATGTAACCATTTCTCAATTGAGACTTCCACTTTAATCAGTCCTTTGGTTATCTTTTTCTTGATAACCTTTGCACCATATTCCTCAAGTACACCATTCATTGCTTCGTATACGCATTCTTTCGTCAAGTAAACCTTCCTGACTATTCCGTTCTTAGCTGTTTTAACGTTAACAAACGGAGGGCTCTCTTCTAAATGAATGTCTCCGAACTTGAGCTGAAGGCGCGATGTCTCCCAGAACCTTATACAGATCAAGCTTTCTAGCAACGATACACTCGAATTCACAAAATTTTAACGACAGCATAACACCTTCTGTCATTCATAAAGGAAAAGAAATCGGTGATCGAGCCTAAATCCATATATGCAACCTCTAAAATAAGGTAGCACCGGCGGGCCCGTAGCTCAGCCAGGATAGAGCACCGGGCTTTTAACAATTCTAGAAGATACCCGGGGGTCGCGGGTTCGAATCCCGCCGGGCCCGCACCTATTTCGGGACTGCTGAAGCCTCTTTAAACCCTCACAATTATCGCATAGAAGTTTCTCCTAAGTCTTTCTAGAGTCGCTCTGCGCCGAAGTGACGAGGGCAACAAGACAGAATGTGTAGAGACTTAAAAAGGAGTTTAGGAACTTATATCTCTCCTTGGAAAGATGTTCTTTTGATTTGAGGGTTCTGGTGACGGGTGCTACCGGGTTCATAGGCTCGCACCTCTGCCTAAGGCTGCTCGATCTCGGGATGGAGGTTCATGGACTGGATGACTTGAGCAGGGGATCTCTCAAGAGGGCCAAGATACTCGAGAATTCTGGGATGAGTCTCCATAAGGCAGATGTTAGGGATTGGGCTACGGTGCATGAAGTTCTGCATGAGGTTAAGCCAGATGCCGTGATCCACCTAGCCGCGCTAATCAGCGTTGAGGAGAGTATCAGGATGCCGGAACTCTACATGGAGGTTAACGCAGAAGGTACTAGAAACATTGTGAGGGCAGCAAGCAACGTTGGTTCAGGGAGACTCATCTATGCGAGCAGCGCGGCGGTCTATGGCAATCCGATCAGGCTCCCAATAACTGAAGATCATCCAACAAGCCCCCTCTCGCCTTATGGCCTCTCGAAGCTGATGGGCGAGCGGTATGTTACCTCAGAATTCATTGGACGGGAAAAGCCCGTGATACTCAGGATCTTCAACGTTTATGGACCCGGCCAAAATCCCGAATACGCCGGGGTCATAACGAAGTTCATGGAGAGGCTGAGCCAAGGCGATCCTCCAATAATATTCGGCGACGGAGAACAGACGAGAGACTTCATCCATGTAGATGACGTGGTCGAAGCATTCATCAGGTCGCTCGATACGCCTCTCAATGAGACTGCCGTGCTCAACGTTGGGTCTGGTAGACCGTTCAAGATAATCGAGCTCGCCCGCATGATGATCAGGTTATATGGCTTGAATGTTGAACCTATCCATGTACCGCCGAGGCCCGGCGATGTGAGGGGTAGTTACGCCGATATATCCCTAGCTAAGAGGCTGCTGGGATGGAACCCGAAGATAAGTCTTGAAGAGGGGTTGCGGAGGCTGATCGTTGAGGGCGATACATAATTATGGCCATGTTTAACGTGCACTGGACCATGAGGGTTGGAGTAGGTTCGATGAACGAGGTTAAGGTCGAGGCGGTGAGAATATGCTTTGATAAATTCTTCGGGGGTGCAGAGATAATCCCGGTCGCGGTCAAGGTCCCGCCTCAGCCCATCGGTTTCGAGGAAACTCTAAGGGGCGCGCTCATCAGGTCGCTGGAGGCTCTGAGGAATGCGAACGCTGATCTCGGGATCGGCATAGAGGCAGGATTAATCAAGGTCCCGCATAGCATCACAGGATACGTCGACCAGCACGTATGCGCGATAATCGATGTTGAGGAGAAAGTTACGCTCGGGTTCAGCATGACGCTTGAGCTCCCGGAGGTCGTTACGAGGAAGATATTGAGCGGCCAGGCGAGAGAGGTCGAGGAAGTAATGGAGGAGGTTTCGGGGATAAGGGAGATCGGGCGTAAGTGCGGAGCTGTCGGATACCTGACGCGGGATCACGTGAGTAGAATAGACCTATGCGTTCAGGCGGTCACGTCAGCGCTGATTCCGAGGCTGAACCCCCAGCTCTACGGCATCAGCTGGCCGAGATTCTGCAACATACTAGGCGAGAAGTTATGAATGCGTTTCTCCTGAGACAGATTAGAGCGCGCTGACCAAATGGTTTATTTTCATGTATAGGCGATTTATTTGAGGATTTGAGGATTCTGCTTCTGTCTCCGAGAGTGTCCGGTGTCGGGGGAATAGCCCAGCATGTCAGGCGGCTTGCTCGGGGGCTGAGGGAGGCTGGCCATGATGTGGAGCTTATCTCCATCGAGACGCTTGGTGTGAGGTTGAGGAAGGGATTGGCAAACCCCGGCTATGGTGTGCTCGCCGCATTAAAATCTCCGGGAGATAGATTCGACATAGTACACGGCCATAATCTACCATCGGCACCCGCCGTCAGGTTTGCAAAAGCCCGTGTGAAGGTGCTGACGCTCCATGGGATCTACTCGAGGCAGATCAAATTGCTATACGGCGGCATGCTGGGCTCCATGGTTGAGCTATTCGAGAGATGGATTTTGAGGGGCATAGATGCTGTGACCGCGGTCAGCCTAGAGGCCGTGAAATACTACCGCAGCCTAGGGATCGAGGCAGTACATATCCCGAATGCGATCGATTTATCCGAGTTGCCAAGCGAGGCCGAGAGGATCTCGGAGCCCCAGATAACCTACCTAGGGAGATTATCAAAGGAGAAGGGCGTCGACATACTCGTCAAGGCAGCATTGATGGGGTTAAGGGGAATGGTCATAGCGGGCGATGGCCCGATGAGACCGCTCGTAGAAAGAGCCGCGCAGAAGGGCCTCCTGAAATTCCTCGGCCCACTACCACGAGCCGAGGCATTGAAAATACTGGCAGGTTCTGATGTGGTCGTCCTACCATCGAGGGAGGAGGGGGTCAGCACGGTACTGCTCGAGGCCATGGCCCTAAAGGTGCCGATAGTCGCGACGAGGGTCGGAGGAAATATCGAGGTCCTTAGGGATAACGAGGACGCGTTACTCGTTAATCCTGATCCAAGCGAAATTAAAGAAGCTGTTACGGGACTCTTAGAGAACAAGAGCCTCGCCAAAAAGCTAACAGAGAATGCGTACCAAAGATTGTTAAAAGATTACGAGTGGAAGATGGTTCTGGAAAAGTATCTGAAATTGTATGAGCGACTCATGATAACCTGTGATTAATTATTTAAAGTTAAGAGCTCGGTAGCAGCATATTCTGGGCACAGTAACAATTATAAGCCGATCGTGATCGTGCTATCTGTTAGATGGTCGAGGTTTCCTTTATTACGTTTACAAAGAATTCGGCGCATAGGCTTAGAGGATTGCTCGAACATGTAAAAGATGTTGTTGATGAGATTATCGTGGTGGACGGTTACAGCACCGATGAAACTGTGGATGTTGCAAAAAGCTATGGTGCAAAGGTGTATCAGAGGAAACCATGGGGGTATCCTGATCCAGATCGCATGTTCGCGTTAAAACAAGCATCGTATGAGTGGGTACTTATGTTGGATGATGATGAAAGATTATGTAACAAATTAAGGAATGCGTTGAAATCAATAATAGAAGATTGTTCCACACATTTTGCAGCGATAGATATGCTTCGAATAAATCTGGCAAAGGGTGATAGGATTATTCTTGCACCCTATTATCCAGATAGAGTGGTGAAGATCTTTAGGAGGGGCAAGACGATTTTTACGGGTCGTGTCCATGATGGGCCGAGAATTTCAGGTTCAACGTATCATTTACCTGATGAGTATTATCTAATTCACCTACCATATCATGAAGATAATTGGTTGAAGAAAGCAATGATATATGCTTATTATCAAAGCATACAGTATCCCTCCGTAATTGGTGGAAATATGTTTCGGCGAACATTACTTAAATCGCTCCCACTAACCACAGTTCCATATTATCTCTACTTAATGGTTGCTTTAATTAGAAGAAACGTCCCCATAAATTACTTGTCTCTAACGTATTGCTTCAGGAGAGCGTTGTATGATAGTATTCTCCAAACATTAATGAAGCTTAGAGACGAGAGGGAGAAAGAACTAGCAAAAGAGATTTCTGAGGTCGGATTCTCTCAGTTTCTCGGCATAGGATGATATACCAACAAAATGAGGTGAAATTAATTTGTCGACTGGAAAGGGGCTGAAAATGCTAGTCATAGGGAATCCTTTTCAATTTTTAGGCG
>JAKCEW010000015.1 GCA_023539445.1 Candidatus Terraquivivens yellowstonensis
GAGCTTGGAACGTTCCCTCGATTATTATCAGATTGGCCGCACAATTCAATATTTGAGACATACAGGACTCATAAGCTTCGACTGGCGCCAAAGAATGATCAAACGAGAAAAACCACTAAAAGAATACGTGACAAAACAGTTAATGACCAGCGAACTGTGGCCAAAAATAGCCCAAGACTGGCATAAAATCAGCAAAACTATCCAAGAAAAATACGGAAAAGTAAATGCAGAATACCAAGAACTACTCCTTCGCAAAAGCCAAGAATAACTTCTGAGTGTGAAATTACGGTTTTAAGCATGTTTGCCATATTCTCATTACTAATAAGACCTCCACGTTATTTAAAAGAAAGTTTAAGACAAAGAGCAACCTCTTTAGATGCATGATTGAAGAAAAGGACGGCCTTTCCGACGAGGAGATAAAAAGCATACTCTCAAAATACAAGGTCATAGCTGTGGTCGGCATGAGTAGAGACAAGGAGAAACCGGGCCACTATGTTCCGAAGTTTCTCATGAAATATGGATACAAGATAATACCGGTCAACCCTAATGCGGACGAGATTACTGTCGGAAATCTGACGCTGAAGTCTTACAAGAGCCTTACTGATATTCAGGAGGATGTCGATGTAGTCAACGTATTCAGGCGCCCCGAGGATGTGCCGCCAGTAGCCGAGGATGCGATAAGAAAGGGTGTAAAGGTCTTCTGGATGCAGGAGGGCATATACAACAAGGAGGCGGTTGAGAAATTACGAAAGGCTGGTATAACTGTTGTCTGGGACAGGTGCATGATGAAGGAATACTCAAGGTTATTCAATGTAAAGCCTTTTGTTCCGACATCAAAATTGTGAAATTCGTCGGCCAACGGGTGAAGAATTTTGAAGTATAGGTTGATGGATTTGCTTGCATGTCCTATCTGTAAGAAGTTTCCGCTTTCGCTTCTGGTGTTTACCGAACAGACGCTCCAACCACCGAAGAACATCAGGAAATGTGAGCTCTATTGTGCATACCATAACAGCAGCCTATCTGAGGTGCAAAATCCCGATTGTACGTCGTGCTATACGAAGGAGATATCATCCGGGATACTGATGTGCGACGGCTGCGGAAGATGGTATCCGATAGAGGAAGAGATACCCCGACTGTTGCCCGATGACCTCAGAAAGCCTAACGAGGATGTTGAATTTCTAAGAAAGTGGAAAGAGAAGATACCAGAAAAAGTTCTAAAAGAGGGGAAACCATTTTCATTAAAAGAGCAAGCCTGAGTGGTGAAAGTGAAGGCGCTCAAACAATTTGATGCTGATTGTAGCATTGGGTATTGCGAACTATTGAGGAGATTTTCTGAGATCGGCATGGTTGCAAGAGAGTTGGGCAGGGCGTTCTCGATAATGGTAAGCATGTTTCTGGATAATGAGTGCCACAGATTACTTGGTGTTGCCGGTGCCGCGGTTGCGTCTGGCCTGAGACCTCTCATAACTAAGCTGATAAGGCTTGGCTTCGTTAACACGATAGTAACGACTGGGGCGAATATAACTCACGATGTTATAGAGGCGATAGGTGGCAAGCATTTTGTGCTCGAACGCGAAGAGATCGATGACGTCAAGCTGGCAAAAATGGGAATCTATAGGATATACAACATAGGGGTTACGAAGGAGTCCTACATAATGTTGGAAAAGTTCGTGGATGAGGCTTTTAAAAACGTAAGCGGTACGTTCTCCAGCTCTGATATAATTAAAATGCTGGCTTCGAGAATCAAAGATGAAAATTCTTTCATAAGGGCGTCCTATGAGTTAGGGGTTGAGGTATTCAGTCCAGCCATGGCCGACTCGATAATTGGAAGCCAGATAAGGTTTAGGACCGGTGGTAGGGTAAAGCTGGACACGCTCTCAGACGTGAGCAAACTGGTGGACAGGGTGTGGGCCTCAAAACGTACTGGAGCGATATTCCTTGGAGGCGGCACCCCGAAGCACTTCACGATGATGGCGGTCAATGCGGCGGACAGACCCCTGAGCTATGCTATCCAAATAACCACCGATAGGGAAGAACATGGCGGGCTTAGCGGTGCAAGGTTAGAGGAAGCTAGGTCTTGGGGAAAGGTTAAGGCAGAAGGCATGATTGCGAACGTATGCCTAGATATGTCCATAGCCCTGCCCCTTCTTGTATTGGCATTAGAAGAATGGATGAGGCAAAAACGTTCCTGAAGGCTTAGATTTTTTAAGAAAAAGCTTATTTACCAAAAAAATCACACACATAACCACCCAAGAAAGGTGGAGAATATGAGTAGCATGGAAGCCGTTGTTCTCGTAGGAAAGAAACCTACGATGAACTATGTGCTCGCTACCACGCTGCCACTTGCTGAGGGCAAAAAGGTACTGCTAAAAGCCAGAGGACGTGCTATAAGCAAGGCGGTCGACATCGTTGAGGTTGTTAGGAGAAGGTTCGTCCAAAACGCCGTAATAGAGAAGGTCAACATTGGCACCGAAGAAGGCAGGGTGGGCGCTGACGGCAAGCCGAGGAACGTCAGCACGATCGAGATACTCATAAGCGTTCCAGAGCAGCAAGCTAAGAAGAGCAAGTGAGCATATAGTCCAAAGATCCCCTATAATGCGCCGAGTTCTTTGACACCTCGGCGCGAATCTTTTTATGTTTCTGTGTTTCTATCCATAATGCTGTTATTCAGATCTTGGAGGTTAATGCTTGGTTCAAGTTAGAGAATCGTCGGATGAGGATATAAAAAACGCGATGAAGCCAAGGAGGAAATATTCGAGGAAGGGCGAGAACGGTATAGTGCTTGTCGTAGGCGGAAGTTGGCTCTACCATGGTGCTCCGGCCCTTGCAGCCATGGCATCTTTCAGATGCGGTGTAGACCTAGTTTACATCGCAGTGCCGGAGAAGATAGCTACGCCCATAAGGGCGCTTTCGCCAAACTTCATAGTCCTGCCGTTACCAGATTTGAAGCTCACGAAGGGCTCTGTCAGAAGGCTCGAGAAGATCCTCCCTGAAGTCGATGCTGCCGTGGTAGGCCCCGGGCTTGTGCCAAAGGATGCTGATGCCTTGACGTTTCTTCTAAAAGAGCTCTTGGAAAAGGATATAGCGGTTGTGCTGGATGCGGCGGCTTTGATACCGGATGTGCTCGCAATCGTAAAAGGAAAGAAGGCAGTTCTCACACCGCATGCAGGGGAGTTCAAAAGGCTTTTTGGGATCGAGCTCACGAAGAGTGCCGAGGAGCGCGCTGTTCATGTAAAGGAGAAGGCCTCAGAGTATTCGCTGACGATACTCCTAAAAGGTGTCGTGGATGTTATCTCAGATGGCGAGACCGTTGTATTCAATAAGACGGGGACTTCTGCGATGACAGTCGGCGGAACTGGCGACGTGCTCTCTGGACTCGTGGCAGGTTTCCTATCAAGGGGTGCAAGACCCATCGAAGCGGCTGTGGCCGCCGCGAGAGTGAACGGCTTAGCCGGTGAAAGGGCTACGGTTAGGCTCGGCTATCACATAGTGGCAACCGACCTGTTAGACGAAATACCGCAGATACTGAAGGCATACGATGTTATAGTTGAAGATTAGTCCGCAGACGTTTTTAAGAAGGGTTCTGGACGATGTTTGAGAGTTTCATCTCATACAAAAAACTTCTAAGGGCTGAGAATATGCTCCCAGGGGTTGCCAACTCACCTGCTTGCGATAACCTAGTGATTATGCTCCTTGTAACAAAGCTGGCCGCCGATAGGGACCTTATAACGTCCGCTCCCCATGATAGGAGTGCCGAAGCTATCGCAAGGTAAAGGTACTTATGCATCGGTTCACGAATCGGTTCTAAAAGCCAATTGGCTTTTGCAATGTTTCCATCCGATATACCATCAACCTTTGCCATTATGCCGACTTGAATGCCAAGCTTTCTGCTAATGTGTTTTGCAGCCTCTGTAGCCGATTTTACATCATTGAATGCGTCCGGTGCGGTCAGGCCTAAAGATACGACGTCTTCCGATGTGAGAGCCAGCACGACCTTAAAGTGCTTTTTAGCCAAGTCGGCAATCTCATACGAATGCGTAAATATTTTGATGTCGATGCCAGAATCAGCAATCTCCGTTAAAACATCCCTCCCAACCTTTCCCTCAAGAAATACCACGGGGAACGTTCTGACGGAATCTGTGAATTCTTTCATGTCAACGTATTTCAAGTTATGTTTGGAGAACCTGGAGGGTTCAACTCGGCATAATACCGTTACCTCTTTACATATCGAGCTGCATACCTGCAACAAAAGCGCGTTTTCGTCAGATAACTCATCGAGCGCAACGCCAAGTCTTCCCCCATCCCTACCTACGTAAGCCGCTGCAGCCCTCAAATCACCGGGCCCTGCTACTAGCTCGGCCTCTGGCGGCATGCCTATCGGTGAAACTATTAGCTCACCTGCCAGCACCCTGCCGTGCTCCGTCAAAAGACCAGGCTTTACCCTGTGGAAGGTTATCGTTGTGCTCGCCCTGACAGCAGTACCTGCAACAACGCCCGTATCTGGGTCAAGGCCGGATGGGACATCTATCGCCACAACATACTTACCCGATTCGTTGATTTGTTTTATTGCTGTCAACCAAGGTTCTCTGATTTCTCCCTTAATGCCTGTGCCGAATATACCGTCGACGATAGCATCGGAATTCCTTATCTTATCGGCTAATGATTCTAAGGTTGCAACGTCTTTTGCGATAACTATCTCCGTGGTTGCTTTCATGGAACTGATCGCTGCGAAGTTCTTGCTTGCTTCGTACGTCCTTATCTTATCCGGACTTCCCAAAAGTATGACAAGAACCCTACATCCATAGCCCGCCAAGTGCCTAGCCGCAACCATACCATCTCCGCCGTTGTTACCAGTTCCACAAAATACGGTAACAAACTTGCCCTTCAAATCTTTGAAATGCTCCTTTATGTGGTCAGCAACAGCCCTGCCCGCATTTTCCATTAAAAGGATCCTTGATGTGCCGAGATACTCGCTGTTCTCATCAGCGACCGCCATCTCCTCGGATGTTATAGTCTCCATACCGTTTATGAGATTATTTGAAGGTGGTTTAAACGTTTTCTTTTTTAGATATGCCGATCAACCTCGGTAGTTCTGCTAAAACACCTCTCCATCCTTTCTGCCTGAAGATTGTTATGAATTCCTGCCAATCCATTCTAAACAGAATAATTGTGACGAGTATCATGATAACTACGGCGATTACGATCGAAAGCATGCTCATCGATTCGCCGACGAACATGTCCATCAACTCTTTGTAATATCTGCCAACGTATGATACGAATATCGCGAGAATGACTTTACCGGCACAGTTTGCCAGCATAAACTTCAAAAAACCATAACCTATCATGCCCATGGGTATGTAGACGATGTCATCAGGCAACGGGGTTAGTGCGAATAAGAAGACTGCGATCGCGCCATACTTATCGATAATGGACCTGAAAAAATCAAGATTCTTCTTGCTTTTTTGCGATGCAAACGCCCTCCAAAACCTACCCACCAAATAAGATGTAACTTTACCCAAGGAGCCTCCTATTCCCGATAAAGTACCTATGAGGAGCGGGTCGAGTTTCATGCTCAACAGCACTATGGGAAAGAGGTAGGGTAAAGGTAAGAAAGGTATGAGACTCCCTATGAATGATATGATAAAAGAGCCGAAATAACCATAAGAGATAAAAAGATCAACAAGTCCGTAGAAGCTCTCTAAAATGCTCAAACCAAACTATCCTCTCGAAAGACTTTCGATTTTATTCTTGAGCGCTTCCTGTGCCATCTTAACGAGTTCCTTTAACTTCTCTTCCGTCTTGGCCTCGGCGGTCATCTTTATCTGAGGCATAGTGTTTGAGGGTCTTATGAGAACCCAACCATCCTCAGATATCGCTTTCACACCATCCATCGTATTGATTGTGAAACCCTTAGATTCGAAGAACTTCGCGAGTTCCTCCACGACTCTAAATTTGTATTTGTCCGGACAGTCAAATGATGTTATGGGTATTGATGGAAGTCTCGGAAATCTATCAACAATTTCTGAGAGTTTGTTTTCGCTTTTCGAAATTATCTCGGCCATTTTACAAACCGCAAATATCGCATCGTCAAAACCATAAACATCTGAGAAGTATATATGATTGCTCTTTTCTCCACCGATTAGCGCACCGGTCTCCCTTACCTTTCTCATAACGAAGGCCCTACCAACCCTGCTCTCTATGGGCTCACAACCGGCTTCCTCTATGACCTTCTTTAGAAAGGATGAGCAGCTTACATCATAAACCACCTTGCCCTTCTTGCCCAGCTTAGTGACAAACACGGCAAGCGCAACATCTCCTGGCAATATCCTGCCCAGGTCATCAACAAAGACCGCCCTATCCGCATCGCCATCAAAACCAACACCAAAATCGGCTTTAGATCTGACAACCAGCTGGGAAAGGGGCTGTAAGGTTTCTTGCGTAGGCTCAGGTAAGTGTCCCGGAAAGTTTCCATCTGGTACGTCGTTTATAGCAATAGTTTCGCAACCCGCTTTCGAAAGAAGTCTTGGGATAAAATCGCATCCAGCACCGTTCGATAGATCGAGAGCTACACGCACTTTTCGTTCTAGCTTAAATCTCCCTAACAAGAAGTTCTCGTAAACTGGGAGAACGTCTATGTTTTTTTGGTAGCCCTTCTTCTCTGCGATCTTGAATTCATTTTTTAGCGCCATGTCCTTTATCCTTTCCATACCGAATCCTTCTGACACTGTATCGCCGGTGTTAAGGATAAGTTTGAAACCGTTCCACTCCGGCGGGTTATGTGATGCCGTTACTTGGAAACCACCATCCATCTTCAACGCTACAACCCCAAAGTACGCAGCAGGCGTTGGTACGATACCTGCATAGTAAACGTTACATCCAGCATCCATCATTCCACTACTGAATGCTTTACATAACGTTTCCCCGCTAAGCCTGACGTCCCTGCCGGCAAGGACCTCGCCCTTGTTGCCGATATATGTTCCAAAAACCTTCCCTAATACCATCGCAACCTCTTCGTTTATGTCCTTACCAAAGACACCTCTGACATCGTATGCCCTGAAAATGTTTGGGTCAATCATGCCCATTTATGTTCGTCGCTTGTTGAAATACATTGCTCTATATTTTGATTCCGGTGAAGCGTAAGCCCGAAAATTTGACAGAATATCTTTTGTCTAAAAAGATGAGTAACGAAGTAAACTCTTCGGCATACCTTGAGTTTCTCAAAGGTCCACCATCGATTGCCCTCACACCATCTATCTTCTGCGCTAGTTGCATGACTAACTGCTTAGCATCCTCATGGTCGCTGAAGACAAGCACATCGCATTCAACGGGTTTTTCAAGGTCGAGGAGAGCTTCGACTGCAACATTTTGAAATGCTGATACAACTTTGGAATCCTTTAACCTTTCAGCAACTAGCTCGGCAACTGACCCCGACCATAGACGAACTGGTCTAACCGCTCCACCTATTGTTTCTGCCTCAAGCGGGACGATCACCGATACTACAACTTTTCCAATCACGTCGTTTGCTACGGCCTTGAGTATCGGCACCAGACCTACGAGTGGGATAGTAAGGAAAACCACATCTGCTACCTTAGCCGCATTCTCATTTAACATCCCCTCAACTTTTACGTTGTTACCTAGCTTCGCTCTAACGTTCTTTGCGGCCTCCAGAGCCCTTTCAACACTTCTAGAGCCGATGATTACATCCATGCCCGCTTTACAAAATCTCAGCGCTAGACCGAAACCCTGACCAGCAGTACCTCCCAGAAGAGCTATCCTCATCCCATATTACCCTTCATATTTTGTTTTGCACTCCTCTAAAAGCATAGCGCTATTCTAGCGTCTCGATAAGTAAAAGCGTCTCGTTAACAGCATCATCTAACCCAAGCTTATCCCAAATTTCTTGAACTATTTCGGGTTTAGATGACGTTTCAGGGTGTCTGGCAATTATCGAGCAACAATCTTTGTATTCCTTCAGGGATAACTCATACGTGCCTATCTGTTTAGCTAGCCTTATTATCTCTTCTTTATCGTAGGTCAGAAGAGGTCTGTAAACTGGCAAATCCAAACCTCTTTGGGCAGACCAGATGTTACGAAGTGTTTGGGATGCTACCTGTCCTATGCTATCACCCGTTACTATGCCTAAATAGCCCTCACGTTTTGCTAAAACCTCCGCCAACTTCAGCATGAACTTTCTGAACAAAACCAGCTCAAGCTTTATGGGCGCGTTCAAAGCTTTCTCTAAGAATTTGTAGTAAGGTGCAACAAACAGTTTCGAGTCTTTACAAAAAGCAGAGAGGTGTCTAAAGATCTCGAATACCTTGGATTCTCGAACTTCTTGCGCGTCCCTTAACGCATGTAGATGGAGAAAATCTACGTGGCATCCTCTCTTCATCATCAACCAAGCTGCTACTGGTGAATCCAGACCTCCTGATAAAAGACTCAGGACCTTTCCACTCACGCCAACTGGTAAACCTCCAAGACCCTTTACCCTCTCGAAGTATAGGTAAGCTTTCCCGCCGGCAAGTTCTACGAACACCATGACGTCTGGGTTTTCTAGGTCAACGTTCATTCCCGTGCTCTCGAGTATTCTAGCACCGATTATCTTGTTGACCTCGATGGATGTGTATGGAAAGTTCTTGTCTGCCCTTTTTGTCTGAACCATAAAACTTTTTGCCTTTATACCGTGCTCCGTAAGCCTTTTGAGAATATCGCTGACGATTGTGTCTATGTTCTGCTCGCTCTCGTATGCTAGCGTAAACCATGCTATGCCGAACACCGTTCCCAGAGCTCGCTTTATTTCTTCTGGATCCACATTCGGTTTTAGCTTAACCAATATTCTTCCTCTGAGACGTAAAACATCACATGCCATGTCTTTCAGTGCATGTTTTATATTTTCGACTAGCGCATTCTCAAAAACAGGTCTGTTGGCACCTTTCGTCCCTATCTCGCCGTAATGAACTAAAGCAACATCGTACAAGCTCTAGGATAAATGCTATACCGAGTTTATTAAACCTAACTTACAACGTTCTCTAGTTTTCCGAATAAGCAGTACGCGGCGGCATCGACGACGCTAACCTCGACGAATTTGCCGAGCAAATCCCGCTTTGTGTCCAGCACTATCGGTTTATAAGATGCATTTCTGCATACCATCTCACCATACCTTCCTACCTCATCAACTAAGGCCAGGCCGTACCAGCCAATCCATCTTTCATTAGATTTTATCGATAGGTCTTTGCAGATTTCTGTCATAACTTTGCTCCTTTCGTCAACTAGCCTTGAAGAGAGGCGCGGAAGTTTGTTTGCCGGTGTTCCAGGCCTTGGATAAAATTTGGATATGTTAACTATATCGGGCTTTATCTCATTAAGCATCCTTATGCTCATCTCGAAATCCTCTTCAGTCTCTGTGGGATATCCGACGATTATGTCCGTTGCCAACGTAAGTTCTGGGATTGATTTCCTAAAATTCTCCACTATTTTCTGGTAAAGCTGTGGCGTATATCCTCTATCCATATCCCTTAGGACCTTGGCGGAGCCGGATTGTAAAGGCAAGTGAAGAAACTTGAAGACCTTCGGGTTCAAATAAGATGCGATCAATCTATCTAATATGGGCCCTAAGTATATCGGATTCATCATGCCCACTCTGATGAAAAACTCGCCCTGTAGCCCTGCCACCTCGTTTATCAGGTCGGGCAGCATGTTCCTTCCAAAGTCAAGACCGTAGCTTCCCATATCCTGACTCGTTAACCATATTTCTCGGCAACCATCCTCGAGCATCCTTCGGGCTTCTTCCACCACTTCGCCCATTGGATAGCTGAAGAATGGCCCTCTTGCTATCGGGACAACGCAGAAGGTGCATCTTGCCCATCTACAACCCTCGGACACAGGCACTATCCCTATGACCCTGTTCTTTCTATGCCTACGCAAACCCAGCTTGTTGCAAGTATTCGAGATCGTGTTATTGTATTCTAAATTAATGCGTCTACTAATTACTTCGACGGCTTTGCAAACATCCCGTGGACCAATAAAAACCGCAGAGGGAGCTACCTTTCTTATCGCTTCCCACTCCGCCGTGACCATGCATCCTGCTATCAAAAGCGGTTTCCCGCTCTCGTGAAGCTTTTTCGCCCTTTCTAGCATCCTGTCAGAGGTCGGTTTTTTCACAGCACAAGTAACGAGTACATTTAAGTCTGCTTCATCGGGCTTGTCGACTATGCTAAAGCCAGCTCCCTCTAGCAAGCCAAGAATGATCTCACCATCGGCTTGGTTAGCAGCGCAGCCATAGACTTCTGCGTAGACTTTTAGTGTCATCTGTTCGTTTTATGCTTAACGCATACGTACAATAAAAACTTAAAAGGGCATCTATGCAGGAAAGAGTTGTAATGAATGGGTTTAGCATAACGGAACTCGTTTTTGAACTACGTATGCCCTATGCAAAGTTCGGCGTCGGTGCGCTTTATGAAATAGGTTATGACTTCTCCAAGCTAAAACTAAAGAAGGTTCTAATTGTAACGGACGATTACATAAGTAAAAAGACGGATTACGTTGAGCGCGCCGTTTCATCGTTTAAACAAAACGGCATCACTGCCGATGTTTGGGACGGTGTTGAGCCCGAGCCATCAGATACCTCGATACAAGAAGGCATAGAATTTGCTAAGAAGGGTGGATATGATGGTTTCGTGGCCATCGGTGGCGGTAGCTCAATAGACACTGCTAAGCTAATAGACCTTTGCACAACATATCCTGCCGAGTTATCCGATTACTTTGCACCACCGATTGGAAAAGGGCTACCAATTCCAGGTCCCATAAAATTCTTGGTAGCAGTGCCCACAACCTCGGGGACTGGTAGCGAAACCACAGGAACGGCCGTAGTAACCTTCGTGGCTAAAAAATCGAAGTTTGGCGTAACGCATGAATACTTAATACCTAAGATGGCGATATTGGATCCCCTCCTAACAGTTTCTATGCCGCCAAAACTAACGGCCAGCACTGGTGTGGATGCGCTCATGCATGCGATAGAGGCATATTTGGCGAAACCTTATAACACGAGGGAGAGGCCGCAATCCCCATCGACTAGGCCTGCCTACCAAGGCTCCATGCCCATGACTGATTTCCTTGCTGAGAAGGCAATTCTATTGATCGGAGAACATCTCCCGAAAGCCTATGCAAACGGTCTTAACATAGAAGCAAGGGCGAACATGCACCTTGCCGCATTTATAGCCGGTGTTGCTTTCGGCAACGCTGGCGTACACTTGGCTCATGCCCTAGCGCTACCCCTTTCCACGGTCGCGATGGAAAAAGGTGTGAAATTGCCACATGGTGTGGCGGCAGGGGTTTTTGGGCCAGGTATGCTAAAGGTCTTAGAACCATTCTACCCAGAAAAGTGTTCAATAATAGCAAACTACCTGAGCGGAGGGTCCATTCCGTGTGCTCATGAGGCATTGTCGGAACTCATTAAAACCCTAGGTCTTCCTAGCGGTCTTCACGAATTAGGCATAACCGAAAATGATATAGATGCTTTGGTTGATGCGGCACTCATGAATAAGCGACTTTTATCGATAAGCCCCATTACTCCTGAAAGAGATGTCTTGAAGAAGATAGCACTCGAAAGTTTGCGATATTGATTTTTGAAAAAGTTAAATATAGGCGTATGCTTCTAATAAATTACGTGAATATTCATGTCAGAAGAAAAAGTTAAGATGGCCGGAACATGGCCAGGTAAAGTTGAAATTCTTGAACACCCGATGCCGACACTCAGAGACGACCAGATACTTGTCAGGGTTGAGCTATCCGGAATCTGCGGAACCGATGCCCATGTCTTCGAGAAAGGCTTCGGGCCGCATAGGATATCTGGTAAGGTAGGCTACCCATTGTACCTCGGACATGAGTACGTAGGTGTGATAGAGAAGAAGGGCAAAGAAGCCGACAAGAAAATGTTTTACCACACTGAGATACCGCAGGAGGGCGATAGAATCTGGTGGGGTGTGGACCACTACTGTTACGTATGTGACTGGGAAACTGTGTATGGATGGCAGCAGTGGTGTCTCGGCGCGTTCTTCTACGGGTTTGATGAAACTCCGTTCCACGGTGCATGGAGCCGTTACGTCATCATCGAGCCCGGCACCCATATTTGGAAACTTGCAAAACACATAACACCAGAAAAAGGCGTCGTCGTAGAACCTTACATCGTAGGTCTAAGGGCTGTTGACAAGGTGCTGACACTTCTTTCCATCTCAGAGAAGGAGGCAAACCCTGACGCCGACCTGTTTGTGATATACGGTGCAGGCGCTATTGGAAACGCCGCGCTTACTGCCCTTAAGACATCGGCTCCGAACTCTATTGCAATCGTGGTCGACCCCAATAAGCACAGGTTAGAGATGGCTAAGAAGCTAGGCGCAGACTACGTCCTCAACGTAAAGGAGACCACGCAAGATGAGAGGATAAAGTTCATCAAAGAGATTGCAACAAGCATGGACAGGCCAAGGCTTGGCGACAGATGGGGTGCAGATGCTGTAATTGATTGCACTGGGAAGAACGCCGATGTGGTAATTCCGGAGGCAATCGAAATTTTAAGACCCATGGGTGTGCTGGATGAGGTCGGCGCATTCACTGCATTCACAGCCGGCAAATTCACCATAGACCCCCACGAGATCTGTTCTAGAGAATTATTCTTCGTAGGAAGCTGGGCATATCCACTCTCGACATGTGACAAGGGTATCAAGCAAGTCAACAAAGGGCTCTTCGACAAGAAACCATACTACGAAATAATTACTCATAAGCGCAGACTATTGGCTGAGGACATAATCGACGGGATCAAGTCCTGCCTTGCAGGCGTTGGCATAAAGCACGTAATAGACCCGTGGAAAGAGTAAAACCAACCTTAATATCTTTTTTATTTTTCTCTTTTAAGGGAGTTTTTAGGATGACGCCTTACGATAGAGTAATGGAGGTATTTAAGGGAGGTACACCAGACAGGATTCCTTGCGTAAACTTTGCTAGCGTTATAACAAAGGAATTTTTGGCAGCATACAACACAAACTGGGTCGATGTTTACAGAGATCCGGAAAAAATGGCCAGCGTAGCCGCTGCAGCCCACAAATTTTGTGGTCTTGATAACATAAGCCTTCCATTCGACCAGTCGGTTGAGGCGGAGCTGTTGGGCATGGAGTTCAACTACCGTGTTGATGGCCCGCCTACGTCTGTAAGTTTCCTGTCGGAGGAGCAGTACTTTGAGATAGTTGTGCCGCATTCTTTGGCAGATAAGGGAAGAATGCCGGTCATCCAAAAGGCCATCGAGAAGCTTAAGAAAGAATACGGAGGCAAGGTGCCCATCAACGTGATTGTCAGCCCACCCATGACCACGGTAGCAACATACCTGCTGGGTCCGTCGGCGACAAACCTGATGATGAGGAGGTTCCCTGGTGCTGTCAAGGGCATGTTGGAGGAAACGTTTAGACTCCACCGTGAGCTGGTTAATCTTTACGAGGAGTGGGGCGTCGACATAATCACGCTTCATGACCCTAAGGGTTCACCCGATGTCCTAAACGCGGGCTTTTTTGATTCGCTCGTTGCCTCATACCATAAAGCGCTGATCGAGGAGACTAAACTACCGACCGTTGTAAACGTATGCGGAAACATAATCCAAGTTTTAGACAAGATAATCGACTGCAACCCCTCAGCTATTGTGTTTGACTATAAAACTCCGATAAGATTTGTGATGAAGACCTTAAGCGAATTAAACAAAAAAATTCCAGTCGCCGGCAACCTATCACCATTTTGGGACATATACTTGGCAGACGATAAAAGGATGGAAGAAAGGGTACTCGAGGTTATTAACGGAGGCGTGAATTTTGTTTCACCCGGCTGTGACTTGTGGATAGCAACTCCGACGGATAAGTTAAGAAAGTTAGTGGAGCTTGTTGAGAAGTACAGAAAGATAAGATAAACAACTCATAAAAATTAACTAACGGTTAATATTTTAGCATCTTTAGTTAGGATCAGACTAAAATGGTGGGGTTCGTTGCGCAACGAAGTTGAGGTGTTACTCCTATCCGAGGAAGACGTTACATCAACCGGTTTGACAATGTCACAATGCATGAAACTTGTTGAGGAAGTATTAAAAGCACGCGCCAACGGACAGGTGCTCTCTCCACCCAAGGTCTTTCTAGATATGCGGCTGATAAGCGAGCACCAATGCGATGCGGATGCCATGCCAGCCTATGTTAAATATATCGATATGTGTGGCTTAAAATGGATAGGTGCAAACTGGGAAAACAGGCACAAAAGAGGCTTACCGAACGTCATCGGGATAGTGATACTAAATGATCCAGAAAGTTTTGCACCGTTAGCCATAATGTCTGCAAACTGGTTGACTGCTATGAGGACGGGCGCTGCTACCGGTTTAGCCGTGAGAGAGCTGGCTAGAAAGGGCTCAAAGAGTCTTTCAATAATCGGAACCGGGTATGAAGCTAAATTCCAACTAATGGCTATAAGCGAGGTCATAAAACTGGACGAGGTCAAGGTGTTTGACATAGACGGAGATGCTATGGAGGCGTTTCTCAGAAATGCCAACCAAACATCTCATTTAGAAATAACTCCGTGCAAAAGCGTTAAGGAAGCTATCGAGGGGACGGACTTGGTCGTTACGGTGACTTCCTCTCGCGTACCCGTTTTGGACGGAAGCACCTCTCCTGATACGGCGAATTTGATATGCTCGCTTGGCACCTATAGCGAGCTAGGAGAAAAACTCATGGGATGGTACGATAAAATAGTTGTCGATACCCGGGAGCAGACAAAATCGGAGGGTGCACTAGCCGATTGGTTTGCAAAAGGACTCATATCGAATGGGGACATATACGCAGAATTGGGCGAGATATTAACAGGAAGGAAGAAAGGTAGGATCTCGGATGACGAAAGAATACTCTGTGTACTGACTGGTCTCGGATGCGAGGATATAGTAGTTGCCAACGTAGTTTACAGGGTGGCAAAAGAGAAGGGGCTGGGTAAAAGAATCAAGCTTTTTTAAATAAAATTATGAAGATGGACTCAGCGAATTTGCTACGAGGTCCACGATGTCAACGTACTTGGCTTTGAGGTTAAGATTTTTTATGCCTTTCTTTATCATAAGGGCACAAACGGGACAGCATGAGGATATTATATCCGGATCTCCGATGCTAAGTTCGGATACGCGGTTTACCGCCGCTCTCATTGAAACATCCCTGTAAATCAATTCTACACCGCCTCCCCCACAACATTTTGTCTCGCGTTTGTTATTTGGGGGTTCTATAAGCTCTAGGTTTTCTATTGCTTTTAGTACAATCCTCGGCTCCTCCACAATATTCATGAACCTTGCAAGATAGCAGGGGTCGTGAAAGACGACCTTGGTGTGCTCAGGAAGTCGAAGCCTGATGCCATTTTTTTCTATAGCATCAGCGATAATTTCTACTATGTGTTTGACCTCTATGTCCCAACCATCAACATAACGAGGATACTCATCTTTGAAAACACCGCCGCATATCGGGTTATGGACTATTAACCTTCTAACACCTTTTTCTTTGAATGCTTTGTAGACCTTTTTCGCATGTTCAGCGAATTCGTCGAGTAAACCGTAAGTGTGAAGTGCCGCACCGCAGCACGGCTCCTCGTCTCCCAAGTATGAGAACTTTACGTTCAGCTTGTTCAATAGATTTACAGTATTAACCAGACTCTTCCTATAGAAGTCATTTTTTCCTCCAAGAAACGTGTCAAAGAATTTGATGACGCCAAGTTTTTGCGCAAACCCGCTCAAACTCATCAAGGTATTCTCGGCCCATCCAAATTTCTCAAGAACGTCGACCAGAAGTTCGCCGTAAGCCATCGACGTATCCATACAACTAGCAAAAAACACGGTGTCCGAGCTGTTGGGTATGTTGATGTTCTCCGCCCATTTTGCTTTTGTAGCAGCCGCGCCGAATATGTCGCCACTTTTAACCCCACTAACCAAACTATCCGCAACCTTTTTCATGAACGGATTAAGTGCATTCGCCTTTATGATGGCATTCCTAGCTTGAACTGATACCTCCGAGATATCGATGCCTTGCGGGCATTTTACCGCGCACGCCCTGCAGACGCCGCACATGTAGAATTTCTGGGCTAGTCTGGGCGATGGTTTGACGTTGCCCTCAAACAATGATAGGAAGAGCGTCTTCCTGCCCCTTGGACCGACCGATTCCTCCATGTTGGCGGCTTCCAAAAACGGACAGACAGCACGGCAGAAACCACAATGCTCACAGAATTGAAGTTTTTTCATTAGGGAATTAAGATCCTTTTCTTTCATTTAGACACCCATCTTTCCCGGGTTCATTATGTTGTTTGGATCCAACAACCTCTTTATGCTTCTCATAAGTTCCATCGCAACAGGTCCAACCTCCTCTACAAGTAGCTCCGCCTTGTCTATACCTATGCCGTGCTCACCTGATATCGTTCCGCCGATTTTGATTATGTATCTGCACATCTCATCGTGAGCCTTCTTAGCCTTTGCGGTTTCCTCCGGATCTTTTAGATTCACGGAGAATATTGCATGCACATTACCGTCGCCTGCGTGCGAGAGCATGGCCACAGGTATGCCGTACTTCTCGCAAATTTTCCTAATCTCCTTGAACACTTCCGGTAGTTTGCTTATAGGTACGCATACATCGTGCGTGACGTTCATTTTACCGGTTACATTCGGCAGAGCTGTTGCGCCTTCACTCCTGATCAACCATATTTCGTTGAACTCTTCTTGCGTGGTTGCCCTTAGCACCTGCGAGGCCCCTGACTCTTTCAGAACGTGTTCTACTTTGTTTGCTAGAGCTCCTACTTCCTCTTTTGAACCGTCAACGCTCACGATTAGGCAAGCATCCATCTCAGGGAATTTTTTGCCGAGCCATTTGTTAACCGCGATTATTACACCCTTATCCATCAGTTCCATAGCAGCCGGGACTATACCAGCCATGTATATTTTTGACACAGCGACTCCCGCTTTTTCTATGCTGTCAAAGTACGCGCATATTCTACTTTCAGCCTCAGGGATCGGTCTGAGCTTAAGCGTAGCCTCAGTTATTATCCCGAGCGTCCCCTCCGAGCCGACGAATAATCTCGTTAGGTCATAACCAGCATTGCCCTTGAACGTTTTGCTCCCAGTCTTTATAACCTCGCCGTTGGGCAACACGACCTTAAGACCAAGCACCCAGTCTCTAGTCGTGCCGTACTTCAGCGCCCTCATACCTCCGGCATTCATCGCGATGACTCCACCCATTGTGCAGGAATCGCTGCTACCTGGGTCGGGTGGCCAAAAGAGGCCGTACTTTGCGAGCTCGCTCTCCAGCTTGGCGTGCACCACACCGGCCTCAACAGTACATCTCAAGTCTACCGTATTGATCTCAAGGATTCTGTTCATGCCAGTGAGGTCCACAACTATGCCACCATTTGGGGGGACGGCTGCGCCTACGAGGTTCGTTCCTGCACCCCTAGGCACGACAGGTATTCTATTTTCGTTAGCAAACTTTACTATTTTTGAAACTTCCTCCGTTGAATGCGGCCTGACAACGCATGTCGGCATCCCTTTATAAATTATCGATGCATCTAGCGTGTAAGGGAGCACGTCTTCTGGCAACTCAAGAACGTTATTCTCACCGACTATTTTTCTAAGAGCTTGTGCGACTTTTAGGCTCATCAACAAACAAATGTTTTTTGGACAATATTAGGGTTTTCTTTCCCGAAAGTCTTATTTACCTAATCGTTTCTAACCTTAACCTTTGTGATGTAAAAAT
>JAKCEW010000001.1 GCA_023539445.1 Candidatus Terraquivivens yellowstonensis
CTAAAAATAGGTTGATGCTAAATTACAATTTCTGTACTTTCTCTTCTTGGAATTCATACTATTATATGAGCGGCGTAATGCTTACACCATGGACGCATCTACTTGCATAGATTGCCAAGGCTAGGCTCCAGAAGCAATCGTCATGCGTGTTATCCGGATGGTAGAACTTTAAGCTTCCGTCTTTTGTCAACGTGTATTTCTCAACGTTTAGCTCCGCGATTAACCTCCTAGTTAATTCGCTATCCTCTGGATACGGTATATGTAACCGAGAAGTGCCGGTCCACTTTCCTCTACTATCCTGTTTGCAACCCTCTTGCATCTTCTGCTTGAGGTAGCAAGCTATCTCGGCCTTCTTAGGTCCCGTTAGGATTATACCCTCTAAGTTCGGTATTTGGACGTTCAGCATATCCTCCGCAACGTACTCGCCAACTCCGGTCTGATCAACCAGAATCTTGTGAGGTGAGCGCCATCTTTCTGAAAGCACCTTTACGTAGCCTATGACGGCGGAGTAGGGCGTTTCGAGTGGCCATATTTTCACGTGCCTGACGTACAGCTCATCGCCAAGTTTCTCGACGACCGAGAGCACAGAGTAATCAACCTTCTTGCCCAAATCCAGACCCATGTAAAATTCACCCGCGTGGTATTCCTCAAAATCCCAGAACTTCTCCTCCGCATCCAAACAACAATTTATCAAGTCCTGCGTCAGCCAGCTACCTTCGTCCGAGACGAATTCGGCCTCGTACTCTCTCTTGAAAAAGTTCATGTCCTTGGACTGCATCTCACTATCAATGAAGCTCATGGGTATGATTCCCTCTTCCACAGCCTCGCGCCAGGTCCAGACCTGATGGCTCCACTCTGGTGCTACATGCGGGTCTTTGAAGATTCTGTAAAAGTAGTTGTTCATGCCCCAAGGCGTGGAACAGGCTATCAACTGAGCGCCCTTCTCCCAACGCGTTGCCATCATAGGTTTCAGTACACCCTCGAATAGCTCCTCGTCATCAGGGATGAATGCAGCTTCGTCAACTATTATGAAGTCGCATGTCTCGCCCCTCAGGCGGTCGAGGGCATACGGGAAAGCTTCTATCTCGCTTCCGTTCGTGAGTCTGACTTTTGTCTTAAGCTCCTCTAGAACCCAAGCCTTTCGCGCAACTGGGTCCATCATGGTTAGAAGTTCCTTGACCTTGCGGAAGGATACCTTCGATTGTCTGAAGCTTGGGGCACAGTAAATAGCCTTTGAGTCCGGATGCGTTATGCAGAATAAGATTGTCTTAGCGGCGAGTGCGTACGATTTTCCAGACTGACGACAGCCCATAACGGCTATTCTTTTTGACTGGTCCGCGATGAGCTTAAGCTGATACGATGTCGGCTTGAACTTCATGAACGTTTTGCAAAAAACATCTGGAGTTTTAAGCTCGTCAATTGGGTGGTCCTTGATTCGCTGGTAGAGCATGTTGACTGCCCTGAGTTCGGTCTGGTCTCTCGGAGTTATCCTTTGGAATATGCGGATAGCCCTTTGGGGCACGCCTGCTATAGCTGCTAGCGTTTCAGCAACGTACTCGATGGTCGCTTTGCATCTCTCCATGACGTCACGCTGCTTCAGCTCGGCTAATACCTGCCACCACTTCCTCCAGCTTCTTGGCTGCGCCTGCCACATGATTCACGCCACATGGCCTAGCATTTTCGGGAGGTAAACTGGACAGCGATTGTTGTAAAGATTTGTGAGGTGTTCCTCGTTGCTGGAATGGCCGTACTTCAAGCAGCAAGCCGTGTTGTGACCGCGGTCAGGGCTCTCGTACATCCTCTTCGGTGGAGGGCTTACGGTCTTCATGCGCCTCATTCCCTTCGGGGAGCAGAAAGGATGTCGCACCATCCTTTGTAGCTATCTTTGCGAGTGCTTTCTGTGCCTCCTCTGCTACTCTCTCGAACTTTGCCTTCTGGCTTAGCTTGAAAAACTTTACCACAAGCTCGAGAAACTTCTGACCGTCCTTGACGTCACCATCCTCGAAGCAACGCCTTGCCATCTCGTAGCACTCCTCAGCAAGCTCTCTAGCCACAGCGTCATGGTCGAGCCAGCTTTCAACATGCGCAAACTTTCGCCGCCCGGTCTCTACCTCCTTCTGAGATTTCAGAGCACGCTTCAGCAAAATCTGCTTTATCTCCCGCTGCAACCGCTCGTCCCGCTCTGGGCCGAGCTTCCTTAGGCGCCTGTAGAGCTCCTTAAAGCGTTCGTACTCGCGCCGAATTAGTTCAGCATCTGTGGAAAAATTTTTCCCCGGATGCTTAACTAAATACTCTTCATACTTCTTTGCTACCGTATATACTCTGCCAAGAGTTTTTCGTGTGGCTTCACCGTAGACCTCTTTGGCAACTTCGGCATAACCCAGACCCTTTGATAGCAACTCGACAATCCTCTTCTCTATACCCCTACTCATGACCATCCCCCTCGGGCTCAAGCTCTACGATGGTCAAGACCCACAACCTGCCGCAAACGTTACACCTCATCAGGTAACATCCGTTGTCTATGCCTTTGACGTCCAAAGCTTGGCCGCATGCATCGCATCTAAACTCGATGGCCCTCATGACCTTTTGCGCTCCAGCAAAGCCTCCATCAGGCTACCGAAGCCCCATCCGGACAAGAATATCCCGAGTTGCCACAAGCCCTCAGTCCTCCCAGCCAGCAGCAAGTATATTGCGGTTGCCGCAAAGGCAGAGGATATGAGGGCATAATAGTCCTGACGATCAACGTAAAGCCTCACCTTACCGACCTTCACAGTTATCCTAGCACTTTTTTTGGGTAGTTCCCTTCTTCTCATACCAATATCCCTCGGGCCTTGCTTTTAGAAGAATCGTGCTAACACCCTCAAAGCCTCCGTTTTTTGTACAAACCTTAAGAGACTTGAGCGCCTCTTTTTCAACGAGCCTAACCACCTTCTTGAGCAGAACGAGCGGTATGGATGTCCACGTTTCCGTGTCACCACTCCTTTCCGTAACGACTATGAAGTGCGGAGCATGAAACTTCTCGTCCTTCAGTATTCCGATGAATTGACCTACAGTTTCTGTCACGGTTGCTATCGGGATCTCGTTTATGTTCACGTCTATGGGTACTTTCGATATCGTTGCCGCATCGAGCCAGATGACCTTAACCCAATCGCCCTTTTTGAGCTTCTTCAACTGCTTGTTGAAATCCATCATTCTTTTGCACCCGCCAAGCCGAAGTACCTGAACCTTGAGCGGTAAGTTTCCACCAGTTTCTCACACCTTATCATAAGCTCCCTTGCCTTCTCGACGTTGTTTCTATCAAAAAGGAATAGCGCCGCCGCACAGTCCGCTGCAGCTTCCATTAATATTCTCGGTGGGTCGTTCAACGGTATATCAACGTATCCTTGTAGCATCGCATCGATGAACGCATCGGCTGCCTGCAGCTTGTTATCTATATCTGCGCCGTAAACCTTCTCAAAGTCTGACCTCTCGTTCGGGTTCGGTACTAGACGCTCTATAACCATATTTCTTGAGGCGTATGTCACATTCTTGAGCGCTAAACTGGTAAGAGATAAAGAGAGCCGACCGAGCGGCCTCCCCGAACGTCTGCCGGCTAATCTAATTTATAACCCGTGAATGCAACATGACGGATGTCAACGATAGAAAAGTTTAACATCGTCGAGAGCAGACTCGTCGAGATAGCCAAGAGCGTTCAAGGCGTCCAGAACGTATCCGTTGCCGAGCACCAAGGCGTCAACGTATTCCCACGCGTTTATGTATGGGTCAGAAGGGGAAGGAGTCAAGACCTAAGGGTCAGCGGCACAAAGAGACAGCACAGGTGGACTTTTGAGTACGTGATAGAAACGCTGAGTGGAGATCCAAGAAGGAGCTATGAGGAGGCAAAGCGCATCCACTGGTCAATTTACGACGCGATAATGGCGGACAGAACCCTCGGGATTAAAGAATTCACGGTCTTCGCATATCCGAGTGCTGAGTTCGAGAGAATTGAAGGAAGGACTGGGTCCGGTGATTACGGCCACGTATGGGTTCAGAGGGTTGAGGTGGAGCTCGAAGTATGAAGGCGAGGCCCGTTTTACTATTGTTAGCATCAACACTATCATTTGCCGCCGGCTCACTTATCACGGTTTTCTACATTCAGCCAAAGATCTTCGCAGAGTCTATCGTGAGGCTGATCACATGGCCCACAAATGTCCTGCCTGAATATCTCAAAGGCATGACGACATCATTCGTTGAATGGCACTACAGTATTGTTTCCAATCCCGCAGTCGCTTGGGCCTTTGGAATCCTCACGGCCTTCTCCGCCTGTGTCATGGCATACGCAGCTTGGAGGTTGGCCTTGATCTCGAGGGGGTTCAGGAAAGCTGCCCTTGCAGCCGGTGGTGGATATGTTGCAACCGCTTTGGCACTCACAGGCCTAAGCGGAGAGTTCAGGAGAGCCAAGATGATCTTCATTCCTCTCGCAGCCATGCTCTTCATCTTTGTTCTCATAGGCTTGATTCTGATGCGTCTGAATGAAAGGGTTGCGCAGCCCCGGAGGACGGGGGCGCAGAAGCCCGAAAGGGCGAGGAGGGTGAATAGAGAATGAATTGGGAAGACTACGTGATTTTGTTAACTGGTCTGGCAAGTTTCTTCGCTGCCATATCACAATTGGAGCCTAGGCTTGCAATCGTACCGATAGTCCTAGGAGCCATCATCAAAGCGTTGAAGGATATCAAGACTGAGCTTGAAAGGAGGGGTTAATATGCCTAGGTACCTTGGAGTTGGAAAGGAAAGCACGTATGGAACAGCAACAGCAGCGACCGTCTGGTACGACATAATCCGCGAGAACATGGCCGCAAAAAGGACGACGATACTTGACAGGGACACAGTGGCCGACAGGCAACTCAGTAAGGTGGCGAGGGGCGAGGAATATGTCGAAGGAGAAATCGAAATGTACCTGAATTCTCAGCAAATAGGTCACCTACTGCTCTCATGTCTCGGTAATGTTGTAACAACTGGTACGGGACCATACACGCATATATTTTCCGTTGCCGATTCCTTGCCATCGCTAACCCTTCGCTCTGGCCTAGACAATGTAAAAGAGAAGATTGTTATGGGTGCTGTCGTGGACACTTTGGAGATAGTGGCTGAGGTTGGTAAAGCGAGGGCCAGGGCAGGAATCATAGGAAGACAGCTTATGTTTGGTGACGTGGGTAGCCCAAGCTTCACGGAAAAAGAAGACTTTACGCATGGTGACGTGACTATAACGATTGGTGACACAACGAAGAGGCCAAGACGTATGATGCTCAGGATTGGTAACAACCTCGAACGGGTTCACGTATTAGGTGACTACTACCTGTCGAAGTTGAAACCAAAGAAGTTCGAGGTTACGGGCTCGTTTGAGCTAGACTTGGAAAGCGAGGCGGAGTACCAAGACTTTCTTTCATTAACGCCAAGGAGTTTAAACATCAAATTCGAAAAGGATGACCATAAAATAGAGTTTGACATAGAGCGCTTCGTGTATACAGATGCTAAGGTTGAAGTTCGCGGCCGAGAGCTTCTCGTGGCCAGCTTTGAGTTCGTCGCGCTAAAATCAGACCTACAAGACGCTGTCAAGATCATACTCGTGAATGACGATGAGGGGTACTGAGCTTGAAGGTCAAGTTAGATGATAAAGAATACGAAATAAGGCTGACAGTGAAAGCATGGCCACTTCTCGTGTTCATAGATGACAGAAGACTTAACGCACCGAAAAGTGCTGAAGAGGCTATCAAGAGGGGGGAAGAACTGGACCAAGCGTTGGAAAAGCTCATGGAGATGTGCGTCGCACCAAAACCACCAAAGGAGTTATGGGGTAAACTACTCGGCATAATCAACATCGAAGAAAATAGGCAACTCAAGGAAGCAATAGAACTCTACGAAAAATTTCGTGGAGAGCACCGAGGGTGAAATGTTGATTCTGAATGTAGCGTCGCTTGCTTTTGAACTTGGAATAAGGCCAAGCGACTTGCTCTCTAGTAGCCTATCAGATTTTGTATTGGACATGAAGATTGCTGAATTGTACAAGCGGAAGGTTGAGAACATTATGAGGGAAAGGACATGATTCAGATTGAGGATCGCGGCTTCAAGAAAGTTTTTGAATTGTTAAGCGAGGATAAGATGTCTGAGGTACTGAGCGAGTTAATCAGAACCTCTACTCAGAATGTCAAGGATTTTGTGAAAGACGTCATACCAGTTAAGACAGGAAGGTTGAGGGACTCTGTAAGGAGCGAGGTATTATCGACACATGATTGTCAGGTGATTGTGGGGAATGCCAACGCACATTATGCATTCTTCGTTTTTCATGGAACAAGACCGCATGTCATAGAGCCAAACAACGCGAAAGCGCTAAGGTTCGAGGTAAACGGCCATATAATCTTCGCAAGAAAAGTATTCCATCCAGGAACTGAGCCCATACCGCTATGGATGTATTTGGTAGAATCGATGCACGTTACCCTACCTAAGTTTGCACAAGAGGTACTTGACAGAACGTTGAGTGTATCACAAAAAGGTGAGTAAAACGTGCTTAACTTAAGTGTCAGAGCACATCCAGGTTTAGGAAAACTTAATTGGAACCTGTATCAATCCAATAAAAAGCATGAACGTACGCATAGCCTATGTTCTAGGACTATTAATCGTTGGGCTCATTTTCTTGCTTTGTGCCATAATTTACGAGCTTTTCTTGGTGGGCGTTATAGGCTTCATCTTCATATTTTCAGCCATCTTAATCTGGAGTTTAACGAAAAGGCACTATGCTGTGTGAATATTGAGAGCCTAACTTTCGATTTCTACACTATGGCTTTCAGGGCGGGTGCTGTATTAGGTTGAGTATGGAGTATGAAATTTCCATCAGACTAAAGGGCATAGACGATGCCACACCTACATTCAAAGATGTGACCTCCGCGATAATCGAGATGCGGAAGGGTAATGATGTTGCTAGACAGTCATTTAATGAGCTCTACAAAGAAGTCCGTGAGCAGCAAAAGATCATCCGTGTTCTGAAAGAGGAGGCAAGCGGTGCTGGTCTGACCTTTGAAGTTTTCAAAGATACGCTCAACAAATTCGGCAATGTCATGAGTGGGGTTAATAGCATCATGACGCGATGGAATCTCTTGCAAACACGACTGAACACTGCCCAAATAGCTCTCAATCAAGCACAAAGGGATTACAACGAAGCTGTTGAAAGGTTTGGACCAAATAGCGAGCAGGCAAGAAAAGCACTCGAAAGGTTGCATGAAGCACAAAAAAAGATGAACCAAACACAAATCGAGACCATCTTTCAAATGACCGCACTCGGCATAAATGCTATAACCCTAGTGCCAAAATTCATGGAACTGTATAAATCGCTTAGTGCCCTCATAGCCGTCAAGAAAATCGCAGCGGCAACATCGGCACAACTTGCTGCTGCTCAGACTGCATCAGCGGCAGCAGGTGCTGCTTCAGTACCCGGCCATCTTGCAGCTGCCGGAGGGATAACTGCAGTAGGTACAGCCGCAGCCGCGGCGTCGAAGCCTCTTGCAATTTTCAAAGCTCTTCTTGGTCCTCCGGGCTGGGCTTTGTTAGCAGGTGCGGCCGTGGCTGTGACGGCATTCTTCGCTACAGTAGGTTCTCAATCAGTTGCCGCGGAAAGAAGTTTAACATCATTCCAAAGCACAACAACTGGGACTTTCACAGCAGTTGCATCAGAGGCTGAGATTATGGCCAGCTCGGTCTCCACATCTTTCGAGAAGATGGGACAGACACTAAAAATTTCGGGTCAGGAGTTTGCAAGCTATGCCGACTACATTTCTGATATTACCTACAAAGCCCTGAAGAGAATCGAAGAAATCAATGCACAAATGCAATACGAGTACGAGAGGAGCATTCCTTGGTATGCGGGCAGATACGGCGCGGAGGCGCAACTCATGCGTGAGGGACGTTGGAATGAGTTGGCGAGTATGCAAAGGGCGGGTAGCACTGGCGGATGGGGTTTCAACGTTGAGGAGCTCAGGCGTTACGGCACACCCATACCGATTGAGTGGTATTCGTCGCTCGCATCGCTCAGGCAATACTTCTACGGAAAGACGGAGATCACCTATGAGGAGATGCTCAAATCAAGCCCCGGCGCGCTCCAAGCGCAAATCGATTACATCAAATACTTTATCAGGACTCAAGAGAAGACTTTAGCCGCGAAGTATATTCCAGCATATCGCGAAGAGCTGGAAAAGCTAGAGCGGGCGTTGAGCGAGGTCACCAGAAGGCTTGAGGAGGAGCAGAGGAGGCGCGAGGCGGAGAGACAATACAAGCGCCAGCTTGAGGAGTGGGTTGAGAGGAAAGAGTGGATGCGCGTGTTGGGCATACTGCCTGCCGTAGCATTACCAACAACACCAAAGGATTGGATTGAGCTTGCCAAAAAATACTCGGGCATCCAGCCTCCCAGCACGACTATAGTGATAAACAACCTCGAGGTGAAGGCCGATGACCCAAAGAAATTCCTCGATAAGCTGACGGAAATCGCGTCTTTGCGGGGTGAGGCTCCTGCATGAGCTTCCCCTCGCTCTTGCTGAGGATTAAAAAAGCGGATGGATCGTGGCAAGATGTTTCTTTTGGTATCGCAAATACCGAGCTTCAGTTGAAATGGGGGAGGGAGGCGGAAGAGCTGAGTTTCTCACTGAGTGCCGAGGGTAATGAAGCAATCATACCGCTTTTTCAGACGGGCAGGGATGTGGAGCTTTACATCAATAACGTTCTGAAATTCGCTGGTTTTATAATCGAATACAGGCCGAGCGTCGAGCTAAATGCTCGGAAGATAGCCTGCAAGGCCGTAAGCTATCTCATGCTGCTGGACAGGGTCGAGGTGAACGAACAGTATGCGCCGACCGAAGTATCCCAAATTATCAAGGGTATTGCCGAGAGCGCGGGGCTTTTAACCTCGGGCATCGAGCCGACGGGCCTTATCCTTTCGCCGAATTTCAGACACCAGAGTGGCCTAAAAGCGTGCTTGGAATTGGCGGAGAAGGCTGGATGCATCATCAGAACAACACCTGAAAAGGTTTTGTTGTTCAAGCCCCGGGGATTCGGCAATAATATTATAACAAATCCGTCATTCGAAGTCGATGCCGGCTGGACGTTAAAGCAGTATGTCGGCTCTCCCTCGGTCGCTTATGATACTTACGATGCTCGTTCAGGTAACAGTTGCATAAAGATTGATTGTATTAATGCGGGAGACGTTGGTGGAGTTGAGCAAGTAATAAACGTCGAAGCGGGAAAGCGCTACAGGTTCTCGGTATGGATGAAAGGGACGAATACGGGCAGGCTTTCGGTCACATGGCTTGCCTCAGACGGCTCCGAGATTTCTACGGATTTGCAAGATTTGGCGCTAACGTCAGAATACAGAGAAATAGTTGTTAATGCCGTCGCACCACCGAGTGCGGCTCAGGCAAGGGTTTCCGCCATATGTTTAGGCCAAGGCGTCGGGCGGATCGATGACATGTATGCCGTGAAGGTTCATGAGTTGCTCGACACGAAAAACATAATCAAAGCATCAAAGAGCGAGAAGGATTACCTCAGACGTAATAAAATCATAGTTGTTGGCGGGTGGGACGAGAACGGCCAAAGGATTGAGGCGGTGGCGCAGGAGGGCGCGGGCGACAGACCCCTGACAATCTACGATTTGACGATAACGAGCGCCCAGGATGCCGAGAGAATCGCGAGGCAGAAGCTTGAGCAGCTAAAGGTCACGCCCGTTATGCTTGATATCTTGGCCGATGGTGATGCGGGATTCGAGGCTGGCGATTACGCGTATGTAGAAATCGGATGGCTCGGCATCGACGGTTATTACCTTATTGAAAGCGTTGAGCATGATTTTTCGGGTAGGATTTTTCTGAGCAGACTTTCGCTCGTGAACCCTGAGTATGTTCACAAGGATTATCTCGAGAGTCTGGCCGATACGCTGAGCAAAACCAAGCGAATCGAGCTGCCCACACCATCAGCCGAAAAGGAAAAAACGCCCGCATCAACGACGGTTTACAGACTCATAAATTACCCGCCCCTTGAGTTGGAGAATGCGCAAAACATTATGCTGGACTCGAACGGCTATGCAACGCTATCCTCTGGTGCCACATTCGGCAGTTTCGAGATATTGTGCACGCCTGTCGCCATACTGTTCAGGCGATGGCTCAGGGTAGGAGCCGATTTTGATGAGCGAGAGGGCGATGTGATCGTGAAACTAAAACGCATTTCGGATGGTTATACCGAGACCATCATGATAGATCCTCCGGGCACTTATGAAATACCGTATCTGCCCGATGCTCGTGGATTGTGGACGGAGGACAGCTCGGAATGGGATGCTGAGGGTGCCAATTTGAGTGATTTTGATACTAGACTTTTCGGCAATAAGAGTGTCAAAGCCGTCGCGTCATCCTCGCCTTTCCGTGTGATATACCCAAAAACAAGGGATGCGAGCTGGGATCTAAGCGGTTTCAAGGAAATGGTGCTGTGGATATTAGCGAATGCTACATGTATAGCGAGCGTAAGATTGCATACCGATAGCGCCAATTATTTTATGAAAACATTTACGCTCGAGACCGCTAATGCTTGGATACCATACACGTTCAAGCTGTCGGAGTTCACACAATCGGGCTCTCCCTCGCTCTCGAATATAAACTACTTCTCGCTCGAGTTCCAGAGTCCCGTGACATGGGTCGCTATAAATGCTGAATTCGTGTTTGTCAAGTATGGTTATGAGAAAATAGCGCTCGTTTTCGAACTTTCGCGTCCCTCGGCGGACAAACAGAGCCCTGTAGTAAAAGAGGCGAGGTTTGTATGGGTGGGTGGTGAATAAGTGCCTCAGGAAATAAAGTATTCGAAATTGGAAGGTGAAATGGCGACCTACGTCCTCGGCAATACTATTCCCGCCGAGGATGAGCAAAAAGTCAGCACATTAAGGCAATCATTTTCGCAATCAATAAGTGAGGGGACGGTTATCCAGCAGGCCTCGACGGGTTCGACCTTCGACGTTTACGGGAGCAGATGGGTCGCACAACCAATAATTAATGCCACCTCGAACGTTCTCAAGATAACCAAGGTTGCGTGGTATGGGGTAAAGGGTGGGACACCACCAGGAGATTTAAGAGCCGAGATCCGCAAAATAAACCCATCGTTAAACGAAATCGCAATCTATACGCTAGGCACGGACACGCGGCTGGCGCAGTATGAGCCTATTGGCGGAGATTATATGGTGGCGCAGGCGTTCTATGTCCCCGTAAGCACGCGCCTAACAAAGGTTACATTCACAATCTGGAAACCGACGCAGAATGCGAAGTTGGCGCTCAAAAAGAGGAAGTTGCTCTGGAGGTTTGATAACCTGTTTGATTTAACGTGGACTGTACCGTCGGCCAGCGATAACATACCGGCCACCTCTGGAACTTATTGGCCGAGAGAGGTGCTGAATATTTCCGATGCCGTTTTTGAGGTAGAGTTGAGCGCAATATACAACTATTCGGGAACGTATATAATATTTGGTACGAGGGCGAGCGATACAAATAATGCATACGGTTTTTATGCAGGATATTCCTCTACGGCAAAGTTTTATAAAAAAATTGGTGGTGCGGAAACGGTATTAATAAGCTACCCCACTCTCTCAGGTAACGCGGTTTATCTTACACGAATCAGGCAGGTCGGTAGCCTTCATCAAGTATATTTTGCGCACACAAATGACGTTAGGGAGGTTACAGATTCAGCGCGCTCATCTGGCTCGGTATTTGTAACAATAGGTGTTAATGCCGCATACCCTAAGGCGGATAACATTCGAATATATGAGTCCGATGCAAATTACATTATCATTTACGGGCTATCGCCCGACAACTATGTGGAGCTCCTCGATAATACCAACGCGGTCATAGCGACAGCTACGGCCGATAGTCAGGGCATCGCAAAGATATACGTATTCAACTTACCGAAAAACACACCATTCCGCGGCATGAAAGTATATACCGATTCCTCAAAGAGGACGACGCTATACTCAACAGGCTCATCCGAAGTAATATACGACAACATCTTTTCAGGGGACGAATTCGAATACCAAAGCTCGCCGAGCTACACTATTCAGGACTTGGAGGTTTTGCTTGTCGAATGTAATGATGATAGAAGTCCGAATTTAAATAAAGTTATAACTACGCGAACAGTATCGGCATCGAGTATAGGAACATCGCCGGCAACCGTAACTATCAGTTTCTCTCCAGATTATCCGGCCTTAACAGGCGGCAAGTATTATGCAATCGTCCTGAGGCAGAAAGGTGGCGGCACGACCTTTACGCCCTATGCCGTTAGACTCAGGGAAACGCACCGTCAAAGAGAGCCGACGTATTACCCGTTTTTCCGCTCTGTTGATGGAGGGTCGACGTGGAAGCGACAGGGCGGCATATTTTGTATTGAAGGGAGCATATACATGATGGCATTAGCGCCGAGCCTTTACCCCGATGCTGTCCTTGCCTCGGCATCATGGACGGCTTCAGAAATTGGCACATCAGCCGCTTGGTATGAAAAAGCCCTTGATACGCCCGTGTATCTCGCGCCGGGGGATGCTGTAGTACTATTAATTTATCAGTCTGGAGGCCTAGGCAGTAGCAGCAACTATTACAGGGTTAATTATGCCACATGGACGGATAATAACACGAGCGCAAACGACCTATACGGTCCGCTTAACAAAGATTATTGGAAATGCTATCTTTTCGCATTCTTGTCGAGCACGGATGGAGGTGTTACATGGAGCGCAACAACCAACGGAGACCTGAGCTTCCAGATAAAGGGCTATACGGCCGTGCCTCTATTCTCAACAAATCTCGTCCTTGACGAAAAAATCAAGCGCGTTAGAACGACGGTAACTGCTAGGGTTCTCAGCGGCAACACGATATATTTCCTCACGAAGGTTGGCGGTTCTCAGGTAAAGGAATCATCAACGACTGCCATGTTTTTAACGGACGTCATTGCATTCCCAGAAAGCGAGGCAATACCCGATACGGGTACTGTTACGCTAACGATTTATGTCATGGGGACGGGAGAGGTATGGGAAATCAGGACGCAACGTTTTGTCTGCAATGAGAAAAAGACAATAACGCCGAAAGACTTGGGCTTTGCGGAGCTATATCTTCTCAAGGCAGAGATCCCGACGGGCGGAAGCATCAGAATCAACGAAAAAACCGAACTGGGAGGGGGGACGCATTCGTTCTCGGAGTTCAATTATCCCGTTAAGAAGGTGGAAATAATCAACACAAATACGGCAACCCTGCACTTTTTAGGGGTGAAGTGAATGAGGAAAAGGATCACGATTTTAGAGTTTAGTGAAGAACAATTAATCGATGCCGGCTTTGATATCGAGGCGTTATACCGCAACCTCGGCTTATCACGCAGCAGCTCAATAACCCTGCATGCTGACGGCAGGTTAATCTTGAGCATAAGTGAAGATGACCTCTCAAAGGTTGATGCGGTAAAGGGCATGCTGGGCCAGCCAAAAAGCGAGAAGACCGTCGTGATCCGAAAACCAGAACCCCCGCCTCCGCAACCGTCGACCGAAATAACAGCAACATCCTCGGAAATTGAGTGTCCGTTTTGCCGTGCAAAGCTCAGGCTGAAAATGGAGAAGGCGGTACAAGATGGTATTGCTGAGAGTTCGCTCACCTGAGATTAAGCCACTAATAAGTTTAAAAATCGATAAGAGCTTCAAGACCGTCTCTAAGGTAACGAAAAGGACGGTTCAGGTGGGCGAGGCATTCGGTATAGGTGTGGATGAGGAGAAGGTATTCCCTGTTTTCAAGGACTTCATGGTCGAGATTAACCCGGGCGATATCGTTTACGTAACAGGCGAGAGCGGCGGAGGGAAGAGCGTCCTCCTGAATGAGCTCGCCAAGCTGCTCTCGAAGTATAGCGAGTTCAGGCCAATAGTGACGGATAAAACCATGCAGATAGACCCGAACGAGATATTGATACATGGTGTGGGGAAGGATACGGCTGAAGCTATAGAGATTTTAAGCTTCGTAGGTCTCGGCGAGGCTTTTCTTTTCCTCAGGCGTTACAAAGAACTGAGCGACGGGCAAAAATATCGATACCGGTTGGCGAAGGCATTTTGGACGGGTGCGAGAACGCTCATTTTTGACGAATTTTGTGCGACATTGGACAGAACGACGGCGAAAGTTGTTGCATATCTCGCCCAGAAATTCTGCAGGAAGAGAGGAATTACGCTAATAGTCGCAACAACACATATAGACCTGCTCGAGGATTTGAACCCGAATGTTTACATCAATAAGAAATTCGGGACGGATGTCGATGTCAAATACTTCAAACCGGAGCCTAGGCCGTGTAGCGTCCTTAGGGATTTGAAGATATCAAGGGGGACATACGAAGATTACAAGAAGCTCGCGCTGTTTCATTATAAGGGCTCTCATCCTGTAGGAATTACGGACATTTTCAAGGCGGAAATTGGGAATGAGGTCGTGGGCATCATAGTGTATGTTCTCACGTATCTCAATTTGAGGCCAAGGCACGTGGCGCTACCGCACCTCCTTGAAATATGTCGGAAAGAGGGGTACAAGGCATTGGCAGAATACATTAACAAAAACTTCAGGAGGATTGCGAGGGTGGTCGTCGCCCCGAAATACAGGGGCATAGGCTTGGGCGTCAGACTCGTGAAGGAGACCATGCCTCTGGTCGGCGTGCCTTATGTTGAGACGCTGGCCGTCATGGCCAAGTATAACCCGTTTTTCGAGCACGCAGGCATGAAAGAGGTGGAATACGAGCGGAAATATGATGAACGGCAGCAAAAGGTCTTGGAAATCTTGGAAAGCATGGGACTTGATGTTGAACTTTCGAAGAGTAAAAAGAGAAATCTGGAATGGCTCAGGACATTGAATAAAAAGCAGGTCAAAAAGGTTGCAAATATTCTCAAGCAGCTCTTGGCTGGGAAATTCACGAGTCCGAGTATAGAGAAAAAACTGAAAGAGGAGAAATATACGCTAGAGGATTTGGCGGAGGCGATTACGTTGTTCAGGGCAAAGCCAAAATATTATATATGGAAAAATCCGAGCTTTGCCGAGTTTCCTGAACCCCTTGCACAAGAGGTGCTGAACGCATGAAGCTTGCAAAGTTGATATCAATTCTTGTTATCTTAGTTTGTTCAATATACCTCCTGGTGCTCGCTATTTCCAGCATACCGAAATGGGAATCCACGGAGCAAACGACACTCACGCCCCAGACCGGGGCATGTTCTGGGAAGGCCCTTTGTATTGTAGGAAAGGTTACGGCGGTAATAGACGGTGATACGCTAGAGATCAACGGCATAAGGATAAGGCTCGCACTGGTGAATACACCTGAAAAGAATGAACCAGGTTATGAGGAGGCAAAAGAATTCACAAAGAGAGTGTGCGCCGTCGGGATCTCCGCTGTAGCGGACCAAGACGATGGCCAACCGTATGATAAATACGGCAGAGTCGTCGCAAAAGTAATTTGTGATGGAGTGAATCTGAATGCAGCATTATTGGAAAACGGACTTGCCAAGATTCTTACTACTTACTGCTCAAAAAGCGAGTTCAAGACGGAGTGGTGGGCGAGGGCGTACGGTTGTGATTAAGCCATCTGGGATTAACCTTTCATAGCTTCGTCTATGTCGTACTCCTTGTCCTTGTTCAACTCCTTCCTTATCCTCTCAGCCTCTCTTTCGCTTCCCGATGCTCTATTAAGTGTCTTGTCTATCTCCTTTTCGATTATATTCGTTGGGTTAGCAAACTTTTTCGGCCACCTCGCCTTCAACCACTCTTCATAGCCAGCCCATTTGAACGGACCGTACAAACCTTGCGCTATATCCAGCCTATCCCTCTGGGCACCTCCAAGCCACATCTGCACAATCTTAAAGTCCCTGTAGTATTTCTCGAGGTCCATCTCAAATACGTAACCATATGAGCCCATGAGCTCCATGGCCTTGTTTGCGCAGAACATGGCAGCCTCGCCAGCAAAAGAGCGCGCAGTCGAAAACTTTGCGGTCATGTGGGGTTCCCAAAGTTCGCCATATATCTCGGGGTGCATGAGTTGCCAAGTAACTGACAGATAATATTGCCTAGCTAAGTCAACCATCCTGTACATGTCGGCTAGAATGGATGCGAAATAAGATCTCTCCCTTACAGGCTTTCCTGCAATCTGTCTGTTTTTTGTCCACTCAAGAGCGATCTCCAAGCATGCTGTCGCAATTCCCGTAAGCCTTGCCGCGGCGGCTAATCTACCGGCTCCGATAACGTATCCATGAATTATCTTAGCACCGTTACCTGGCTTAACATCAACTCTATACTTGGCTGGAACCTTAACATTTTCGTACCATATCTCGACGTTCTCGTCGGTCCAACAAAAACCACATTTTTTGTAAGGTAGACCAAACTTGACACCTTCGGCGTTGTACGGATGATATACCATACCTGCAGCATCCTCGCCTCTGCTCGGATCCTCTGTCACGACAACCCAGTATCCAAGATGGCCTGCAAATTTGTCTGGCCACTTTTCGTGCCACTTATCCCAATATGATGGATCGCCAGCCGGACCTGGCCAAATCTTGTGCCCATTTAACACCCAGAAGTCCCCTTCCTTTTTAACGATCACCGTGTTCAGGGTCCTCAATTCTAGGGCCGGGTCTTCTATGTTTGCACCACCTTCTGGCTCGCTGATATTTACACACGATATGTATGGAACGTTGCCGGTCAATTTTGGTGCAAACTCCTCGAGTAAATCCTCCCTTACTTGTACCCTGTTGTACATGAACGATACTATCCAGTGTGTTTTGCCCACCAAAGTCGCTAGCCCGACGTCGCCGCGAGATAGTTCTTCATTGATCATGTATCTGACTATTGGTGACAGTGCCAGACCACCGTACTCGCTTGGTAAGTTTGAGATAGTTAACCCCAGTTGATGACACTTGTAATACAGCTCGAATAACGTCTTATGTGCCAACTCTTCATCGCGGTGCCACCCACCCTCTAAATTCTGCCTATTGGGCAAGACTTCCTTGTCAACAAACTCGCGTATCCTTTTGGCCATTATGATTTCTTCTTCGGTGCAAAAACATCTGGGATACTTATGCTCCGGTGATAAAAGGAGATAATTTGCTTCGGCCGACATAACACTCAAACCTGAGTTTTGTGTAAAAGGTCTATAAAGCTTACGTTAGTATGCATGTTAGAAGTTTTCTGAAATAATTCGTGCAAAGAGGCAGGTTCAAAAAACTGCTTTTCACATCACGGTCATTTTTATCGATGCGCTAAAGCTTTACCATCCTTCTCCCTAAAGTAAAAGGCGGGCGATATCAAAGCTATGGCAAAGGAGCTGAAAATCAGCATGACGGCCGGTATATAGATGCTCCAAACAAAGTTGCCTGTAAGGTCCCTTAGGAGACCCGTGAGCCATGGAGATATCAGAGAGCCCGTGAAATGTATACCATTCATGAGACCAAATGCCGTTCCGTGTAGCCTACTGGGAATCATCTCTTGGAGTAGCGCGTAAAGTGGAGCGACGAAGCCCCAGTATAGTAGGCTAATTATGGTGTAAAAAGCTATCAGCGATACCAAGCTCAAGTTCGTTGAGAGGGCGTAGCCGAACAGGAACAAGAATACTGACATGAGGGCAATATCTAAGACCACTATTAACTTCCTGCTAATACCCTTCAATTTCAAGGTGTCACTCAGGTAGCCCATCGAGATTAAGCTTGGAACTGCTGCTATGCCTATGATGGATGCAAGCAGCGAAGATACCATAACGTCCCCTATGCCCATCTCTATGAATATCGTTGGAGCCCACGTGGCCAGCACCCAAAACGCATATATGCATGGTATGCCAGCGAGGCACATCAGTAAGAAGTTCTTGTTCTTAAGAAGTTCCAAGAATGATTTCAGGTCGCTGTTTCCGTTCGAGGGCGTGTTCTTGAGTAATATGAACATTATTATCGAGACGATGAAGGAAGGTATCGCAAAGAGTATGAATACCCATCTCCATCCCATCAACGACGTTATCAGGCCGCCTAGGTAAATACCGAGGACCGTTCCAAGACCTATGCCTATGAAGGATATACCTTGGCTTATTCCCGCACTGCCCTTCGGCGCATACGCCGCAACGATTGGGCGATCATTACCGAAGTATAAGCCCTGAACAACACCTGTTGCCATTCTCGCTACCAAGAGCTGATGGAAATTGTTTGCGAAAGCCGTGAAGATTGACAGCATGCCCCATAGCATGCTGGACAGGCTTAGCACGAGTTTTCGGCCGAGTTTATCGCCTATCCATCCGGAAGGGAATTGCGCGGGAAGGTAAGTGTAGAAGTACGCGGTAACAAGAAGACCGGCCTCTGCATATGAAAGATTAAACTCTTGCTTTATACTTACCAAAGCAGACGAGAGCGCCATCCTTATCATGGATATTGAGATCCACCCGAATATCATCACCAACCATACGGTATGGTGACGCTTCCATCCTCGCATCTTAGAGTATCCCGACTAACGTCGAGTATATAGGTTTGACAACGCTGAACGTATGCAGGATTACAGCATGCCATACTTTTTGGCTCATATGAGCCAAAAACTCTGTGAAATTATATTAAGGAGTTAGAATAGTAAACGCTTCATGTGCGGTAACAAAAAAGGCGAATACATTTTAGAAATGAATCATGTTGAAGAGCTGGAATTAAAGATACTCAAGTTACCAAGACCTATAAAAAGTGTGGAGGAGTACATCAACGACGTTGATTTAAAAGAGCAGACAGAATGCGTAATGAGTGTTAAGATGCCACCATACTTAAGAAATTGGGAAGAGGTTGAAATGATGGTATACGAGATGGGTTTTGAGGTTGTCGAATGGCATACGGGGGATACGAAAGATTTGGTGTTGGTGAATAAGATACCGTTCTAATATGGAGGTTTTTCGGGAAGCTTCCAGATTTCGAGAAGAACCAACCATGTGGCAAAATAGTAAAAACTTATTACAGTTCTGATTATGCCTAATTCTTGAATTATGAAGAAAATTTTATTCGAAAAATTTTTATTGTTTTAAATACATATAAACTTCCGAGAAGATGTGGAAAATATCATGGAGGAGTTAAAATCCATTCTCCCTAAGGCTTTTGAATCTCTCTTAGGACCTAATGGTGCCAAGGTTCTCAGGTTTCATGTCGAGCGAAAGCTTGGTCAAGACATGTATGACGTCTTCTACAAAGATCCGGGCAGGTTCTATAGGGCCTTAAGCGACCTATTCGGCATTGGAGCTGAATCGCTAATGCGGCTAGTTGCCCGATGGTTGAATGAGAACGGCTATTTGAAGGGTCTAGACGCGAATGAGTTCGTGAAGCTCCTGAAAAAGGGTGGTGAGGAGGTGCAGGTATTAAGCAAGTCTTTCAAGCTTCCTTACCAAGTCGGTGTCACGGGTGAGAGCGAGTTCTTTGTTAGGACGTGCGTGCCCGGTCTTGATGATGTTATTTCGGGCTTTCCGAGGGGTGGCGTTATCTTAGTCTCCGGAAAGCCTGGATCCGGCAAGACTATAATGAGCATGACATTCCTATATCGTGGCGCCTTGGAGGCCGGTGAGCGGGGCGCATACGTCTCAGTATACGAGGGCAAGGATAGGTTCCTCCAGCTCGCCAAAGGTCTTGGAATGGATTTCGAGAAACTTGAGGAAGAGGGGTTATTCAATCACATCTGGATGCCGATTACGATGGAAGCTGGAGCCGCGACAGCTGTAAACACGATCCTCGAGCAAGTCGAGTCTATTGGTGCGAGGAGGCTCGTAATAGACTCCTTCACAGCATTAAAGCAACAGTTCAAGGACCGGGCTGAGGCACGAACATTCCTACAAACCCTCTTCTCGAAGGTGGTTGAGGAGCTCAAATGCACCACGATCCTAATCAAGGAGGGTGACCCATTGACAGGACCGCTGGACTTCGAGGAATACGTCGCAGATGCAGTACTACACCTCGAGAAAGATTATTTCGATAAGAGGCCGCTACGTCGCCTAGAGGTCCTGAAGCTCAGGGGGGCAGAGATAATATTCCCATGGCTACTCTGCACGATCCATGAAGGGTTCAGGGTAATATCTTGTCGGGAGGTTCCCAAACTTAGGGAGCCCGCCCAATATGTGACTCCTGAGGAGTGGCCGCCGTCAGACCCGCCCGGAGCCTACACAACCGGGATACCGGACCTAGATCACGAGATAGGCGGATATCCGCAAGGATCAACAATACTTTTCGAAATCGATCCAAAGCTTACTTTTCAGGAATACGTTATGATAACTGCTCCAGCGGCAGCAAGCTTCCTCCTCAAGGGCAGGCATTGCTTAGTAATCCCAAGCGGAGGCGTTAGCCCAGATAACATGAAGGGAGTGAGTGGTTATTATGGGGTAAGTGAGCAAATATTCTTGGAACGCTTCCACATATTCTATGAGAAGGGTGCACCGATTAGGAAGGAGCAGAACATAATAGAAGTTGATGTTAGGAATGTTGAGGAGGCAGGTAAGCAACTTATAGAATTTGGTGTAAAGCTTGTCGAGGATACTGGCAACCCAGTACTCGTGATTGTAGGTGTTGACAGGGTTTTTCGGATAGTTGGTGAAGGGATGTTTGGGCCAATATCCTCAGCCCAAGATGTTGTGAAACAGAGACGGGGCTTAATGTTCTGGATTGCTAAACCCATCATGCCTTGGATTGTCGAGAGGCTCGCGCCAATAGCTGACATGTACTTCAAGATAACACGAGAACATGGATGCTTGCTCTTCTACGGGATAAAACCCAGAACGCCGCTCTACGCAATCCAGCTAAAACCCGACAAAACACCGCCAATACCAAACCTAATACGAATGGTATGAAATTCATCAGACTCAGGAACCCTATACAATTTTAGTGATGAATCAACGGCTTCCAAATCTTTCGGAACTTTTCGTCGAACCGGGACATTTATAAATTAAAATATTCAACTTGATTACGTACCAGTTGGGTATCGGGATGGGCCCGTGGCGTAGAATGGATAGCGCACCGGCCTTCTAAGTCGGGGGTCGCGGGTTCGAATCCCGCCGGGCCCGTTTTTATCAATAACAAAAAACAAGATGTTGTGTATAAATGGGCCCTTAAGCTTTCCACCATTCAAACGCTAAATATGTGACTTGTTTATTCATTAGATTCGGGATCGCTATGACGAAGCGCTTCCTGACGGTCGTCGCCAACCTGCCTGCCCTTATCAGCTCTGCGGCCGAAAGCTCATCATCCTCAAGCTTGACTTGTACTATAAAGGGCGCATGGTCTATCCCCGGACCGTGCTTGTAGACTGCAAAATCGCTCCCGAATTTTATGCCCGGTGTGACAACAAAACCCCTATCCCTTAAGTCCTTATACACCAAATACTTTTCTTCGAACTTCTCATAATTCCTTTTTCCGTACTCTTTTAGTTCATCCAGCTTCATCAACACGTTGTTTTTCTTAACACTGATGATTCCTTTCTCCACCAAATAAACTGCCTCTATTACATCGAGAATGAGCGGCGCTTCGAAGTCAAAGGTCTTGGGCTTGGGTATGCCAAGCGGCTTTCCATAGTATCCTAACTTGTAAAGCTCCCTCCCTTTCCTTACATCCCAAACTATTATGTTATCTTGAACTAGGTCTGCGATTATTTTCTCTTGGTCGCTTAAAGCATGCGTCAATTAGAACACCGTAAGTGAGAGCGTCCTTAATGTTTCAACGGATTCTTCAGCTTTGTCCGCTATGTCCTCAAGCATAGACACTATTTCCCTTATGAGAAACATGTGACCCACCTTCATATCGCTCTGAAGGATTACTAGGCTTAGGTTTCTGTATATGTCGTCAATTTCCCTTTCTGCATTATCTATTTCTGTGACCTTTTTCATGAAAGTCTCTGAATCGAGTGCGACGCTTAACAACGCCTCCCTTAATTTACCGAGGATTGAATGAACCGCCTCGCCCAGCTGGAGTATCCCCTTGAAGATGTCTTTGTTTATCTTGAACTTTATTTTTACTAAGCTCACGAGTCTGTATGCGATTCCTTCTAAAGTGTCGGCGATTTTTTCAAGAGTGTTCATCAACCTTATGAAGTCCTCCTTGCTCGTTAATAGCGCCCCCACATTTGCAATGTCCTTTTCTATCATTCTCCTAATGTTCCGTTCCTCCTCGTCAAGCTTCAGGATCGCATCATATTTGGCCTCTATGTCTTTAAGGGGGACCTCATTCATAACATCCTCTATCATTAAGAGGACCGACCTAGAGATTTCCATAACCTTTCGGATTTGGTCTTGCAGTAGTGAGAGCAACCTAGCACAGTACTCTTCTTCCCTATCCCTTGGTAGAGTCATGCTGTTCACTTTTAAGAACGAATAATATTATTTTAAACCTTTTCCTATTCCTACTCTATGGGTTCAATATCTTAACTTTTCCATGAGGTACCTTTTGAGGTCCTTGATAGCTATCCTTTCTTGGTTCATCGTATCTCTATCCCTGATAGTAACGGTTTCGTCTTCCATCGTTTGATAGTCTATAGTTACGCAAAACGGCGTGCCTATTTCGTCTTGTCTCCTATAACGTCTACCTATGGAGCCACTATCGTCATAAACCGTATCAAAGTCCAGCTTTAATGATTCGTAGACTTCTTTCGCCTTTTTGTCCAAACCATCCTTGGTAACGAGCGGGAAGACCGCTACTTGAACCGGTGCCAACATGGGCGGAAGTTTTAAGACCGTCCTTTCGCTTTCCTTCACGTAACTATGCTCCAATATGCAGAGGAGGCTTCTGTCAACACCCATGGAAAGCTCGAATACATGTGGTATGATTTTTTCCCCATCATCGTAAACACTCAAATCCTGACCACTAACTCTAGAGTGACCGGAGAGGTCGTAGTCTGTCCTGTTGTTGCAAGCAACCAGCTCTATCCATCCGATGCTCGTCAAGACCTCTACATCCCATGCTTCCTTCGCATAAAATGCTCTTTCCTCATCACTCAACTGTCTTAGCCTGAATCTTTCCATGTCAATGCCTACGATTTGGTAGAAACGCTGTATGAGGGCAAGGTAATAGGCTACAAGCATGCTAGATATAAGACCTGTTTCAACACTCTCCTTGCAAGATACTTTGAGGATTTTATCCTCGTTCAAAGGCTTCAATCTTAGAATGAAGTCCTCGTATTCGCGCGCCTTTGGGAAATCGTTCGCCTTCTTCGGGTTGAAAAAGACTTCGATTTCTGCTTGATAAAATTCTCTAAGCCTAATCAAAGATTGTCTGGGCGATATTTCATTCCTAAAGCTCTTACCGTATTGCGCAATCGCAAACGGGAGTTTCTTTCTCATTGTTTTGTAAATCCTAAGGAAGTCAACAAATATGCTTTGGCAAGTTTCCGGTCTAAGGTAACACTCATCCCCCGATACACCAACGTTTACTCTGAACATCATGTTAAACTTTGAAACTTTGTCAAGCTTACCTTTGCAATTTGGGCAGACCACATTATGTTCTAAGATAAGCTTATCCATATCTTCCGTGGCTAACCTCTCAGGTACTGGAAACCCTAGAACTTCCTCAAGCAACTTATCAGCCCTGAAGATGGCATTGCACGATTTGCACCTAGTTATCGGATCGGTGAAGCTCTCAAGGTGTCCGGACGCTACGAATACCCTTTTTGGCATTATTTGAGAGCCGTCTATCTCCACCATTTCATCCCTTCTAATCAGCTCTCTTCGCCAAACCTCTATGTACTTGTTCTTCATTGAGACTGCCAGCGGCCCGTATTCGTAGAAGCCTGCAGGCGCATCGCTATATATCTCAGAAGATGGGAAGAAGAAGTTTCGCTCAAGTGCCAGCCTGACTATCTCGTTGTATAACGAGGTTGTTGATTCCATACCGCTTAGGGATTGATATAACACTTAGTTAAAAGGTTTATCTGATTACGGGCTTCTTACAGCTTGGACATATACCGTTTAACTTTACCCAAATGTCGATGCAACCTTTATGGAATAACGTTTGACAGTTGCTGCACATAACAGTAGTTTCTGGGTCCAGCTCTTGATAACATATACCGCAAATTGCACCGGGAGGCACATCTGTTGCATGCAGTAATTCAACAGCCTCTTCAACAGCCGGGACTGAAGTTTCAAGAGAAGGAGGTACTGTATGAGGTAGCACTTCAATCCTGATAGGGGTGGTTATTATAGTGACGGCAGGAACGAACATTGCTATTGCCGAAAGATAGGACATGAACATTCCTATTTCTAAATGTCCCTTTACCTGCAACGCAGGTATTACTACAAAATGTGCATAAGCTGGCGATGCAATAGCGAGAAGGGCTCCGACAAGCGCAGTGGCTCCGACGAGCCACTTTGCTGTCATTATATTTGATGAGGTGGAGGACAGCAAAAGCGCGATTCCACAAACTATACCGCCAGCAATTGACATGAAAAGAGACTCAGTGATGATGTATCCTTGTATGGGAGTTGTGGACATGGTGTCTGATATTACGGTGTACCATGACATGAGTAGCGTGAGGATATGAACTGCACCAATTCCGGCCACGATTAGTGCTAGTTTAAAAAACCGCCCCAACACCGCTTGGGATGAAACCTCCAAACCCACCACTCACTTTATTGTTAGAAATTTTTTATTTATTAAATATTTTTAGTTAGTGATTAATTGAGACTTGTTTTAAAATTTGATACTTCGCTTGCGCCCTGTATACTTTTTATACGAGCTTTATGTAAGACTTTGTGAGCTAAAATGGGTTTTCTTGGAGGAAAGTCCAAAGAAGAGATCCTTAACGAGTTTAGAAGAGAGTTAGATGAGCTCAGGCTTCAGCTTGAGGAGAGGATAGATAATAGGATTAGTTCGCTTGAAAGAGCACTCATTGAAGTTTCAGAAAACGTTAGAACACTTGCAAAAGAAAAAACATTTCCAGAAGAGTTCCTAGCGAGAGTAAGCGAGGCAGCAATGAGTGCAGAGAGTGTCGTTAAGGAGTTGAAAGTCATAAGAGAATACAAGGAATGGTTCGATTCCATCAAAGAAGGGCTTAACGATGTTTTAGAGTTGCTTTCACGAGAGAGGTCGATGCTCAGGGAAGATGTGGAAAGGTTGATTAAAGAAAAAAGCGAACTTGAGGTTCTCAAAAACGAACTAAGAAAGTGGAAGGCAGATCTTGACGAGAAAGAGCACAAGCTATCAAACTTTAACGCATATGTTAAGGAGCTTGAGGATAAGAAAAACAGAATAGAGGCGGAGCTTAAGGATCTATCCCAACGTTACTTGACGTCCTTAGAAGAAATGCTACATAAGATTGATGAGGAAGTAAATAAGATAGATCGCATGTTTAAGCTAAAGGAGATAAGGCTTGAGAGGATTGCGAGAAAGGAGAGAGAATTATCGGACGCTCTTATGAGGATAAAGGAACGTGAAGAGATGATGCGCGAGCTAGAAAATAAAGTGCGAGAGATGAATGAAGAGATCTCCAAGCTAGAGGCAAAGAAAACAGAATTGTTAAATGATATAAACGAGCTTACAGAGCGCAAAGCAAATTTGGAAAAGTTGGTGGGAGAATTTAGAAAAGCTATACTTACTCCTTAATCTTTTCTAAGAGTTTTCTCCAAAGTTTCAATCAAACTATTGAAGGCCTCTATAAGCGAATCTATATGTGCAAGTATCTGATCTTGGCCTTTCTCTAGAGCCGCTAATCTGCTTTCCAATCTGTTTAATAAATCGGTGCTAGGCATTTTATTTTCAAGCGATTGAACCTTACTTGAGATTTCTTCAGCTTCCTCATGGACCATGGAAATTGCTTCAGCTAATTTCTTGACAGTATTGAGCGATGCCACTTTTCCAGCAGGCGTATCTACGTACTCAAGATCTATTACAAACTCTTCTTCCTCGCTCATACTACCATCTCCAGCACTGGCCTCTTACATATCGGACAGGCATTCCTTATACTTAACCAGCTATCAAAACACGCCTTATGACCTACCGTTCCGCAATGAGGACATGTTGTTGTAGCAACACCCTCACTAATTTCGGAGGCACAAATCGGGCACATCCTGCTCACCGTCTTAGTTTTTGTCCAAATCCACTTGCCTACACAAGTCTCATTTCTTACCACTATTCTCAATAAAGCTCACCTTTATGGGTATTGGCATGTACCGCCTACTCGTGTGGATATACAATATGTCGTCGCTTTTAATGTTTATCTCTGACAGCTTTTGATCGTCTTTTAATATCCATTTTTTATACTGGATTTCGGGGTCCGGGATGCTAAATAAAGCACTTACCTTCTCCTTCAGATTCCATACACAGTCATCGGAATTGGCTGTTATCTCGATTGGTTCTCCTCCTTGCATAACATCACCGCAGACAAAGCAATCCTCCCTTCTTTTTAAAGGAACTTTGGTTAACCTTTGCGATGCACCATCGTATACTATAAGATGCTTTGTTACCTTTCCGATGCTCCCACCATGTATTATTTTTAGCACTTCTAAAGATGCCACACCCGATATAACTGATGCCCCTCCTTGAATCGCCGGCAACTTAGGCTTTAACAGATCCCTTAGTCTGATTATCTCTTCAGAAATTTTGCTATGCTCTTTTTGGAGCCTTTCTATCGGCGTGTATTTAAGGTCGTAAATTGTTTTTATACCCATAGAAAATAGTTCTTTAACAAGCTCGAAAGGTACCTCAATTTTGTTTTTCCTTAGGTCCTCGGCGAGGTCCTCTGGTTTACGTCTTCTGAGCGTACATTCGGCCAACTGCGTGTCCTTAGGGATTAGGGCGTCACCATGACATTCAAGACATGCCGTTTCTCCTGGTATTACAACCTGCACATTTCCGTATAGACCTTCGATTGCTGTGTCAACAAGCGGTTTCTTAAGTTCGACGGCAAGCGAGTTAAGCCACCTTCTCGTTGCCCAGTTGTCTAAGCAGGAGCAAAAAACATCCACATCTTTCAGCAAAGATTCATCAAACTTTCTTAAGTCCTCATAATAAGCATCAACCTTAACGTAGGGGTTTATCTTCTGAAGCTTCTCTTTGGCAACAATGGCTTTTGGCAAGCCTATATCAGAATCCTCAAAAAGCATTTGACGGTTAAGGTTCGAGAGTTCTACCACGTCGTTATCAACCAAGATTAGCTTGCCGATTCCTGCGAGGCAGAGGTTCTTTGCCAACTCGCAACCCGTCGCGCCCACGCCCGCTATTAAGACCGTTGAGTTCGAGACCTTCCACTGATTCCAGCCGCTGATTCTTATCTGCCTGTCATATCTTTCTAGCAGGTATGGCTCCATTTACAGCCTGAAAGTTTATTCGAATGATATAATAACATTTAGGCTGAAACTTAAAAGGGACATGGTAAAACCATGAAAGCATGAAATTTTGACTACATTCGCCACTTTAGCTTTTTCTCAAATACCTTTTCTGGGGTTGCATAAAGCTGTATGTAGTACCTAACCCTATTGAAAAAAACGTCGGGCCTATATTTCATTTCATAAGCCGCTATCGAGTTAAGCGGGTCGTCTGGGTTTGGATTGGCTAATAGATTCTGGAGTGCCTCAACAATGTTCACGAGGTACAACCCAGGTCTCCAGTCATCTTTAAAAATGGATTCGCATATCCTAGCAGGAACCTCGTCTGTAAAATTAGGATGCCATACCCTTGTATGCCAGATAACATTTGGCGGCACGTATGGGTATGCCCTTGGTATTTTTATCTCTACCTTAAAGTACCCACCCTCATAATACCCAGAGCCCACTATCACACCTGTATAGTGTGTCAGGTCACCATCAACTATGTCGAATAATGGAGGGTCGCGCTCCTGCATCAATCTATACTCTACGGCCAACCTCTTATTCCATAGAGGTTCGGGTAATTCTGAGTAAGTCTCCAGAGGTGCCACCCCCCACCGTTCTTGTTATGATGACCAGTTTGTCGCCTTCTGATATACCTAAGTCAGTAAGTGTTTCCGTTTCTTTTAAAGCTCTACCCTTGTAAGTTAAGTATGTAGTGTCTGGCGGAAGTTTCTTAATCGCACAGACCTTAGCCTTAATTGCCCCTATTGTTGCATTTGGAGAAACTTCTAACTCTAGAGGGCTACCACCACCGACTGCAGGTATAACCTTGATTTTCATAAGTCTTTAACCCCCATTGGCATTCTATTTGTAACATATTTAAGTATTAACTTTTTAAAGCAGTTAGGGGTTACGTATAGACAACGCCGGGAATTCCTATATATTTTGGGCGCATTACGTTATAGGGCATCTAACGACTCCATTAACCATTTCAAACGTTAATTAATATGGTTAAACACTAATACGCAGGTTCCATGAGGGCACGCATTTATCCTCTAGCTCTTGGTAAGATACTTCATCATGCTATTAGTAACATTAATCAAGAAGTTGCAGGGTTAATGGTGGGAAAAGTAGTATCGGACGTTGTTGAGGTCTGGGATACCGTTACTGGTCCTCAACAGAGCACGCCTGCATACGTTAAGCTCGAAGAGAATGTTATGGCCTTGGTTGCTGAAGTTTTGATAGAAAACCTTCCAGACCTATACATAGTTGGCTGGTATCATTCACATCCGGGTTTAGATGTCTTTATGTCACCTATAGATGTCGAGACGCAAAAAGCCTACCAAACCATGTTTCCTAAGGCCATAGCGTTAGTTGTTGATCCCCTACAATTTAGCGCCAGCTGGAAAGTCTCGGACCTAAAGATCGGCGTGTTTAGAATAGATAAAAATGGAAAGGTCGTGCCAGTAAGGTTCACGCTTGGTTTACAACGGCGTAAAGTCCTTGAAAGCACGCTGGTAGGTCTCCAAATGCTTGATTTGATTCCTAGGAAAGCCGACGTGGCTGATGAGGAGAGTGTAAAGACTAGTACCGCCAAAATGCTTGACCTTGATCATATAGTAAAGTTTTTTAGCAAAACCAAGAAACTTTTACCAAGTAGGAAGGGATGAAATTAGATGCGGACTCCTCAAAGACTAAGGATTAGCTGGGAGGGGCCATAATGCCAAAAAAGATAGTTATAAAGTTTAAGGAAGAAAAAATGGCGAAGGACGTAGTGGAAGAGACCTCTCAGGTAGAACCTGAGGTGAGTACTGCAGAAATTGAGACGAAAATTCAAGCAAAACCGCCTGAAAGTATCGCTGCACCTAAAGATCTTGAGGCATCTATTGTGAAAGAAGCTTTCGAAGGATACGACGCACTTATGGCAAAGTTACAAGAAATAAAGATACGGGAACAAATATTCCAAAAGATGCTTCTGGAGCAGGACATCAGTATAGCAACTATCAAAGAGATATTGTCAAGATGGAATGCGATGAGGGAGCAAGTAATTGGTGAGTCGGCATCCTTGATTGAAAAAATTAATGCTGCTAAGAGTAAACTGGAAACAGAGTTTTCCAATATTGAGACAGATTTATACATCTCGGTCGTCGAATTGGATACGCTGAAATATAAGGAAAGTTCGAACATCCCTGTACCTCAGGAGCTTAAAGCAGGCTTAGAAACAAAAATCACAATCCTCAGACAAGAACTTTCCGAAAAGAAAAAGAAAATTAAAGAGTTGGAAGAAATGGTTAAGACGGTTACCGAGTTACCGAAAAAAATTCACTCCTTGACGACGTACACTGAGCTTGCTGACAAACTTTACGAAGAGCTGAAGGAAAAGCATGGGGCGAAGTTTGGCCCAAGGGTTGACGAGTCTTTACAAAAAAATATAGAAAACATCATGCAGTCTTTGGGCATACCTAGGGAATATGCAATAATACTTATCTGGAAGGAGGCGCAAGCCCCCGCCAGCTAACTCCCTTCATTTTAATTCAACTTTTAACGAATAAACACCATAAGAGTAAGAACCAAAAGCAACCATTAACATTATTTTATAGTGAGATGATGGACGAAAAAGATTGGAAAATATTAAATGAACTTATTGAAGATGCTAGCCAAAGCGTCTCGGAACTTGCGATAAAACTTAACATGCCGAGGACGACTGTTCAAGAAAGGATAAAGAAACTAAGGAGCAGGGGAATAATTAAAAAGTTTACTGTAATACCAGATTACTCAAAGCTCGGCAAGCCAGCTACGGCGTTTGTATTAATATCCTTTCTTCCAGGGGCAAACATTTCCCAGAAAAAACTTGGCGAGTACATAGCAACATTGCCCGATGTTCATGAGGTTCACCTAATATCTGGCGAATGGGACATACTTTTGAAAGTAAGAGGGGAGTCGATACAATCAATAGGCGAACTCGTTATAGATAAGCTTAGGGCTATTGAGGGGGTTGGTAAGAGCATGACGTGCGCATCGTTTCTTACGATTAAAGAGGAGTTCTGATGGTGTGTGAAAACTCTAATATGTCCCGTCTGTAAAAGCGATAAAGTTAACTTATACTTGGGTGGATATGCAGGAATACTGTATCGATGTGCCTCATGTGGCTACGTCGGACCGGTAGTGATTGAGGTTGATGATCTAGACGCATTAAGGGAGCTTGAGGAATTATCCAAAAAGACGGGGACGTATCCAGCTGAAAAGGAGCATGTGGAGGACGACAGTAAAGCCCCAACAAAGAAAAGTAGGCGAGGGGGTGTTAAATAGCTTAAAAGTTAAAAAACAACTTAGTGCGTACTGTATGGAGTGATAAGTTTGCGAACATATACCCGTACCGGTATAGAAGGTATTGATACTATGTTAGAGGGGCGCGGTATACCGAAGGGGCACGTGGTACTAGTTCTCGGTCCGCCGGGTTGTGGTAAAACAACGCTTGGCATCCAGTTTCTTTACAACGGCGCCGTTAAATTTGGTGAAAACGGTATCCTAGTGCTCCTTGAGGAAGAGCCTGAGATGGTTAAGCTCAACATGTTAAGGTTTGGATGGGATTTAGAAAGATTGGAGAATGAGAATAAAATTGCCATAATCGATGCTTCACCAATACGCTTCATAACAAAGAGCGTTAGCTTAGGTGAAGTAACCATCGGGAGTAAGGAATTTCAGCTCATATCTTTGATAGAAAGGATAAAAAAGGAGTGCGAAAGGATAAATGCTAAAAGGCTCGTTATAGATACACTCTCGACGTTCATATTACAGTACCCGGATGAAGTAGAAAGGAGGGAGGCCATTATTGACTTAGTTCGGGGCATAGCTCCATTAAATTGTACAACGTTATTGATTTCAGAGCTTACGCACTCATCAGCTGAGAGAAAGTATCAAATTGAAGAGTACGTCGCCCATGGTGTGATACTTTTGCAAAGATTTTTTAGGGCTGGCAGCCTCATCCATGCTTTCATAATTGAGAAGATGAGGGGCGTGAATCATGACACCCAGCCGAGACCGTATAAGATAACACAAGATGGGATCGTTGTATTTCCTACGGAAGTCGTTTTCTGAGGCGCTAAGGGAAAATTAATTTGTTGTTTATATAATACCAGAAATTTTGAAAACATAGCGGGATGTATCCTGAGAACTTGGAGCCAAAACACGGGACCCTTACGGTAACCATACCGAAAGACCGCATAGGCGTATTGATAGGGGTCAACGGTTCCGTGAAGAAAGCAATAGAGGAAAAGCTAGGCGTGAGACTCACGATCGATAGTAAAGATGGCGTAGTGTCAATAGAGCTTGCAAAATCTCCAAACGAAGGAGGAGACCCGGCGGCTATGTTTAAAGCCCGTGACGTTGTAGTTGCGATAGGAAGAGGTTTCTCGCCGGAAAAAGCATTCAAACTTTTTGAGGAGGACATTGTGTTGGACATTGTACATTTAGAGGATTTTGTCGGCAAGAACGTGAATGACTTAGTTAGGGTCAGGGCCAGACTTATAGGAACTGGAGGAAAAACGAGGAAAATAATTGAGGAAAATGCTCATGTGCTAGTGTCAATATATGGGGATACCGTGGCAATAATAGGCGATCCTCAGGATGTTGAGGCTGCTAAAGAGGCTGTGATAAGGCTGATAACCGGCTCGCCACACAGCGCAGTGTATAAAATGCTTGATGAATATGCTAGGAAGCGAAAAGCGGGAAAGCTTATGCCCGGATTTAAACTATAGGATTTTTTCTGAGGGAAAGATAAAATAGGCGCTGTGCCCAAATTGCGTAGTAAGCCTATAACTGGACTCGTGGCGCAAAATTAAAGAACGGTGATAAAAATTGGCAGAGGTAAAGTTCGAGAAGATATCACCTGCCGACTTCTTCTACCGCAATAGAGATATTGCTGGATTTACAAACCCCAGCCGTTCCCTTTACACATCCATCAGAGAACTCGTGGAGAACTCTCTTGATGCGTGTGAAATGGGCAGGATTTTACCTGAAATAATTGTCGAGTTACAAGAGGTGGGTGAAGGTAGCTCCGAAGACGTTAAAATCTTCAGGTTAAGAGTCAAAGATAATGGAATAGGTGTTGATGCGGAACACATACCACATGCCTTTGCGACCGTGTTTTATGGAAGTAAATACGGATACCGTCAATCGCGCGGAACTTTTGGGCTTGGCGGTACAATGGCACTACTATATGGCCAGATTACAACAAACAGACCAGTGACTGTTATATCCTGTACAAATGGTGACATACATGAGTTCGTTTTAAGGATCGATATCGTTAAGAATGAGCCCATAGTGCTCGATCACAAAGTTCATACAAATAACGATAATTGGAGGGGTACATTAATAGATTATTATCTTGAGGCTGATTACACTAATAGCAAGGCAAAGATAGTCGAGTACTTCAGAAACACTGCCATTGCAAACCCGAATGCTTCGTTGACATTTATCGACCCCAAAGGCAGGCTATACTACTTCCCAAGGGTTGCCGAAAAAATACCAGAACCTCCAAAAGAGGCATTACCGCATCCAGTAGGAGTTGATGTGGAAACTATGAAGAGGCTGATATCCGTAACAAAGTCTGAAACCCTTTTATCCTTCCTGACAACCAGCTTCCAACGCGTCGGTCCTAAAACCGCGAGAGAAGTTCTAGAGTTGGCTGGGCTTCCGCATACATTAAACCCAAAAGAACTAAATCATGATCAGCTTACTGCGCTTGTAGAGGCTATTAAAAGGTATAAAAAATTTAGAGCACCAGACCCGACACCTCTGAGTCCAATAGGCAAGGATTTGCTTGAAGCAGGCATTAAGGCAATACTGATGCCAGAGTTTCTTTACGTGGTCCAAAGACCACCACAATCTTACTCCGGCTTTCCGTTTATAGTTGAGGCTGCGATAGCCTATGGTGGTAAGATACCGCCAAGCGAGAACATACAAATATACAGGTTTGCAAATAAGATACCGCTCCTTTACGATGAGAGGGCCGATGTTGTTTGGAAGGTGGTATCTGAAAAAATTGATTGGAATAACTATAACGTTCCGAAAGTTGCGCCGCTTGCTGTTGTCACGCATATATGCTCTCTGAAAGTACCTTACAAGACAGTAGGCAAGGAAGCAGTAGCTGACAGACCGGAAATCGAACGCGAACTTACCATCGCAATAAGGGAATGTGCTAGAGAGCTCAAACATTATCTGATAAAAGTTGAAAAACGCACCATTGCGATAAAAAGATTGAGCATATACGCCAAATACCTTCCGAAGATAGCAAAATTTTCAGCAGAAATTATAGACAGAAAAGAGCCCCCTGATGTCACGAAACTTCTGAAAAAGATGGGCGTAACTCCTGATATTATGGAGAAAGTAAGATTAGAGGAACAGGAGAGCGTTACGTAGAGGTTTTAAGATTTTATCCATTCGATGACCTCTTCTGGAGGTCTAACTTTAATGCCCTTTTTCTCGAAAAATTTTGTGATGTTCCTTACGTCTCTTTCTAAAAACACTTCGGCCAGAGGATGCGAGGTGTAGACCGCCTGAGATAAGTCTATGAAATAGATCGATAAAGTATCCGTAACGAATACATTGTATTGGCTCATATCTGCATGTATCAAGTCCGCTTTCTGATAAAGCCGCTTTATATTCTCAAGGATCAATGGATAGATCTTCTCATAATCGCTAGGCTCTAATTCAGCTTCTTCCAACGTTGGATATCTCGTCCCATCCTTTCCTAGGAATTGCATACCCAGAACGTTATTTTCCACAAAGTATGGTTTCGGTACTGGGACCCCAGCCTCGTATGCTTTTTTCAAGTTTCCAAATTCGCGCTTTGCCCAGAGGTAGATGAAGTCCCTGAAGTCACTCGGAATTCTTTTAAACCTTGGATCATGCACTACATAAGTCATCCTAGTTTTCTTAAACTCCGCACTGGTTATCAAGTATATCTTTACAGCCATGAAACCTTCCGGACCTTTTGCGAGATAGATTCTCGATTCCTTTCCAGCACTAATTACACCATAAAACTCTAATAACGCGCCGGCATTCATCAAATCATAAATCGTCATGAGTGTAAGCCTATCAAAAACCTCCTCCAAAACCTCGTCAAGCTCTGACCTTTTGTGTAAGTATCTTTGTTCCTTGTCTACCTTGAATTCCTTTCTCCTAAGCTTTTTCTCAATTTTATCAGAGCTCAGAAAAACTTCACCACATGTAAATCCTTAACCGGCCTCTAACTTGGCTTTGAGAAAATCCGGCAAGGTGCCTTGCTTGGCCAATTCTATCGCTTGATTCTTCGTAAACCTCCAAAAAATATCCCCCCTATCCTGTTGAAATTCCCAAGGACTGACCAGTACTAAATCTCCTTCCTTAATCCAGATTCTTCTTTTTAACTGTCCCTTTATCCTACATAATCTTTGCTTTCCATCAGAGCATTCTACTAGAGCCCTATCGTACCCATACATCTTCACAACAACACCATAAACATCTCCAGGCCCCGGTGTAACCGTTTCTCCTAAGACGTCAGACTCGGACACTATCTTCCTTTTTCCCATATTATCATTTTTCTAGGTTAAGGGTCTAATAAACGTTAGCTGACACTTCTTAGGCAAACTCTATTAGGAGCGCGTATCCTTCCTAATGAAGGGCGTACGACAGGCTTGGAAGTAAATATATTGAAGAGGGGCGTTACTGTAAAATCGCTAGTCGCGGCACTTCCTGGAATGGGCAACGTAGGAGGCATCGCTGCAGCGTACCTCATAGAGGAGTTGAAGATGGAGCCAATAGCGGAGATACTAGACTATATGCCACCATATGTCATTCATAAAAACTCTCTCATACAATTTGAAAGGTTTTCTTTCAAATTGTATTGGGGCGGAAAGGATTTTGCTGTCTTTACCGGATTTTATCAACCTCAAGATCCACATATGTTGTATGAATTGTGCGATGATTTGTTAGATTTGGCGGTCAACTTAGGTGTTAGAAGAATATACACGTTGGGAGCGGCGCATACTGGCGTATCAGTGTCAGAGCCAAGGGTTTTTTACGCAGTAACAGATGCTAGACTTAACAAGGAGATAGAATCCTATGGAGCCCAGCAAATGAGGGGTGAGGGGTACATAACAGGCTTTAACGGTCTATTGCTGGGCTTGGCAGCACAACGCAACATTGAAGGCGTATGCTTTCTCGGAGAGATAGAAAGACCAGACGTGGCGCAACCTAAGGCTTCGATAGAAGTGCTGAAAAGGCTCTCCGCCGCTTTAGGCATCGAGTATCTAGACTATACAAAGCTCGAGGAACAAGCAAGGAAGGTTGAGTTCTACATTAGCTCGCTTAAGCGAGCTGAAGAGTTCAAGCAGCAAAAAACCAGAACGGACATACCACCAGGTGTTATGTGAAGTGTTTTTGTGAATGTTAAAGAAAGCTGTGAGACCATCGCTATCTTATTGATCTTGACCGAGTATTAAAGATGTGCAACAGTTTATATAATATGAGGAGAAAACAATATACGTGAACGGATGTGAGTGAGCCATTAGTTTATATCGATGGAAAGTTTTACCCGAAGTCTGAGGCAAAAATTTCCGTTTTTGATCACGGTTTACTTTATGGTGATGGAGTCTTCGAGGGTATAAGAGTTTACGACGGAGTAATATTTCTGCTGAAGGAGCATATAGATAGGCTATACAACTCAGCAAAGTTCATCAAACTTAACATACCCATTTCTAAGGAAGAAATGATAGCCGCTGTCGTCGAGACTGTCAAAAGAAATCGTGCCAAAAATTCCTACATTAGACTCGTTGTAACAAGGGGTATGGGCGACTTGGGTCTAGACCCCAGAAAGTGCTCTAAACCAAGCATAATAATCATAGTTGAGCAGATACAGTTGGTGGGCGGGGCGGCTAAAGAGAAAGGTGTATCCGCAATCATAGCATCAACGAGAAGAGATTCCGTCTCAGCGACTACGCATGAAGTCAAGTCGCTAAACTACCTCAACAGCATACTCGCAAAGCTAGAAGCCATTGAGGCTGGTGCCGACATGGCCATAATGCTCGATAGTAGAGGATTCGTTTCAGAGGCGGAGGCGGCAAACCTCTTCATTGTTAGAGACGGCATTATAGCCACACCACCGACAACTGCAGGCATCTTGGACGGTGTGACAAGAAGGAGGATTATAAGACTAATACGTGAGCTTGGAATGGAGATTGTAGAAAGAGACATAACGCCGTTTGAGCTAATTACCGCAACAGAAGTTTTCCTGACGGGGACGGGGGCCGAGATACTTCCGGTTGTTAAAATAAACGGCATACAAATTGGAGACGGTGTACCTGGACCGATAACTAAAAAGATAATGCAAGAGTTTGAGAAAATCGTAAGGAGCGGGAAAGAAGGCGTAAAGGTTCAGTTTGAGTAATACTCTTATTTTTTGTGAAACACTTTTAATCAACGACTAACATAGCAATATTGATGAAATACTCTGCAGAATTTGAGGATGTTGTAAGAGCCGCGGAAGAGTTTGTAAATACTAGAACATTAGAGCCTGTAAAAAGCCAAATTCAGCATGCTAGGCTTTACGTGAGCGCTTTTAGGAGCTTAGATGTGTATAGACCCGTAATGGGTTTAATCCAGAATATTATGGGAACTGGTGAGCTGAAGGGTTGCGAGCAAGATATTAAAGTAATTCTTAGGGGACTTACCTTGCTGTATTCTGCAAGATACCATCAAGTGTATCAAGACCATAGAATTTTTCCGTTACTTCATCAATATGTTCAAGCCCTAAAACTCGTTGAGGATGGGCTAGCCTCTGCAAAGGATTATTGTACGGTCTTAAAAAACATCCATGAAAATTTTGTAAGCGCAGTCGAGCAAATCACGCTAGGGAATGGCGTATATGTAGTTAATTGGAAGAACGTCCCAGAATCTCATTTCACACTTTACCAAAAAGTCGGATTGAAGATTGCCAGGTTGATTGCTAGCGAGCTCATAGGCCTTTACGTCGTTAAGGTTAGGGGTGAGGCGCCGCTACATTATCATCATTTCCTCGATGAACATCATTTTTTGCCAGAATATATTGAAGGGTTACATTATCTTGACGGTAAAGTATGCAAGACCACACAAACCGATATTCTCTACATAAAGAGAGGCCAAGTACACGGTTTTAAGAATAAAGGGGCAAACGAAGCGTCATTCGTGTTCATATGTGGTTCTAAGGAAACCGGCCCATGGGATTTTGTCCAAGATATAGAACTAGTTGATAAAGAATTTCCCGATGTTGGTTCTGATAATATTAATGATATCGGGGGGAGAGACCTATATAATGTCTTAGAAAAAGTTAGGAACTTTGAGCAAACTTTCCACGAAAGGCTCTCACCGAGCTACATGCGTCTATTCCAAGACGTGGTTAAGGTTTGCGTGGAATACGTGCCGCCCACTCAAGACAAAGAGTTGATATGCTTTGTTGTGGAGGGTCACGGCATGGTTGAGATTGGTGGCAAGAACCATGACATAGGACCAGGAGATGCCTTCTTGCTTCTTTCCCACACTAAAGCAAAAATCTCAAGCCCATCCATGATACTCTATCAGTTTGGATATGAATGAAAGTGCTTTTTATTCACCCAAAGGATAACTTTTAAATATGGTCAATTTTTATTGTTAACATATGGGTACATCTGAAGATGCATTGGAAGAGTTCAAGCGGGCTTGGATAGATTTCGAGTTGGAAGAGGCCAACCGGGGTTTCTTGTCACACTTGGTTGCATATGTAATAATCAACGTTTTTCTAGCATTCATAAACCTTTACATATCTCCTCAAATAGTGTGGTTCATATGGCCCTTGTTCGGCTGGGGCATAGGGCTTGCATTTCATTTTGTCTTCTCACGAAAAAAGTTTGTTGTAGCCGGGTGTGAAAAGAAGATCGCTAGCATAGAGATGAAAATGCGGGCTAAAAAAGCCTCCGAGAAGCGATGAAACGGCCAAATGTACGTTTATTAAGTAGCTAATGGAAAAATTTGATAACAGGGGGCAGATGGTCTTTTGTGTCAATTAACCGATCCGGTTCATGGTTCCAAACTAATTCTGACGTAAAAAATCTCAGAGTTTATGATAAAATTCTAAAACTCATCGGTAATACGCCCCTTTGTAAGCTTGAAAAAGTGCCCGCGAAACATTGCATAAAGGACAGCGTTAAGATTTACGCTAAACTTGAGTTTTTTAATCCAGGGGGCTCCATCAAGGATAGGGCTGCCCTTAGCATCATCTTGAGCGCCATAAAGAGTGGAGCGCTAACACCTGACAAAACAATACTTGATGCCACTTCCGGTAATATGGGAGTATCTTATTCGATGATTGCTGCGGTCCTCGGTTACAGATGCAAGATGCTGGTTCCGGCGAATACCAATGCTAAGAAGGTTGCTCTCATGAAAGCCTATGGAGCTGAAGTTTTGTATACGAATCCCGTGGATGGATTAGATGGAGCAATTAAAAAAGCCCGCGAGCTATATGAGCAAGATCCTAATGCATACTTTTATGCGAACCAATACGACAACGAAGCAAACTGGATAGCACACTACATGACGACGGGGCCTGAGGTGATCAAACAAACTAAGGGAAGATTGACGCATTTTATCGCCGGCGTCGGTACGTCTGGAACACTCATGGGAGCCGGTACGAAGTTAAAGGAGTTCAACCCAAATATAAAACTCGTAGAGGTCCAACCAGATTCACGTTTTCACAAGATCGAGGGGTTAAAACACATGGATACAAGCATTAGGCCGAAGATATACAATGAGAGCCTTAGCGATATGCGTATAAACGTATCCACAAACGAGGCTTATGAGATGGTTAAAGAGCTTGCAAGGACTGAAGGGTTACTCGTCGGTATATCGTCCGGTGCCGTGCTTGCCGCTACCTTAAAAGTAGCTAGAGAGTTAAAGGAGGGGTTGTTGGTAGTTATCTTTCCGGATGGGGGAGAGAGGTACGTTGAAGAATGTTTCTGGGGATAGAAGTTCCAAACCTGACACATATCTTAGCGCATGTTCACACGACTTAGGCTTAAGATGGTTATATACTACTTTGGTCTCTTCGTTAAAGAATTGACGCTCATAATAAGCAAAACCAGTCTGGATGAAGTTATCAAACATGCTTTAGAGACCTATCCCGAAGAATGTTGTGGGCTTCTAGTAGGGAAAAAGGAAGGTGAGAAGAAGGTTGTTATTAAGGTTGTAAGGAGTAAAAACGTTTACGTGGGGGATAGAAGTAAGAGATACATGATTGATGCATTAGATATATATAATGCGGAAAAGGATGCAGAAAAACATGGGTTAATGCTTATCGGTGTGTACCACTCACATCCCAATTACCTTGCAAAACCGTCGGCCTACGATGCAGAAGCCGCTTGGTCCTCCATAAGCTATCTAATAGTTTCCATACGTGATAAGAGGTTTGATGAAGTAACCGCATGGGTTTTTGATAAGAAAAATGAAGAATTTCTTAAGGAAGACATAATAGTTGTTTGAGTCTTTTCCATAACCCTTCTCTATTAGATTTTTCACCGTTGAAAACTATGGAAAACTTATTTTTATCTCCAAATCTTATAATAGCCTGATGAGTGGCATACCGATTTCGCTTGGCTTCAACGCCATGCGCATTATTCTTTCGGGTTCGCAGCCAAGGGCATTACTGAAGAAAAGTTTGGAGAAATGCAGTAAATGCGGTAAGAGACCAATAGACATGTTTTTTGATGAATGCCTTGGGATTAAGCAAAAGAAGTGCGTCACGTGTACATCAATCGTTTCTGCGCTTAAGTTCTTTACATTTATCACCTTGAAGGCACTGAATACTAACCAAGAGGCATTGGTCAAAGCTTTGAGCGTATCATACTGGAGGAAGGGACTGACTTCAACAATAAAGGGTCTGGCCTGGTTTGGTGTAACGAAACCTTTTGTCACGGGTGCGCCGCTCTTTGTTGTCTGGAACTTTACGAATAGATGCAACCTCAGATGCAAGCATTGTTATCAAAACGCCAGTTCAAGCTTACCGGCAGAACTTACAACAAACGAGGCACTTCGTGTTGTTAAGGAACTCTCGGATGCAGACGTTACTTCTATTGCATTTTCAGGAGGGGAGCCGCTCGTCAGGCAGGATTTCTTCGAAGTCGCAGGGAGTGCGAGAGATAATGGCATGTATGTAACCGTTGCCTCAAACGGCACACTCATAACAAGGGATGTTGCCAAAAAGCTTGCAAAAACCGTTCATTATGCGGAAATAAGCCTAGACGGCATAAACCCAAGGACGCATGACGAGTTTAGGGGAATTCCTGGTAGCTGGGATAGGGCGGTTTCTGCAATTAAATATTTAGTGGAAGAGGGCGTTGCTGTGGGTGTTGCCACAACTGTAACCAAACATAACATATCAGAGATACAAAAAATGGTTGACTTTGTCGAGGGGCTCGGAGCAGATTATTTCATATGCTTCAATTTTATACCGACAGGCAGGGCTACAAAAATCCTAGAAGACGACCCTACACCACAGGAAAGAGAAGAGATCTTGAAGTACTTGTATAAGAGGCTGGTTTTCAATATGCTTCAGAATAAAAAGTTGAAAATCTTCACGACGGCGCCCCAGTTTGCTAGGGTCGGACTCGAGATGAAGGAAAAAATCATGGAGGAAATTTGTACAATCAACTTAACAGCTCCATGTGTTGAGCCCGTAGTTCCTACGACTCATTATGCAAACATTCCAGGCATAACACCGGAAGTCGCCGAATTCATTGGTGGTTGCGGCGCGGGCAGAGTTTATGCGGCGATAAGCCCTGAAGGCGACGTTCAACCATGTGTCTTTATGCCCATAAAACTTGGCAATCTAAGACATGAAAAATTCGAGGAAATATGGCTCAATTCGAGCGTTCTTAACGAGCTTAGAGATAGGAAAAAGCTGAAAGGCGGATGTGGAACCTGTGCATATAAGTTCATTTGCGGAGGCTGTAGGGCCAGGGCCTACGGATATTTCGGAGACTACTTGATGCCGGATCCGGGTTGTATTAGGAGAGTTTATGAAAAACCGATCCATACACTACAGCTCCAAATGAGGCTTTAAAAGATAATGAAGAATGGCTTGCCAGCACGTGGCCCTCGCCTGGGCTCTCGCACCAGACTACCTCCACGCGATGGGGGCTTAGCTTCCGGGTTCGGAATGGGTCCGGGCGTCTCCCCCCATCTATGGCCGGCAAGCCGAGTTTATCTTGCTAAACCCTTTCTAAAAAATCTTATGCGGCATTCTCCAGAAAAGAAAGACCTTTGTCCGTTATTCTATATTTAAAGGGCTTGCCCGTCCTTGTGACGAGCCCTTTTATATAAAGGTTCTTTAAAATTCTGGAGACATGTTCACGACTTCTGTTGAGCTTAATGCTAAGCTCTGAAGATGAGGAAGGGCCTTCGGTTTTTAAAAGCTCTAATACCCTATAACATGTTTGGTTAAAATCCTCTTCAGCTACTTTTTCAAGGGTATTATGGGTGCCGTTTGACACATTCAGCCTGTCCTCTATCCGGCTGAGTGTCTCTTTTATCTTTGCCAGCTCGTTCGTGATTGCGTCATAAGAACTAGGATTTGACGTCACTCCTTTATGCATATTAGCTTTGCGTAGCAGAACGTAAAATATCATCGTCTGTGTAACAAACAACGTAACAAAGATAAGGACCAGCGTATCCATCTTACTTCTTAACCTCCGTAAGCTTGATTAGCAATCTAGATATCGCTTCAGGATCTCTGCCGTTTAGAGTCTCAGAAGCCTGCAAGAACCAAGAGTACGTCGGCAACTCAAACAATCCAAGGTAGCCTAGTAGCAACACTGTATAAAGTGACTTGGTTATGTTGTCCATTGCCTGTTTCTTTGTCCTTAAAAACGAGCCCTTCGAGACCCCGCGGAGCTTTGCTTTTTCGTCCACCGTAAGCTTTGCTCCCTTGCTTTCTAGCAAGAGGTCTATGAGTAGCGTCTCAAGCTGTTTCTTGGTAAGGGAACACCTTTCACTGAGTAGCTTGAATATGACGTCATTCTCCCAATACTGTTTTATCTCATCAAGGAGCGTAACATCCAATTGCATCACCTAGTTTACGCTTTTGTAAACTGGAACTGCATACATGCGATTAATAATTTTTCCTGTAAAGGTTGGTCCGACAATCTTTTTGTATTACCTAGTCTTGATGCTACATGATGTCATCTTGTTTCTTGTACACCTCTAGTTTTCAATTAGATAGCAGGGTGTAAAACTTCCAAGTCCATGATATATGGGAGATGCGATGTGACGTCACAACTATGTCCTAGAGCATTTAACTAAAATTTCTCAACATTGGTGTTTTTACCTATTTTTGAAAAATTGGGACTGTATTGGCTCGGCTCTCATTTTATGGTCGAGTTTTGTCACGCACGTAGTTTCGAAGTTGCAGCGTTGTTCATGCCTACCTGATCAAGTAGGGTTAAAAATACCAGGAGAACATGTGGAACATACCCATATATTATTGAGCCGACCAGAAAGCCTCTTAGAAGGAATGGTGCCGTGATTGACAATTTTGTAAACCAAGGCTTTCATCTTAAATTTGGGGACGTTAGATGTTTAAACGTACCCGTTTGGGGCGTAGGGACGTGACCGATAGAAAGATTCGAATAAATCAACCCGTAATCGACGAGACTGAGATAGAGGAAGTTTCTGAGGTCCTAAGAACGGGCATGCTTACCACATGGCACGGTAGCGGTAATAAGGTCAGCGAATTTGAAAAAATGTTCGCATCATATATAGGTGTTGAGTACGCAATTGCTGTGAATTCTGGAACAGCAGCCCTCCACACTGCTCTCGCGGCATGCGGTATAGGACATGGTGATGAGGTCATAGTACCTGCAATGACTTTTGTGGCCACGGCAAACGTTGTGCTCATCCAAGGTGCTAAGCCTGTATTCGTGGACGTAGACCCTGTAACGCTCTGTATGGATCCTGAAAAGTTCCAAAATGCTATAACAGATAACACGAAGGCGGTAATACCCGTGCACGTTTACGGATGCCCTGCCGAGATGGATGCCATAATGGATATCGCTGAAGATAAGGGGATAGTCGTTATCGAGGATGCCGCTCAGGCGCATGGAGCACTCTATAAAGGTAGAAAAGCTGGTAGCATTGGCCATATGGGCTGCTTTAGCTTCTTCGCCAGCAAGAACATAACGACTGGTGAGGGGGGAATCATAACCACCAATGATGCTGAATACGCTAGGAAGTGCAGGCTCTTTAGAACGCATGGCCAAGAAGAAGCACATATGGCTGTGATGCCGGGACTAAATTATAGGATGACAGAGTTCGCGGCTGCTATCGGTCTTGTACAACTTTCGAAACTTGATAGGTTAAATGCCATTAGAGCAAGGAATGCGGAAATCTTAGGAAGTTATCTCAAAGGCATACCCAACGTCGTCACTCCGACCTTTCCTTCTTACGTTAAACCCTCATACTACGTTTACACAATAAGGGTTAAGGGCGGATCTAAAAAGTCAAGAGATGCACTACAGAAGTATCTCATGGAAAACGGTATTGAGGCGACAGTTTATTGGCCAAATCCGGTCCACTTACATCCGCTCTACATGGGACTTTATGGTTACCAGAGGGGCTTACTGCCCGTATCCGAGGAAGCTTCGGATGAAGTGCTTTCCTTACCGGTACATCCTAAAGTTAGCACCGATGAGTTACATTACATCGCTGAAAAAATCGGAGAATTCTTCGTAAGCGACTTTTAGCGTCGCTCCACGATTATTTTATCACCCTCTATCTTTATCCAATCGCCACTCTTAAATTTGCTAGTATCAACGCAATCGACGGTAGGTATGTCACTTATTATTGCACCGACAGCAACTATAGGTTCGCATCTCTGATTTATTATCGCATTTGGCGCCACGCCCTTTTTCTTCAACCTGTAGATTATGTAGGAGCCGACGGTCGAGCCCTTTCCATGCGGAAAGACCAGTACCTTTCCAGCTATGCTCTTTCCTTCCAGCTCATGTCCCTTTTCCTTGATTATTCCCGTATCAGGGTCAACGCCCCCATAGAAGGATATCGGTTGCGATGAAACTAACGCTTCACCTTCGGCCCTTCCCCCTTTTATGACCCTACCCCTCAGTTCTAAAATAACACTCATTTGGTCGCTTCCCTGAGGCACTCTTCTGTCGAAAGTAATCTCACGCACAAATTGTTTAAGTTTCTTGAATACCATGCCCCTTTGGCCGAGTTCGTAGCGACGGCCGTTACCCCTAAATCCTTTACAGGCGCGACTATCGGGCAGGTATCGCATACAACCGTACCTCCAGCAGCTTCTATAACCTGCGTTATGCCCAGCTTATCCGCCTCCAGCTTGACACTCTTCGAGCAGCATAACCAAAGCTTTTTTCTAACATTTTTCCCGGCTAAGAATGATGCGATCCTTTTAAGTTCCATGAGTGAAAGATGGGGACAGCCAAGGAATATTAAGTCCGGATCCACTTCACTGGCATACTCTTCCTTGACACTCTTTATATCAGATTCCGTAACAGTGAGTCTCTCCATGGATCTATCTACATACTCTCCAGCTTCCGGTGTTATACCGTCCACGTGAAACATGGGCACACCACCGACGCTGGCCAACGCCGCGCCCAATGCCTTTAATTCGTCTGGCTCAGCATGAAGTATACCCCTGAAAAGAGGTATACCGTCGCCGACTAATCTTCCTACGATCATGCCAAGGCAAGCAAACTCAAACTCCCCATTTGGTTGTGGTACCCTAACCTCCACGGTTGGTTGACGGTTCTCTTTGAGATGTAGACCATAGAAGGGCGTCCTACCAGTTATCGCGGCCGCTAAAGCGCTTATTCCGCTCTCTCTATTTGTCTTAGCACCTATGACTGAATTTGCATAAACCACCGCCGAGCTCTCACTCCACGCGATGTGGTCGCCCATTCTAGGCTCGTTGCCAACAAGATATGGTGTACATGTACAAGTTATCTTGACGCCCATCCTTCTATACACATCTATCACCCTTAGCTGATTCTCCGCGAACTCCCTATCAATGCCCATTAAGCTCCATTTGTCCAAATCCATGCCCGCAGGATTAAGTGTCGTCTGCACGAGAACTCTGCCATCGGATGCAAGTTCTTCCAAAAACTCTAGTCCATCCTCACCCACGTTAGCATAGGATACACCGGATATGTGAGCGCTCGTAATAGGGACTAACTTCTCAGCGTCGTAAATTTTTCCAAGCGCCACAAGTATTTCCATAGCTTTTTGCGCGGCATATCCGAGCTCGCCGACAAGCATGCGCTCCTCCTCTTTTGAAAGGTACATTTTGATCGCACCAACGGATTATGCGACTTTTAGTTACTTTATGTAGTCCTCAATCTTTATACTTTCTTCTCCTGGTATCTTGGCTTTTTTAAAGAGCTTCGGGTCGGCGTCTAAAGGCAATGTTGCATCTATTCCGGCTTTGCATGTCTTTCGGGTGTACTGGTCGGCAGATGGGTCCAGAGAGGAGCCATACTCGTTAGGTTTGAGCACTAGGCATTTGTCCATCTGCACCCTTGTCGCCAAGACCCATTCCAGCTCAGCTGGGTCATCGATGTTTATATCCTCGTCAACTACGAGGACGTGTTTTAGACTACCGTGTCCCTTAAATGCCGCCTCTATGGCCTTTTTTCCGTCATCCGCATGCCTTTTCCTTATTTTTACGACGGCGTTAAACCACTTACAACCACCAGGCGTCAATCTAACATCCAAACATTCGCAAACTTTTCCAACCTCCTTGTATATCGCTACCTCTCTCGGTGTGCCCATTAGGATTTTATGCTCGCTACCTGCCAGCAATACTGCTTGGAATATTGGGTCACGTCTCATAGTTACACACTCTATCTCGATTACCCTCTGCTTTCTCACAACATCGTATGTGCCCGTTATGTCAATTATTGGACCCTCGTCTGCCCATTCATCCGTTACGACACCTTCCATCACAACCTCACAGTCTGCGGGCACGAGTAGGTCATTCGTCACACATTTCGTATATCTCATCTTCCTTAACGAATTTGCTATATCTAACTCGCTAACGCCTATCTTCCAAGTAACGGCCGCAGCTATCATGAAGGCAGGATGGTTCCCGAAAGTTATCGCAACGTTTCTATTGCCCCTACGTATAAATTCATCGAGATGTCTCGGGAGTATTCTTGCAACGACCCTGTTCTTATCTATGAGCATTAATCTGTGGAAGCTAGCATTAAAACCATACTCCTTGTCATGAGCGATAATTATGCTGGCGGTAGTATAAGGCCCACCATCATACTGGCCGAAAAGAAGGAATGGAAACTTTCTCAGGTCAGGGTTTCGATCGATTACTTGCTGACATGGTGCATCTTCAACGATTTCACCCTTGCTTGGGTTTTCTATGGCATCATTCAGCTTTCTGAGTATATCGTCCTCGCTCACACCTAATGCCTTTGCTAAAATCCTCCTACTACCGCAAATGTTCGCCGCTAGCTTGAACCCCTCACATTCTTTGATCTTGTGAAAAAGCACGGGCCTTCCGTCGAGCTTCTTCATTATTGCAGCTGCCTCAAATTTCGTCGAGACCGGTTTTACGATGTTGATGAGCTCTCCTTCCTTCTCAAGCTCGCTCAAGAAATCCCTCATTCTCCCCACCTTTTGTATAAATTGTGCTCAATTCCGAGGATTTCCAAAATCCTTCCGACTATAAAGTCTATAAGGTCTTGAATGGTCTTTGGTGAGTGGTAGAAAGTTAAAACCGGCGGTAACACGACAGCTCCTGCCCTAGTTGCCTTGAGCATATTGATGATGTATGGTTCGGCCAAAGGTGTTTCGCGGGGTACTAGAATAAGTTTCCTTCTCTGCTTAAGAGAGACGAGTGCCGCTCTTACTATCAAGTTTTCTTCCATACCGTTGGCAATTGCGGCAAGTGTCTTCATGGAGCACGGCACGACTACCATGCCATCAACGGGAAAAGAGCCGCTTGAAAGCGGAGCCTCGAATTCGTCCTCCCGGAAAATTCTGTCTGCATATAACTTTATCTTTTCTAGGTTTGCTTCGGCCCGGACGAGGGCCTCGCCGTTCTTGGAAAGAATCAAGTAAACTTGATGTTTACCTGCTTTCAAGACTTCCAACAATCTCTCAGCTATTGGTGCACCTGAGGCTCCCGTTATCGCTACAACAACCCTCATGCGATTATTCCCGACGGACGCCAGTTAATAAATTTGAAAAAGCTCATGTCGTGAAATCTGACGACAGAATTGTCTCTCCTTTTTTCGTCAAAACGTAAACTTTCTTTTTTCTTTCTGATGGGCTTCCTTCGTTTACAACTGTTATCAAGCCAGCGGCCAAAAGTTCCTGCAGATGCTGATACATTGACGGTAACGTGATTGCCAGACCGAATTTTTGTGTAAGAGTTTTCCATAAAAGATACCCATGACTTGGATGTTTTTGTAAAATTTTTAGTATTAAGCGCTTTGTCCTTCCTAGTCGACTATCTAACGAGGAGGCGAGCATGAATGCTATAGGAGTCTCCGCGGCCGAGTGCTTTATTAAACTCTTGACTGCTGCTGGATCCTTTAAACCTGCACCCGTTATTATGCACACAACTTTGTCGGACCTTTCTATTATTCCGTCTTCTAAGGCAACTCTAAGAGCCGCTATTGTTGAGGCTGCGGCTGGCTCAGCAAATATGCCCTCACATTTGGCTAAAAGTCTTGTGGCTTCGAGTATTTTATTCTCGGATATTGCTAGAGCATAACCATTCGATTCCCTTAAAGCTTTCAAGCAAAGTTCCCCTAACATAGGTTGCCTGACTGCTATGTCATGGAACGTCATCCCAAAATCTTTAGGTTTGGCAGGTTTATCAAGATTCTTTCTGAATGCTTCAACTATAGGCGAGCAACTTTTGGCCTGAACACCTAGAAGTCTTGAATGTACACCGTCAATAAGCCCAACATAGCTTAATTCCCTCAGAGCTTTCCATATCATCGATAAATGTCCACCCTCGCCGACGGGCACGACAAAGAACTCGGGAGGGGACCAATGAAGTTGCTCGCAGACCTCATATCCAGTAGTTTTTATTCCTTCAAGAAAAAACGGGTTTGTCACAGATACTGTGTACTCTCCTTCGCATGGATTCTCCAAAAACTTAAGGGCGTCGTCATATGTCTTAACAAAGTTTATTTCAGCACCACAAACGACGGCCTGATAAAGCTTACCTAATTCGACGCCTAGTGTTGTATAAATCCTGCAGCTTAAACCGGCCTTTGCTGCATATGCAGCAACCGAGGCACCCAAGTTTCCCCTGCTCACGCACTTAAGTGCGCGATAACCCATACTCTTTGCCTCTGTTGCCTCGATAGCAACTCCTCTGTCCAAGAAAGATCCAGTAGGATTTACCGTTTCGTTTTTCAAATACAAGTTCTTGATCCCAAGCTCCTCTCCCAGCCTTTCAGCTTTCTGGAGGAAAGTACCACCCTCACCCAAAGATATAATAAAGTCGTCTTTCATGAGGGGCATGAGAAACGAGTACTTCCACATACTCGAAGGGGTTTTAGCAAGTTCCTCCCTGCTTATGATAGATGAAAGTTGATCATAATCGTACTCGATAAGTGCTTGGCCGCCACAACTTGGACACCGAATTGGGTTTTTTCTGTTATCAAAGTGTTTGCCGCATCTTATGCATGAAAGCCTGAAGCCCATACGGCCTATATGTAGGTTGAAGGTTATATATTTTGTTTTTGAAGGAACTTTGGCATGCAGCGCCGTAGCGTACTCATAGCAAAGTTAGCGGTCTTTACGTCGTTAGTCGCCGTTGCCACGATGGTCCTATCTATTTACGTACCAGCCACTAGAGGTTACTTCAATTTGGGTGAAACTATGATATACTTCACGGCGCTCACGATGGGGCCCGGAATAGCAGCATTTGCAGGCGGCGTAGGTTCCATGATAGCCGACTTAGCACTAGGTTACTACTATTATGCCCCTGCAACATTACTCATAAAGGCAGCCGAAGGAGCACTTGTCGGATACCTTATCAAGAAAGCTCCGAAGAAGGGTGGATGGCAGCTTGCAGTGGCGTCTTACGCGCTCGTTGCTGGATATTTTGTGCTCATACTTCTAATAGGCATTATGCTGTTTGTTGGTGAGGTTGAAGTTTCTATATTCCCGATTGGTGAAGGCGCGCAATCGTTCATCTTCACGATCGCACCCTATTCGTGGATCGGTTTGGCGGCCGCAGCTATAGCCACGCCAGTCTACTTTGTTGTTAAAGAAAAAGGCTACGAAGGTTGGTTAATACTTTCTCTGCTCCTTGGCGGACTTATCATGGTCTCAGGATACTTTGTATATGAGCAGTTCTTTTTGAACGTCGCTGCTTTGGCCGAGATACCGGTGAACCTTGGACAGTCGATAATAGGAACAGCAGTCGCGATACCACTCTACAAGGCGTTCAAAAAGCTGTATCGAGTTGGCTAAGCGTTACGAGTTGCGTTTCTACTTTCTTTTATGAGCAGTTTAGCATGATATTCTTGTAATGATTTAACGGTAAAGACGCCTTCCTTCTTTATCTTCTCGATCGCCTTAACGGCAGCTTGAGCCGCCGCTACTGTTGTTATGTATGGTACTTTGCGTTCCACCGCTGCTCTTCTTATTTGGAACTCATCGTCTTTGGAACCCTTACCTTTTGGGACGTTTATTATCAGGTCTATTTTGTCAGACTTTATGTAATCAAGTATATCTGGGCGGTCTTCACCGATTTTTGGTACGATTTTAACATCTATACCGGCAGCTGCCAGAACCTCTGCAGTACCTTTCGTTGCCAAGATGTTTAGACCCAATTCCTTCAACTTCTTAGCCACTGGGATTATGCGCATCTTTTCATCATCCCTCACACTTATGAAGACGTTTCCTTCGGTTGGCAGGCGCATATCCGCTGCCAGTTCAGCCTTATAGTACGCTATTCCAAAGTCTTTGTCAATCCCCATTACTTCGCCCGTAGATTTCATCTCAGGGCCTAGCACAACGTCCACCCCAGGCAACTTTGCGAAGGGAAAAACTGCCTCTTTTACCGCCACATGATCTAACTCTGCTACTTCTCCTAGACCAAACTCGTTGAGGCGATGGCCTACCATAAGCTTCGCTGCGATCTTTACCAGCGGTACACCGGTAGCCTTGCTGACAAAAGGTACAGTCCTAGAGGCACGGGGGTTGGCCTCGAACACATAAACTTTGCCGTCCTTTATCGCGAACTGAACATTTATCAAACCTACAACATGAAGCTCCCTTGCTATTTTGCGTGTATAATCTATCATGGTCTCGATCGTTTCTTTGCTAAGGCTGTAGGGCGGTATAACGCATGCAGCATCTCCTGAATGCACTCCTGCCTCCTCTATGTGCTCCATGACACCGCCTATGTACACATTTTCTCCGTCAGAGATCGCATCGATTTCGGCTTCTATGGCATCCTCTAAGAATTTATCTATTAAGACTGGATGTTCTGGTGAGACTTTTATCGCCTCTTTCACATACTTGACTAGGGATTCTTCGTCATATACTATCTCCATAGCCCTTCCCCCGAGAACGTAGGAGGGCCTCACCAGCACGGGATATCCAAGCTTTCTGGCGACCTCCTTTGCCTCTTCTATACTCATGGCCGTTCCGTAGGGTGGTTGAGGTATCTTGAGTTTTTCCAAAACCTCAGTAAACCTCTTCCTATCCTCCGCTCTGTCTATGTCATCTGGGGTTGTTCCGAGAATCTTTACGCCTTGCTTCTCCAGAGGTATAGCCAAGTTTAGGGGAGTTTGACCTCCAAGCTGAACAATGACACCTTCGGGTTTTTCTCTCTCAATTATGTTCATCACGTCTTCAAACGTCAGGGGCTCGAAGTATAGCTTGTCTGAAATATCGAAGTCCGTGCTTACAGTTTCAGGGTTACAATTCACCATTATAACTTCGTAGCCCTCCTCCTTCAATGCCTTGACGGCATGTACACAACAATAGTCAAATTCAATCCCCTGCCCGATTCTGTTAGGTCCTGAGCCGAGTATGATTACCTTCTTCTTTTCGCTCTGCCGTACTTCATCTTCATCGTCGTAACAGGAATAGTAGTATGGTGTTTCTGCTTCGAATTCGGCCGCGCACGTATCTACCATTTTATACACAGGCACTATACCCATTCTCTTTCTGAGCTTCCTGACCATGAGTTCGTCGGTCCCTAACAGAAATGCTATTTGCCTGTCTGAGAAGCCAAGCTTCTTGGCTTTACGAAGCACCTCCTTCGGAATAGTTTCAATCGTGTACTTTGATAATTCATTCTCCATATCAACTATGTTCTTGATCTTCTGAATAAACCACCTATCAATTTTTGTAAGCTCGTAAATCTCATCAACACTCATACCAATCTTTATTGCATGTCTAATGTAAAACACCCGTTTATGTGTAGGAATTCTGAGATAATCTCGAATAGTCTTTACATCAGGCATCTCCTCGTCCTTTCCATCAGCTCCTAGACCATATCTTCCAATCTCCAATGATCTTATTGCCTTCTGTAGAGCCTCTTCAAAAGTACGACCTATTGCCATAACCTCACCAACGGATTTCATCTGCGTTGTTAGCGTTTTATCAGCCTCAGGGAACTTGTCGAAGGGCCATCTAGGAACTTTGACTACCACGTAGTCTATCGTCGGCTCAAAAGACGCTGGCGTCTTTTTAGTTATGTCGTTTGGAATCTCATCGAGCAACAGGCCGACGGCAAGTTTCGCCGCTACCTTTGCTATAGGATATCCTGTTGCCTTTGATGCTAAAGCCGAACTCCTGGAGACTCTAGGATTTATTTCTATGACCATGAAACGACCGTTTTCTGGATGTACTGCGAATTGTATGTTTGAACCGCCTGTCTCGACACCTACCTCACGTATGACTTTTATTGCTGCGTCCCTTAAAACTTGATATTCCTTGTCCGTTAACGTTTGGGCCGGCGCAACAGTTATGCTATCACCCGTATGTATGCCCATCGGGTCCATATTTTCTATCGAACAGATAATCACGACATTATCCGCTAAATCCCTCATGACCTCGAGCTCATACTCCTTCCATCCGATGAGGGATTCATCAATCATAACTTGCCCTATACGACTATAAGTCAAGCCCCTAGCAACTATCCGCTCCAGTTCCTCCCTGTTGTACGCCACCCCACCCCCAGTTCCACCCAAGGTATATGCAGGTCTGATAACGACTGGGTACCCTAAATTATCGGCTATCTCTACTGCTTCCTCGACGGAATATGCCGGAAAGCTTCTCGGGACAGGCAGACCTATTCTTTCCATAGCTTCTTTGAAAAGAATTCTGTCCTCTCCCTTTTTTATGGCCTCCAGCTTTGCTCCAATAAGTTCCACACCATATTCATCCAAAATGCCTCTTTCTGCAAGCTCAGCCGCTATATTCAGAGCCGTCTGGCCTCCAAGTGTTGGGAGTAGGGCGTCGGGTAGTTCTTTTTTAATTATTTCTGCGACCACCTCAGGAGTCAACGGTTCTATGTATATCTTGTCAGCCATCTCGGGGTCTGTCATAATAGTTGCTGGGTTCGAGTTCACTAACACGACTTCGTAGCCTTCTTCTTTAAGCGCCTTGCAAGCTTGGCTTCCTGAGTAGTCAAATTCGCATGCCTGCCCAATCACAATAGGGCCGGAGCCGATTATCATGATTTTACGTATATCTTCACGTTTTGGCATACTCATCCATACTCCTTCATCGTTTTTACAAAATCATCAAAGAAGAAATACGTGTCATGCGGACCGGGACCTCCTTCGGGATGATACTGAACCGACTTTATTGGTAATTCTTTATGTTTCACACCTTCGACTGTATAATCATTTAGGTTAATCTGTGTAAGAATCAGTCCAGCATCTTTGAGAGATTCTTTACTAACCGCGAAACCATGGTTTTGGGTTGATATAAAGACCCTTCCACTCTCGAAATCTTTTACCGGTTGGTTTGCGCCTCTATGACCGAACTTTAGCTTGAATGTCTTCGCACCAAGGGCCAATGATATTATCTGATGCCCGAGGCAGATGCCGAAAAGAACTACCTTACCTGCCAGTTCTTTCGCAGTGTTTATTGTCTCTTTTACCCTGATTGGGTCCCCAGGACCGTTCGATATCAAAACCCCATCAGGGTCGTATTCAAGTATCTTTTTGGCTGGAGTGTTATAAGGCACGAGAATTATGTTTGCATTTTTCTTAAGGAGTCTTATTATACTCCACTTAACTCCGCAATCGATTAAAACAACGTTCAAATCATTGTCGCCCTCTATGAATGTCGGTTTAGAAACTGAAACTTTGTTTACGAGGTCCAACTCGGTTATTGCTGGTTGTGCCTTCGTCTTCTCGATCACTTCATCAATGTTAGGCTCGTCGTTCCCTTCATAGACTATAAGCGTGCTTTTCATCGTTCCATAAATCCTAATTTTTCTCGTAAGCATCCGCGTATCAACACCCTGAATTCCCGGAACACCATATTCCTCTAAAAATTCCGATAGGGATTTTTTTGAGCGCCAATTACTAGGTGTCTCGCATAACTCCCTAACTACAAACCCCTCCACTTTTATCCCGTCTGATTCGTAGTCCTCATCACAAACACCATAATTCCCGATAAGCGGGTAAGTCATCATTAAGATCTGTCCAGCGTAGGATGGGTCTGTTAATGCCTCCACGTAACCTGTCATACTAGTATTGAAAACCAGTTCGCCCATAGCTTCGCCTAAAGCTCCAAACCCCTCGCCGCGCAGGACAGTTCCATCCTCAAGCACAAGCAGAGCCTTTTTCCTATTGGGTGACGTCACTCCTCACCTCAGGCAACAAGTCTGAAGGGGCATTTTGCCAGCTTGTTATGATCGCACCCTTCTATCCTGAAAATAAGGCAAGTAATATATATTACGACCGAATTTGGTAAAATTGGGACAAAAATGTACCAAAATAGGTCAATAGCTCAAGTCATTAGACACCTAATCGATATTGACGTACCGCTCCAAGATAGCCTCCAAAGGGGCTACGCAAACTTATCGGCCATGGCTAGAATTCTGAGACCCACCGTTGAGAGGCTGGTCGGAGATAAAGTTAGCTTAGATACCATAGTTACGACGTTAAAAAGGTTAAGGGGAACTTATAACACGATAACGTTCAATGTTGCATACGTTATAGCAAAAAGCACGGTCAATGTTAGGACGGATGTTGCAAGACTCTCGTTAAAGAAGAATGCAAAACTCCTTAAAGCCTCAAGAAATATCGTGTCTAGATATCAAAAAGGTTTCGTTCAGGTTCTCGAAGGGTTATCCACGATTACGCTGGTGTACGATAGTAGTCTTCACGAAAAGATAGTTTCAAAATTCCCTTCTAAAGACATAATCTACGAGAATGCGAACATGGCGGCAATAATAGTAAAGAGCCCAAGGGAGATATCCAGCACACCTGGATGCATAGCAACAATCTTGCAACAGATATCAAGGAGAGGCATAAATATAGATGAGGTAATCAGTTGCTATACAGATACTATAATCGTGATAAAGCCCGGTGATGTAGGAAGGGCATTTGAGTCATTGACAGGGTTAATAACATTCTGCAGGGAGATTCTCTCTAAAGTCTCGCAATAACATTATGGTGATTCTTCGGTCTCAATATCACCTATCTCTGAACGCAAGGGTCTGAGTAACCTGTATTTGACTTGACTTCCCCCTCCGACCCTTTCAAGTAAACCTCTGTTAGCTAGGCGCGAAAGATAAGTCGAAGCCGTGCTTAGGCTTATAGGTTCTCTGTATTCGGCTTCGTAGAGTTTCTGGATTTCCTTTGAAGAGAAGTAGCTGAATGGGAAGTACCGCTCAATGAGTTTGATGACCTTAACAAGCTTGCTCCCTTCAACAACTTGCGGTTGAACAGTCTCAGCACCACCATAAAGCTCAATGAAGTCGGCGAGTTGAATTATCTTGTCCCTTGTCAGCCTACCCTCAAATATCAAAGTAACCTTATCCCCGTTCTCGTCGAACAGCTCTAGCCTAACCCTACGCCTGTTGAAGCTCATAAGGCGACTTATTCAATTGTGCGGATAGTAATAACCATTCATCATAAACACCTTAACATTAAAGTTATGCATTATACCGCTGAATTATCGGGCTATTCATTCTAAAAATATCTAAAAATTACCGAGGCGTGCCTTATAACGTTTGGCCATTCTTCAGCTATTTCTCAAACCTTATATCCTTAAGCACGTCATCTTCCCAAATAAACCTACATCTTGGCTTCGCATCCAACTGCTTACCGATCTTCTGAATGGTAGCACCCACTATAAGCGGAAGAGCTATTGTTGCATCGCAGTAAACTTCTGCCTTACGTGCCTCGATTGAATATTTACCCCAAGATATTGCTTCTGAGAAAGTGCTACCGCTGAGTCCACCCCATTTTGGATCATCAGTAGTTATGAGTATACCGTACTCGTGCCCAAGTTTCATGTTGAGCTTAGCCGGCTTTTTTAGCAAAACCTCTGCTATGACCGGTATCTGCTGTCCATAATTTCGCGGGACTCCACCGCCAACTATTATTATACCCGTCTTCTTTGCCTTTACGAATATTTGAAATATTTCATAGTTGTCCCTGATTGGGTCTATCCTAAATCTATCTTTGCCGCGTCTTTGTTCGTAGTATTTTGTGAGTGCTATACCTATATCGCTGTCGTTTAATGCTGGGCAGAATATAGGTATGCCAAGTTCTGCCGCTAAACCTACGAATGATTCACAATTTCTGAGCTCCTTTCCGAGTTCATAAATGAATTCCCGACTGGAACAAACCCTGTCTCCAAGCTTATCCGCAACCTTAAGGACGACTTCTTCTTCCTTCCAGAAACCATCCTCTTGAAGGAACGTGTCATAAATCCTACATATCCCAGCCTTTCTTAGTTCTTCATCGTCAACGTACGGCGATCCTTTATAGTGTGGAAAGCCAAGACTCTCAACCACATCGTGTGTTACGTTTGCACCGGTAGATATTATCACATCCACCATCTTCCTCTTCATCATTTCGTTCAATACGCCCTTCATACCGGCTGGAATCATCGCGCCTGCAAGTGTCAAAAAGACTATCGGCCTCTCCGGATCCGTCTGCATAAGCTCCATCACATGGAAAGCATTGTATAGGTTCCTACTTTGATAGGACGTATATCTAAATTGCTCGATCAAGCCTACAAGGTTGGTACTTTCGTCAAGCTTAATAGCTCTAATGGGTTCGCGAAGGTAATGCTGCTCACTCATCTGCTTCACAGGTTTTACGAGAAAGTTTTTGATTTAAATCTTTTGTAACAACCACTTTTTGGGCTAACTTTTTTTGTACAAAGCCGTACCCCTCACCTTCTCGTTGGTATTATGCTTATGATGCCTAGCTTCGAGTTACAGGAAATCCTTATACATCACGATACATCAAATTTATTTGATGTCGTTTAGAATGCGTTTACCCAATGCTGAGTACTTCGCAGACCTGGTTAAGGCAATATCCGCGGTTGTAGAAGAAGGTACATTTGTGGTAGACGAGAAATCCATAAAGATGGTCTCAATGGACCCTGCACATATATCGCTGGTCGACTTCGAGTTGGATAAGAGTGCGGCCGAAGAGTACGTGTGTTCAGAGCCCATGAATATAACCGTTAGCATAACTGAACTTTTGAAATTCTTGAAGAGGGCTAAGAAGAGCGAGAGCATAACACTATTGTACGAAAGCGATAAGAAAAAACTGACGGTTGTATTGAGCGACGTTGCTAGCTCAAAAGAGAGGAGTTTTACCATGAATACCTTGGAACCGGTAGCCTCTAGAACGGCCATTCCAAACCTGACCTTTGAGGCGGCTGCAAGGGTTAACACCGATGCATTGGCCGATGCGGTGGAGGACACCAGTTTAGTAAGTGATTACGTTAAATTCACCATAAGCCCTGATGCCGTCATACTTTCGGCCAAAGGTGAAGTAGGAGCTGTCCAAATAAAGCTGAGTAAAGCTGGTGCCGCCGTATACGAGATAAAGGCTGACAAGGAGGTGTGGGCTAACTTTAGCATAAATTACGTCGAGAAAATAATCAAAGCTGCTAAAACCCTATCTGAAGAGCTTACCATCGAGCTCTCGACGAATAAGCCCATTAGGTTCGGGTTTCCTATACAATCAGGGAAGCTAGGATACCTAGTGGCTCCTAGGATAGAGACCGCCTAGCTTCATTTAATACTCATAGCTCAATACCCTGCCGGATCTTCATCCTTAAGATACTTTTCTGCGTAGTCTTTACACATAAAGTTTCATGTTTGATTATTATTGTAGATAAGCAGCGAAGATTAAATAATACTTCAGAACTACAAGTTATCATGAAAGCATTCATTCTAGGGTCTGTAAGCACAAGAAGCGCGCTCGTAGACAGCTTAAAGACGGTAAGGGATTCGGGTCTCGTGAGGGAGGCTTATTTAATATGGGGACCGTACGATATGCTTTGTAAGGTAGAGGTCTCCTCATTGGGGCAACTGAACACCGTGCTGGATTTACTTCATGATAGCGAGGTTGTTGACACTAACACATTAATAGTTAATGAAGAGGGTGGGCTAACTTTTGAGGTGAAAGACGTAGATAAGATAAGGAAATGTGCTTATATATTTTTGAAGCTGAGAAGGCCTGCGGCACCAAGACTCTGGGATACCTTTTTGAAAAGCATAGAAGATGTGACGGAGGCACATCAACTCTTTGGTATGTATGATGTTGTGATTTCGGTTAGGGAGGAGGCAAGGGAGGATTACTTTGAAAGGGTCTTCAAAAGACTTTGGTTACTTACCGAGGTCAACCTTACGTCAACGTACACGTGTTTTACACTTAAGGTCTAAATTTGGCAGAAAACTTAACTTTTGGTTAGCTAATCGGATTAGCGAGGGGGCCGTAGTCTAGCATGGTATGATTCGCGGCTCGGGCCCGCGAGGTCCTGGGTTCGAATCCCAGCGGCCCCACTAACTCTGTAGTAAGCTTATAACGAACGGTATAGACGAAATTTGTGAAAGCACATGTTCCCGGATGGTCTGGATGAATGGCTTAAGCATGAGCTTAAAATTGTTAACACAGCGTTACCCGCCCATACCGTCCCTCTCAGCGTCCTTTTGGACTTAGAGGAGCCTTGTGTGAGGACCGTAGGCGGGACGATGCATTACTTTGACAAACGAGAATTAGAGGAGTTTAAGAAGGTCCTTCCTAAAGGATTTGATGTTTCCCTTCCGCTAATTTTCATCAAACGAAGGGAATTAGGGGAGGGCGTTTACATAATTAAGGGCGATAAGAATGAGGCGGAGGCGTTCAGATTGGCGCTGGGCCTGTCCAGTATAAATAAATCGACCGAAGGTTATTACACGTATAGACCATTTGTTATTGAGTTTCTTAGGAGATACCAAACGCTCGGTGTCGTGGGTATTTATTAAATTATAAACAACGAACGGTTCATATCATTAAAAACTTGGAGGGAGGGGTCTGCTCAATCCTTTTGTAGGTTTCGTGGTTAAAAAGGATGCCGACGCTGTAGACATAACCTTAAGGATGTTAAAGGCGACTAGTTATCGATGGTCAGAACTTAACCTATGGGTTGACGGGGATCTTTTCCATGTAAAAGGAATTGAAGAGCTAGACCATCTAGCATTAAAGGGAAAGACGTGCCTATGTTCAACCACTCTATCAATTTTTCAAGATTCTGCCATTGTGCTTGATGGAGAAATCTATAATCTTGAAGACTGGCGTAAAAACGAAGAGCTGCTCTCCTTGATAAAGGCCCGAGAACCGAGCAAGATAAAGAACTTGGATGGGAACTATGCGTTTGCCATAATGCATGATAATAGCGCCATACTTGTGAGAGACCCTGTAGGGATCAGGCCACTTTATATAGCATCAGATGACAGAGGCCATGCTTTTGCAACAGAACAGAAGGCACTCTTAGCAGCCAGTTTTCGGGAGATTAAATCACTCAAACCAGGCTACCTTGCTATTATAGATCACAGTGGTTTGCTAGAATGCGAGGTCTACAATCTCTCGGAGGAACTTCGAACACTCCAGCCCTTCACTGAACCATCTCAAGAAGTAGCATCGATTCTGTTAAAAACTCTGAGGTGCGCCGTCGTGAAAATGACAAAAGGAAAGGACGTGGCCGTGCTGTTTTCAGGCGGACTCGACAGCTCCATACTAGCAAAGATACTAGATGATTTAGGTACAAAGCCAGAACTTTTGTGTGCCGGTCTTCCAATGTCCAAGGATGTTTTAAGGGCAAAAAGGGTTGCTGAGTTGCTTGGGCTGTACGTCAACGTACGCGAGTTAAGTGAGAGAGAAATTGAAGAGACATTGCCGCGCGTCATCCAAATCATAGAAAGACGTTCCCCGCTTGATGTTTCTATTAGCACACCGTTGTATTTTGCTCTAGAAGCGGCTAGAGAAAGAAAGCTGAGTCGCATTTTAGTAGGCCAAGGTGCCGATGAAATATTCGCAGGTTACAAACGGTATGAAAGGATCTTGGAGAAAGATGGTTATAAACTCCTCAGGGACGAATTATTAAAAGATTTTTCACAATTACATGAGAAGAACCTAGAAAGGGATTATAACGTGTGTCTTGCAAACTCCGTAGAGCCTGCCTATCCATATCTTGATACCGCAGTTATTAAATGTGCCTTTAGAATACCTGTTGAAGAAAAACTCAAGAAAGAAATTACGGGTTATTCGCGGAAGCATATTTTAAGACTCGTGGCCAAGCTACTCGGTATGCCAGACGAGGTTGTCAACGTACCAAAGTTAGCGATTCAGTATGGTTCCGGTGTTTGGAAGATTGTGAGACGGATACTAAATAGGATGCGCCACTGAAGTATCTATGAATTCTTCGCGTATATTCATGCATAAGATGTGTGGTGATGTTATACACAAACCGTTAAATCTAGCGTTAAGATGTGAGTGCTTGTGAACTTGATGAATTTGTTCAGACGTAAAAAGCCACAACCCCCACCAAAACCCCTGAGGGATAGGCTAAATGAAGTTGCCACGAAGCTTACGCTAATAAGTGAAAGAATTAAGCAGAGACAAAATCAATACTCGGCCAGGAGTAAAGAACTGTTTGATGCTTGCGTTAAGGCTTTGATGAGTAGCGAAAAAGACAAGGCGATAGTCTATGCAAACGAACTATCGAACATGAGAAAGACTATGAGCACTGTTATGAAGAGCCAATTCTCCATTGAGGGGTTGATTAACAGACTTCAGACGATTAATGATGTAGCTGAGCTTCGTGAAGCTATATCGCCAATTAAAGGCGTGCTTGAGGATCTTAAGGGTCAGCTCTCAGGAATACTACCAAATGCTTCGAGGAGCATACGTGAGGTAGAGGAGGCGGTAGAAGATGCCATATACGGCATAGGAACGGTTAGCGATACGATAGTTGAACCGAGCATAAACGACGAAGAGGTGAGAAAGATATTGATGGAAGCCAGCGAAGTTGCAGCCCAAAGGTTAAAGAATGAAAAATTCATTGAGGATTTGAACGAAGCAGTATCCTACCGTTGATTCTTTTATAACAAAACAATTACCACAATAGTATAAATATGGGTTTGTCGCGGAGAACATACCGAGAAAATTGCTGGTAGACGCTCACTCCCATCTTTATGGTTTTGAAAACCCAGAAAAATTTAGAACGATATCTATAATCGTGGTAGCGGAGGATTATCGTACGAGTTTAGAGGCATTGAGGCTAGGTGAGAAATTTGATAACGTATTCCCCTCTGTAGGGGTTCATCCTTGGAAGATTTCAGAAGTTAGTGATGAAGAAATTAAAAATGTTTGTGAATTGATTAGTAGACAGGATGTCAAATGTATCGGCGAAGTTGGTCTTGATAGACGTCATGCCAGAGCGTCATTTGAAAGGCAATTGGAAGTTTTCGATACTTTTGCTAAATTAGCTTCTGAGTATTCGCTACCAGTGAATCTGCATTGTCTTGACGCTTGGCAAAAAGCTTTGGATATACTTCTCAAAAATGACGTACCTAGAGCGCTCTTCCATTGGTATACTGGCCCGTTAAATTTGCTAGAAAAGATTTCGTCGGTCGGTTACTTTGTGTCAATAAACCCAATGGGAGTCGTTCAAAAGAAACATAGAGAGGTTGCCCGATTGATGAATATACGCTCGATATTAACGGAAAGCGATGGGCCGTATGTATATAGAGGTGTGCTACTCGAGCCCCCGATGGTAGAGAATTCATTGAACATAATAGCTGAAGTAAAGGGCATGGATAGGAATGTTGTTGGGAGCATAGTAGCTGAAAACTTCAGAAAGTTTTTAGGAATATAAACTGCTCCAATTTGTTGAACGCCTTGATTGCTTTTATGGACAACATCCTTATTTCATCATTTGCCGTATAATATAAGTTGTCATTCAATCAATGGAAACGTTTAAGATTAGACAGCCATTTGATTTTAGGATGTGGTGTTAGCTTCATGAAAATCGCAAGCTATAAAATAGGTGACGAGGCGGATTATGGTATAGTCTTAGATGGTAAGCTCGTTAGAAGAAATGCGCTAGGTATTAAACTCCCGGACAACATCATAGACTTCATAGCTGAAAGAGCATTTATAGAGACGCTTAGGAAAGATTTGCAAAAATTTCAAAAATATGCCGAGCCTCTGGATAAGTTTCATCTCCTACCACCGATTCAAAACCCAGGCAAGATTATCTGTCTAGGTTTAAACTACATTGACCATGCCGAAGAGCAAGGCGTGAAACCGCCTGCTGAGCCAATAATATTCTTTAAACCAAGAACGAGCCTTACGGGACCATATGACGACATCGTTTACCCGAAGATAGTCAAGCAACTCGACTATGAGGGCGAGTTGGTCGTCATAATAGGCAAACGTGGTAAGAATATCCGTGAGGAGGATGTGATGGAATACGTCTTCGGCTATACAGTCATGAATGATGTTTCGGCAAGAGACATACAGTTTGGTGATAAACAATGGACCCGTGGAAAAAGTTTCGACACTTTTGCTCCATGTGGTCCTTGGATTGTAACTAAGGATGAAATTCCTGAGCCGCATCGACTTAAAATACTCACAAAGGTGAACAACGAGTTAAGACAAAACTCATCAACAGCCAACATGGTGTTCAAGATACCGCGAATAATATCCTCCATGAGCATGGTTATGACACTTGAACCAGGAGATATGATATCAACGGGAACACCGGCTGGTGTTGGATACTTCATGAAGCCTGAGCCCAAGTTGTTGAAGGTCGGAGATGTCGTAGAGATATCGATAGAGAATATAGGAACCATTAAGAACAGGGTCGTTGCAGAACTTTAGGGTGAAATGGGACCGATCGTTATCATAGGTTTTGCGACAGATAGGTTAACAGTTACTTCAGAAATGTCTGCACTATACTCCGATATTCTTTTTATGTTGCCGAGTGCTGACCTCACTAAGATTGCGAACGACATATTATGCTTTGGGTATAATAAATGTACTTCGGCGTCCTCTATTTTCCTTACTAAATCATAAGCCCTAAATATAACATCGTTCGCAAGTTTGATGTCACCTTTCAATAAGGCTGAGAGAGCATCCTCGAATAATGCATTGGAAAGTTTACCGACTTTCTCGATAACCTCCATAATGTTAGAATTGTTAGGTTTTGAGGTATTCACCGATTCGGCTATAGCTAATGCATGATCCGCTGCCCTCTCTATACTCTTAGCGACGAGCATGTAACCAAGACAGTCCTGCCTGCTGGAAAGTCCCAAAGAAAGAAGTATAAGCGGATTAGAAATTGCTAGATTTAATTGCCTTACTATAAAGTGGTATAATCTGTCAACTTCATCGTCCCTTGCAACTATCTCTTGGGCCAGAGATTTGTCACCTTCCACGAATGCCATGAGTGACTCTTTTTGCATGGCAGAGGCTATTTTGCCCATCCTTTCGATCGCATTCTTTAACGGAAGGTTTGCATGAATCGGAAGGCATATCGTGAGCATATCGATCGAAGATTCTTCAACTATCTCTACACCCACAAGCCACCGTCTGATGCTGTCCTTAACCTTTTGAGCAAGCTCAGGCAAGGGTCTCTCGAACTTTATCCTAATGGTGTCATAACCTGCTAGATAGTAAGAGATGTAGGCCCTGACGATCTCATCGGCCGTGGTTTGGGAAGAGAACTCTATACATGCCTCGTTAGTGACGCCTTTTTTGTACGGCATAATAAGAAGTGTACCCTCGGGTTGCGGGACCATGAGTAATTCGTCAAGCTTTTTTAAACCGACCGACTTTACCCATTTCTTTGGTAGCGAAACTATCAGCGTTGAACCGCCAGACATCTGGATTTTTCTGAGGTATGCTTGCTCCATACAATAAGAGATTTTTATATTTCACTATATATATCTTTATTTCAATATATTTTTGGTTCATAATCTATATATACAGCAAAGTACCTGCGAGCTGGCGAGGGAGAACGTATGCGCAAACATGGTATCTCGAAAACTGTGGCCTTGGGTTCCGTAATCGCGATCATTATAATCGTCGTTGCGGTGGCGCTAATAACGCTAAACATGTCAAGACAAGAGCAGCCAACGCCCACCCTAACACCCACACCGACTCCAACGCCCACCCTAACACCCACACCGACTGTTCGATGGCCAGAAAAGCTCTTGGGTGGTGGAGCCACTTTCGTCAACCCGTTAATGCAAAAATGGGCCTATGAGTTCCAAAGGGAAAAGGGTCTTTTCGGCATTGATTATCAAAGTATAGGTAGTGGACAGGGAATAGCAAAGCTTAAGGAGCAAGCAGTGGACTTTGCAGCCAGCGATGCTCCATTAAAGAGGAGCGATTGGGAAGCATTGAAAAGCGTCAGGGGGGGTGTTATACAAATACCCGTAACCATAGGCTCAGTCGTTGCAATATTTAACATACCAGGTGTGGATGAACTCAAGTTCACGCAAGAGGTTCTCCTAAAAATCTTTGACGGAAGCATAAAGAAGTGGAACGATCCCCAAATAGTAGAGCTTAACCCACAACTTAGTAACTTAGACAAGGACATAATCGTCGTCTACAGAGCGGATAGGAGCGGGACAACCTTCATCTGGACGAGCTTTTTAGAAAAAGTTAGTAAAGGGAAGTTCCCGAGTGACCTATCATTCAAACTTCCAGATGAAGAGGCTGATAAGACACGCTTTATAGGCGCTAAGGGCAACGAGGGCGTTACTGAGGCTGTGAAGAATACGCAATATAGCATAGGATATGTGGAATTGTCTTACGCTATATTGGGCAGGCTACCCCATGCTGCGGTACAGAATAAAGCGGGCAACTTCGTAAAGGCATCCACGGAAAGCGTAATGGAGGCAGTCAAATCCGTCGTTGCGCATGCGAAGCTACCAGACCCTCTTGACGACTGGAGTGGTGTCTCACTAGTTAAACTCGAACCGGCAAGTCCAAATGCATACCCTATCGTGAGCTTTAGCTACGTAATGTTATATGTTGAGAATTCGCCCGAAAAGGCGGCAGCCTTACGCGAATTCTTAACATGGGTATACGAAAAGGGACAGAGGTACGTCGCTGATGTGCCTGGCTACATCCCCTTGCCGGATAACGCAGTGCAGATTGGTTTGAAGGGGATTTCCTACATAAAGACATAAAGACGGAATGAGGGGTGCGACGAGTCAGAATGGTCGCGATAAGAAAATCTATTTTTATATTTTTAGGAAGTTTCGCCTTATTTTTGGCACTCATTCTACCGTTCTACTTTTTCGGAGAACTTTATGGTGCTTCTGAATTCTTTTCAAAGTTCTCCTTCTTAGATTTCATTTCAGGTCGAGAATGGAGCTTGCCTGAACAAAAGTATGGTGCACTTCAAGCTATTTACGGCACCATAATAACGGCAGGTTTGGCTCTGTTAATTACCACACCTATAAGCATAGCAGCAGCAGTGGCTATGTCTGAGCTGCTGCCCGAATATCTGTCAGAAAGACTAGGAATGATTATTGACATGATAGCTGCAATTCCGAGCGTCGTCGTAGGGCTTTGGGGAATCTTGAGCTTAGGACCTTTCCTCTCCAGCACCCTTTACAAGTTCTTAATAGAAAATCTGGGTTTCTTACCAATATTTCAAGCCAAGACTCTGTTGGCCTATAATAAGCTGACCGCGGCACTCGTGCTCGGGTATATGATAACACCTTTCGCTGTATCTGTCATAAAAGAGAACCTACGTTTAGTGCCCATAGAGATAAAGGAGGCAGCATATGCACTCGGGCTCACAAAATGGGAAGTCATACGCATTATGTTAAGCTACATCAAGCCAGGAATATTTGCAGCGCTTATGTTGGCGCTTGGAAGGGCAATAGCGGAGGCTGTGGCCGTTTCCATGGTAATAGGCAACACTTGTAGCTTTTCAGTCTCCCTGTTGGAACCAGCATGCACCTTAACCACGCTTATAATTAACAACTTTGCCGAGGCGACGGGGACCGAGGCTGCAGCTCTCATAGGACTTGGTTTAGTTCTTTTCGTGATTTCAATATCAACTATCCTAGTGTCCAGGCTAGTATATAACAAGCTCCTTGGAGGGTACATGAGGTGAACCTAAAAAAGCTTAGGGACATGATTTATACATGTTTAGCGTATCTATCTCTTTTATTGTTAATCATCCCATTATGTTGGATACTTTTTGAGTGTATCATAGAAGGAGGGCACTATATCATCAATAGACCCATCGAGTTCTTCACGGACATAGGTAGACCACCGGGTATTGAAGGTGGAGGCATAGGACATGCAATACAAGGCTCCCTTTACATGCTGGGTCTGGCACTCTTAATAGGCATTCCGGTGGGCATATTCGCTGGCATATACTTGGCCGAGCGCAAGGACAGCCCCCTAGCCAAAGCGGCCCGTTTTGTAAGCGATATCTTAGTCGAGTTTCCCACAATACTTGTCGGGGTCGTCACGTACACATTCTTAGCATCAAAAGTTACCGGCATACTGGCAACAGGCCCAGCGGCTTTCGCTGCATCATTCGCGTTAGCCCTAATTATGATACCCATAGTCGCTAGGAGTGTCGAGACGGCTTTCCTGACAATACCTAACGATATAAGGGAGGGGGCGTATGCTCTTGGTCTTTCGAGTAGACACGTCATCTTCCGGATACTCCTGCCTGCGGTTAAGACCGGCGTTGTTACTGCTGTGCTAATAGGACTTGCGAAGATAGTCGGGGAGTCCGCACCTATAATAGTCACTAACGGTATCAGCAACTTCTGGTTCAGCAAGTGGACAGAGCCAGCACCATCTATACCAGTCCTTATATACGTCTACGGGCTCTCACCATTTAAGGAATGGCAAACCCAAGCATGGGCGGCAGCCCTGTTCCTTTTGCTACTGATAATGGCGATTGGATTTTTAGCCAGGCGAATTACCAAGAAATTGTGGACAGGTGTGTAGAGTTTGATGGAGAACGTAGCTGTCAGTGTTAAAGATCTGCACGTCAGCATAGATAAGAAAGAGATACTCAAGGGCATTAGTATAGACTTTCCGAAGTGCGCCGTTACCGCCATAATAGGGCCTTCAGGTAGTGGGAAAACTATGTTGTTAAGAAGTATCAACAGACTTATTGAATTGATACCGAGGGTGGAAGTTTCAGGGAAAGTTTGGGTTAATATAGGTGGCAAGTTTCATGATGCTTACACACTTGATTCATCATACCTTAGGCGAAAGGTAGGTTACGTATTTCAGAAACCAAACCCGTTTCCTCACCTCTCAATCTTAAAAAACATAACAATAGGACCTATGCTGAATGGTATAGCCAAGAACAAAAAAGACTTGAAGAAGTTGGCGGAAGAAAAACTAAAAGAGGCTGGACTGTGGGATGAGGTGAAAGACAGGCTGAATGAGGCGGCATGGAGGTTAAGCGGTGGCCAGCAACAAAGACTTTGTATCGCAAGGGCACTTGCGCTCGAGCCAGAGATAATATTGTTTGATGAGCCGACAACAGGTCTTGATTTATATAACACAAAAAGAATAGAAGAGCTCATGGTTCGGTTGAAGGAAAAATATACAGTTATAGCTATTACGCATAGCGTTGACCAAGCGGGCAGGATAGCAGACTTCATAGCTTTCATTTACAATGGTAAGTTGATAGAGTTCGGTCCTGCTGCAACCGTATTAAAGTCCCCGATTAACGAGTTGACGGAGTTATTCATAACAGGCAAGGTTCTGGACGGTGTGAAAGTTTGAAGAGACTTTTGGATGAGGGATTGGAAAAACTCACCAATATGATATTGGACATGGCAACGATTAGTAGCAAGGTCGTTGAGATGGCCATCGAGGGTTATGTGAGTGGACGTGACGTTTCCAAAGACGTGTTTCGGACATCCAACCAATTACGTGTCTTGGAGGGCGAGGTGGCAGAGCTGAGTATGGAGCTGATTGCCAGATACCAGCCCGTCGCGGGTGATCTTCGCTATATTCGTTCCTGCATGGAGATTGCATATGGTTTCTTTAGATATGGTAGATACGCCTACGATATATCTCAGGTTCTCAACATGTTTGGTGATTTGAGTGAGTGCAACAAAGAGATAGTCCAGAAAATAGGTAAAAAGGTATGCGAGATGATACACATAAGCATAACCGCTTTTAAGAACAAAGACGTTGAATTAGCTAAAAAATTAGAGTTAATGGATGATGAAGTTGATAAGGCCTACATAGGATTTGTTAAAGAAGCAATCGAAAACCCATTGTCTGAAAAGAAGTGCGATATGGCTACAGCATTGATTTTGCGGTACTTAGAAAGAATAGCCGATCATGCAACCTATATAGGTGAAGCCGTAAAATATATCGTAACTGGTGAGTAAGTGTTGATATATTTGTTATACATAGCCCAAATCTCGTAAAATCCTTAAAACTTTGTCTCTGCTCATTAGTAAATAATCCCTATCTGGTGAGTGGACCTCTAAAGTGATGCTCTTGTCATAACCTAAACTTTTGAGCTCAGATAGAACTTCTTGCCAGCATATCCTACCCACACCTATTGGTAGATGTAGGTCTCCAGAGCCGAAGTTGTCACTTAGGTGAACATGGCCTATCCTGTTACCGAGTGTTTTTATGAAAACCATTAACGCTTTATCGTCACCATGATAATTTGAGAATGCATGACCTACATCGAGCGTTGCCTTAATGTTCTTTGAATCGATTAACCAGATCAGCTCGCTAAGCGTTGCAGCCCTATCATCAGTGTTTTCCAACATAATCAACATACCATACTCGTTCGCTTTCTCTCTTATCTTATCCAAGCTTAATGAGAAGTTTCGGAACATCTCGTTCCGGTTTTCCCCAAAATATTTTGATGGAAGCCCCTCAGCAAATTCTGTGTGGATGACTATCTTGTTTGCATCCAAAGACCTTGCCACCTCTATGACGTTTAACGTTTCTGAGACATAACACAGTCTCAAGCTTGGATAGGGATGGGCCATGTGAAAATACCAAGGCACGTGACATATGACGCCCAACCCGCCTTTTTTGAGCAAACTCCTTACTTCTTTGCAAAGGGGCAACAACCTTTCTGGCATAGCCTCAGGATATTCGACCGTTATTTCTATAAAGTCGAATTTGTTCTCTATAGCAAACCTAACTTCATCTAACACCGGTAGCCAAGGATTATTCATGAAACCTATAAGCATGCTTCCATTAAACATTAAGGCAACCTAAATTGTTTTTAACTGAAAAACTTTATCTTCGTAGACATATCGGCCAAGTTTACAAGCACAGCAGTACCGACTGTCGGTTTAAGACCAGAGCTTTGTTGGAATGATGTTTGCTCCTGCCAGCAACCTGAGTTTATGAGAAGCACGCCCTTATAGGATTTAACGCCGGCCACATGTACATGGCCTGTACAAAGCACGTCGGGCACATCCTCGATAACCAAAGGATCATTGTCAAGCGGTAAGATGGGCGTATTCTGGCCGTAACATGGCGCTAAATGTCTAACCTGTAGCATAACTTCGAGAACTTTGCCTATGCTTTCGTTTAGTGTGCTATATGAAACGTTTGGCAACGCTTGAATTAGGTCATCAAGACTTTGGCCGTGATATAGATACATGAGTCTATTTCCAATCAAAATTTTTGCCGGGTTACCAATGAATGTTAGTTCGCGTCCACTCTCTAATATTTTCTTGTAAACTCCTGGTAGCGGGGGTTGGGGTAATGCTTTTCTAACCGGTTCATGATTTCCGGGCAAATATATCAATTTAATCCGTTCAGGAATTTCTGATAAAAATTTGGCAGCCATACTGAATTGCTCATTTATTGATACAACTTCGAGCTCTTTTTCTTGTCCAGGATATACGCCTACGCCGTCGACCAAATCTCCACATAAAATCACATATCCCACCCTCTTAACCTCGCCATCTCTACTCCTGTTTATCCAATCAAGAAAAGATTCAAACAAATCTTTTCGGAAGTTTTTGCTTCCGATGTGAGTGTCAGATATTAGGCAAACATATATGTCTGGTCCTGATTTTGGGTGTTTTTGGTTTATCGGAACGTCTGGCTGTATGATGTCCTGAACAATAATCGTATCATTGACCTTTCTCAGCCTCATACCAACCACACAGTCGGCAAGCACCATCTCAGCCTTTGCGAAAACGTCTCCGGATTTCTTTGGAATGAGTACCTTTGTGCTTGTTGAAGGGTCTTCGCATTCAAATATTATGGCTTTCCCCGTGTCTTTTTTATCCAACACCATAACAGCGGCGGCTGCATCTTGGTCTTTCTTCATCTTTACAATTTCAGATAAAGGTATAAACTTGATACCCCTTTCTTCGAGTATTTTTCTGAGTTTCGTGTAACGGCTGTGGAAGTACCTGTAGAATTCCTCGAGTTGTCCTTCAATCGTGACATCCTCAGAGTAATACTGGATGATTTGAGCTTCAGGGCATATAAAGGACTCTTCTTCATGCAGGGGCGCGGATTCCTGCGAGTTTGTCATTTGTTGAACGAACGTTTCCATGAGCGCAGCATCAAGTACTATGCGGTAGGGGTCCGTCTTTTTTACGTGCTCTATCACCGCAGTTAATATTCTAATAGGGTCTTCCGACCTTCTCAAAATTTCTAGAGCTTCCTCAGTTAAGTGATAGCCATTCTTCAAAGCCGCCAAGATTATTTTTCTATCGTTGTTCGGAGACGACAACTAAGCTTCTGCCCTTACCAACTAAAAAGGGCGTTTTATGTATTGCGTTTTTTAAGGGAAGTAGGCACGTAACCTAACATGTTCGAAAGCACGTCATCTTTCTCGAAGACCCCAACGACCTCATCTATAGGTAGCGTAAGGAACACCTTTCTAGTTCTGCCGTATCTTCCGAGGCTCACGAGTTCACAATCCAATACCCCTAACATGTTCAGCTCTGATAATAGACTGCTGGTTCTTCTGTCTGTCAAGGGCTCTATACCAATTAGTTCGCACAACTCTTTGTAGATCGTATACAAGGTCCCTGAAGTTATTTCACTTCCGTTTTTTATTGCCAGCACCACAGAAAGTAAAACTAACTTACTATGTAGGGGAAGGGACGATAGCGCCTCAAAGACCCTACCCCTTTCAATTATTCCCTGAGCCACCCTAACGTGCTTCTCTTCAACTTTCTGGGCCCCTGCTCTTTCTGCCACCTCGCCGGCCACCCTTAGCAGGTCTAAAGCCCTTCTGGCATCACCATGTTCTGCGGCAGCAAGCGCTGCGCATAGCGCTATTATATCCTGAGAAATTGTACCTTCATTAAATGCAAGAACGGCCCTCTCACTCAATATATCCATGAGTTCAGAGGCCGTATACGGGTGGAAGACTATCTCTTCCTCGCTTAGGCTGCTCAATACTCTAGGGTCTAACATATTTTTGAACATTAAGTCGTTTGAAACCCCAATGAGAACCACCTGTCCGTTGTTAAGGGATTCATTAACCCTTGTGAGTTCATAAAGTAGGTCGTCGCCAAAATTTTTAACGAGAATGTCAACTTCATCCAAACAAACCATTACCATTAGATTAGATGAGGAAAGACCTGCTACGAACCTGTTGAATACTTCAGCTTTCGATAAACCTGTGAAGGGCACCTTTTGCCCTATTGCCGAACAAAGCTCTGTTAATACCCTATACTCCGTACCAGCCATTCGGCAGTTGATGTATATGAACTTCAACGGTAGATTGTTACGAAGTGTTTCTTCATTAAAACGTTTGAAAGTGTACTTAACCACAGCTGTTTTACCCGTACCTGTTTTTCCATATATAAAGACGTTTGACGGCCTAGCATTGTTAAGTGCTGGTGCGAGTATCTCACCCAACTGCCTAATATGTTCCCATCTATGCGGCAGGTTATCAGGTAGATAGTCTGACCTCAGGACGTTTCTGTTTTTAAATATTGTTTTTTTGGAAGAGGTGGATAGGAGGTCGGATAGCGGATCTAGCCGGGCACCCCATATCTTCCACTGGAAATCTGACTCTCTGTTCATTATTTCTCACTCTTTTTCTTTGAACAGAACGTTACTCTCTGTACGGTCTTTATAAATTACATGAAAAAATTTCTCGGTTTATTTTTTTCAACAAATTTTTCTACTCTTGTTAAGAATAGAGCACATCAAAAAAGAAAAGGATGAAAACTCATTTCCATAAGAAATGCAGGGGTGTATCCCTTCCTACCAAAATCTAATAAAAAATGAAAACTTCACAAATTGAGAACGTATAAAGGTTTGAATGGTCAATAAGCCGATATTTTTGACATTCTTTACAAAATCTTCAATAATATCCGTCATTCACAGTTAAAGACTAAAAATTTAAACACCCCTCCATTTCCTATGGAAAGTGAACGGAAATAATGTAAGGTACGTCCATGAAAGTTTGTGAATAGGATTGTGAAGCATGACCCATCACAGTAGCGACATCCCCGTACAGTCTAATAACACGTGTTTTTCCATAAAAATGGGTAAGATCAATCGCCTAATGATCTAAAATAATCAAAAATTGATTAAATGGCTTTCTATCATAACGGCGGCTCCTTACAAGAGTGGTTTCACATATTTTTAGCGTATGTTGCAAAATAATCAGGCTTTAAACATAAAGCGATCATCCTCGTAATACAAAAGTGAATCCATGGAAGTCCGATAACTTCACACTTGTTTTCGCAATTTCTCTTTTAAGCTTTCACTTTGTGAAAGGACCCTTAAAAGGACAGAAAGCGTATCAACCACATTCTTTATCTCCGAGGGGTCTGTAAGCCTTGAGAGGGTAGCAGAAAGTTGTTCCAGCTTCTCAACGACAACCGCATTTAAATTATTTAAGGTATAGGGCAGTACGGCGCTTGCGATCTCCGACTCTTCCTTTATCTTAACAACTCTTTTGTTACATTTTAAGCACCAAAGCTCTCCTTTTATCTCAAAAATTGGACTTGAACATACAGGGCATACTTCAGATGTCAGTTTTGCCCCAGACTTCAGAGCCTGGGACATACGCTGAACATCCTCGTCTTTTACACTCATGCTTTACTCTAACAAATATAGTTGGAGGACTATATTTAACTATTTAAAATCACCAAAATCTAAGCAATCTGAAAGGTATGGAAATGTAGCTTTTTAATCTCTCGGGTTTGAACGAATTTGACACCTCATCTATTTTCTTTATTTCTTCCTCAGTTAATTTCCATCCAACGGCACCAACATTTACCTTTACATGCATTGGCTTTTTCGCACCAGGTATCGCAAGGACGGTAGGCTCCTTTATTAACCAATTGAGGGCAACCTGTGACACATTTTTACCCCGTCGCTCAGCGATTTCATGCAAAACCTCAAGGATTTTATTCGCTCTTTTCAGGTTCTCAGATGAAAATAAAATATCAGCCCTTCTCAGAAGATCTTTAGGAACATTTCCGGGAGCATATTTTCCGGTCAGTATACCCTTAGCCAAAGGGCTATATGCTATAATTGTAATCTTTTCCCGTCTAGCATAGGGTAACAAGTCCCTTTCGATTTTTCTGTTTAGTAAATTGTACTCGACTTGATTCGAGGCGATCTCTTCTGAAGAAAGTGCTTCCTGCGCCCTTTTCAACCCGTTAACCGAAAAATTACTAACGCCTATACATCTTACCTTTCCCTCTTTGACCAGCCTCTCCATGGCCTTCATCGTTTGCTCTATAGGGACGAAGGGGTTGGGCCAGTGTACTTGGTAAAGGTCTATTACATCAACGTTTAGTCTTCGAAGACTTCTCTCGGCAGCTTTGATAACTTTGTCGTATGAAAGATTGGTGAGCCAGACTTTAGTGGCTAAAAAGACCTCGTCCCTTCTTCCAGATATGGCCTTGCCGATGACCTCTTCGGACTTTCCTCCACCATAGATTTCTGCGGTGTCTATAAAATTGACTCCTAAATCTATGGCTTGTTGTACTGTAGCGATAGCGTCAGACTCGTTATAATCTGTACCCCATCCCCAGAGTTTTGTCCCTATTTGCCAAGTGCCGAGTCCTATCACGGAGACTTTAAAACCAGTTTTTCCCAGCTCCACGTACTCCATACTTATCTCTGAAAAACACGTAGCGTTAATTAATACCTTAGTTTTTGATATAATGGCCGCTTATGAGTGATATGTAAGTTTCTAGAGTGACCTATTTAGAGCGAGTTATGGTTTTGAATTCTCGACTCTGATGTATGAACTCATAAAGAAGTAGCTCACTTAAATTTAATTCCTCCCTTAATATTTCCTCATAATACGTCCAACCTAAAAGCGCTCGGAATAATTGGTTTGTTGAGCCTTGTTATTGCGTATTCTTCCATAGCGCTAAGCATTTCTGTATCCCCTTGGTTTAGCTGGATAGAAAATGCTCTAAGCGATTTGGGCGCGAGACACCCATCGAGCCCTATATTCAATTTAGGGTTGATGCTGTCCTCGGTTTTAGCACTCATTTTCGCAATAGGTCTGAAAAGACTTCATGGGGGTGTTTTAGGTATGATTAGTGTTACGCTCTACGTACTAAGCACGATCTCATTATTCATGATAGGGTTCTTTCCGGAGACCGCAGGAATAATTCACTACTACGTTTCGGTCGCGTTCTTTGTCTTCGTAGCGCTAACACTAATAGCCTTTGGGATATGTAGCTTAATCTCCCGTCCCCGTTCGATAGCGATAGGTATTGCGATGTTATTGTTGGCCGTCCTAGCAATAGTGGTTTGGCTCTTTCCGTGGAAAGGGGTGGCCATTCCGGAACTAATATCATCCTTAGCGATTTCAACATGGGTTGTTATTTCATCGATTAGAATGTTAAGTGCAAGAGGGCAGCAGCGCTAAATGAACGTTAAGGCGATTAAAGAAAGTATTGTTACGAGGGCTGCGGGTAGCATATATTTGTAAGCACTTGTGATGTTGGTTTTTAGACACTCTGCTGTGAAAACAAGACAAAGGTGGAACGGTGAAACTGTGTAACCTATAAATGCGGAGCCATAAATTAAAGCAACCTCGTACACAGTTAATGTCATCCCCGCCGCGAATGTTACGAATGAAAGGGCAACGGCTCCGGATATTGAAGCTAACATGTAGCCTAAAAAGAAAGGAAGCAGTACCTCAATAGTGAGTCGTGGGAGCATAAGACTGAGCATGTTAATCGATGCCGGTACGCTGGTGCTTGCGATGAACCCCCTTAACAACATGGCAGAGTAAAGCACGAGTGCTATGGTTATCATTCTCTTATCCATGAATGACCTCAGGATGCTCGTGCCCTTTGGCCTGCTTATCAACAATGTGCTAATTATGCCTACCATGGTTCCTAAGACTATTCCGTAGAATCCCATGTTAAGGACTATTGATAGAATTGTAGCAACGATTACTGCTAGCATAAATGGGACAAGCGCCACGCCACTGGAGCGTCGCTCAACAAGTTCTGCAGTTACGTACTCCTTCCTTTTTATAAGCAATGGAAATCCGCATGTAAACATTATGAGCATTGAGGGAAGCAAAACCGGTATTAGGTCTGAGAGTTTAATAGAAGCTAAGGCGACAGTAAGTACAAGAGCGTCGTTTATTGGATAAGCAAAAAGTAACGCGTGTCTGTACCATACATTTATGAAAACTTTCTCACCCCTGCTTAGCCCAAGATCATTACCAATCTTATCAACAAAGGGCGCGGAGAGAAGAGCGCCGCCTGCTATGGGTAGAAGACCCAAGAATGAAGGAATCATCACCGCAATAAGTTTGGGTTTTCGAACCTTTCTTATGATGTAGGACTGAGCCTCGTCAATCATTTTTGTGGCAGAGTAGATATTCACAAAGAAAACGATTTCTATCGAGATTATCAGTAGTAAAACAGTCGTTTCGTTGGTGAGTGTCAAAAACAATGTGTTCAGCATATTGGGAAACGGCTGCGTTATGAAGCCGAAGAATAGAGTACCCAAAAACAGAGAGATGCCTATGTTTATCTTAAAGACGACGATTGCGATAAGTATTGCTACAAGCGTCACGATTAGGAAGATCAGTTGTTCCATGCATTGGCTCCTTCTGCTCTTTTCCTGAACTTTAGGCTAAAATTTTTTCCAATTTTGAGTCAAGGGATAGTAGCGCCGATTTTGACCATATCACAAGCCTTGCGGGCTTTGCTCCGGGTGCTAAATGTAGTACGCTAAGCTCGCCCAACTTAGTAAATTCAACACCAGGAAGGCTTGAAGCTGCCTTTTTAATGCCCCTGTCATTCATACAAACTATCAATGGGCCAACTTTACGTTTATACCTCCTACCTCTCCTCTTCCCCTTTCCAGCCCTAATTTTCTTTTCTTCGCATCTTTCTAGCTCCTCCTTAAGGCCTAACAGCTCTAAGAATTTCTTCAAATCTTTCGCTTTGCTAATGCTCTCGATTTCGTCCGTAACGACTATCGGGAGCTTCAAATTATCGGGAAGTTTGTGACCCCTTGATTTTACCGCATCCGGTATGGCGGTGAACGCAATCGCTGAGAGTAATGAGGCGAGCTTCTCTTTCTTGTTTAACTTCTTGTAGATTTTCTTTTCGGGTTTTGGCGGATGCGTAGGTCTGCCACCAACAGCGGAAGGCACAAAACCGCCTGACATCGCTTTTCCCGTACCGCCGCCCTTAACCCTCGATATCCTCGCCATACCGTAGCCTGCTCCCCACGATTCTACAGAATATTTGTGAGCAGAAGCCTTTGAAGCACCCTTTGGCTGAAGGGTGTGTGTCAACAAATGAATGTATGCTCTTTTGACCAAATCTTCACGCAGCGGCGTATCAAAGACCATCGGCAACTCCACAAACTCGACCTCTTTACACTCAAGGTTCAATACCGGAACCTTGGGTCTTTGTCCCTTCTGGGATGTTAGCAAAGAAGATGTGACACTCATGCGCCTACACCTGTATTAATGTGATACGCGGGGGCTCTTGATGAGTAGGTGGCCTTGCAGCGACCCTTAACACAACGGGCCTTTTTGGCGTACCAGGAACGCTCCCTTCTAACACTATTGCGCTACTACGTAATATCCCAAACTTATGAAAACCGCTTTTCGGTGTGAGCTTCATCCCATCGCTTTCTAACTTGAGTATCCTTTTATTGAATTCCGTCCTACGATGAAAGCCCATCTGCCCAGATCTGGGAACGGTGTACATAACATATGACGGCTTCCAAGGTCCGATGGCACCGACGCCCCTTTTCGTCTTCCTAGACTTCCTGGGCAGTATCTTAACACCATACCGCTTAACTACGCCTTGAAATCCATGCCCAGTTGTGACAGCTATAACGTCCACAAACTCACCTTCCCGGAATACCTCAAGAGGTGACAACTCTTTGCCAAGTTTTGAAAGGGCATAATCCAAGCATTTTTGCACGTCGTCACCGCCAACCTTTATCTCTAATATGTCGGGTTTTTTCTTAGGAAGTCTGACAAGTCTAGGCTGGGATACTATTATCAGCCTGACCTCGGATACCTCTTTCTTGAATTCTTCTATACGACCCAGCATTTCATCTTCGTTTGGCCTGAGCGTGGGTATCTTTCTTTTGATATCGGGAGGGAGGTTCTTGCTCCATATCTTTGCTAACTCGACCAACTTCCCTCCCTCATTCTTGTAGAGGGTTATGCCTGCGACGATCACGGGCGGTGCCGAGAGTATTGTCGCAGGCTTCTGTACTTCAACCCCCTGAGTCGGAGAGTTGGGTGTTGTATCTATATAGTAAACTGAAGTTACGCCGGCCTTGTATGCCAAAAAGCCCAAAGGCCTAGGCTCACCCTTATACTCAGGCCAATACTTCACCCTAGGAACTAGGCGGCTAGCCCTGCCCCTAGGTAAGAATGCCAGCGACCCCCTCCTTGGCGCAGAGTACTTCCTATGGCCCATCTCTAGCACCGGCCATCCGTTAAGGAAAGTTTATCGATAACACACCAAAAGGGGCAAGATAAATACTTTCTATCAGCCCTCAGCCCTCAAGGGGTACCTTGGGTCTTCTTTTACTATACTCAACACTAAATGCGTTAAGGTTCTTTCAACATAAGGCATCGAGAGGAGCCACTTCACGAACTTATTAAGCTCCTCCCTATTCTTAAACCTCGCAACGATTATAGAATCGCTCTCGCCAGTTACATCGTATACGTTGCTCACGTTAGGTTTCTCAGCCACTTGGCGTTGAACCTCTATTAGTTTTCCTTTAGAGATCGTCAGTTCTATTATGGCCGTTATTTCGTAACCCAGCTTTTCATAATCAACAAGGGCCGTGTAACCTTTGATTATGCCGCTTTTCTCCAAAGTCACCACTCTTGAAGCTACAGTCGCAACAGATATTCCGAGTTTTTTTGCTAGGCTCCTATAGGATGCTCTTCCGTCTTTAACCAGTTCACGTATTATCGCCAAGTCCAACTCGTCCAGCATATATATGCCTAAAATTCTAGCTCTTGTTTGTTATAAAAGTCTTAGTGGAACCAAGATTAGGGGCAGGTGATAAATGATGAGCTTATCGGGGGCTGAGCCGGAACATTTGCTGGAATTCCTCGAATATGTTTACACTTTAAAGGAGATAAGAAGGCGGGGTTGGATGAAGAAGGGGATACAAAGAGTTGAATCGGTCGCAGACCACTCTTTTAACCTTGCCTTGCTGTCTATGGTGATGGCTGACCTAAGGGGTCTTAACGTCGAAAGATCTGTCGGAATGGCGCTGCTACACGACCTTTGTGAGTCAATAGTCGGTGATTTAACACCAAAAGACAGGGCCAAACTTGGCATCGAAAAATCTGTAGAGGAAGAACATAAGGCAACAGAGCGTATCTTATCGTTCTTACCACCTGCGCTTACCAAAAAATATTTTGAGTTGTGGGAGGAATACAAAACTGAGTCTACGGCCGAGGCGAAACTTGTAAAAGAGCTGGACCGCTTCGAAAGGGCCATGCAGGCTGTCAGATATGCAAAGAAGAATGACCGCCTTAGGAGGACCTTAAAGCACTTTTGGGAGGAGTTTTTAAAGGACTCACAAGACCAACTCCTTCGTGATGTTTTGCAGTATGCTATAAAGGCCCAAGGATTTAAGGGAACTTAAATATGCCCTTCAAGTTAGAATAAGGTAATGAGCATCCTGCTAAGCCTTGAGATGATGGCGAAGTATCCCTTCACGAAGGCTGCCAAGGATTATGTTTCATCTCTTCATATAGACATAGAAAGTCTAGGAAATCCTGAATTCGCCCGCGTTTATGAAAGGGCGAAATTTAGAGTCGAAGAAGCGTTAGAAAGAGGTGGTAGGTCATATGAGGTCGGTGACGCAAGGGCTCTTATGGATAGAGATTTAGAAGTTGAGCTTTTGTCGTTCCCGTTGGCCCTGTTCATGATTGCAGCTCTTGATGATGATTTCGCATCAAGAAGGTTTGGACTTGCTGAGGCCATCAGGGCCGAAACGCTCATCGCGAAGGAACGATTAGAGGTAGTCGAGGCTTTAGCTACAGAAGAACTGGGCTTTGACCTAAAGAGGGTAAGAAAGAAGCTTGACAGAGATTACGAGCTTGTGATACATTTTATGGATTACCTTAGAGAAGCATCTAGGTTTAACGCGAATGAGTGGAAGCTCGTCAATAGGTATTTGGAAAATGGTTATGTCTACATAACCCAGAGAGAGCTGGCAAGGCTGATGAGGAGCTCGATCGAGCGATACATAATAACAAGGGTAAAAACGATCGGTAGCGTTAGACCGCCAGATTACATGCGAGACTTCATCAAGGAGCAGAAGGATAAACTACTTGCGAGAAAATATAAGATAGAGGCGCTCGCCTCCGGTCTATCACCAGATAGTTGGCCGCCATGCATGAAAGCACTTCACCAAAACCTCACTAAGGGGGAGAGCTTATCCCATTTTGCAAACTTTGCACTCGCATCATTTCTACTTAATATTGGTATGAGTGTGGATGACATCGTAAGCATCTATGCTAACAGGAGCGACTTTGACGAAAAGATTACGAGATACCAGATTGAACATATAGCAGGCATGAGGGGTAGTAGGACGAAGTACACGTCACCCTCATGTAGCACAATGCAAACGCACGGTTTATGTATAGAACAGGGCAGATTTTGCGGTGGAATAAAAAACCCGCTCTCCTACATCAAAAGATTCGGGCGACTCAAACCTAAAGTTACCAACAGCTAAGTCATGCTTGATGTTGGCTCCCGTAAATGTTTGATCATCATCAAATTTAAAATATTTGTTAAGAATCGAATTTTTTGTTGAAATTTAAAGTTACTCCAGGATTGTATAGTCCTGAAAAGGTCAAGAAGATTTCAAGAGATTTTTCTGGCGGCTACTTGCTGTTGATTGGGCTATCCAAGGCAGTCAGGGTAGTGTTCGGCTCTGTGGGTGCAAGACTCTTGGAGCCAGGCTACTATGTTTACGCCGGCTCGGCCATAGGAAAAACTGGATGGAGACTCCTTCGGCACATAGGCCCTTTCAGAAGAAGACCTCATTGGCACATAGACAGGCTTTTGAACAAACAGGCTGCAAAAGTCGTAGTTATAGGTATTCTACCGTCCAATAGGAGGATAGAGTGTTCCCTTTCACATATAGTATCCTCGATGGCAACCTATAGCTTGGCTGGCATAGGTTCGACCGACTGCAACTGCCCATCTCATCTACACTACTTCAAAAAGAGGTCAGACGCCGTGAAAGCCATCAAAAAAGCAATTGAGAGAGTAGGGAGAGACCATTAAGTTATATGTTCCGAAAACTTTTTGTCCTAACCTCCACCGTAAGTATTTTGGTGATTGTATGGCATGCGAAACTGAGCCGCGCATAGAGCTTGTGAAAGGTGATATAACGGATTTGGATACTGATGCCATAGTTAATGCTGCCAACAGTAGCCTGAAGATGGGAGGGGGAGTGGCTGGTGCCATACTCAGAAAAGGAGGTTATGAGATTCAAAGAGAGTGTGACGCGATAGGTTATTGTCCGGTAGGTGGTGCGGTCATTACAGGAGCTGGCAAGTTGAAGGCTAAATACGTGATACATGCCGTTGGTCCGAGATACGGCGAGGGCGATGAGGATAGGAAACTAAAAGATGCAACGCTTAATAGCCTTAGACTGGCGGATCGATATGGTCTAAAGAGCATAGCATTTCCAGCAATATCAACTGGAATCTTCGGCTTTCCGAAGGAGAGGTGCGCCAGAATAATGGTGCCAACGGTCGCTGAATTCTTGGAAAAGGAGGCGAAGAACCTCAAGAAGGTTGTCTTTTGCCTTTACGATGACGAGACCTACAAGATCTTCGAGAAAGTGTTAGAAGAAGTTAGGGCGAAAAAGTAGGATAACACGGGCGGACCTGCTTACGTATGTTACAAAACTTTAGACAACCCTCTGTTGAGCTTAGCCAGCGGTTAATGTGCCCTCGAGACTGACTCGACTATTCTGCGTATCTCCTCATTTAACGCAGCTGGTAAGCCAAACATGCTTACGTCCATGAAACCTCTGACGAGGAGAGCCTCCGCCTCTTCCTCAGACAATCCCCTAGCCATTAGGTATTCTATCTGTTCCTTCGCGATTTTTCCGATAGCCGCCTCATGGGTCAGCTCGACGCCCCTTATCTCTGCGTCCAACCTTGGGATGGCATGTATCGAAGCCTTATTTGAAAGCAATAAGCCCCTGCACTCGATATGTCCTTTACTATCTTCGCTTCTTCCAACGATCAATCCCCTTAAGTAAGCTTGAGCACTATCCGTAGCTATCACTCTAGATACTATCTCTCCCCGCGAGCCTTTGCCGTCGAGCACAATCTTCGCACCCACATCAACATAACTCCCATCTTTAACGTAGAGAATGGAGTTAAACCTGGCCCTAGCACCCTCTCCTACACAATGTGCCGCTGGAAACATCTGCAGGCTTCTGACGGGGCTTAGGCAGATATAGTTGCTGACAAATGTAGCCCCCTCTTCGACTAAAATAGCAGTTCTAGGTCTGGTGTCAAACTCAGGGGCCCAATTGTGTATCATAGTAAACGTTAACCTTGCACCCCGTTTAACATAGATCTCTGTGACGCCAATATGAAGGCCACGACTGACGCTTGGGTGAATGGTACAGCCGGTGATTATCTGCGCATCGGAGCCCGGCTCTGCGACTATGACGTTGTGGACATTTTGGTTGAATCTGTCTGTCGCGACAAACAAACATGCTTGGAGCGGGAGTGTTAGCTTTTGCCCCTCAAGAATTCTAACAAAGTATCCATCGTCCCAATCTCTGCCGGCAAGTTCTGTAAACTCATCCGCACTCTTGTCGATGAGCTGCCAAAAGTAGTCCTTAAGCCACTCGTGCCTTTGAAGTGCCTGCCTCATACTCCCCACCTCGACCTTTCCTTCAAAACCTTTCTTGATTCCATGAAATACGGGCACATCGTCCATTTGGAAGTATGTCCCGGATCTATCGCCCTCATCAGGTCTTATGCCGACCTGAAGGGAGCGCTTGGCAACATCGTCAGGAAGCTTCGTGAGGGGGCAGGGCGTCCATTTTTTAACACCCCTGATAAATTCCTTTAAGTTCAGCGTTGGTACATTTTCTCCTTGTGAGGTATTCAATGAAACTCCCCCTTACCTATTAAGAGACACTTTTCACACCAACCATAACCTTCATGGAGTATCTGTGTAAGAATTTTTAGCGGGTTACCTGAACATGCTATCGTTCCGTTTATCATAACATGGCCTTTTGTCGCGTTAAGGTAGCGAAGAATGTGACCTGTGTGAGTTATAATTATACCTGTACCCCCGGTTAAGTACTCACTCAGGGCTTTCCCGATCCTCTCGAGGTTTTCGACATCAACGCCCGAATCCGGCTCATCGATTAGTGCAAAATCCGGTCTTTGGACAAGTAACTGGAGAATCTCCGAACGCTTCACCTCACCTCCTGAAAAGTCGACGTTTAGATCTCGTTCGAGAAATTCATGATTTAAGTTCAGCAACTTAGTGAATTTTCCTAAGTCATCTTTCGCTTGGCCGAGAACGTTGTTCAAGAGATCCTTTAGCTTGACGCCCCTGAGCGCTGGCGGATTTTGAAATACGACTCCTATACCAAGCTTTATCCTTTCATTTATAGGCATATCTGTGATATCCCTGTCCTTGAAGTATATCTTGCCCTTAACGACCTTATAGTTAGAGAAGCCAAGAATGGTCTTGATTAATGTAGACTTCCCCGAACCATTAGGGCCGAAGAGAACATGCACCTCTCCTTTGGGGACTTCTAGAGTGAGGTTTCTTATAACAGTCTTATCGGCAACCTCGACTGTTAGATTCTCGATCCGCAACATATAGTTAACACCTGACTCGACGCAGACTTCGCTATTGAGTAATATGACACACCTAATATACCCTTTTATCCTAACCCTTAATTGGCGGCTTAACCATACAGATAATTCCGCAGTTTGTATGGGGCAAAAAGAGCCGATATATTAAGACATCCTTACCACTAATTCGTTTATTTCTTGACCTCTATACCCATATTCTCCCTTATCTTTGAATGGTCTCTTAATGCTGTGTTTAAAGCCCTTTCTTGGTGGATGCAGTCTGAAGAAAGGCTTCAGCCCCTTTTCTTTCAGTTGCGATAGCGTAACCTCTCCGGAGAATATCTTCTCGGCTAGCTCATCGAGTGAGTTAAAGCCTAGGGTTTTAACTTGTTCTTCATCGAGCTTTTTCCCGCCGCTCAACTCTCCCTTTTTCATTAAGAGCCTTTTTATGGTCTTCAGTGTAGGCTCACCCCAAGTCACGTAATGCTGAACCTTCCTCAACATGCCAAGATAACTTGGCGTGTTCTTAACGATCGTGGCATAGTTAGCCCTTGGTAGATTCAATAGCTTTAGCGTTGCACGTTCTTCCTCACTCGCACCGACTGAACCTTTTATTCTAACCACTAAAAACGTACTCGTACTCACCTCCAAAGCATACACCTCTAAACAGTCTTCCAGAGGGATGGTAAAACTATTTTATTCGTATTTTTGAGTGCCATATACGTTGCACCGACTACGGAAAGTGTGGTCCTCGTTTCTCCAAAACTCCTAGTCCAACAGTCCTTTATCCCTGCCATCTCTAGGACGGCTTTCTGCATATCACCCGCCACTATGCCTAATCCCTTTGGGGCGGGAATCAACACAATCCTTACACTCCCGTATTTTCCTTCAACCTTCGTTACGAGGCTGTGTAACTCGTTACATGCACACTCCCAGCTTCCACACCCTCTCCTTACCGGGATTATGTTGATCTTTGCTTGGTTTATTGCCTTCTCTATGGCTGGTACGATGTGGACTGACTTTCCCGTCCCTATCCCAACGTATCCGTCTCTGTTCCCGACTACGACTATTGCTTTGTACCTTCTTTTCTCACCTGCATCCGTCTGTTTCTGGACGAGTTTTATGTCCAAGACTTCCTGTTCGAGATTTGGTAGAAGTATATCGACTATTTGTGGCTCAGTTATCTTATAATGATTTGAAAAGATTTCATCTATGGATGTTATTTTTCCATCTCGCACAAGTCTGCCAAGCTCCGTTTTAGGTACCCATTCTGTCTCGCTCACTTTGATCCCTCCGAGAGAATTTTCTGCTTAACTTCTTCTACATGCTCTTCAAGCCTTGAATAAGCTTCCTTGTCAACTTTTGTAAAAATTTTAGCGAAAGGCTCTTGGGAGACTTTCTCAAAATACTCTCTTATATGTGTGCCTTTGAGGCGCTCCTCTGAGGGGAGCACATCTTCACTGACCGGTACTTCAATACCGGCATCCATTATGCCCTTGATAACGGCATATAACCTAGATGCCTTTGAAAATAGGCCTAGGTCGGCCACAAGCTTCTTTATACCTAATGCCTTTATCTTCATGCCTGCAAGAAGCCCTGTAAGATAAGCCGCGGGCGTGTTCTTCAGTCCTCCGTTCCAACCTAGTTTTCTGAGCTCTTTGGATACCACCGTCGTCAAGGTTCTATCACCGCCGGCCAGACTCTGGATCGCTTGAACTATTATGTACCTATTCGTCCTTCTAATGACTAACCTCGGCAGGCCTGACTTTACTAGCTTTAACCTCTTCCTGTAGTTCGTTATACCCATGCGCCTTCTTTTTGGAGGTGTACGTTTAAGCAGAGCTACGCAACCGCACATTACGCGAAAACCCTCCTTAACAGCTTGTTCTGCTTTAGGTATTCCATCATAGCGCTCACGGACTTGAAGGCTCCACTCTTTACCATCTTGTAAACCTTCCTATAAGCTCCTTCCACGAGCATCTTTGAATCCCTAAGCTTTTTCAGGGCTTTCCTCTGTGCTCTGACTTTCAGCATCCACTGCGTCTTTCTTGGAATTATGGAGTATTTTCCGCCTTTCCTGCTGCCTGGCCCTTTCCGCCTTTTTCGCTCCCGCAACCTTCCCTTACTTATTCCCTTTTTCTGAATTTTGTATATTGCGCCATCTTCTATTAGCCGTTTTATTTCCTCGCGAGATATGGCTGCCTCTATCTCATCAAGCCTTTCTTCATCGAACCTAACCCTGCTCTCACCACACTTTAAGAGCTCCGCTGCCAGCCTCTTCTGAAGTGTAAGGCTCATGTTTCTTCCTCCCTAAATTGCGGCGGTGGGTTTAGAATTTTTATACCTTTTTCAAGTGCTACTTCTGCTATACGAATCCTTTTTAACCTTCCAACACCAGCTGCAATTCTTATTGCCTGTCTACTTGGATCTATTCTCTCCAAGTCCTCCGGTCTACTAACTAGGACTTCCTCGAAACCGGATGGATGCAGTCCCCTGAAGTCCTTATCGCCCCTGTACCCTATCTTAACAAGAGGAGGTGCACCACTTTTTTGCAACCTCATCCTGCTATCTTTACCCCTAGGTCTGCGCCACGCCTCGTCCAGTCGCTTATATCTCCAACTCTCTTGTCTAACAAATTCTGGCCTTTCTCTTCTTTGCTCTATTACACGTAGTGGTAACTTTATGGTCGCCTTCTTTGTAACTGGTGTGCCCTCTGTCGATGTTGTGGCCGCTCCCTCTTGGGATTTAGGCACTTCTTCGCTCAAGCCTCAAGCCCCTCCATCTTTTTATACACATATATGCCGTCAAGGAACTTCCTTGGGTCCTTTTTCTTGATACGCGTGGCGTTCTCTATGTTAGCGGCGGTTTGTCCAACAGCATATTTGTCTACGCCCGATACTATCACCTCCTCACCTTTTACGACAACCTTAGTATTACCAACAATCTTCGCACGTCTCTTGTATCTTTCACCTAAGAAGTTCTCGATTATCACCTCGTTCCCTGAAACCTTTACACTTATTGGAAAGTGTGAAGCAACGACCTTCATTTTGTACGTGAAACCTTTCGTGACGCCTGTTAGCATGTTTTCAATGATAGATACCGCGGTACCCAGCATCGCTCTTGACCTTCTTTTATTACCTGGTATCCTTACCACGATTTCTTTACCGTCTAAGGATAACCCTATGCCCATGTGCGAGAAGTCATACTCATTTGAACCCAGTTTTCCCGTAATTTTGAGCCTGAAACCCTCTAGGCTCACCTTCACATCGTCAGGTATCTGTATCCTTTCTTCGAGACTCTCTAGCTTAGTAGACATAGCCAAGTAATCTCCCCCCTATTCCAAGAGACCTTGCCTCTGTATGCGCCATGACTCCTTTCGGCGTAGTTACTATAAGGATGCCTATATCCTTACCTGGTAGATACTGCTCCTCCCACTTTTCAAACTCATCTTTTCGAACGCTGAAATGAGGCTTTATAGGGGCCGACCTGTTAATCCTGCCGAGGAGCTGTATCCTAAACTTTCCACCTCTGCCGTCTTCTATGTATTCAAACGCGCCTATGTAACCATGTTTTTGAAGCACCTTTAACACGTTCGCGATAAGTTTTGAGGCTGGGTAGATGCATTCTCTCTTCCTTGCCATCTCGTTGTTCTGTAACGTTGTGAAAAGACCTGAAATTAAGTCGTGCCTTGTCAAAATCGTTCACCTCACTCGTAAACCTTGAAGCCCATCTCAGGAGCCACTTCGTTTATGCAACGCCGGCATAGGTAGAGCTTATACTTCCTTATCACACCATCTGTCGTTCCGCAACGCCTGCACTTCACGACGCCCTTACCGAACTTTCTTTCCTTCGGTGGTTTATGCTTCATGCCCCTCACCCACTATCTTAACGTTAAAGTTCTGCTTAATGTACTCCATTGCCTCCTTTGGTGTTACTCTGTGGTTCTTGCCAACTTTGGACCTCGCCCTCCTCCTCAGCGAAACCCTGAGGCCGGGCCTCGAAATATGCACGCATATATCCATACCGATTGTTCCGAGTGCAGGATCATACTTTGTACCGGGGATGTCTAAGTGCTCCCTAATTCCGAAAGAAAAATTGCCGTTGGAATCAAAGTTAGATGCTTTGAGCGTATTGTTGACCGCTTTCAGCGCTCTCGTTAAAAACTCGACGGCCTTTTGCTTTCTTAGCGTAACCCTGAGAGCTATCGGCTCGCCTTTATGTATTCCGAATCCCTTAACGGTCTTTTTTGCCTTTCTAATCTGAGGTTTCTGTCCAGTTAGGCTTTCGAGAATCTTGGCCGCTTTCTCCAGTTTGGCCCCACTCTCACCTACTGAACAATTGACAGTAACCTTCTCTATTCTCAATCGCCTCATCACGTTGCTAACTTCTAACAAGCTCATGCTAAGCTCACCATAGGAGCATCCTCACCAACCACCATAATGTACGAGAGAAGCGTCGTTACCTTTCCATCTTTGACGTCAAGGGTAACCATTGGTTTAGCAGGATAGGTGACGTCCTTCTTAATTTCGATTATTCTGCCGTGCTTCCCCTCTTCTGGTCCTTTAATTACGAGGGCGTAATTGCCCTCGGAGAGCTTTAGATGTTTGACGATTTTTCTTTCAGGTAAAGATATGACCAAAGAGTCTCCAGTTTTGTACGATAGTACATCAGCTCCAACTTCCTTAAACCTGAAGTTATTCCCATCATGAAGCGTTAATTGAAGATGACCCCCATTCACATGCATCTTTCTAATGATTTTACCTATTTTGAGAGTAGCCTCATCCTCTTGTATTTTGATTAAACCTAGACCTTTTCTATATGTTGGTATTATGCGGAAGTGCTCGCCCGCTTCAGGTATTGAAACAACATCCATAAGACCGACCGGGAATTTGTGATCCGTTATAACCCTCCAGTCCACGAGTACCTTCCTTTCCTTGATTATTTTTCTAGCCTCGACCATAGTTTCTGCATACTTGAGATGATCTCTTAGCAGTATGCCAAGGGGTATGCACTCCTTTGCCGGATGAGGACCTGGAGAGGGCTTGACGGCAAACTTTGCGGCTTTTACAGGTATCCTAAAATGTCGTGGGGCTGCATACCTTTTCAAGTGACCCATAACACTCTACCCCTCCTTGGGCAGTCTAGCCTCCAGGATTTGCTTTCTATACTTATCTTCGAGGTTCAGCGAGGTTATCATTACGTTTGATACATGTATGGGCCTCGGTTTAACACGCCCGTCTGCCTTCTTTATCGTGACGTTCTCGACAAATACTCTCTGCCTTCTCCTATCAACACCCGTTACCTTCCCTTCAACGCCCTTAAACTCTCCTACAAGTATCTTAACAGTATCGCCCTTTCTTACAGGGAATGACCTTCTGCCATACTTTTCCCTCAGTTCAGGAGAAAGATGGGCCGACATGAGTTTAGAGAGTCTATGGAGCGGGGCATTATACAAAAACTTTCTTTGCTTTCTCGGTTTCTTTGATAAAACCTTCATATTATATCACCTACACTATGATGCTGGCGGCATTTGCTATTCTCGGCCACCTCTCGGCCGCCTCCTTCGCCACAGGGCCTTTTATTTCAGTACCTTTTAACCCACCGTCCGGCGTCATCAAAACAGCAGCAGTGTCCTCGAAGAATATCCAAGTACCATCAGGCCTCCTGTAAGGCTTCTTCTGCCTTATTATAACCGCCTGCATGACCTTCTTTCTGAGGTCTATAGGTCCTTTTGCAACAGTGACCGAGACTAGGTCGCCTACACACGCGGCAGGTTGGCGTCTCAGTCTACCTTTATAACCATGCACTTGAATTATTTTTAAAATACGTGCCCCTGTGTTATCTGCACACACGACATGAGCTCCAACATTTATTGTCCTAGGTATGTTCGGCCTCCTTTCAAGGACACCTACCGCCGCGACTGCCCTAGACTTCTTAGCCAACCTTACCACCTCCGAGCTTTTCTACGACTACAAAGCTGACGGTCTTGCTGATGGGTCTGCACTCAGCTATCTTCACTTGGTCACCCACTTGAACTTCTATGCATGGTGGACAATGGGCTGGTATGTTGCTCCTCCTTCTCTCGTAACGCTTGTACTTTTTCACGTAATGTAAATAATCCCTCCTAACAATTATCGTATTCTTCATCCTTTTCTTGTAAACTGTACCTGTAAGAATTATTCCTCTAACCTTAAGGTGGCCGTGAAATGGACATAACTGATCGTTACAGGTCCCCTCAGGAGGCTTCACTTGAATGCCTATATTTCTCACGTTTACCACTTTCTCACCACCCTTTTCAACCTATCCTCAGGCCTTCCTACCAAAACGGCCCCGTCTACCTTCACACATGAGCCATCCGGAAGCTTAAATGAGAATATGCATGTTTCTTTCGGGAAATTTTTCTTCCCCTTAGTTAGTTGTACGCTGAGCATGTTCCTACTTTCACCGACAACTATTCCAGAGAATTTCTGTTGCCTTCCGTTTTTCCACTCCACATCAACATTTAGACCTAGTAATTCATGCCTTATAATGTTCTTTGCTGTAAGTTCAGCGTGCAATTGCATGCCCCTTCACCTTCCTTTCCCTAAGTATGGTAAGTATTCTAGCAATCCTCCTTCTGATATTGCGCGCTCTCGTTGGTTTTTCAACGGCTCCACCCGTCGCTATCTTAGTCATAAGGTCTCTATATTCTGCTCTCAGGTTGTTGAGTTCTTTTAACAATTCCTCGTCACTCATGCTTCTTAATTCTTTAAGCTCCTTGATCACTCCCCCCACCCGCCTTCTCCACCTGTGCAGGTTGAGCAATCTTAACCTCTTCCGGCAATGGAGCATCCGGAGGATATATCGAGACCTTTATGCCATAAAGTCCCGTTTTAAGCAAAACACTAGCTGTACCTCTTTTAACATATTTTTCTGCAGGGTCACCAGACTTAGGTATGATTCCTTCGCTATACTTTTCGCTCCTTGCCCTAGCCGATGTAAGCTTCCCGCTAATTTCTATTTCGGCACCTTTTGCGCCAGCATCCATAATTCTTCTTAACGCCCAAAAAGCTACGCGTCTGTACCTTGCGCCCCTTTCAATAGCAGACGCTATACGTTGGGCCATGACGTAAGGATTAAGTTCCGGGACCTCCACCTCGGCGACTGTTACCTGTGGATTCTCTACACCAAACCTACTCTCGAGCACGCTAGATATTTCTTTTATGACACGCCCCTTAGAACCTATAACACGTCCGGGCCTCATAGCGTATATCGTAACCCTTGTGCCGATTGGGGTGAAGGCTATATCAACGCCACCGAATATAGCGTCTTTAAGCTCGTTCTTCAAATATTCTTCTATTTCCTGTTTTTGAATGCTTGTTCTAAGTAACTTCTTGATTGCAGACATGGCTACACCGCCTCACCTACTACCTCTATATGCACGAGTGTTTTGAAATATGGCGAAGACCTACCGAATGCCCTTTCAATGTACTTTTTTATGGTCCTGCCCTTGTGGGCAGCCGCGTGAATTATTTTGATATTCTCGGGCGATAGACCCTTAAACTCAGCATTCGCTTCCAAACTCTCCAACAGCTTTAACATCTTACGTGCAATCTTAATTGGGTACCCACCGGGCCCCTTTGTGGCCCGTTTGTGGGCCCTTTTTTTCTTATAACGTCTGTAAGGAATCATGCGCTTTCCATTAATGACGTCTTCCATAAGTTGCTTTGCCTCACTAAGCTTTAGTCCTACGATGGCTCTACAAACCTCCCTCGAAAATTTTGGAGATAGATCTACCTCTCTGAGGCTAGCCTTGACAGTCTTGTCCGGATCCAATCCTTGGATTGAATATCCCCATTCTGGCATGACGTGCTAGTTGCCCTAGCGGAAAGTGGTAGTAATAAACCTTTTTAGCACAAAAACTTTAGAAAGCGGCCCTTTGCCCGAAATGGGCTTTAGAGCCGAAAAACGTTTTTAGTAGGCTGTCACATATAAACTGGGAAATAATGCCCTCCCACAAAAGGGTCTTACAGCTCACTGGCGGTGGATCATACGCAATAACGCTCCCAAAGAGCTGGGTTAAGAGGCTGGATATTACAGAGGGTACTACGCTTAACGTCGAAGTACTAGAAGATGGCTCTCTACTCATAACACCGGAGGACAGGAAGTTAACAAAGGACATGAGTGAGATAGTAATAGAAGATAGCCCGGCGATCGTGAGGGACATAGTAGGTAGCTATCTGATGGGCTTTAACATCATTAGGTTAAAATCATCAAAGCCATTTAAGATCGAGACAGTTAACGAAATAAGGAAATGTGTGAGAAGGCTGGCTGGGGCCGAGATAATTGAAGAGCTACCCAATAGCATGGAAATACAGATACTCCTTGACCCCGAAGCCGTAACTCCAGACAAGGTCCTAAGGCGTATGGGTTCACTTGTTAATAGCATGGTGTCAGATTCTTTCACCTCAGTTATGAATGGTGACTTAAATCTAGCCGAGAAAAGTTTGCAACGCGATGAAGAAGTCGACAGACATTACTTCACACTTGTTAGGATAGTGCGATTTGCGATAAGAGACCCAGAAATTGCTAAGAAAATAGGTCTCTCCCAACTCAGGTTAATGGACTTTAGACTCGTTGCAAAATTCCTCGAGGATAGTGGTGATCATGCCGCCTCGATATCTATGGAGGTGCTGAAAAATAAGGGGCCACAAATACCTGAAAATATGATGAACACTTTCATTCAGTTAAACGATATACTCACGAAGAATGGCACAGAATCGATAGAAGCTTTCATTTCAGAAGACGTTTCTTTAGCACTTAAGGTTTTGGAGAGAAGGGGCGAATATAGCAAGCTCTATGAAGCGATAATTTCTTCCTTAAACTACGCGCCTGATGACCTTCGAAACTATATGACAAAGATAATTTTGAACATTGAGAGGATAAATGAGAACAATGTTGACATAGCTGAGCTGACCGCCCCGATAACTGTTAAAGCTTTGCCATAACTCAGCGATAGGAAATCTTAAATCTTATAAAATATAATGTATATAGCATGGTAACGATAAAATGGCTTGGTCATGCGGCTTTTGAGATTAATATGGCTGATAAGATAGTTTTGATAGATCCATTCTTGAAGGATAATCCTAAGGCAGCGGTAAAGCCTGATGAAATCCCGAAAGTTGACGTGATAGTTGTAACGCATAATCACTTTGACCACTTTGCAGATGCCGTCGAGATTGCCAAGAAGCATGGTGCTAGTTTCGTTGCAGTTTACGAAACCGCTAACGCGGCAGCAGAACAGGGTGTTGAGAGGGTTGTTGGGCTTAACGTCGGTGGAACGGTGAAGATTGATGGTTTGTCTATTACATTAACGCCCGCTTTCCATTCATGCACATCAAACCCATCCGGTGTCGTTCTATCTGACGGTAAAGTATCGATCTACCATGCTGGTGACACTTCGCTCTTTGGTGATATGAAGCTAATCGGCCAACTATACAAGCCTCGTGTGGCATTACTGCCAATCGGGGGTTTCTACACAATGGGCCCGTTAGAGGCGGCCGTTGCTACGGCACTCATAAAACCTAAGGTCGTGATACCGCACCACTATGGGACATTTGACCCCATAAACCAAGATCCGAACGAATTCGCAAAACTTGTACGAAGGAAGGCAAAAGGTGTAAAAGTTATAATATTGAAACCGGGAGAGTCTTACGAATTATAAAAATGGATTGCGAGTTTTATCTCCCCACATTTTTTGCTCTCTTAAAAAATATACATAGATGCAAAATTGTGGAGCTGACATAACGCTTAATTTTTTCCTAAAATTTCTTTGAAGTTTCAGGTTGGAGAGCCATGTCCCTCCGCGACGTGGATGAGGAAGTATACGACATAACGATAGTCGGTGGCGGACCAGTTGGCTTATTCGCAACATTCTATTCGGGCATTAGGAACATGAAAACGAAACTGATTGAAGCACTCCCTCATCTCGGCGGTCAACTTTCGACACTTTATCCTGATAAATACATTCGCGACGTGCCCGGCTACACGAAGATACTTGCACGGGATTTTGTCAAAAAGTTAGAGGAACAGGCCATGCAATTCAACCCAACCATCAGGTTGAACGAAAAGGTCATCGCTTTAAGACGTTTGGATGAAAAACTCATAGAGCTGGAAACCACGAGAGGTCTTCATTACAGTAAAACAGTTTTGCTTGCGACCGGCATGGGTGCGATATCCATGAAGAAACTTGGGATACCGAGTGTTGATAGGTTTGAGGGAAGGGGTGTTTTCTACGCGGTCACGGATAAGTGGGCATTTAAGGGTAAAAAAGTCATGATAGTCGGTGGTGGTGATTCTGCGGTTGATTGGGCTTTAAATTTGAAAGACGTGGCCTCCGAAGTGATGCTTGTCCATCGTAGGGCAGGTTTTAGAGCGCAAGAAGCAAAAATATCAGAACTCTTCCATTCAAATATTCGTGTATTTATTCCTTACGTCGTAAAGGATGCACATGGTACAGAAAGGCTGGAAGTTGTTACGTTAACCAATATAGAGACAGGTGAAGAAATTACCTTAGAGATAGACTCTCTCATACCGCAGATTGGTTATGAAATGAACAACTCGTTCTATAAGAGTTGGGGGCTTGATGTGGATGAGCGTGGTATAAAGGTGAACGAAAAAATGGAGACTAGTGTGCCTGGCATTTTCGCGGCAGGAGATGTAGCAAGCCCAATAAACTCTATCAAACTAAATTTAATAACTATGGGCCTCGCGCAGGCCATAATAGCTGTCAATTGTGCTAAGAACTACATAGAGCCTAGCGCCCCCATGTTCCCAGGATACACTGCTAACTTAAGATTATAGTGAAATACATAAAACTTATTTAAAACGAGTGAGGCTCTAATCGGACAGTTAGGGCTGATGTATGAAGGTATCAGGACATCTTGTAGGTCCGCAACCGCGCTCGGAAGAACTCATGAAAGTTTACAGAGAGTATGCAAAAGGTAAGCTCGCTAAGCAAGCTTTAGATGAAGTGATAAGAAAAGAGACTGAAGAGAACGTCAAGATCCAAATGGAAAATGATTTTACTGTAATCATAGATGGTATGTTGAATTGGCACGATCTTTTAAGACCGTTTGCGGAAAGGCTAAGCGGAGTAGAGGTTGGCGGTCTTGCTAGATGGTTTGATAACAACGTATTCTACAAACAACCTGTGATCGTAGGAAAGGTCGAAAGGACGAGGCCGTTACTTGAAAATATGATTTTTTATGACCTAGTGCCGCCAAGAAAGCTTAAGGTAATCGTTCCTGACCCATACACATTTTCAAAGCTTTCAGTTAATAAAAGTTATAGAAGATTTGAAGACCTAGTTTACGATGTTGCTGAAGCTATGGCAGAAGAGATTCGCGTACTTCCTGCCGTACATGTTCAGTTAACAGCGCCCAGCTTAGTCTATGAAAAACTTCCTAAGGATGAGATAGAGTTGGCGATGAATGCTGTTGAGATTGTAAGAAGAAAATACGTAGGCACACTGTCTATCCATACTTGTTTTGGAAGTGTTGTTAACGCTATGCCCGAGCTTTTAGATTTTCCGGTTGACATCATTGGTGTAGATATGACAGTTACGTCATTCAAGGACTTGAAGGATTACGACTTCACAAAAATTTTGGGAATAGGTTGCGTTGACGCTCGAAACACGGTAATTGAGACGCCGGACGAGATTGTCTCAACAGTCATGAGGGTCTTCTCAGAAACTTCGGTCAAACAAGTGTACGTAAGCCCGAGCGCTGGATTAGAGTTTTTACCAAACAACGTAGCAAACATAAAAATAAGGAACATAGGTTTTGCTCTAAAGCTCCTGAGGGAGGTGTGACCTATAACTATCCATAGGTTATTCCCAACACAAGAAGTCGGGAGCCTCTCTAAAGCACCTTTCCTACGAAGGAGATTATCTGAAGAGCATATAAGAATCTCAAGAGATTGGGCTATTCGCATAGGTGTAGAAAACTTTGAAGAGTTAATCGCACAACTTAAGCCCGGCATACAAAGCGATGAGAAGTTAAAAAGCTTGGAAGATTGGGCATCGCTATACGGTATAAGGTTTCATGAATCGGCAGGGCTTGACATCGTCTACGATGGCGAGCAAAGAAGGGTCGAGATGTATGAATATCCCTTGATGCATGTAAGGGGATTCAGGTTCGTAGGTTATGTCAAAGTCTGGGATTTCGAAATTTTCAAAAAGGCCGCGGTTTTCGATAGACCATCGTTAATAAAACCTTACCATATAGAAGAATTCGAGTTTGCCAAAAAGAAGGCAAGGCGCGAGCTCAAGATTCCAATAACAGGACCATACACATTAGCGGACTGGTCTTTCGATGAGTATTATGTAAAAAGAAAGCTAGATGTCGATGATCCAATAGAAAGGAGAAGGATGAGTAAGCGCGACATGGTGCTCGACCTTGTAAAAGAGGTCATAAGGCCAAACTTGGAAGCACTCATAAGGGTCGGGGCCAAAAGGATTCAGATAGACGAACCTGCTGCCACGACGAAACCAAATGAGGTTGACATATTCGTGGAAGGATTTAACGAAGCCGTGAAAGGACTTGACTGCATTTTTTCTGTTCATATATGTTACAGCGACTACAGACTCCTCTTTCCATACATACTGGACCTAAAGGCTGAGCATATATCGATCGAATGCGCTAATAGAGATACGAAGATGCTTGGCAGGGATGAAAGTTCCAGACCGGGATACTCCGTGCTAAAATTGTTCAGGGAGTATGGAACAAAGATGAAGGTGGCGCCCGGCGTTATAGATGTGCATACGGACTTCATAGAATCGCCGGAACTCGTGAGGGATAGGCTACTGTATGCGGCCAAGTTATTAGATGACCCATCCAAGATAATAGCATCAAATGACTGCGGCCTCAGGACAAGGACGTGGGAGGTTGCTTACGAAAAAGAGAAAGCTTTAGTGGCAGGTGCAGAATTGGCTAGGAAAGAGTTTGAGTAGAGCTGCGATTTATTTTACTTACTTTTTGCTTTCCTTTTCAGCGGCTTTGGCTGCTTTCCTCGATACTCCGACCGGGCCGCCTTTTCTGCCAGTTGTTCTGGTTCTCTGTCCCCTTACCTTAAGGCCTAACGAATGCCTAACGCCCCTCCAAGATTTTATCCTTATCTCCCTTTCTATATCTTCTTTGATCGCAAGCTCTAAGTCAGCGCCAAGAAGATGTTTCTTCTCTACCGGAGCCGGACTGTTTCTGTTTATCATCCAGTCTGGTATGCCATACTCTAAGGGATTTTTTGCAACAGCCTCTATGCGTTGTAGTTGTTGTTCTGTCAGATAACCAATCCTTGTCTCGGTATCGAGTCCTAGAACTCTTGCTATGGCATATCCTAGGTTTATCCCTATGCCCTTTACCTTCGCAAGGGCATACGGTATTTTAAGTGTCCCATCCACGTCCGTGCCTAATATTCTAACGATGTACTTGAATTCTCCTGACATTTCTCAAGCATCAAAGCCTTTTACTTATATAAAAACATAAATGGAAATGCGTAATCCTTTTTAGCAAGTTTTTGAAGATTCAACACGGAGTAACCATGGCAATAGTTGGAGTAGAATGGATAATAATCATAATTATTATAGTGATATTTCTCATATGGGGTCCAAGTAAGATACCTGAACTGGCAAGGTCATTGGGTAAGGCCAAGAAAGAGTTTGAGAAAGCCATGAAGGAAGCCGAGGAGATTAAGCAACAGGCCGCCTCGAGCATAGACGTTCAGGCGTTGAAGAATGACGTAGATATGCTTATTGATATAGCGAAGAAACTAGGCATACCGACAGAAGGAAGGACAAGAGCGGAAATATACAACGACGTAATGACAAAACTCGGAAAGAGCACTTAACAACCTTGCCTGTTGCCTCTATTAACGCCCCTTAACTAAACTATAAGCAATGTTTTAGATCAGGTGTTAAAATAAGGCCCCGTGGTTATGCAAAGCTTTTAAAAAGCTTTATAGAGTCTGAACATGGCTTTCTGGGCAGGAGCCTCCTCGGTGGCAACTATATATGGCAGTATTTTAAACGAGACTTCAGGTGTTGAAGGAAAATGCCCAGAGTGAAGAAGATCAGTGAAGTCGTTGACATTCTGAAAAATAAAGATAGTATAAGGAACGTCGGCATCATAGCCCATACCTAAGGATGCTTTAATCCTTAGGGGGTAAGTAGATCACGGAAAGACAACCACGACGGATAGCCTTCTAGCGGCAGCGGGATTGCTTTCGCCATCTTTGGCCGGAAAAGCGTTAGCTCTGGATTATCTCGAAGAAGAACAGCAGCGCCAGATGACGATCAAGGCAGCTAACATTAGCCTCTACTACGAAATGGACTCGAAACCTTACATAATAAACCTCATAGACACTCCTGGACACGTCGACTTTTCTGGAAGGGTCACGAGGGCTTTAAGAGCAATAGACGGCGCAGTCGTTGTGGTGGACGCAGTCGAAGGTGTCATGACTCAGACTGAGACGGTGATAAGGCAGGCGGTGCAAGAAAGGGTCAAGCCGGTCCTATACATAAACAAAATCGATAGGCTGGTTAAGGAACTGAAGCTGACCCCTGAGAGGATTCAAGAGACGTTGGGTAGGATAATCATGGACGTCAACAGACTGATAGAGATGTACGCTGAACCAGAGTTTAGGGATAAGTGGAAGGTTAGTATGGCCGCCGGCAGCGTGGCGATAGGTAGTGCAAAAGACAGGTGGGGATTCACTTTACAACAAGCCCAGAAGAAGGGCATAAAGTTCAGCGATGTTATCAACGCGTTTGCGAAAGGCGATATAGATTGGCTCAGGGAAAACGCGCCGTTACATGAAGCGATTCTCGAGATGGTAATAAACCACCATCCGCCTCCGCACGTAGCTCAAAAGTACAGAATACCGAAAATATGGAAGGGCCCGCTAGATAGCGATGTTGGTAAGGCCATGATGGAATGCGATGAAAACGGTCCTACGGTGATGGCCGTAACGGATGTAAAGGTTGACCCGCAAGCTGGTGTAGTGGTGACGGGTAGGTTATTCAGCGGTACCGTAAGCGATGGTAATGTATTGTTGCTGGTCGGAAGGAACATCACAGAAAGGGTCCAACAAGTTGCGGTATACATGGGCCCCTCGAGGGAAATAGTCGGTAGCCTGCCAGCCGGCAACATACCTGCGCTTTTAGGTATAGAAAATGCAAGGGCAGGTGACACACTCGCAACCGTAGATATGGTTCCATTCGAAACGTTGAAGTATGTGTCAGAACCTGTGGTTACGATATCGATAGAGCCGAAACATAGCAAGGATTTGCCGAAGCTTGTCGATTTCTTAAACAAGTTGAGCATAGAAGACCCAACACTGGTCACAACAGTAAGACCTGAGACCGGCGAGTATCTGATAAGCGGTATGGGTACTTTACATCTAGAGATAGCTTTAACATGGATAGCTAAGGCGGGTCTGGAAGTAGTTCCGAGCAAACCGATAATACTATACAGAGAATCTGTCCAGAAAGTAGGGAAGGTCTTTGAAGGCAAATCGCCGAACAAACACAACAGGATATACATTAGGGCAGAACCGCTGGAACCTGAAGTGATCGAGTTGATAAGATCGGGTGAACTCTATGACGAAATGGATAGGAAGCAGGTGGCGAAGATATTGCGAGACCATGGATGGGATGCTGAAGAAGCTAGGAACGTTTGGTGTATCGACCCTAGGGGCAACATACTCGTTGACATGACGAAGGGAGCCCAGTATCTTCACGAATCTAAGATGATGATAATAGGCGGCTTCCAAAGGGTAGTCTCAGAAGGACCGCTTGCCGGAGAAGCCATGAGGGGGGTAAAGGCGGTTCTGGTTAACGTAGAACTACATGAAGACCCTGTACACAGAGGTTATGCCCAAATAGCGCCGGCGACGTGGAGGAGCCTCTATGCCAGCATACTGAGCGCAGACCCTGTGTTGTTAGAACCCATACTAAAGTTGGAGGCAAAGGTATCGCCTGAATTCATGGGCGCTGTGACTAGTGTCATAAGCTCGAAAAGGGGAAAGGTTCTAGATATAAGACAAGCTGAGTACATAACGATAATACAGGGTGAAATTCCGGCCGCTGAGACCTTTGACCTGAGCGAGGTCATGAGGAGCGTTACGATGGGCAAGGCTTTCTGGGCGACCGAATTCTCTTCTTGGAAACCCGTTCCAGCGTCGATAAGGGATAAGGTCATAGCGGAGATAAGAAAGAGAAAGGGACTTCCGCCAGAAATACCGAAGATATCCGACTTTGTGGAAGAGGAATAGACGCATAATTTATCCTCTTCGCCCCAATTCTTCATTTGCTATCTTGTGGGCGGCGAGAATCGGCGACGGTATTTGGCCATTCTTTGTCAACCCCTTAACGATTTCTATGGCGGTGTTTAAGGATATTTTATGTCCAACGCTAACGTACACGTTCTTGAATACTTCTTCACCAACAACGTCGCCATTCAACATCACGACCCTTCTGCCACTCACTCTTTTAACTTGACCACAAAGGAGTTTTTTCGCCACACCTATCGTTGGCTTATCCAGCACGATGCCGATGTAACATGCGATGCCAAACTTTCTGGGATGGAGTCTTCCGTTACCGTCGACGAGAAGCACATCAAAATCGCTCTTTAAACCTTTGATGGCATTAAGCATGGGTGGCGCCTCACGAAGGAAGAGAAGGCCTGGAACGTAAACATGTCGAACAATGCATTTATGCTTGCTAACTTCAACTATGCGGCCGTCTTTGTCCTGTATGACGGCAACTGCGACGGCATTTTGGTTGGAATAAGCCACGTCAACCCCGCAGAAGAGCTCGTAACTCTCCAAGACGTCATGCTCGGAGACCATGCTTGCCATCTCCAACTGAAGCTTGATCGCCTCATCGTACGTGAGCGACTCAAGATTCAAAAGGTGCGCCATTTCCCTCATTCGACCCTACAACCATAACTCACTCGGGACATCGTTAAATCTCTATGCTGCAGTTACACAAAGAATCCGCGGAAAAAATTTTTTGAGGGTGCTGAACTAATTTCGTCCTACCGGCTAGGTTTGGGGCTTTATAATCCTTAGGCACTTGCAATTTTGTTTAAAATTTTTTACAAGATGCTTAAGTTTCACATTAAAATTTTTTGACAAACTTTTTAAGCATATAAATTTATATTAAGGCAAATGGCCCTCTTTTCCGAAGAATTTGAGGTAGTGATGCCAGAAATTGCCGCCTGTTAAAACATCCGATTCTGATGTAGAGGTGCTCTATGATGTTCCGAGGATAGAAGAAAAGCTGATAATCAGGGCTTTAACAAATTTGGGAATAAAGCCTAAACTGACGCCCGTCAAGGATACGCCCTTGGTTTTTAATGAGAGTGCGCCGAAAATCTGCATTGTCAGGCCAATGTCCATGTATAGGGCGGCGTACTCAGCCGCCGTTAGGGAGGCCTCCGGAAGTTTCACGATAAACAGCTCTGATACTATAATAACCTGCGGCGATAAAATATTGACACTTTCCAAACTGGCATCGGCCGGTTTAAGAATACCAAAAAGCATAGTGGCTTTAACGATACAGTCTGCAGAAGAGGCAGGCAAATTGATAGGTTTGCCGTTGGTCGATAAACCTCCGATTGGTGGATGGGGTAGGTTAGTCTCCCTTATCTCAGATGAGACTACCTACAGGAGTCTTTTGGAACACCGCGAAATGATGACAAGCCAGCAGCTTAAGACGCATATAATCCAAGAATACATAAAGACGCCCGGAAGGGACGTAAGGGTAATAGTTTTAGATAATGAGGTCTTGGGCGCTATGTATAGGTACAAGCAGGAAAACGAGTGGAGATCAAACGTCGCACTCGGAGCAAAGGCTGTGGGTTTCAAGCCAGATGATGAACTTAGGGAGATCTGCATAAAAGCCGCAAACGCCGTCAAAGGTGTGTTTGTATCCATAGACGTACTCGAATCAAATGGATACTTCTTAAACGAGGTGAACGGTGTGCCGGAGTTTAGGGCTTTCATAGAAGCAACTAAAAGGAATGTGGCGGCAGATTTGGCCAATTACATAGTTAAGGTGCTTAAGCGATGACGGTTAAGGTATCAGTAATAGGTGCCTCGGGTTACACCGGGGGCGAGCTTCTCAGATTGCTTGCAAACCATGATAAAGTAGAGCTGCTCTATGCAACATCTAGAGAATATGCAGGAAAGCCCCTAACATTGGTCCACCCAAACTTAAGAGGTTTCTTCTCAGGCATGAAGTTCTCGGACGTAAACATAGACAAGATCTCTTCAGACTCTGACCTAGTGTTTGTGAACACTCCTGCTGGTGTATCGGTAAATTATACTCCAAAATTGCTGGAGGTCGGTCTAAGGGTTATAGACTTAAGTCCCGACTTCAGGTTAAAGAAAACAGAGGATTACGAACTCTGGTACGAAATGAAGCATCCGAAGCCAGAATTGCTCAAAGAGGCAGTATTCGGTCTACCGGAACTCCACCGGAGAGAGATAGCATCCGCAAAGCTCGTAGCATGTCCCGGTTGCAACTCCACAGCTGCCCTTCTCTCTCTTATACCTGCAGTTAAAGCTCACATCATAGACTTAGACCATATAGCTGTTGATGTCAAAGTTGGAAGTAGCGAAGCAGGAAGAATACCGACGGCTGGAACGCACCATCCAGAGAGGGCTAACGTGATGAGACCGTACGAAGCATCGGGACATAGACATGTGGCAGAAGTTGAACAAGAACTTTCACAAATAGCAGGTAGAGAATTAAGGATAGCATTCGTTCCACATGCTGTGGGAAGCGTAAGGGGTGCATTGGCAACTTCGCATGTTTGGCTCGTCGATCCTAACATGGATGAGCAAGATGTTTGGAAAGTTTACGCTGCTGAGTATGGAAAGGAACCCTTCGTTAGAATAGTCAGAGGTAAACCATACCAATATCCTGATCCAAAACACATCATAGGTAGCAATTTTGCGGATGTAGGTTTTGCTGTCGAAAAAAGAGTTGGTAGGGCTGCCCTTATGGCCGCAATCGACAACTTAGTAAAGGGTGCAGCAGGTCAAGCTATACAATGCATGAACATAATGTTAGGTTTCGATGAGAAAACTGGCTTGAACTTTCCAGCCATCAGACCTGTTTGAAGAAGCCTCGCAACAAAAAATAATAACCAGTGTAGCATATGTACGACGAAGTACGATGAAGGTATTCCGGACTGTAAATGGGAAAGGTAAGATTAACACGTATGTTCAGAAAGATGATGAAATTTTTAGAGGAGCATACGATCCGTTAAACATTCTAGTAACCTTCAGGAAAGAAGGTAAGATAGTCCTTATTGAGAAGGTAAGTCTAACGTTAGAGGAACTGCTCAAGAATGAGAAGTTAATCACGCCTTACGATCCACCAGAAATATGGGGTGCAGGCATAGTTTATGAAAGGGCTAGAGTCAGATACACGGAAGAGGACGTCGCGATGATCAAAGGTGAGAGCATTTATGAGATAGCTTATGTATCCGAGAGACCTGAGCTATTCTTCAAAGATGCCGGTGGAAAGCGCTCCGTAGGGCATGAAGATTTCATCAACATCCGAAGCGATTCTGCTTGGACGTTGCCCGAACCTGAACTCGGCATCGTGTTAGACTCAGATGGGTCGATCCTTGGCTATACTGTATGTAACGACGTGACGGCACGCGACATCGAAGCTCAGAACCCTCTGTACTTACCACAAGCAAAAATCTATAAAGGCTGTTTTTCTTTCGGTCCGTTCGTAATAACCTCCGACGAAATTCCGGATCCGCATAACCTCACCATAAAAATGAGGATTTTAAGGGATGGTGAAGTAGTGTTCTATGGCGAAACGAACACCTCAAAGATGAAGAAGAGGTTGGAAACTATAGTTGCATACTTGCTGAGAGATAATGTAATACCCTCTGGGACGCTAGTATCAACGGGTACGGGCATAATTCCGGGAAAAGATGTTCAGCTCAAAGATGGTGACAGGGTAGAAATCTACATCGAAAAGATAGGGACGTTGGTGAACTACGTAAGGAAACTTAAGTAACGCCTTACCTTATCAACATTGGAACGGTAGGTCTTTGCCAAATCGAATATATCGTAACCTATCGATACGAACTTAAAGCCCCTCTTGATGGCCTCCACAGCATCCTCAACGGAAAGCGCAGCCATCCCAGGCGCAACACCTTTTCTTTTACACGAATTCAAAACTTTCTCGATAGCTGACTTAAACTTTGGGTGTTCAACGTCCCCAAACACTCCCAAATTTGCGGATAAATCGTACGGTCCTATGAATGCTACATCGATGCCCTTGACCGAAAGTATTTCGTCGATATTATTGATCGCGTCCTCTGTCTCAATTTGAACGATCACAAGCATCTCATCACCAATTCTATTAAAATACTCGGTGTTAGACTCTAGCCCATAATATACGGCCCTTCTAGGACCAAAACCTCTAATACCTTTTGGCGGATACATCACGGCTTTGATAACCGCCTCGGCCTCTTCACGCGTGTTAACCCATGGAACCATGACGCCGTATGCGCCCACGTCCAAAACTCTTTTGATGGTCACGAAATCGTTCCACGGAACCCTAACAAGTGGGATGGTGTCTGTGCCATTAGTTGCAGGCAAAAGTCTTTGAACGTCATTTACCTCCAAAGAACCGTGCTCCATATCGAATAAAAGCCAATCAAGACCAACCTTGGATAAAGCTTCAACAACGTCTATGCTATTAATCGAAACCCAAGCACCTATGGCCACCTTACCATCATATAATAACTGCTTGACTTTGTTTTTTAACACGCGACTCACCGCTGTTATACTGTAGTATGTATGCGTTATCGCTAGAAATTTATAAGTCTTGGTGTAATGAGCGATAATATTGACGAATTTCCGAATGTGTAGGTTAGGGAAATGTATAATTGACAGCAGCATTTTCATGAGCTTGCGAGAAACATGATAGTGGTTAAGGCTGGCGGAAGAGCTCTGATGCAGAATAGGGACAAGATCTTAGATAGCATAGCTCTGAGGGCGAACAGGGGCATAATTTTTGTGCATGGCGGCGGCGATATAGTCTCAGAATACTCCAAGAGGATGGGCATAGAACCTAAATTCGTTACATCGCCACAGGGCATAAGAAGCAGATACACCGACGAGAATGAAATGGACGTCTACAATATGGTGATGTCGGGTAAGCTTAACAAGGAGATAGTTTCGTATCTTGAAAAGCGAGGGGTCAGAACTGTTGGAATAAGTGGCGTTGATGCGGGTGTATTGAAGGCTGAGAGGAAGAAGAAAATAGTAGTGGTTGATGAGCGCGGAAGAAAGAGGATTATAGACGGTGGTTATACCGGGACAATAATTTCCGTGAATGAAGAGCTACCTCGGTTACTCGTAGAACAGGGGTATGTTGTTGTCATATCGCCAGTTGCGTTGGGCACCGAGGGGGAGCTCTTAAACGTTGACGGTGACCAAGCCGCCGCGGCGATAGCAAGGGCTTTGAGGGCTGAAGTCCTAGTGATACTGACGGACGTGGAGGGTCTGATTTTAGACGGACAGCTTATACGCGAGATAACACCCCGGGAAGCGCGTGAACTTCTGCCCAAAATAGGTGCTGGCATGAACAGAAAGGTGATGTTGGCGGCCGAAGCCGTCGAGGCGGGCGTTGAGCGCTGTATAATATGCTCGGGTCTCGTCGAAGAACCCCTCTCCGTACTCGAGCACGAGCACGGTACGGTAGTAAGTATGCGCGACTTTCAGCAATTGTAGAATCCAATTACGCTTTATGTCGAAAATATATCCGAATATCGTATTTTTAGTCCGAAATACTGGCCTCATTACATAAAAATTAAAACATTTATACAACTTTTGCTACGAAAAATGTAGCAACACTGCGGGGTTAGAAGTATGGTAAAGGTTACGTGTCCGATATGTGGCGGTAAGTTGGACATACCCGAAGACTCCTTACCGGGCGAGCTCTTCGAGCATGAAGAGTGCGGTGCCCACCTAGAGCTTGTTATAAACGAAGGAAAGTTCGAGTTAAAGCTGGCCGAGGAGATAGCAGAAGACTGGGGACAGTGAAACTCTATTGAGGGTTGGACTGGCATACGACATCATGAGATGGGAAGAGAAAGCCCTCGCGTATGCCGTCAAGGATTTAGGTTACACACTTGAACTCATCCACGTCCCAGAATCTGTTTTCCACCTTACCGAACCTAACAACAAAGGACTCGATGTAGTCTTCGAAAGATGTGTAAGCTTCTACAGGGCTCTGGCCTCTTCGCTTACGTTACGGAATCAAGGAGTCACAGTTGTGAATGACTTCGAGATAATAAGGAACTGTGGCGATAAGATGTTTACAACGATGGTACTCGCAAATAAAGGTGTGCCCGTGCCAAGGACGATGATAGCTTTCGACAAGGTAAGGGCGCTTGAGGCTGCAAAGATGATAGGGTATCCTGTCGTGGTAAAGCCGATATATGGGAGCTGGGGTCGGATGATAGCTAAGGCCGATGACGAGTCCTCGTTACTAGATATACTGGATTTTAGGGAAAACATGCCCTCGCCACACTTTCAGATACACTACATCCAAGAGTTCATCAGAAAGCCTGGAAGGGACATAAGAGCTTACTATGTGTGGGGAGAAGTTCCCGTTGCCATCTACAGAGTAAGTCAGAATTGGAAGACGAACACGGCGCTTGGCGCGAGGGCAGAGCCAGCCAACTTGGACGAGAGTACTAAGGAATTAGTCATAAAGGCAGGCGAAGCGATGGGCGGTGGTGTTTTGGGTGTTGACTTGATGGAGGACGAAGACGGCAGGATATTGGTATCCGAAGTGAACGCTGTGGTTGAGTTCAAGAACACGGTTAGGGTTACCGGCTACGATCTACCTCGCAAAATAGTATCCTCGACGGTAGAAGTGTTAAAAAGATGAGTTTGAAGATAATTCCGTTTGCCAAGCCACGGCTCCTTAGGCTATCAAGGGCTTATGGACAGTATGTATGGGATGAAGTAGGGAGGAGGTACTTGGACTGTCACACGGGGCACGGTGTTGCTTTTCTTGGCCATAGGAATCCAAAGGTGGTGGAGAGTATAAAGCGTCAGATGGAACTCATCATGACGGCTACACCAGCTTTCCAGACAGACATCGCCGACGAGGCTTTGTCGAAGCTTTCGAAGATACTTCCGAGCGATATGGACTATGTGTTCTTTCTGAACAGTGGGAGCGAGGCTGTTGAGCTTGCCATGAAGATCGCACGTAAGGTGACTGGAAGGAAGCGCTTCATAGCATTCAGGAACTCTTTTCATGGGAGAACGATGGGTGCCCTATCGGTCACTTGGAACCCGAAGTACAGAGAAGGTTACGATCCATTCCCATGGGAGACGAGATTCGTCCCTTACAACGACGTTGATGCAATAACATCAGAGGTCGACGAAAGCGTTGCCGCTGTGTTGTTCGAACCTGTCCAAGGCGAGGGTGGCTTAACCCCTGCTACGCAAGAATTTGCAAAGGCTTTGATGGAGGCCTGCGAGAAGGCTGGAGCATTTCTCATAGTTGACGAGGTTCAGGCTGGTTTTGGTAGGACTGGTAAGATCTGGGCACATGAGCACTTGAATATAAGGCCCGATATAATGGTCGCGGGTAAGTCAATAGGTGGGGGCTTCCCAGTAAGCGTAGTGGCGGTTAAAACATCAATAGGTGAGAGATTACGTGAAGGTGAGCACGGCTCTACGCATGGTGGAAATCCATTAGCGTTGGCCGCAATCTCAGGGGGCATAGATGCTTTGATTGGCGACTCCGTCCCATTAAAGGCCTCGCTCTCGGGAGAAAAGTTGTCTACAGAGCTGAAAAAGGTAGTGGAGTGTTGCGCCCATGTAGCACGTGGCGTCAAGGGGAAGGGACTTATGCTAGGGATAGAGTTAAGATTTCCTCCGGATGAGGTCATACGCGAATTGCAGATGAAGGGTTTGTTGTGCCTAAAGGCTGGAACTTCGGTTTTAAGACTGCTACCTCCCTACTTGATAACCGATGAGGATATAAAATTCTGCTCAGAAACCATCAAAGAGGTTTTGTCAGCCTGGAAACACGAAAGGGAGGTTCCGAAGCATGATGTCTGTTAACGAAGTAAGGGATATGTTCCTTCGGATTTTAGATATTTACACACCTTCTGGCGAAGAGTGGAAGCTACATGAACCGCTCCAAGATATATGCTCACGTCTGGGTTACGAAAATTACGGCGTGGACAAGGTAGGCAATTTTATCGCAGAATACGGCTCCGGAAAAACTATCCTGCTTGCCGGCCACATGGATACAGTCCCAGGTAGGCTTGAGGTAAAAGTTTCAAACGATGAGGTCTGGGGCAGAGGTGCCGTCGATGCTAAGGGACCTCTTATGGCAATGCTCCTAGGCGCTGCCAAGGCTAAAGACAGCGTTAAGGGTGTTAGAGTCGTTGTAGCATGTCTTGTCGATGAGGAAAGGGAAGGCAAGGGTGCAAATTATTTAGTAAATTCTGGCTTCAAGGCCGACCACATAATAATTGGCGAACCTACTGGGACTACCGGTGTTGCAATAGGTTATAGAGGGAGCCTAACGGTTAGAGTTAACGTATCAGCAAGCGGTGGTCACAGTAGCGCACCATATATGGGGGAATCAGCACTCGATAAGTTCTTCGCCCTTTGGGAAGAAATTAAGCGCAACTTCTCGGGCAGAGGTTATGACGAGACTTCGGCATGCATAACTGTTTTAGAGGCCGGAGATTGGCCGACGAAACTTCCAGAGTTCGTGAAGGCCGTTATCAACATAAGGATTCCGTGTAATATGTTTTCGAAGCAAATATTGAGCAAACTTGAAGAGCTATGTTTGGAACATGGTTGCGAACTTTCAGTCCTAGAAAGGACAGAGCCTGTCAAGGTTAGCCTGTCCAGCCCAGTCCCTAGGTCTTTGATTAGGAGCATGTTGAAAATGGGTATGAAGCCGAAGGCCGTAATGAAGACCGGGACGAGCGATATGAACGTAATCTACAAAATATCACCGGATATAGCGGCCTATGGGCCTGGAGACTCCCTTCTGGCACACACTACGTTGGAGAGAATCCCCATAAAGGATATTTTAACCGCAGCAGAAGTTTACAAGAATTGCATACTCGAACTCGCATCTATTGACCAAACCTGATGAGTAAGTGCCCATCACACAAGCCTTTTTTAGAAGTACTCACGACCTTGCTATGAAACTGCCAGTATTCAATGAGGGTGGCCTGCATTGCACAGAAAAGGTAGAATCGAACGTGAGTTTGACATAGATGCAGCCAAGTACATTTCATCACTTCACTTTGATAAGGAGATACTGGAAAGTGTTATCTTGGTAAACATAACGCATGTGAAGCTTCTGGAGAAAATAGGTGTAATACCCTCGGACCTTGCTGAGAAAGCTGAAAGATATCTCCAAGAGATGTTAACAAAACCGCCAAGTCTGGATGATCCAAGATATGAGGATGTGCATATGGTGATTGAAGCCGAATTAACAAAATACGTACCTCAAATCGGTGCATCGCTTGCTCTCGGTAAGAGCAGAAACGACGCAGTCGTCACGGCAATAAAGCTCAGACTTAAGGAGAGGCTTTTGAACTTTCATGAATGTTGTATAACGTTCTGCGAAGCTCTGTTGAGAAAAGCATTGGAAGAATCCGGGACGATATTTCCCGTCTATACGCATTTGCAGAGGGCCGCACCAGCAACATTTGGATTCGTCATGCACTCTTATGCGATCAGGCTTCTTAAGGCACTCCAACATGTAAAAATGGTTTACGAATTGGTCGATGAATCACCACTTGGCTCGGCAGCAGTCGCGGGAACCAGCGTGCCTTTGGATAGAGAGTATGCGTCCTCGCTTCTGGGTTTCAGTAAGGTAAGTCAAAATGCACTCGAGTCCACGACATCAAGAGACTTTATAATAGAGGCACTCTCGTGCTTAAGTATTATCGCTCTCATATTGTCATCCTTATCCGAAGAGTTGGTGGTCTTTAGCTCGGAAGAGTTTGGTCTTATAGAGTTCCCCGAAGAGTTCTCGGCTACAAGTAGCATCATGCCCCAGAAGCGTAACCCTGTGGTCGCGGAAATAGCAAGGACAAAAGTCTCAGAGTTATTGGGGCTATTAACATCTGTCGTCATGATGGGTACAAGGCAGGTTAGTGGTTACAACCTTGATCTCCAGCAGATAACTCCAAAATTATGGCAGGCATTTGAAATTATGGAAGAAACTTTACATGTAATGACAAAACTCATACCAAACCTAAAAGTCAATGAGGATAGATGTATGGCCGCATGTAGCCCGCCGACGGGCATCGTGGAGGTTGCAAATCATCTCTCCTTAAAATACGGTGTGCCTTTCCGCAATGCCCATGCATTCGCAGGTAGGATCAGCAAGCTTATGTATGAGGGGGGCCTCAATGAAGCCTCGCTCCAAAAAACTAAAGCAGAATTTAACATAGAAGCTCCCCTAACCCTCGAGGATGTTATGAAACTAATGGAACCAATAAGGGTTGTGTACTCCTACACAACGATCGGCTCAGCCAACCCAGAGTTGGTAAAGCGCGCCGTGGAAGATAGCATGATGGACCTCGAGGAAGAAAAAAGATGGGCGCGAAATAAAAGGGCGCGCCTCGAATTTGCCTTAAATAAGTTAAAAGGACGGGATTAGACGCAAAAACTCTAATAACTGTTGGGACATGCTATTGAAGATTTATTAATAACCTAAGCTAGTTTCCAAACTTAGATTTGATAATTGATTTGTCCATCTCTGGAGGAGCATCATAGATGACCGATAAGACTAAACCCTCAGAACAAGAAAAAACCCAAACATTTTCACCTACTAAACACGTTTTAGTTCCAAAACATGAAATAATGACAAAGGAAGAGGTGGAGGAACTGTTAAAGAAATACCGCATAACCCCTCAACAGCTTCCCTACATTCTGGCCTCGGACCCAATCGTTAGGGAAATAGGCGCAAAGCCGGGTGATGTAATAAGGATTATAAGACAGACCGAAACTGCTGGAAGGTCTGTCTATTATAGACTGGTTGTGAGGGAGTGAGAGATGCAGAAAGAGAAAGACCACAAGCTTACCGTAGAAGATCTTTGGTACGTCGCTAGGAGTTTCATAGAAGAAGAAGGATTGGTTCAGCACCAAATCAGATCATACAACTATTTTGTTAGAAAGGGTCTCCAAGACCTTGTCAACTCTTTAGAAGTTCAGGAAATTAAGACGAAGCACGGAACGCTGACCTTCAAGTTTGGGACGATAGAAATAGGCAAACCACGCATTATCGAAATAGACGGAACAATTAACGACAACATAACGCCTGCCGAATGTAGGCTTAGGAAGCTTACGTACGCGGCACCGTTATACGCTAAGATGAATTTGTATTTAGACGGTAGGCTTCTGTCGTCGGAAAATGTAGAGGTTGGAATAATACCGGTGATGGTAAAGAGCGACATATGCCCATTATCAAAGATGACCCACGAGGAGCTATTGGCTATAGGCGAAGACCCGATGGACCCAGGGGGTTATTTCATAATCAACGGCTCGGAGCGTGTAATAGTTGCTATAGAGGATCTAGCACCTAACAAGATACTCGTAACGGAAAAGGACGTTGGCGGTAAGCCACAATACTCCGCTGTCGTGCTATCTTCTGCGTTTGGCAGACAGGCTAAAGTCGAGGTTACATACAGAGAGGGTGGCCCGATAAGGGTTTTCTTCTCAAGAATCTACAAAGGCATACCCATCATAATCCTTCTCAGAGCATTGGGTATGACAAACGACAGAGAGATCGTAAACTTCGTATCACCGGTGAAGGAAGTCCAAGAACTGCTGGAGCTCCCCTTCAAGGAAGCAGAAGGAATAGAGACCGTCGAGGATGCCCTGAAGTACATAGGCAACAAGATAGCATTTGGATATGCTGAAGAGTATAGGGTGCAAAGGGCTGAGCAGCTGATAGACAACGTTCTGCTACCGCATATCGGGACGGATAAAGCATCGAGATATCTTAAGGCAATATTCTTATGCGACATGATGGGCAGGGTACTCGAGACCAGTTTGGGTCTTAGGAAGCCCAGTGATAAGGACCATTATGCCAACAAACGTGTGAAGCTCGCAACGCCCCTGTTAATGGAGCTGTATAGGATGGCATTCCTGAAGCTCATAAGGGATATAAGGTATCAGCTGGAAAAGTTGCTAACCATAAGACAGCCGACATCGATATCAACGTTTGTCAGGCCAGGAATAGTTGCCGACTTCGTTAAGCATGCCTTTGCAACCGGAAACTGGCCCGGTGGTAGGGTTGGTGTGACACAGTTGTTGAACAGGACCAACTACTTGGCGACATTGAGTCATCTGAGAAGGGTGCAGTCACCTTTGAGTAGAAGCCAGCCGCATTTTGAGGCAAGAGACCTCCACGGAACACATTGGGGTAGGATATGTCCTGCCGAGACGCCTGAAGGTAGTAACTGTGGTCTTGTCAAGAACCTAGCTCTATCGGCAGAGTTCTCATTCCCCATGAATAAGCGCGAAGTTTTGGACAAACTCTATACACTTGGTGTTATGCCCTTAAGCGAAGCCATAAACAGGAAAAAATTCTTGCCTGCGAAGGTATTCGTTGATGGTTTGTTGGTGGGCTTCCATCCCAATGGGCAGGAACTCGTCACAGATCTCAGAAACCTGAGAAGGAATGGTGAGATAAACAATAACGTGAATGTTGCGCTTTATAATTACAAACACGTGCAAGAGGTCTGGATAAATACCGATGAGGGTAGGGTTAGAAGACCGTTAATAATTGTCGAAAAAGGTGTGCCGAGACTAAACCGCAATCATGTAGAGGCTATAAAGAATAGAATATCTAGGTTCAGAGACCTCGTGTCAATGGGCATCATCGAATTCTTGGATGCGGAGGAAGAGGAGAATGCGTTTGTCGCATTAACGCCGGACGCTGTAACGCCTGAGCATACTCATATGGAGATATCTCCTTACTTGATGTTAGGCATCGTTGCATCAATAATTCCGTACGCTCAACACAACCAGTCTCCAAGGAACGTTTATGAGTGTGCTATGGGAAAGCAGGCCTTAGGCTTCTTTGCCTCGAATTACGAGATAAGAACGGACTCTAGGATGCACCTGTTGGTCTATCCCCAGAAGCCCCTCGTTACGACAAGATCCGTAGATTTGATAGGCCTTAACAATAGACCGATAGGCCAGAATATGGTGGTCGCGATACTGTCAGCTCAGGGCTACAACATGGAAGATGCCGTCGTACTCAATAAATCGTCCGTAGAGAGAGGGTTAGGTCTTTCCTTAAGTTACAGAACGTATGAGGTAGAATCGAGACAATACCTTGGTGGTCAGAAGGATAAATTTGGTATACCCGAACCCAGCGTAAGAGGCTATAAGGGTGAGCAATACTACAGAATATTGGACGCGGACGGTCTAGCCCATATAGAGGCCGACGTGAGCGGGAATATGGTAATAGTTGGTGTCATAAGCCCGCCGAGGTTCATGGAGGAATACACGCGTGCACCGGCAAGGGAAATGGTTTGGAGGGATGCATCCGAAGTTGTTAGGCAATCTGAGAGCGGCGTCGTCGACCAAATATTCATAACTAGGACGGATGAGGGTAACAAGCTTGTAAAGGCAAGGGTAAGGACCACGTGCTTTGTTGAGATAGGTGACAAGTTTTCATCGAGGCACGGACAGAAGGGCGTCGTTGGTATGCTCTTCCCGCAAGAGGATATGCCATACACTGAGGATGGTATAGTGCCCGATCTGATAATAAACCCGCATGCATTCCCCTCGAGAATGACAATCGGTCAACTTATCGAGAGTATAGCAGGAAAGGTCGCCGCTATAAAGGCTGAACCAGTTGATGGAACGCCCTTCCTTGGAAAGAAGCTTGAGGAATTAAGGGCAGAACTTGAGGCTTTAGGTTTCAAGAGCTCAGGGACATCTGTGATGTATGATGGCTTGACTGGTAAGAAGTTTGAAGCTGAAATCTTTATCGGTGTGGTTTACTATCAGAGATTACACCACCTCGTCAGGGATAAAATACACGCGAGAGCACGTGGACAGGTGCAGCTATTGACTCGGCAGCCGACTGAGGGAAGGGCTAGGGGTGGTGGTTTGAAGTTTGGAGAGATGGAGCGTGACTGCCTAGTCGCACATGGAGCTGCCTACTTGCTTTTGGATAGATTACTCGAGCAATCCGACAAATACACCGCATACTTCTGTGAAAAATGTGGCTTACCTGCCTACTACGACCTCAAACAAGAGCGTTTTGTATGCAAAGTGTGCGGAAAGGAGGCAAGCATAAAGCCCGTCGTTATGTCGTATGCGTTCTACCTTCTACTGAACGAGTTGTTAAGCATGTGTATTTATCCAAAAGTGAAATTGGAGGAGTTGGTGTAGTATGTCCTACAGGGGTTCTGTGGCCGCTATAAAGTTTGGCATACTTTCGCCCGACCTCATCAGGAGAATGTCCGTAGCTGAAATACAAAACCCCGATACATACGGCGATGACGGTCTTCCGATACCCACGGGTGTAATGGATCCAAGGTTGGGGACCCTAGAGCCCGGCCAACGTTGTAAGACGTGCGGTAACACTTACCTTGGATGTCCAGGGCACTTCGGACACATAGAATTACCGGTTCCCGTTATACACGTTGGCTTTGTCAAAACTATACATACGCTCCTAAAAGCAACCTGCAGGTCATGTGGTAGGATACTTTTAAACGATGAAGAGATAAAGAGCTTTAAAGAAGAGTTAGAAAAGGAGAAACAGTCCGGGAGACCATACAGGCATATTTACTTCAAAGTAATACAGAAGGCCACATCGACACAGACTTGTCCGCACTGCGGCGAGAAGCAGCTAAAGATCGAATTGGAGAAGCCGACGACGTTTATAGAAGCGGCGGAGTCGGAGCTTGTAAGACTTCCAGCAAACGTTGTCAGAGCTAGGCTAGAGAGAATACCTGACGACGACCTAGTGTTGCTGGACATAGATCCTAAGAGCGCAAGACCAGAGTGGATGGTACTAACGGTCTTACCCGTACCGCCTGTTTATGTAAGGCCATCCATCACGCTTGAATCGGGTTTCAGGTCAGAAGATGACCTGACCCACAAGTTGGTAGACATACTCAGGGTTGCTCAAAGGCTTAGAGAAAACATAGCCGCCGGGTCTCCATCACCAGTCATAATGGAATTGTCAGACCTTCTCCAGTATCATGTAACAACTTACATTAATAATGAGGCGGTCGGAATATCGCCGTCTGTTCATAGGTCCGGCCGCGTACTAAAGACATTGGCGCAGAGATTGAAAGGCAAGGAAGGCAGGTTCAGGTTAAACCTTTCCGGCAAGAGGGTCGACTTCTCCGCCAGAACTGTCATATCCCCAGATCCCAACATTGGAATAAACGAGGTCGGAGTTCCCATAGAAATAGCGATGCAACTTACCGTACCAGAAAAAGTTACTGTATGGAACATTGAAAGATTAAGGGAATATGTAAGGAACGGTCCGGATAAGTATCCGGGCGCCAAGTACATAATCAGGCCGGATGGTAAGACCATAAGGCTAAAACTTGCGCACGATTTAAACGAGCTGGCAAATGCTCTAGAGCCTGGCTACATAGTCGAGCGGCACCTCATCGACGGAGATATTGTGTTGTTCAACAGGCAGCCTTCGCTTCATAGAATGTCAATAATGGCCCATATAGTAAAGGTCCTTCCTTACAAGACATTCCGTCTCAATCTTGCGGTTTGCACACCATATAACGCGGACTTCGACGGTGACGAGATGAACCTACACGTTCCACAGAGCGAAGAAGCCCAAACCGAAGCTCGAATACTACTTTTAGTACAGAATAATATAATATCTCCGCGCCACGGTACGCCCATAATCGGAGCCATTAGAGACTTCCTCACAGCTACCTACTTGTTGACAAAGGATGATACTTTGCTCAGCCTAAAAGAGCTGTCCTATTTGCTCTCAGCGATAGGGTATGACGGTGAGCTACCAGAGCCAGTGGTAACTACGCCGCAACCGTTATGGAGTGGCAAGCAGGTATTCAGCCTATTACTTCCAAAGGACTTTAGTCACAAATTCAGATCTACCTTTATGCCCGAGGAACCAGTCATAATACAGGATGGTAAGCTCATAAAAGGTGTGATAGATAAAGGTGGCATAGGCGTAGAGAAAGCAAACAACATAATACATAGGTTAGTAAGAGACTACGGGCCTGATGTAGCTAGGGAATTCTTAGACAGAGTAGTGAGGCTTGCTAACACCTATCTGCGTATAAGGGGCTTCACTTTCACCATAGATGACCTAACGGTGCCAGCTGAAATTTACCGAGAAATATCCAAACTTTTTGTAAAGATGGATGAAGAATTCAATAAACTTAAAGCGGACTATGAAAAGGGTAAAGCTCCTGTTTATCCAGGCGAGACGCCTGAACAATCATTCGAATCTGTAATCTTATCGTTACTTTCAAAGACTAGGGATACTGCAGGCAAGATTGTGAGGCAAAGCATACCTCCATCGAATAATGCTCTGATAATGATAAAGACTGGAGCGAGGGGCACATCACTTAACATCGACCAAATGATAGCTGTCGTCGGTCAACAGGCGGTTAGGAGGGAAAGGATCAAGAGAGGATACATGGACAGGGTTCTAACATTCTTTAAGCCAAAAGATCTGTCACCTAGGGCTAGAGGCTTTGTTTATAACTCGTTCATGAACGGCTTAGACCCGCTAGAATTCTTCTTCCATATGGTGGGTGGAAGGGACGGTCTTGTTGACACGGCGGTGAGAACCCAGCAAAGCGGTTACATGCAGCGTAGATTGATAAACGCTCTAGAATCGCTGTACGTTGAGTACGACGGCACGGTAAGGACAACGGACGAAAAGAGAATAATACAATTCCAGTACGGTGAGGACGGTGTTGACCCTGCTAAGAGTGAACATGGACAGCCAGTTAACCCGACTCTGATCATAGAAAAGTTCATGAAGAGCTTGCCAGCAGACAAGCCCGCCTCCAACGAGTATATAATGTCAAAGTCTGAATGGTACAAGAAACTCATGCCTGAAAAGATTGTTGAAGAGTTGGCGAACGAACTCATAAAAGCGAAAGCTTCAGAACGTGTAGTTGATAACTCCTTTGAAGAAGCATATAGGGTTTATTTGAATTCTAGAGTAGAACCCGGTGATGCCGTAGGGGTCGTGACAGCTCAGTCAATAGGTGAACCGGGAACCCAGCTTACACTTAGGACGTTCCACTTTGCGGGTGTTAGGGAACAAAGCATACTGCTTGGTTTGCCAAGGTTAATTGAGATAGTCGACGCCCGTAAGGTCCCCTCCACACCTATAATGAGAATATATCTCCAGAAGGAATTCGCAAAAGATAAGGCCAAAGCGCAAAAAATCGCAAACCAAATACAACACACGGCTCTCAAAGAAATAGTTTCCGAAGTGGTTATAAACTATAAGCGCGGTATTCTAACCGTTACGTTAGACACGGATGCGATGCATGAAAGGGGTGTCACTCTAAGTGACGTGAAAAATGCCCTGAAAGCTTACAAGCCAGAAGTGAAGGACACGAATATCGTCATCTTAAAGCCATCCGAGGACAGCGTACAAGCGCTCGAGAAGATTAGAGACAAAATACTGATGGACGACAAAATGACGGTCAAGGGAATTAAGAAAATAACGAAAGCTCTGGTTGTACAGGAAAATGATGAGTACGTAATACTAACGGAGGGCTCAAACCTAAGAGAGGTTGTAAAGGTGCCTGGTGTTGATGCCACTAGGGTTATTACGAACGACATACATGAGATTGCAGAAGTCTTAGGAATAGAGGCTGCAAGGAACGCGATAATAAACGAGGCGAAGAACGTGCTACGCGAGCAAGGATTAGACGTCGACATTAGGCATCTTATACTCTTGGCAGATATGATGACAGTCAGTGGTAGCGTAAGGCAGGTAGGTAGGCATGGTGTGATTAAGCTAAAAGAGAGCGTACTTGCTAGGGCGGCCTTTGAAATAAGCGTTCAAGTACTGCTTGATGCAGCGACCAGAGGTGAGGTGGATTACTTGAAAGGTAACGTTGAAAGGATACTTATGGGAAAGGAGATACCGGTGGGTACGGGCATGGTATCGTTGCTGATGGTGCATCAAGCTAACCAGTCGAATAACGAGGTCGGTGATAAGAATGAACATAAGGAAAGAACTTGAGATAATAAACAGGACAGGGAAAGTCATCCTAGGTTTCAGACAATCTTATCTATCGCTACTAAACGGTAAATCAAAACTTGTTTTACTGGCAAAGAACTGTCCGCCGAATATTGAGAAGAGGATTTACATGGCCTCTAAGATGGTAGGTGTGCCTGTGATAAAGACGGAGCTGAGCTCAAACGAAATTGGCTATGTTCTCGGAAAACCATTCAGGGTATCAACGCTTTCCGTCTTGGATCCTGGCAGTTCAAACATACTCGAGGAGGTTGTACCAGAAGTTGAGTGAAGGATTCAAACTTACAGAAAAAGAGATGAAATACATATCTTTGTTTGAGGCAGCAACCGGCGTAGCGGCTGTAGATTGTGTCGAGAGCGGTGACTTGGTGGTATTCGTTGTAAGGGAAGGTGACCTGAAGAAGGTCTTGAGTAAGGGTGGTAGCAAAATACAAGAATTCTCTAGGATAATCAAGAAGCGCGTCAAAGTAATTGAGCTTTCAGAGGACCCCAGTAATTTTGTCAAGAATGCCCTCATGCCGGCTAAACTTTCTGGGCCAGTCAGAATAGCTTTGAGACCCGACGGTAGGAAGATAGCAATAGCCTCAGTAGATCCAAAGGACAAGGGGCTTGCCATCGGCAAGAACGGCAAGACTATAGAGCTGGTCAGGCTTTTAGCCAAGAGACACTATAGCATAGACCACGTTACTATTCAGTAAATCTTACGCTATCGCGGCTCTACTTTAATAATCTTGGATCAAAACTCAATTTAATACTCAAATAGCCCGAGAAAAGAGAAGGGTTTTTAAGTTGCTTACCAGAACCCCATTTTTAGCCGAGGATGGGCCATGGGTAATGGGCTATTTGCAGCGAGGAAACTCATCCAAAACAGGAAGAAGTTTAGGTGGAGTCAGCGAAAGTACCGAATCAGAATGCTCCAGCTTAAGCTGAAGACTGACCCGCTCGAGGGTGCACCCATGGCCCGTGGTATAGTTCTGCAGAAGATTGGGATAGAATCTAGGCAGCCGAACTCAGCCGTTAGAAAGGCTGTCAGGGTTCAATTGATTAAGAATGGTAAGGTCGTTACGGCCTTCTTACCAGGTGACGGTGCCCTAAACGTCGTTGATGAGCACGATGAGGTGATAATCAGCGGTATAGGTGGCTCCATGGGCAAAAGCTATGGCGACCTCCCGGGCGTTAGATACAAGGTAGAGTTGGTGAACGGCGTTCCGCTTAACCTGTTAGTTACCGGCAAGGTCAAAAAGCCTAAGAGGTGACGTTTTTGGTAAGTTTCAAGATATTCGATAAATGGAGTACGGATGGTATCGAGATAAAGGACCCCGGTCTACAGCGCTATATTTGCCTTAAACCGATGGTACACTCTGGTGGAAGACACGAACATAGGAGGTTTGGAAAAGCTAACGTCAGCATAATCGAACGTCTTGCAAACATGCTTATGAGGCCTGGGAGGAACGGTGGAAAGAAATCTAAAGCCCTTAAAATCGTGCGTAATGCTCTTGAAATAATACATTTGAGAACCGGAGCAAATCCTGTAGAGGTTTTGGTGAGGGCGCTCGAGAATGCCGCACCAAGAGAAGACGTAACGAGACTCAGCTACGGAGGGATAGTGTACTTCAAGGCGGTTGATATATCCCCCCAGAGAAGGTTGGACTTAGCGCTCAGGTATATAACAACGGCCGCCCGCGAAGCCAGTTTCAGGAGCAGGAAAACCGTGGACGAGTGTTTAGCCGACGAAATAATACTAGCCTCACAGAACGATAGCAAGAGTTATGCCATAAAGAAGAAGCTTGAATTAGAGAGAATAGCCTTGGCGTCAAGGTAAGAAACCGCGATATCAAACATAAAAAGTTTTAGAAAAAGGCCCCTACAAGCTTATATATACCCAATCCAAAAACGTTGAACGTAAATAGTAAGCGGTGGAAGTAGGATGTCTACCAAACCACACCTAAACTTGGTAGTCATAGGGCATGTGGACCATGGAAAGTCAACAACGATGGGTCATCTACTGTATAAACTGGGCGCCGTTGACGAGAGAACAATTCAGATGTACGAGGAAGAGGCGAAAAAACTTAGAAAGGAGACGTTTAAGTATGCATGGATACTCGACAGGGTTAAAGAAGAGCGAGAAAGGGGGCTAACAATAGACCTTGCGTTCCAGAAATTCGAGACCAAAAAATACTATTTCACACTGATTGACGCTCCCGGCCACAGGGACTTCGTGAAAAACATGATAACCGGAGCAAGCCAAGCGGATGCTGCAATTTTGGTAGTTTCTGCAAAGAAGGGCGAATATGAGGTAGGAATAGCGCCCGGTGGACAGACAAGGGAACATGCCTTCCTAGCATTCATGCTGGGCATAAGGCAACTGGTTGTCGCAATCAACAAGATGGACGATAGCACGGTTAACTGGTCCCAAGAAAGATACAATGAAGTAAAACAAGGTGTGCAGGACCTGTTAAAGCGTGTCGGCTACGACGTCTCAAAGATACACTTCGTACCTATCTCTGGATGGTTGGGCGATAACCTCGTAGAAAGAAGCAAAAACCTTCCGTGGTACAACGGGCCAACCTTAATAGAGGCCTTGGACACGTTCCAAGAGCCACCGAAACCAATTGACAAGCCTTTGAGGATACCGATACAGGCAGTTTACTCCATTAAGGGTGTAGGAACAGTGCCTGTAGGAAGGGTTGAAACTGGTGTTCTGAAACCTGGTGATACCGTTGTTATCATGCCGCCTAACATAAAGGCTGAAGTCAAGAGTATAGAGATGCACCACCAGCCTTTGCAACAGGCAATACCTGGTGACAACATAGGCTTTAACCTGAAGGGTGTAGAAAGATCCCAGCTTGCAAGGGGGATGGTTGTCAGCCATCCGGACAATCCGTGTAGCGTAGCGAAGGAATTCATTGGCCAGATAGTGGTGATATACCACCCGACGGCTATAGCAGTTGGCTATACGCCAGTCATGCACATACATACTGCACAAGTAGCTGTAAAGTTCGTTGAACTGATAGCAAAGATAGACCCAAGGACCGGACAGGTTGTAGAGAAGAACCCGCAATTCCTCAAGACGGGAGATATAGCGCTCGTGAGGCTTGCACCGTTACAACCGACGGCGCTCGAACCGTACTCCCAGTTCCCCGAGTTAGGCAGGTTTGCAATCAGAGATAGTGGTATGACAATAGCTGCTGGCATAGTCAAGGAGATAACGCAGAAGGCTTAGTAATCCAGCATGAGTAGGGGCAGTATCTTCGATGCCTCAGATGATACGCGTTAAGCTTACCAGCACGGACTTGGAAAAGCTAGAGAGGGTTTGTAGGGAAATAAAAGACATAGCGGACAAGACGGGTACGAAGATTTCTGGCCCAATACCCCTACCTAGGAAAAGGCTCGTCCTTCCGGTCAGGAAATCTCCATGTGGCGAAGGGACAAAGACTTGGCGTAAGCATGAATTGAGGATTTACAGAAGATTGATAGACATGAGCATAAGTGATCAGAGAGTTCTTCGCCAAATAATGAGGATACAAATACCGGACGAAGTAAGCGTTGAAATGACTGTTAAGTAAAAATCACACGAATCCCATAACTTTATTTACGAAGAACGAAAAGTAAAGTAGCGAAAAGCTAACCATCGCGGCGCTTTGCCACTTTATGTTTTTAGCGTAAGATATACCAGCGGTCATCAAAATTATGGTTATGCCCTGTGAGATTAGCAGTAGCACATCTCTGACTACAAAATAGTTACCAGTACCTGGAGGTGGCATTAAGTTAAACTTGAAAAGCCTATCTATTGTTATGATCCCGGGCACTATCGCGAGTGGTAGGAGTGATAGTAACAGACACAATAAAAACTTGATATGCTCCGCATAGTTGCTCTTGAACCAATCCTTTATACGAGACAAAGAACCTTTCCCACTCGTTACTCTAAAAGTTTTCACACCACCTGCTACAAACCAGCTCATGATCGTTGTGTAGATGTAGACTATAATAACGCTGACGAGAAAATTTACACCGAAATCCAGAACGGTAAAGCGTGGTCTCTCCAACACATGAAGTATGAACGGAACGAATTTTGCATAGATCATCAGAGCGCTAATAACGGAGATCGAGAGTAAAGGAAGGAAGATCCTCATGGCCATGTTTTCATATAGAGGGGTAAAAAGGCTGATCGGGAAGAATATATTCGAAAGCACAGAAACTACTTTGCTGGGGGGCTCTTTACTAAGCAACTCTTCAGGCTCCATCCGCTCCATCAAAGCTTTGTAAACTCTCTGCCCCTCTGGGGTCAGCGTATAGTTTCTCTTGTTATCTTGTTGGACTAGCCCTCCTAGTTGGCGCAAGTTGTAATAAAGCGAACCGGTGCTTATTCCCAACTTATCACGAAGGGCTGTGGCGCCTATCTTGCCCGCTTCGCCTATGGCCAAGATTATCCTGCGCCTGTTTTTGTGTCTGAGGAGCCATATTATGTCCTCTTCTTCCAATGTTTAGTGCCCCCGCATACTAAGGTTAAAGTTAGGCACATTAATATAAATAGTTGGGGTGGTTTTCGTAAAGTTTCGGGGCTAAAGCCACAAATTCCAAGAAAAACAAATTGTACTGAAATATTACAGAGATACGTTTAAAGCATTACATGCGTACTAAAAATTGGGGGAAATGTCGCAAAATCAAAAGAAGGATGCGCCCGAATGGGTGGAGGATAGTGTGGTTTTTAGGGGCGTGATAAGACGAAGCGGAAATAGTTTAGCGATAACGATTCCCGCAGAGTTGCTTCAAAGGTTTCTTTTAAAGGAAGGACAGGAATTCGTGATGTTGGGAATGAGCAGGTCTAGGCCAGATTTCGAGGGAGCCATCCAAGTTTATTTGGGCTATTTCATCGTTTATGAAAAAGCGTTTGGGATTTCCCTTACACTCTCTGTTGATGAGAAGCTTAACGAAGTTTTAAAAACCCTTGAGCATCTAATCACAAAGTACGGTGCGACTAAATACACAAAACGCATTCTTGAGGAGAGTAGGTTGGAAATTAAAGCGACATTTGGTATGATAGCTGATGGGAGCTTTAAGAGGATGAGGTCAAAAGAGGAGGTAGAATCCATAATGACAGATATGCTGGCTGAGTTGCTTAGCATGGGTGTAAAAGTCGAATCATCCAACGTCTTCGAAGAGATACTTGAATGGAGAAACGTAGACCCGTCCATGATATCCAAGCTTCCGCACAAGACGATGGAAATGATACGATGGAAATGGGAAATATGATTGATGAAGCTTACAGGTTGGAGAAGGGCAGCGCTTGAGAATATATGCTGATTTACACATTCACAGCTATTATTCTGGTGCAACCTCAAGGAACATGAATCTGGAAGAGATTGCCCGATATGCCATAATAAAGGGTCTAGGGTTGCTGGGAACAGGCGATGCTCTTCATCCGGGATGGTTTAAGGAATTGAGCGAACGCTTAGAGGAGATTGACAACACCGGAATCTATAGATTGAGGTTCTCCGAAAGCCCTGTACACTTCATATTCCAAACTGAGGTTGCTACTGTGCACCAATATAAAGAAAAGGCAAGAAGAATTCATCACGTCATCTTAATACCATCGAAGGATGTGTCCATGCAGCTTGCAGATAGGCTCTCAACATATGGTGACTTGGCATCTGACGGTAGGCCGGTCCTTACGATGGCGCCCGCCGAGCTTGTTGATGTAGTCTTGGAAACTGAAAAGAGATGCCTGATATTCCCAGCGCATGCTTGGACACCATGGTGGTCGGTATTCGGGAGCTTCAGCGGTGTTGATTCTTTAGAGGAAGCCTATGAAGACCGGGCTAAAGATATTTGCGCTTTAGAAACTGGACTTAGCAGCGACCCTCCCATGAACTGGAGGGTCAGCAGCTTGGACAGGCTCACATTAGTAAGTGCTAGTGATGCGCATAGTCCTTATCCATTCAGGCTTGGAAGGGAAGCTGTCGTGTTTGAATTGGACAAGCTCACTTACGATGAGGTTACCGATGCCATTAGAAAGAAGGACAGAAAGAGGATAGTTATGACGGTAGAGGTTCCGCCAGCATACGGCAAATATCACTGGTCAGGGCACAGAAACTGTAACGTCGGCCCTCTATCACCAGAGGATGCTAAGAATGTGGGATACAAGTGTGTTGTTTGTGGCAAAAAATTGACAAAAGGTGTTGATGATAGGGTTAACGAGCTTGCGGACAGGCCTCCAGGCTACATACCGGAGGGCTCTATAGGCTTTAAATACGCTATACCCCTCCAAGAACTTATAGCAGTCTCAGAAGGCATAGACCTAGAATCCGAACACAGACTCACGTCTGGCAGGGTTTGGAAGGAGTACGCTAGGATAATATCCATCCTAGGTGACGAGTTTAGGGTAATGTTCGAAGCATCGGAAGAGGAGCTTAAAAGTGTGATGGAGCCTCAGCTAGTAAATCTCATAATGGCCGTGAGGCAGAACAGAATCAGGATAATTCCAGGGTTTGATGGGGTATATGGTCGAATAATATTCGGCGCAGAAGAAAAGGTAGAAGAGCGAAAACACGTCAGTAAAAGGTTAGAAGATTTTTTCTGAAATTTACAATTTCAATCCTAAGAACCTTGCCGCGTTTTTCCATAATATCCCTTCAATTTCTTCGTAGGTTAGCGTTGGCCATCCAGCTCTCTCTGCGATTTGGTTTACTTTGCTTTTGATGAGCTCTACTAAGTTCTTCCGAGGACCGAACAGTGGATAATCGCTACCGAACATCAACTTATGCATAACGCCGTATTCCTTCGCCTTAACGAGGTTCCATGTAAGGATCGTTGGTCTAACTACAGCACTCACATCCATGTACATGTTCGGTGACTTTCGCACTAACAACAGCGCCTCCTCTGTCCACGGGAATGCCATATGCGATATGCATATTTTTAATTTTGGAAAATCCATCACAACATCTTCCAAATACATAGGGTGGCCGTATTTCATACGCGCCGCAGTACTCCCGACCGCTGCTGAATGGAACATTACAGGAACGTTCAGCTCCAAGGCTTTCTCATAAAAAGGATATGCCCTTCTGTCGTTGGGGAAGAAAAAGTTGTAGACTGGTAAAAATTTCAGGCCCCTAAACCCGTATTCGGTAACGGCTTTTTCAAAGTCTAAGATGCCCTTGGCATTAAATTCGTTCCTACTATCCACGGGTTGGACACAAGAAAAACCTATGAACCTATCTGGATTGTTTTTAATAAAATTGTAAACATATTCGTCGGGCACAAAGGTTGATGTTGAATAGTGAACGAATCCCATGACCACTGATATCTTAACACCCGCCTCATCCATATCTCTCAAAATTTTTTCTTTGTCAAGAGGGAATTGTTGTAAAACCGACTTCAGGGGGTCGCCTACAAGGTGTGCATAGGAATCAAACCATTCTTGAGTCCACTGCCTAGGATATTCGCCTACATGAGAATGTACATCTATTATCATGAATTTCACGCGAATGTCTAGATAATGTAGTAAATTTTAAGTTTTAAAGCACCTTGAAGTTTGCAAAGTGGATGAGAATGAAATATGGCAAACCTCTCCAAATATGAAATCGGGGGCTCCTTAAATCGGTAAAAAATTCTAAGATAAGAACCTCCCAAGGGATAAAAACCAGAGCTAGCTCCTCATTTCTTGAATATTTTTAATTCAAGAACAATTATCCCGATTATGAGTATTGTCTGCCATATCGCGATATCTATGAGCAGCATTGTTGGTTCGACCATCCAGCGGTCCGATGGGCCTGTAAACGTTATCAGCGTATGAGTTGCCCACTTAACTGGGAAGCCATAATCCACGTGCACAAAATCAGGCCAATCATACTTTATACCCCATCCCGCTCCCATAATTGTCAAAATTGAACAAACAATCACCCAGGCCGATCTTATAAACAAACCCTTCATACGATAACAAAGAAGACGCTATTTTATTAACACTTAGCATTCCGGTTTGCTCTACAGGTTAAGACATCCGTTAGCATAAAATACTGACCTTTCTATCAGGTTTAGATTCTGAGTGGAAGGTTGTATTCTAGGAAACTCAAATATTGCTCTATCATACTTATGAACGACCTAGAAGTATTTCTTAAGGTGTTCTGGATTGTGCGCTTGGGAGGGCCCGTCGCCTAGCAAGGATAGGGCGCTGGCCTCCGGAGCCAGTATTGCCTGGGTTCGAGTCCCAGCGGGCCCGCCAACTTTGGTTGTGCTGAAGGTTGACGATTTACGGGGTACTCTAAATGCGCTTAAGGCGATGGTTGCAAGGAGAATACGCGAGTTCTTAGGTATTTTGTCACAGCTTTAATTGTGCGCTTTATGATGTAAAACTGTTTTTGCCTGAACAATCTCCAAAGCATTTTAGGCCTCACGTAGAAGGTTAGATAGGCCTTCTCAAGTAGGGATTTTAGCTGCGTTGGGGTTATATTCTTCAATTTCATTACAGGCTCTATGGCAGTGAATTTAGACCAGTCCCTCGTCAGCAGCATGTTGTTCTGTTTTGCATATTCATAAAGTGGCGTTCCTGGATATGGTGTTAAAATCGAGAATTGTGCATAATCTAAGTCAAGTTTTTTTGCTAAAGTTATCGTCTGTTCAGCTGTTTCAATGGTTTCTTCAGGAAAGCCTAAGATGAACGAACCTAAAACCTTGATACCTGCCTCTTTCAATATCCTAACAGCTTTCGCAATTTGGTTCATAGTTATTCTCTTGCCTGTTGCGTCCAGTATTTCTTGAGACGCAGACTCTATGCCCAAGTACACTACCCAACATCCGGCTCTTCTCATTTTCTCGGCCAGTTCCCTGTTAACGGAGTCAACCCTCGAGGAGGCGCCCCATGAAATATCGAGACGTTCCCTTAAAATTTCGTCACAAATTTCTTCAACCCTTCTTTCATTTAACGTGAAGGTATCATCCACAAACTCAATGTTTTTTACTCCGAATTTGTCGTGTATGAGCTTAATCTCCTCGACAACATTTCTGGGACTTCTGCCGCGCCAGTAACCTCCAAAAATGCGTGATGAAGCGCAAAAATAACATCTAAACGGACATCCCCTGCTACTGATTACTGACATGTATCTAACCCCTTGGAGTTCATACTTATCCATTGGTAGCATGTCGAAACTTGGGAAAGGAATTTTGTCCAGATCTTTGATAAGGGGTCTCGGCTTCGTGACAAATGTTTTCTCGTTTTTCCTAAAGGCTATGCCCTTCACATCCTCTAGCGGATCCCCACGGTCTATCACATTGATGAGTTCTCGGAAAGTTTCTTCACCTTCACCTAAAACAACAATGTCGATGCTTTTACATTCCATGAGGACTTCATCTGGAAGAAAGGTTGCATGGGGGCCGCCCATAATAACAATGCAGTCTTCCCTCACACTTTTAGCGAGATCAGCAACCTTGTAGGCCTCATAAATTGACGGTGTCACGGAAGTTATGCCAACGACGTCTGGATCAAAATTTTTCATTTCCCTTCTAACATCATCAAAACTATAGTTAAGAACATTTGAGTCAATTATCTTAACCTCGTGTTCATCCCTAATCATAGAAGCCAAGTAAGCAAGCCCTAACGGTGGAGAGCTAACACCGACAACATACTTGACGGCCGACATGTATGGTGGAGAGACGAGGCAGACCCTCAACGCAACCACCTATAGGGGCCTTCTAACAAACACTTGTTTTGAAGTTATCTGAGAAACTCCACTCTATTATCACATCGATTTTGGATACGCAAAAAGGCACCATTTTGAGCATTGAGAAGATCTTAAGCCACGCCGTCAGTGCTTTTGCACACATCGCACCCATATTATGAAAATCCCATTTTTTATAAAATATAAACGTTAAAGTTTGTCAGGCATCAGTTACTTACTTGTAAAAGCACGATAGTTGCAATTTACTTGACGTATATTCTGTCCGAAGACAACGACAACCCCCTTCTTCAACCATACCTTAAGCTCGTCTCAATCCTTTTATTGGTCATGTGTTATCAATAATCTACCTACACAAATAAATCGGGTCTAGGGTGAGGGAATAATTGCGCATAGCTATATTCGAAGATGAGGCGTATCGGAACTTCTTTCCCTTAACGTTAACGAGGCCTGTATACGAGCTGATCGTCGGTACCTCAACTATTAGAGAAAAGATAATCAAGAACGTCGCAAGTTTAGGAGAAGTGATCTTTTTTTGCAGAAGCTATCTTTGTGACGTTCTGAAGGAGAGGTTACCGAGTAGTTATGTAAACGATTTCTCAACAACAGATGATGACGTCCTTTTAATTAATGGCTTGCTTGTAGCAAATGAGTTCTTGAATAATGTGCTACAAAAGCTTTCGAAAGTGGGCACGGTTGTCCTACAAAAAGGAAGGATTATAGCGGCACGTATTGGGCGTGAGTTTTTGGAACTTCCAGAAATCCAAACGGCAATGACCTCGGCCGAGAACGTGACGGAGACAATCTTGAAGGTTGCGACAGAAAAATTACATGCTGAGAAATTACATTTGTTAGAATATCCATGGGAGCTGATAGAGCTTAACCCCAAATTAATCACAGCCGAGCTTAGGGGAATCAAAGATAAGGAATTGAGGGGCAGGATAGAACCTTCTGTAACGGTATACGGAAGTGAGGAGAGCGTATTTATAGCTGAGAATGCTTTTCTTGAGGCCGGTACGGTTCTCGATACAAGGAATGGGCCCATATACATTGGCGAGAACACATATGTGCAATCACCGACACGAATATCCGGTCCGGCCTACATAGGAAGGAACTGCATAATATATGGAGGACAAATCAGAGAGGGCTGTAGCATAGGTGATGTTTGCAGGATAGGCGGCGAGATCGAAGGATCGATCTTTCATGGATACTCTAACAAGAGGCATTATGGTTTCATCGGTCATTCCTACATAGGTGAGTGGGTAAATCTTGGTGCCGGGACAACCAACTCAGACTTAAAGAACACCTATGGAACGATAAAAATGGACGTTGGGGGACGATTGCGCGATACTGGTAGCATGTTCGTTGGCATATTCGTTGGCGACCATGCAAAGGCAGCCATTGGTACGCATATATTCAGCGGGAAGAAGATAGGCGTCTCTAGCCACTTATATGGAATAGTGCCGGAGGACGTTCCGTCCTTCACGGCTTACGCGAGGATGCTGGGTGCCAAACTGACTGAAATCTACCTTGAATCAGCGATAGAGACTGCCCGTAGGATGATGCGTCGCAGAAACGTCCAACTATCTAACGCATATGAAGATATGCTCAAGAGAGTTTTTGAGTTAACTGAGCAGGAACGGAGCAGGGCGAACGTCATAAAAGGTAAGTTTTCAATCTGATTGTGAAAAATATGCGGCCGGAATAATGAAAATGCATCCGACCGGTCTGGTAAAAGGAAAGAGGAATGGCTATATCCTAAAAGGCTAAGAATATTACGCACATCTTGATGAGCGAAACATCGTTGGCAGTGGTTGCTAAGAAGTACAAGGCTGAGATTGTTAGGCGTAGGCTTGCAACTCTTGGGATTCTAAGAACGTCCATGAAAGTATTTTCAGACGATGAATACGTTTACTTTCCGGTTGAGCGGCCACCAAATCCAGACGAGTTGCCAGAGCTGATAACTGGTGATGCAAAAATTCAGGAAGCTACTTTCAACAAACTTGTACTCAAGCCAAAGACACTGAAGGAAGCCATGATGGGTACTTTGGACGAAGAACTCATAAAACTTGTTCCTAGATCCTTCGACATTATAGGCAATGTGGCGATCCTTGAACTGGATGAGAGGTTAAGACCTTTCGCTAAAGACATTGCCTCTGCGCTGAAACTCGTCCATAAGCATGTGGATACAGTACTCCTAAAGGCAGGCCCTTCGACTGGAGAGTACAGAACAAGACCATACAAGGTTATAGCTGGCTCCGGAAACACGCTGACGGAGCATATAGAGCACGGGTGTAGATACAGACTCGACGTAAGGGAGGTATTCTTCACACCGAGACTTTCTGGCGAAAGGTTGAGAGTTGCATCCCAGGTTAGACCTAATGAGTGCGTTGCAGATATGTTTGCCGGTGTCGGTCCCTTTTCTATAACGATTGCTAAAATGCAGCCCAGTTGCAAAGTTTATGCATTCGAGATAAACCCTGTGGCCTACAAATTCCTTGAAGAAAATATTAGGCTAAATAAGGTTGAGGATAGGGTTACGGCAATTTTCGGTGATGTTAGGCATAATTATGGGATTTTAGAAAAAAGGGCCGACAGGTTAATAATGAACCTTCCATTTTCCGCGGAGAAGTACCTTGACGTGGCTACAAAACTTGCTAAGCCGTCAGGTGCCATCATGCATTTTTATGGCGCTGCAGAAGATGAAAATGCAGTAGAGACAGTCAAGTTTAACGTCAGCTCAATCATACGCTCGTTAGGTTTCGATGCCAAATTCCTCTGGGCTAAAGAATTGAAGGAAGTAGCTCCAAGGAAAGTCGTGGTTGCATTGGATATTGCTATATCTATGCGCTAAAGCTATATTTATGGAAAAATCATAGATTACCCAGATATGGGTCTTGCGAAGCTGTCTAAGATCTCCATAATAGCGCCGAAGGCAGAGGTCGAAGACGTCATCAAAGAGCTTTTCAAATTTGGAGATTTCCATCCGGTAGAGCAGGAGCACGAATCCGTTGATAAAAATTTGGAGGAAATGTTGGACAGGGTCAAGAAGATTGGGTTGGCACTTGATACGATAGTCAATGATTTTGGAATAAAGTCGGAGATTGGTGTCATTGACTCAATAATAAAAGGGGTCAAGGTTGAGCGACATACAATCGAGGCCGAGGATGTGAAGGGACTCGTGGACGCGTTAGAGTCCGAAGCAGGACCAATTATATCGGAGCTTAAGGAACTCTCATCAAAAATCGATTCAATAACGAAAGAGATACAGAAGAATGAAACACTCCTTGCTGCCCTAAGACTCTTGAAAGACTTACGCATAGCACCATCGGCGCTTTCAACTTTAAGGAGAACTTATGCAGTCTTTGCCGTAGTGCCGACTAGGGATCTTCAAGAGATAAAGAGGAGCCTTCCAGAGGCCGCAATACTTCATGTAACCCTAACCAAGGCGTTAAGTGCCGCTCTTTTTGTGGCATCCTCTGGGGATGCAGAAAGGGTCGAGAGGGTTCTTAAGGGATTCGGCGTAAAGCCATTCACCATACCAGAGTGGTTGCCCGGAACAATCCCTGAGGCATACGCAACCGTTGAATCTAAGTTGGTCGAACTCAACGCAGAACTATCCGATGTTAGACAAAAGTTGAACTTGATATTAGAAAATTCAAAGGGAAAGATCCTGTCACTAAAGGAGGGTGCAAGCATTCTTAAAGAATCGTTAGAAAGGCTGAAGAGTACGGGTAGGCTGAAGAGGTTTGCTACGATAGAGGGCTATGTGCCCTATGATAAAAGCAGCGAGCTTGTTAAAATGTTTGGCGAAAAATATCCTGTTTACGTTTCAGAAGTGGAAACAACACATATGGTTGAACATGGTGCAGCTCGCACCGAAAACCCGCCTACGCTGCTCCGCAATAGAGGCATCGTAAAGGCCTTTGAGAACGTTACGAACATACAAGGGTTGCCCGCTCATGGCGAAATAGATCCAACACCCTTTGTCGCGCTTTTCTTCTCTATCTTCTACGGAATAATGTTCGCAGACTTCGGCCAAGGACTTGTACTCATGATTTTCGGGCTCTTCATGAGGATGAGAACTAAAGGTAGGCTAAGAGATTGGGGTACGCTTTTAGCCGTGCTTGGTTTGTCTTCCAGTATTGCAGGCTTTCTGCTAGGCGAGTGCTTCGGTTTCAAACTGTCCAACTGGGGCATAGCCTCACCAGAACTTGTGCACCTAGTGGAGGAGCATGCTGGCGTCAAGGAGCTTAATTTGGCAGCAGTCCAAAAACTTCTACAATTTACGATAATGCTTGGTGTCGTGCACTTGGCCCTCGGCTACTCCCTTAGCGCATATAAGCACATCAAGAACCGGGAATACTTGGAAGCTTTCACATCTAAAATTCCGACGATACTCATGTACATCTTCGGTGTGCTCTTCGCTCTTGCGTTCTTTGGCGCTGGGGGCATCTCGCAGATGTTAACATCCCAAAATCCAGCACCTTTCATAGGTCTTCCATCCTCACTAGTCGGGACGATTGGTATGGGGGGCGGTATCGCGTGCATTTTCATCTTAATCTTGGGAAGGCCTATCGCGAACATGTTAACCCGGAAGGGCGGTTTTGTGGGTGCTGCTGGTATGGGTCTGCTCGAGGTCTTAGAAAACATAATCCACTTCCTATCGAACACGATATCTTACGCTAGGCTTACGATATTGCTGCTCGTGCACATAGCTCTACTGATGCTCTTAAACAATGTTTGGTACGCGCTCGGTTTGTTGTCCTTACCAATACTCATAGTAGGAAACTTGGGCATAATGGCCCTAGAGGGTCTGATAGTCTTCATACAATCCCTAAGGCTCCACCTTTACGAGTTCTTCACGAAGTTCTTCGAAGGAAATGGCAAGCCCTTTAAAAGTCTAAGGCCTGAGACGACATACGTCAACATAAGGATAAAGTGAATCTAATGTTGAGCATGCCTTAACGGACCATTTTTGAGAAATAACATAAATGGCATCTTATGGCCTGAACTTGGAAGCGTCCTCATAAAAAGATCGTGTCAAGTATCATCATGGTGATGAAACCTATGAGAAAGCCGAACGTGGCCTCCAATTCATGACCTTGTCTGTGACTTTCTGGAATCACTTCACCGCTTACTACGTAAACCATGGCGCCTGCTGCAAAAGCCAAAGCCAGCGGAAGTACCTGAACCATGAAGGTGACTGTTAGAACGCCCACGATACCTCCAATAGGCTCAGCTAGACCGCTAAGTAGTGCGTATAAAGATGCTTTCCCCCTCCTTAGACCAACGCTCATTAACGGAAAGGCTATCGCCATGCCCTCAGGTATGTTCTGCAGTGCTATAGCTATGGCTATCGTCATGGCCAGTGCTAGATCCCCCGAACCGAAACCAACACCGACCGCAAGACCCTCTGGAAAATTATGTATGGTTACTGCAAGCACCATGAGGCTTACCGTAGAAAGCTTACTCACTGGCCCTTCTGCACCCTTTATGATATGGGTGTGGGGTACGTGCTTATCTAAGATATAGACAAACGCACTACCAAAAACAAAACCTATCACGGCAATTAATATGCCTCCTGCATCTATCGCGGGAACGAGTAAGCTGAAAACAGAAGCCGCTATCATAACACCGCCAGCGAAACCTAATGCGGAATCAGTTATCTTATGCGATATTGTTTTAAAGAATAAAACGGGTATGGCACCTATCCCAGTCGCTAAGCCAACGACGAGGCTTGCTAAAATTCCTAGCTGTATTAGCTCGATTTGCAACATTATACATCAACCATTTGCATTTTATTACCCTCTAACCGAGGCTCCGTCGGAGCTTAGCGGCCGTAACCAGCGCTTGTTTTGCCTCGTCCATTTTACCCTCTGAGAATAAAATTATGAAATCGTTCGTGTAGTTCTCGTGCCTTTTTGCAACAGAGCTGCTTGGGCCTATCTTTAACCCCATAACCTCCTCTGCTACTTTAACGTCCTCAATCAGCAACGGAAGTGCAAACTTTTTGAACTCTTTATCAAAAGCCTCGCTCTCGCGAATGACCTCCAAATTTCTCCATGAGAAAAATTCTGCTGCAGCCCTCAAGTCTTCCTTTATGTTCCTATACGCATCCAAGAGCGCACATTGTTCCTCTTCTTTTAAAGTTCTAAAAACCCTTAAACCTATGAATTCAGGCGGCAGGCCCAAGGAGTAAAAGGAGGCCGTAAATGGTATAGCCCTTGGTAGAATTACGTCACCTACCATCCTATTGTAGCCGAATAAGCCGATGTGCAACCTTCTGGCCCTCCTTGCTGGTACAAGCCTTGAGATATTTTCGATGACCTTCGCGGCATGTAGCAAAAACTCATAGTATGCATCTTTAAACTTAGATGCAATGGATAGGAGCATTTGCTCTATTTGCGAAAAATCTTCAGCCTCGCCTATTGGTAGGTTTCTGTTCAGATACTCTACAACAGCCTTCGAATCGCTTTCAGGGTAGTCGTACTTGAGTCCGCATTGTATCGTAATCGTGCTCACACCTTTATACTCTCTAACAAAGTTTTCTAGATTACTCGGCGAGAGATGGCCCCTGAAGGGCAAACTACCAACGCCTATTATAGGATGTATATCCACACCTTCTTTTTTGATGAGTGCTCTGATTTTAGAGAGTGCGATTTTTACTAGAATTACCGCTGGCACGAGTCCATAATGGAGGGCGGGGTCAGACCTAGCGAGAAATACGCGCAGATATTTTGGGGAAGTTGCCTCCAAGAGTTTAAAAAGCAAGCTGTCCAAGCTTACCAAGCTCGACCATTCTTCGAACAAGGGTATCACGTTTATGGATTTTGGCTGAATTTCTCCTACTAGTTCTAGCAGTGTAACGTCTGGAAAGTCGATCTTTACTTTTTCTATATTGACCACGGCCTCAGAATATGTCCTCAAAACCCTTACGACATCCTTATGGCTACTGGTAAAAGGTAGTATAACCTCAAAGACAGGCGCGTATTCTCCGTTTCCGTAAAATTGTTTGGCCACGTCAAAATGTTTGGGTATTGCCTGAAGGGTTTCCAAGAATACTTTTTTCTCCACCTTTTCTAGCATCGGGTTTGGAACCCTGTACGTGAGGAATATGTCTCTACCGAGAATTTTCTCTTTAAAGAAGTCAGGATAGCTTGTCAAAAGTTTCCTGACGACATGCGGATCTATGTCTTTCCCCTCAGAATCCCACATAACCTCCTGACAACCTAGTTTGCTATAGGCGTAGTACGCTTCGTAGACTTCCTTTTCACCTTCTATTACGTCTGAGTCGCACCAAGGAGGAATGGATGCGTTGTCGGGATGTTGTGTTGACATGGTTTTTGGTATTAACCTTTGCTCGCTCAAGCCGTCCACCTCTCTATATTACGTCCCCTTTTTAACATTACTTTACTCGAGTTTAAGAAAGAATTGTTGGCGGGCCCGGTGGGATTCGAACCCACGACCTATGGGTTACTCCGTTTAAACAAACCTAAGAGCCCACCGCTTTAGGCGGAACCCCCTACCTGGCTGAGCTACGGGCCCCAGCTTTGGTGTTTTTACACCTCAATTATAAACTTATCCGAAGCATATAAGAAAAAATCTGGATAATGGCCAACCCAAGATGTATATACTGCCTCTTAGGCCTCGTGACTAGGTGCGTATGGTCTTAGTCTTGATTGAATTTAAAGGACTCGGTAGCGTTAAGGCTGAATTTATCGAACATTTGAACCCTAAGACAATCGATGCTATATTGAAAAGATTGCCTATAGAATCCAATGCGATGAGGTGGGGGGATGAAGTATATTTTGAAACACCAGTATCTGTTGACGAAGAGAACACAAAAACCCTCATGGAAGTTGGTGAAGTAGCATACTGGCCACCAGGAAGGGCCATAGCAATATTCTTTGGACCTACACCTGTCAGTCAGTCTGGTGAACCACGTGCATACAGCCCATGCAACCCTATAGGCAAAGTCGTCGAAGAAATTGAGATTCTTAAGAGGGTAAAAAGTGGAACACCAGTAAAAGTTATGATGCTGCGTGAAGAGAGATGAGCGACGAAGTGTATGAGAAAGTCATAGAAAGCAAGCTTGCCTATAAGGGCAGACTGTTCAATGTAAGGGTTGATAAAGTATCTACGTCATGGGGCAGATTAACCACTAGGGAGATAGTCGAGCATCCGGGTGCAGTCGTTATAATCCCGCTACTTGACAATGACTCAGTTGTTTTAGTTAGCCAATATAGGCATGCGGTCAGGAAAGTTCTCTTGGAGTTGCCCGCTGGAACGCTGGAAGTTGGGGAACGTCCTGAAAGATGTGCGCATAGGGAGCTTGAGGAGGAGACGGGTTTTATCGCTGGCAAAATGGAGAAAATAACTGCATTATATCTAGCACCTGGCTATAGTACGGAGAAAGTCCACATCTACGTGGCTTCCGACCTGAAAAAAGTCGGCCAGAAGCTTGAACCCGACGAAAAGATAAGGACTGTAATCCTAAAAATAGATGAAGTCGTGGATATGATCGTAAAAGGTGAAATAGAGGATGCAAAAACGGTCGCGGGCATTATGCTACTGAAGAGACTTATTTCTTAAAAAATGATCCCATCCTTTATATTCGATTGATATGCGCCTCCCTTCCCAGATGGCAGTTATCCCCTCCGATCTGGGAACTACCTTACCAATCTCTATCAGTTCTCTGTTGATCGAGGCTAATGCCTTCTTTGCTGCTTCGAGGTTATCACGACTAACGGTAAATACTAATTCGTACTCTTCACCACCATAGAATACTAGGTTGAAAATATCTAACCCGTGTTTTTCAGCAAACTTTTTCGCCGTCATGTCGACTGGAGGTGCAGTTACCTCAAAACCTACGCCGCTTTGCTTTGCTAGTTCGTGAAGAGATGTAGCTAACCCATCGCTCGAATCTATGCATGAGGTTGCATACTTTGCTAAAATCGGCCCCTCCTTGGACCTGGCCATTGGTCTTAGAACTGCGTGCTTTAACGATTCGTCAACATCTTCGATACCCATAAGTAAAGCATTAAGACCAGCCGCGGACCTACCAAATAACCCTGTCGTCGCCAAAACATCCCCGACACGTGCACCACGTCTTGGCACGACCCTTTCCGCGAAACCTATGCCAACACAAGATACGATGACCTCTTGAGCTTCGTTAGTATCGCCTCCGGCTATCGTACCACCGTAATAATGTGCGGCCTTTTCCAAACCGTTCCAAAATGCCTCGAATTGCTCAAGGGTCATGCTCCTCGGAAGGCCGAGAGAAATTAGGTAAAGCATAGGCGTCGCACCCTTAGCCGCAAGGTCACTTACTACCATCGTAAGGGCTTTCCAACCAACGCTCTCCATGTCCATGCCAGGTGGAACGTCCGTTGACTCCACCAGCATATCTGTAGATACAACAAGCTTTCCCATGAAATCGACTGCTACGGCATCATCACCTTTTGGGAGTACGTGGTGTGGGCCTAAAGTTATCCTTGAGAGTATCCGTTCAACAAGACTTTTCTCACCGATATCGTGAAGCGTTTTGGACAAACTCGAATCGACCATAAAAAAGCCTCGTCAACCTCGTTATAACGTTGACTTTTAAACAAACTAATCAGCCCTAAATACCCTCGCTAGCATAGTTTTAATGCACCACTTGAAGAACCTCCAAAACTCGGCTATACCAAGCTTGGATTTCCCTCGGAGCCTCGGCATGAAAACAAATGGACACTCTACGATCTTGAATCCGTTCTTTACTAACTCGTAAATTATCTGGACTTGAAAAACGTATCCATGATCCAAATCTTCAAGCTTGACACGTCTCAGCACATCAGCTCTATATACCCTATAACCAGACGTCACGTCTTTCAGCTTAATACCCGTCGCCAATCTCGCCAGTAAGTTAGCGCCCTTACTTACTATGGTCCTGCTAAGAGATTCCCATCCCCAACCTCCACCTTCCACATATCTCGATGCTATGACGCAGTCGGCATTTTTCTCCAATAAGAAGTCAAGCATAAGGGGCAACTTTTCTGGTGGATGTGACCCATCAGCATCCATTTCTGCTATGTATTCAACTTTTAGCTTTTCTAAAGCTAGAGTGAAACCATCTTTGTAAGCAGAACCAAGCCCTAACTTTTGCGGCCTTCTTATGACTATAATTTTGCCGTATTTTTCTTTAAGAGATTCAGCGACATCTGCAGTACCGTCTGGACTATTATCATCGACTACGATTACCCAGCCATCCATATTACTGTCCGATATTGAGGCGAACACCGATTCCAAGACTGTGCCTATATTTTCCGCCTCATTATAGGTTGGTATGACCACTGCGATGTTTCGTCCTTTCAAGTCCACCACGTTCGCCCAAGCTTAAGTTTAAGAATATCCGTCTATTGTGAAAATACTGGTAAATTAATAAGTTTCCATGCTGAACTCGTTAAAAGGCCCCGGTAGCTCAGCCCGGTCGGAGCGGCCGCCTCGTAAGCGGCATGTCGCGGGTTCGAATCCCGCCCGGGGCTTCTATACAACATCGCTTAATCAGAATTCGTCTAGAACCTTTTGGAAGTCATATGTTTGATGCTATGACTTTCTTAGGTATGAGTTTTATTATGACAGACTCGCCTTCCTCTATGGGAGCCATCCTTTCATACTGTTTATACTTTCTATAAAGCAGACGTCTTGCGTATGCAAATTCTTCACCACCCTCGCAAATCTCAGCGGTACCTTGAACCATGAGACTTTTTAGCCGATTCCAATTTTCATAATACACATCAACGAGCAACGTGGCCGATGGGTTCTTCTTCAGATTCTTAACCTTTTTAGAGTTAGCCTCCGTACCTATGTATATTGCCTTTCCGTCAAACGCATAACATATGGGAACCAAATGAATCGTTCCGTCTTCGGATATCGTTCCCAACCTTCCGACCCTCTGTTTTTTAAGAAAGCTCGCATATTTTCTTTTCAATTCTAGCAAGATCAGTCAACCCCTTTATATGGTTGTAAAAATATTATATTTATAAAACCATCGTAAAGAGTCTAGCATGATGCTTACGGAAAGGGAACTAAAAAGGTATGACAGACAAATTAGGCTCTTTGGCGTAGAAGGTCAAAATAAGCTGAAAGCTGCGAAGGTGCTTGTGGCAGGAGTTGGGGGTCTTGGTACTGCGGCAGCTCTTTACTTGGCGGCGGCAGGTGTGGGCAAGCTTGTGCTTGTTGATAAAGATGTAGTTGAACTCAGCAATTTGAACCGTCAAATCCTATACACCACAGAGGATTTAGGAAAACCAAAGGCAGAGGTCGCAGCTAAGAGGTTGAACTCGTTAAATCCTGAAATCTCTGTAGAAGCTTTAACGATTGAGATAAACGAAGAGAATGCACCTGAAATCGTAAAGGGATGCAACGTCGTAGTAGATGGCCAAGATAACTATGCGACTAGATATGCGCTAAACGATGCGTGCATTGTACATAAGATTCCCTTTGTACATGCATCCGTGCATGCGTATGAAGGTAGGCTGATGACTATTCTGCCGGGCAAAGGACCATGTTATAGGTGTCTTATACCCGTACCGCCACCAGAAGCTAAGGGTTTTCCGATACTTGGCACGGTTCCAGGAACTATCTCTACGCTACAAGCTACAGAAGTGATAAAAATCGTACTTGGTATAGGAAAACTTTGCGTTGGAAAGTTGCTCGTATACGATGCTCTCGATATGACGTTCTACGAGATAAAGATCGAAAGAAATCCTGAGTGCCCTTCATGCAGACTGCTTTAAAAAAACGTTTATAAACATCAAAACTGAAAAATTATACCGTGAGTAAATATGCCAAAAGCATTTGTCTTGGTGAACACTGAGATACCCCGATAAAATAAGGGGCTCAAAAGGTTCTGAGGAAGAAGTGGTTAACGAGTTAAGAAAGATCGACGCGGTTAAGGAGGCATTTATTGTCTATGGTGTTTATGACGTGATAGTAAAGGTTGAAGCAGATAGCATGGACAAGCTTAAGGAAATAGTTTCATGGAAGATAAGAAGATTGGATAAGGTCAGGAGTACACTCACGATGCTTGTGATCAGCGAGTGACTCTAACCGCTTAAAATAATACTCAAAGCCTAATCGCATCGCCTTAAATGGTCTTGGCATCATAAGGGCTCACGGTAGAGCTTGTGAGATAGCGGCAATAAGGCACACGTAATTACAAAATTTCTCTCACACTTCGGTACGAGCTTATGACAAAAGATGAGGTTTTATAAAGACGATACCAAAATTCACATGCCGGACATCATCGGTTTATTTACCTAGAGCTTTAGGTGGTTTTGGCGGTTACGCGCTTGAAAACAGCTGTAGTCTGTTGAGGAAATTCGTAGATAATGCCCACTTAGGAGACAAGGAATTGCTCCAAAGTTGGACTCTTCACGAGTTGTTAAAACATTTGTTTTAACAAGGTAATACCCATAACCTATTGTATATATTACTAAACGTAATACGGGGGCTTTTGGCTGAGAAACGCTCTTTTACTGCCTCTGAGCCAGCATTATCGAGCGGAAATGGCTAGGGAACTCGTAATAGTTGAGTCGAAAGTAAGGCAACTGCTACCAGAGGGCATAAGACTCGCATCAGACGCACTTGAAGGACTCGACCAAGTGGTCAGAGAAATAATCAAAAAGGCAGTTGAAAGATGCCAAGCAAACGGTCGCAAAACACTGATAAAAGAGGACTTCTGAACGACAAAAACAACTCAATAACTTGCCATAAAGTCAAAAAAAGTTAGCTTGTTATCTCCTCAGCATTTTTTTAGTCAGTTGATTAAATGGAACTCAACCATCGTCGTTGTTCTAAGCTTAATCCACCGCCTTGAACCTCGGTTTTAGCTTCTCCAAGATTGACGGCAATGTTGTGTATTCCATCTCGGATTCTTGGAGTCTCGATGGTTGGAATTCGCCCATCGTCCTAAGATAAATAGCGATCTCCGACGCAAACCTCCGCGAGTAGTCAAAGAATGGATCTTCAAACAAATCTACCGGCTCTTTTCCGTTGAGACCCACGAGTTTTCCGTTAGAGATTTGCCATCCCATGGCTATCACTCTAGGTGGTCCATCAAAATACGAGACGACGTTCTGTCCCTTCTTGAATGATACCGGCATGAGCGGTCCTATATGCGAGCCACGCATCCAACCACTTACGAGTGTTGGGACTGCAAAGGCACTAAGTACCTCACCGACGGCAGGTAATCCGGCCTGACACCTGACTACCATGACAGGGTCGTCCTTACCTACGTACCTGCCAGCAATGAGGCTTAGTTTTGTCGTGCTGGTCACTGCTGCGGGCTCTCTATCCTTTGCCCTTAAAACCCTTGCGATAGCATAATGGTTTGTCGTTCCGATCAAACCTATCAAATCATACAACTCTTCGGGCGTCTTTAGCTCAACGGACTTCGATTCGATGAGGTCCAACACTTCAAAGATAAACCCTTCATGCATGCTTGGATCGATAACCAGACCTGCTGTATTGTCAGGTGATGCGAATATTCTATATAGTGGTATATTCCAAGCACCGGGCTCTGTTTTATCTGCGGCAAAGACTATTATGGGCTCTGACTTTCTCTCCTCAAATTCCATCTCCGCAACCCCCGGGCCTAAGCCTTTGATGTTTCCACTAAAAGCATCGCTCAAAAGGTCCTGTCCTGCGGCGTACAGCTTCATGGGTTTCGATATCTTCTCTGTTATTTCGCGAAATGTATCCCATGCAAGGCCGTGTATCTTGGGGTTGTTCGGACCCTTGTTATGTGTCATGACGAGTATTATGTCATCACCACAGTGATTTACGTAACCACTATTTATCAACCCCTCCTCTTCTGCATTGATGAGCTTTCGTTCCGCGTATTCTATCATAGCATTATGGGGCTTATGGTGACCCACAACGCTTCCAATGTCCGCCTTTATAACCGATATTGTTACCTTTGACAGGTTACACCACCACATTCTTTAAAGTGTATGAAGAAGTATTTATCGTCTTCTGTTAAATGTTAGAAAACTTCTGATGGATGTCGTCGTTATACTCCCGGTATTTTAAGATAATGGGGCACCAATCCTTTTCTGGGCAATGCCCTAATAGCTTACATTTTTCGCCCATCATAGATCCTATGAGCTCATTAACTTTTGACACTGTAGCCCAAAGCCTATATGCTATGCCCCTTTCCTCATGCTGGGCATAACTACACGTCCTTGTCGCAACAAACCCGATTGGGTAAAGAAGGTTAAACCCATCGTATATCCTGATCACATAAATCTTCACGGCTTGGGGAATAATGTATACAGCGGATGCGGGCGATGCGCCTGAAGCGATAAGTTCTGCATAAGTTTTTAAGGCCATGCTGATAGTATCCAAAAATCGCTTTCTTAAGTCGGAATTCCTATTGATAGTTGGTGGAACTACGACCCATCTTTCGACACCCTTTGAAGCCCTGTGCACGGCCGCATATATAGACTCGACGACTGTAGGTACTGTTCTATGTCTGATTGCTTGATGGTATGCCACAAGTGACATAGGTTCTAGCATGCTTGCATATATTAGGTGGGCAAGCTGTTCCAAGCCTCCCAACTTTATGTGAGAGATGGTCCCCTCGCCCCCTATTATTCTAAAGTCAAGCAATTTTGGCTCATACGGCAAACCATTTTCTTCTGCAATCTTAGTAATTAGATCTTCATCCTTGAATGGGTTTGGCAAAGGGTACGCGACGGATCCACCATTAAACTTCATCCTCGCCCTAAAGATTGCTGGGGATACCTTCTCAAGCATATTGCTTATTTTATTCGCGAGGACTGCAATCTCGTTTGGGACAAGCATGGATGACTTAGTCTCAAGACCGAGTCTGATTAGCGGGATCATTGATTCGAGGGTTGTGCTGACAAAGAGAGAGGTCTTTATACCAAGCGGTAAAACATAACGTGCATCCTCAACCGGTATACCCTCATCGCAAAATTGCGAGTAAACCTCAAAACACGTTTTAGCAGAATGCTGGTACGTGTCCTTTAAGCCCCTCGCATTTATCTCCTCAGGGCATAAAAGGTAAGATGAATCAACCTTTTTCCTTCTTTGCGATTCTTGAAGATAAGATCCAAAGCGTGACGCCACGAGTAACATAGAACCTATCCTGCTACATCCCCTAACCTCAAACTGAATTGATACACTTGTCGATAGTGATGCATGACCCCTCTTCGTGGACTCATTATGCATCTTTGAAGCGAACTTTTCCAAATCCTTTCCTTTATCAAGAAAACTTTGCAACCTCTCTTCAAGTGATACGCCTTCAAAGGTTCCAGCCCCCTCTAACGCGATAAAAATATCCGGTTCCAAAGTTAAGGTTCTTTGACCTATTGAGACTTCGCTTTTAGGTCCATAAGAGTAGAGATGAACCTCTAAGTCTTCGGGTCTCTGCAACTTGCCTCCCACCCAATTATGCTTAGACTTGATAAAAAGCTTACTAAGTACTATTAAATACATATAGCCTACCATCAAAAGGTATTGTATAGGATGAGTGGAATAAGAAGACCCGAAGATATATTACGTGAAAGGCTCGGGGATGTGCCAATACTTGGACAAATTCAGCCAAGACCGGTGCTTTCATCTGACATAGAGTTACTCATAAAGGAGATTCAGATGCTTAAGACCGAAATCATAAAGATAAAGGCGGCTTTGAAAAAGCACGGTATAGATGTGGAGTAGGCATCATATCGGTAATTCTGGTTTGAGTGCCTTAACCAGCGGTTTAAGCTTTAAGAATATTAAACGTAAGACGTTCAGGTCGTCTTTACAGTGACTCTTTATCAACCTGACTGCAGCCCTGTCGCCCTTTATCGCTTTAACATAAAGAGCGGGGACATCTTGACCTAACGTTGTAACGTCCTTTTTTATTCCGAGAAATTTTGACACATGAAATAGGTCCGTCCTGCTAAGCTTGAGATTGTTTCTGACGAGCTCTGCCATGTCGAGATGATAGATAGAAAGCAGAGGTTCCACTTTTAAATTATGCTTTACCGTCCTAGAGATCAGAAATGGTATGTCGAAACTTTTCCCGTTCCAAGTAACTACTATGTGGTATTTCTCAAGCTTTTCCAGCAATTCATCTAACTTATCCTTCTCCAGCTCCGGTCTATTCACAGATATGTATCTGAATTTTCCGTCATCTTCCATAATACCGGCTCCAACCATTGTCCCTACATCTGCCTCCAACGATGTGGCTTCTATGTCAAGGAAACAGATGCTTGGTCCAGATTTTTTATGCTTTTGCAAAGCATCACACCACTAACAAATCTTGCATTAAGATTATAAAAGTTATCTAGGCATTATGTCGTCCTAGAAGCCACGTTTCTGCTCGTACCATGCCATCCTCAATGTGCCTATCCTGACCTCGGTAAATTTTCGTAAAGTCTTCACAAGAATCATTGTCTTGCTTAGCGGAGGTTCCGGGAGTTTATGCCCATAATTATCGTATCCAACATACACAAAAATCGGTCTAATGTCTATCAACGATTGCACGAAGTAATCATCAAAGTCTATGATGGGCTCTATGACCACTCCCTTGTATGGATGCTTTATCTCCTTCATGGCTTCAAGTCTTTCAGAAGGTTTTGGGGCTCGCGATAATCCGTAGTCACGGTTAGATTCTATAGTCGCAGCTAATACAACATTCATTGGAAACTCTTTCTCAAACTGCAAATACCGGCTAGGATTCTTTGTAAGGAACATAAACCGCACATATGGTTGTACCCTAACCACGTCTACGATGTTTCGTATCCATTCTTCTGGAACCCATTCACCAAAAAGATCGCCCATGTCACATACGAATACTGTCGAACCCCTTCTAAAACGCTTGTTAAGCCTTTGAGGAAGGAATGTGGGCCTAAATACGTTGCTTAAATAAGGCTCTACGCCCATTGACGCAAGCCTTCTTGCCAGTCTTACGGCCCAGCAATATGTGCACTGATGATTGCACCCTATGACCGGGTTCCATGTTTCAGTTATTTCGCCAAATGTATCCTGAGACTCCGTGTTTATCGTAGTCACTACGCAGCCTCACAATCTAAGAAGTTAGACATGCTTTTATCGTTTACTTGTTTGACGCGAGAGGGTAGCATAAAAGTATAAGTATTGATAACAATTGTATGTCTATGGCGAAGAGTTTGCCGAGACTAATTGAATTTCCAGTTATAGTCATCAATTTCAAAACATATATCGAGTCGTTGGGTAACGGTGGCATGAAGATCGCAAAGGAGGCAGAACGTGTTTCTAATGAAACTGGCGTATGCGTATGTGTAGCGCCGCAGTTTACAGATCTTAAAAGCATAGCCAACGCAGTTAGCATTCCAGTCTTTGCTCAGCATGTTGATCCATATCCGCCAGGCAGTTACACGGGTTCGATATCCGTTGAGGCACTCAAGGACGCAGGTGCGGTTGGTTCTATCCTCAACCATTCTGAGAAGAAGCTACAATTAACAAGTATATTTACTGCTGTAAAAATGCTAAAAGATGCAGGTTTGCTATCCTTAGTATGTGCTGACGACGTCGAGCCGGCAATGGCTATAGCCGCATTAAACCCGACAATGCTTGCGATAGAGCCTCCTGAACTTATTGGGACCGGCATACCTGTCTCGAAAGCAAAGCCCGAAATAATATCGGAGAGCGTTCGGCGAATACGTAGCATAAATAGGGAGGTGAAAATTCTCTGCGGAGCCGGAATAACTAGAGGAGATGACGTGTATAGGGCTATCGAATTGGGCTCCGATGGTGTTCTATTGGCTAGTGGTGTCGTAAAAGCGAAGGACCCAGGGGCCGTTATAAGAGAAATGGCTGAAGCAATACTTAGCTTCCGCTAACGTCTACGACCACTTGTAGAGACTCGCCCTTACTGTTGTATGCGACAATATGTTTCTCGTTCAAGTATGGTGCTACAACTATAACCAGCACCCTTCCTATCATGTTGTTAAGGTCATCAACCGAGGGCGTTGGTATGCCAGATGGATGGGAATGGGCTACACCAATTATAGAGAAGTCAATGGGTAACATATCTAGACGGAACTCAGAGAACCCCCTACCATACACCGATGCGGGCGCCAGCAGAACTTCTTCTAGAATAATGTCCTGTTTGATCTCCTTACCCCTAAGAAGGACTATGACTTCATTTGGATGGAGGTGTCTAGAAAGTTCTAAAAGGGCGACCAAAACGTCTTTTTTAAGTAATACCCTCCTCATGAACCGCTAGATTTATAGGTTAAAGGATTTTTAAAATCCTTAACCCCACGCATAGGCTTAGGAGTTGGAGGAATACGGTATGTCTGCCATAGCGACTGCGATTAATAAGTTCACGAACTTTAGTAGCTGGTTTGATGAGTTAATATTTCAGGCAAGAATCGCCGACAGTAGGTTCCCAGTTAAGGGCTTCATAGTCTATCTTGAGAACGGCATGTTCATTCTTGAAATGATAAGAAGAAGGTTGGAAGAACTCCTTATTGAGACCGGACACAAGACCATGATGTTTCCCCTTGTAACTACTGATGAGCTTTTTGCTAAAGAAGCGGAGCATATAAAGGGCTTCTCTTCCGAAGTTTTTGTTATAGAGAAAGCTGGTAATAAGGTGTTGGAGAAGAAGCTGATAGTACGCCCCACGTCTGAAACAATAATGTATCCTATGTTTAAATTATGGATACGATCGCATGCAGACCTTCCGCTTAAAGTTCATCAAACAGTAAACGTTTACAGATATGAAACAAAAGCAACGCGACCCTTGTATAGGGCAAGGGAGTTTCCATGGAATGAGGCCCACACCGCACATGCTACTGCTGCAGAAGCCGAAGAACAGGTGAGAGAGGCAATAGATATATACTCCAGAGTTCTTAAGGAACTTGGTATAAGCTATCTTCTGCTTAAGAGGCCAGATTTCGATAAGTTTGCTGGTGCGAAGTACTCAATAGCCTTCGATGCCTGGAATCCAGATGGTAAGGTTAATCAAGTTGCTACAGTTCATAACCTCGGTAGAAACTTCTCAAAGGTATTCGAAATAGAGTTTGAGCAGAAGGATGGTAGCAGAGCATTGGTATATCAACTCTGTTATGGCTTCGGCCTCAGTAGGGTTCTGGCTGCTGTTATTGCACAGCATGGTGACGATAGGGGTTGCGTATTTCCTCCTAGCATCGCGCCAGTCCAGGTAGTTATAGTACCTATACCGTTCAAAGGATACGAGGAGCTCATAATGTCATACTGCAAGAAAATTCATGAAAGATTGGCACGAATCTACAGATGTGTGATGGATGACAGAGAAGATGTCACACCTGGTGAAAAGTTCTATCATTGGGAAATGCTTGGTGTACCAGTGAGGGTTGAGATAGGCCCAAAGGAAGTTTCAAGCGGCAAGGTTACGCTCTTCAGGAGGGATACCTTGGAGAGAACAGAAGTAGATTTGAACGATATCGAGACACGCGTTGAGGAGCTTATGACAAAAATTTTCACGTCGTTGAAAGAAAGGAGTGCTAGAATAATGGAGCAGATGGTAGTTGACGCTTATAGTCCGGATGAAGTAAAAAAGGTCTTATCTGAAAGGAAAATAGCGAGGATTGAATGGTGCGGTAAAGAGGAATGTGCTCTAAAACTCAAAGAAAACGCTGGCGGCGAGATAAGGGGCAGTAGGTTCGACATAGTTGAGGTACCACAAAGAAATTGTATAGTTTGTGGTGAAAAGGCCCAAGAAGTCGTCTACGTGGCCAAAGCCTACTGACATCAGGTTATGTAGGCATCCAAATGACGTAGCCTCTTGGCAGGGTGTGGATGGGTGCTGAATAGTTCCATCAAAATGCTTGGTTTCTCTGCTTTAATCCGTTCCACGAGCGCATCTACATCCTCATAACTCCTAACGGTAACCTCGGGGTCCGTGATAAACAACGCCTTTAATTGTGTATAAGAGGCGATTTTTTCCTTACGGACCCTTCTTGAGGCACTCATTATTCTGACCAAGCCTCTCTGGAGATTTCTTGCGCCGTTTTGCACGGAAATCGCGGCATGCGAGTCAGCATAGTACTCCCTTAACCGACTAAAGTAGAATACAAAAAGGTTAAGGATGAAGCTCAGAACCATTAGCCCCACTCCGATGAGCACAAGGAGCGCACCGCCTCCCCGCTGGTCCCTAGATGTACTACCAAACCAGCCGGAGTAGTAAAGTATGTAGCCAATGTAATAAATAAGCGCGGGTATTATGCTTATGATCATCATGAACATGACGTCCTTATGCTTTATATGACCTACTTCGTGTCCGATAACTGCCTCGACCTCTTCACGGGGTAGTGTGGATAAGAGACCCCTAGTGACCGCTACGAAGTTGCCTGTAATCGGATTGCCATAGGCAAAGGCATTGGGTAGATCTATCTCTGCCAGCATAAGCCTTGGTTTTGTACTAAGTCCACTCGTTGCCGAAATTCTTGATAGAGCTTCATGAAGCCAAGGATACTCGTGCGTTTGAAGGGGTCTGACCCTATATATCGCATTAATGATGTATGGTGCGATTAACCACTGTAATATATGGAACGCGACCACTATACCAAGTATCGTATATATGCTAAATGGAACTCCAAGCCAAGTTAAAATCGCCATCAGAACAAGAGTTGCTAAGCCGATTATTGCAGCCAGTGTACCTAACATTGCAGCCCTCAGTCTTATAAGTGAAACTTTCGCCTTGGGTAGCATAGAAGACCCCTGCTTTAAGCAAAATGACACGACTTAAAAAACCTTTAACCATCCTTGTTATGGAAGGCTCGCTCTTACCACAAATACCAGAAACACGTATTTAAAGCCGCTGAGAAATAAGAGCGAGACTAATTTAAGGGGTAACCTTTCTCTCCTCTCTTGCCCTTACCTTTAAAATACCGTAGTGTATCGCACAACTTATGCAAAGGTTTTTCGTTATTACGTTCTCGGCAAGATATGCGCCTTGTTGCTTTAACTCCTTTGCGAGGTCTTTGCTTACAAGCGAGACCCTTTTCGTAATCCTTTGAATCTTACTCCTAGGTACGTAAGCGCCGCAATTATCGCATTGCACCATTGGTTCCTTGCCCTTTGCACCCTTGGCCCTACCTCTACTCTTTCGCTTGAACGGCATGACCCAGCCCTCACAGTATTGGGTGTTTGCGGTCATATAAAACGTTAACCAAGCTTGAATCCGCCTTTATTTCTGCGCTTATGACGATTATCCATACAAAAGTAAACGTTTTAACCCTCCATTAACCATTTTTCTAAGCTAATATAACGGGCAGACAGAAGGTCGAAGTTCATTGAAAACTAGGAGAGATAGATGTTATGCCAATTAGTTTGAAGGAAAGGATAGAGATGCTCAGGCAAGGCATACTCCACCGTTACGTGATACCTGCCTTAGAAGAAAGAGGTTTTATGGTTAGTAATTGGAAGAGGCCACAATCCCTCGAGGACATGGTTCTGAGAGATGAGGGCTGGATCCCTTTGTACACTCAGTTCACGACATGGGAGACATATTCTAGAGATAGCCCGCTATATGTTTATTTCAATACTTTTTATGGGGATGTTTATGAAAAAGCGTACAGGATTTGTTTTGTTGAATTCATAATAAATGTACTCAACTTCCCTCTTAAGAAGAGCCTCGTTGGAACCTTTACGAGACTTAACGTAAAAGATGGCTACTACTGGAAGGCTAGGATACCTATAGACCTGACATTTCCTGAGGCTTGTGTTAGCGAAATAGATGGCAAGTACGACGAATTAACGCTACTAATGTCTCGTGAAGGTGTTATAAAGGAACTCATAAATCTTGACAACCAAAAAGTGTGGCGCAAGATCACCTAACGACCCTGAGAACCAAGACGGTGTTCGTGTTCTTTACACCTTCTATCTTTCTTATTTCCTCGATGCACTTATTTAACCCGGCTACGCTGTTTGCGGAGACTATAGCGGCCACGTCGTATTCGCCGGTCAACTCGTAAACACCTTCAACACCATCTAACATAGCAAGTTTCTCGCTTACAAATGGTGTAGGCACCCCGGGGTCTATCGTGATAAAAGTTATTGCCCTTACAGCATGTCCTTTCTCGACTTCTATAGTGAACCTAGTTATCACGTTATTTTTAATCAAGTTTTTTACGCGTCGTCTCACGGCACCTTCCGAGAGTCCGAGCTCCTTCCCTATCTCTACAAAAGGTTTCCTTGCATCTTTTTTCAATATCTCGATTATTTTATTATCAATTTCGTCCATAGCAAGTATATTTGCTAACGTCCTTCGTTAAATACTTTACGGAAACCATTACTAAAAACCTTGAAATTACTTCAAAAACAACAAAAATATTCTAAATAGTCTTTTTATACAGGGGCATTTTTTCTTTAAAGGACATACCATGAAGGTAGCATTAGCGTATAGTGGCGGCCTCGATACGACCGTGATAATTAAATGGCTTCAAGAGAAGTACGGTGCAGAAGTTATAACCGTAACAGTAGACGTTGGTCAGGAGGAGGATTTTGAGGCGATAGCTGAACGTGCAAAGCTGAGTGGTGCATCGAAGCATTATTACATAGATGCGAAAGAGAGGTTTACAAAAGAGTTCGTGGCGAGGGCCATCAAGGCTAATGCTCTTTACGAAGGAGAGTATCCGCTAACTGCCGCCCTTAGCAGACCCTTGATAGCTGAGGAAACAGTTAAGGTGGCGTTGAAGGAGAATGCTGATGCTGTAGCCCATGGATGTACCGGAAAGGGTAACGACCAGATAAGGTTTGAAGTGACATTCGCGGCACTGGCACCCGGAATAAAGATATTCGCACCCGTAAGAGAGTGGAACATGAGCAGAGACGAGGAGATAGAGTATGCGTTGTCCAGAAAGTTACCGATACATCCCAAGAAAAGCAGATTCAGCATTGACGAGAACCTATGGGGCAGATCAATAGAGGCGGCAGAGTTAGAAGACCCTTGGATAGAACCTCCACAAGAGGCCTTTAAGCTTGTTGCGCCTTTGGAGAACACTCCAGATGAAGCAGAAGAAGTCACAATAGGTTTCGAAAAGGGTGTTCCCGTTTCACTAAATGGTGAAGAATTGCCTTTGATCGAGATAATAAAGCGTCTGAACAAAATTGGTGGAAAACACGGCTTCGGTATAGTAGATCATGTGGAGGATAGGGTCGTTGGAATAAAGTCAAGGGAGGTATACGAAGCCCCGGCCGCACTCATGTTAATCAAAGCTCATGCCGACTTAGAGAAGATGGCCCTTGGTGGAAGACATCTGATGTTTAAGCAATTAGTTGATAGGCAGTGGTGTTACATGGTCTATGCTGGTTTATGGGTTGACCCCTTGATGGACTCGCTTAATGCCTTCATAGATACATCACAAGAGAACGTCACCGGTGAGGTAAGGATAAAGCTGTACAAGGGCTCTGCTAGGATAGTTGGGAGAAGAGCGGAAAGACCTGTGTACTCAATGGCCATGGCAACGTATTCACGTGAGAGTGCCTTCGATCAAAAGATGGCTGAAGGCTTCGTGAGGATATGGGGTCTGGAGACAGTCTTAGGTCGAGCGGCACTAAGAAGGAAGGAGTAAAAATCAGATTAGGCTAAACACAAAAACAGCCTCTGTTGCACCCTTTATGTCTTCTGACCATTAACATGGATGCCATCAATTCCATTTCTGATCAACCAACGTTGGCCGCCAACCGCCGAAGTGATTGCTGGTTTTCCGGCATACATGAACTACAACTGTGCGAGTCCTAGAGCCTTCATTCTGCTCATGATTAGCATAACAACAAGTAGCAATGCCAAAAACATATACAGCTTGGGCTATCCGTGGGGATTTACGAATATAAAGGCTTTAAGAGAGAAGAGTATAATAACCCTCGTTAAAGGTTAAATTTAGTTACGGTAGGGCTGGCCTTGAAGAAGCTAGTAGCCATTACGATCTTAATCATACTCGTCTGCACGATGTTGGCGCAGTTTACCTTGGCATCCTCTGAAGAAACCTACGAAGTTGTTAGGAACGTTGAGGTAAGGGACGGTGGTTTAGTATACGTCTCGGACAACCTTTACATCGGTCCGGGTAAGACGGCTGTTGTCGGATTTGATATAGCTTTGAAGGATAACCTAGTTGCATTTTATGTCGAACAAGCTACAATCGAAGCAAGATATGTGGAGGAACCGCCACATCTGTTCTTAATAGAGATGAAGAATACCGGTGAACAAACCGTCAGGGCGAATCTAGTAACAATCTTCAAAAACTTGGTAACTGAGGAAGGTTCTAAAACTTTCGTGGCAAATATACCCGTGTTGCCCGTAATCAAGAAAACGGTGACATCTTTCTACATGGTAGCGCGCTTTCCGAACGGGAGCAAAGTAGAGCTTCCTAAAAGACCGGGTTTCAACTACACTGCCGCGATGGATGGTGTATTCATAGAAGCTAAAGATATAGATCTACTTGCGCCCACGAATGTTTCTGTGAGGTTTAAGAATGATTATTTTTCAATACTTTTCGTCGAGAAAGCTGAAGTTACGGTTTCCGTCGGAAACCAGAAAGAGGTATCATTTTATCTCAAAATAGCTAACCATGGCAAATCATCTATAAACGAAATCAAGTTGTTGTTACCAAAATATGCGACTTTACTTAATGTTAAGGATAGTCTCGGGGCATTGTCTTACAGTTACACACAGGAAAATGGTGTTTTGAAAGTTAAGACAAGGTGGGAAGTCAAAGGTGGTGAGAAGGTATCGTTCACGGTCGAGTACCTTGAGCCTTATGCCCAAGAACTAGGGAATACGTTCACTCTGAATTATCCGTCCCTGCTGGATGTAGCATACGGAGAATATATCTTAAAAGTTATTTTACCACCTGGCTACGAATTCAGAGAATCTTCACCGGAACCTGAAGAGTTCGTTAAAGACCAGAGCGGCACTACGACAATCACCTACATTAGCAGAAGTGTGGTATCTCTCCAACCAAAATCTACTATAAGTATTAGCTACGTTGCAAGCATGAACTTCGTACAATACCTCCCGTACTTATGGATAGCAACATTCGGTGCGCTTTTAACAACCGTCATAACGTACAAACTTTCTCGTAAACCCAAGGTACCTGTGCCCTCAGAGGAACTTAAAGAAACGCTCAAGACCTTGACTTCCGATGTACTTGGAATTGTAAGGACATGCAAAAAGTTAGCTTCTTCTATTCCTTTAGATAAAAAATCATTAAGCAAGTGGTCAAAAAGTACTTACGAAAGCGAACTCGTGGGTATGAAAAGGGATGCAGATAGGATTGGCACATTAAGGAAGAGACTTGGGGGCTTCCCAGAGATTACGTCAAAACTTAGCTCCCTTGAAGTGCAAATTATGGAATTATTGGGTACCATGACGGCACTCGGCAGGACTGTGGAAGATTTCAGACTGGGAAGAATAGGGAAAGCCGCATACGAAAGAATAACAAGGGAGTATACAAAGGACATTTCATCACTCACATCCAGAATAATGGACACGACAAAGGATATAGAAGCATCCTTAAGATAATTATCACGCGTTACTTTCGGATATTGATTTTTTCAACCACTCAGCCACAACTTTTGCAGGATTGACCATCCTTCGCTTAAGTCTATTAGCAAGTTTCGTTTGAGCATCTCTAACATCGTCAGCATGCTTTAGTACTTTTGAGATTTCTTTTAGCGCACTCTGCCAATTCTTAAAATGCTTTAGAGCGCCAATGTCTATAAGGTAACGGTGTACGGCAGGAAGCCTTCCCGGATAGAGCGATATAGTAGGCACGCCCATCAATGTGGCCTCTTGCGTCATAGTTCCGCCACCACCGATGAAAAGCAACGCATAATATAGTATGCTATGATCCGATATCGGTCTATCAAGTACAATGGCATTTTTAACCAAACTTTTTAGCCGCGCTATCTGTTCACCATACCTTGGCAACACAACGAGTTTGACATCGTTAAGATTCGATGCCAATTTCTCCACGAGTAACATTATGTATTCTGTATCAACCCCTATAAGGTAGGATGCTTGCGTTTCAGGCATTCTTAAGAGGACATAGTTGAACTCATCAATACCTAAATCGTACAATATTCGCTTGTTCGGTCTGAAACCATCTAGCCAAGCCATGGGATCTAACGCTCTATACTTTAATACTCTGCGACCGTTTATTCCATACTTTATCCACTCGTCTTTTGGAATTATCCATGGTGTGAAAACATAATTTGAAAGTGGGACGCAGTATCTGTTAACCGGGGACTCTGGTGTGTCTGACAGAAGAATATGTGGAATGCCCAAACCGAAGGATATCCTCGTCATATCAAGCGAACCGCTTGACACACAGATATCAGGCGAATGATTTTCGATAATGTCAACAAGTTCCGCAGTTCTCCTAACACTTGCCTTAAGCTTTCCAAGAAGAGACCCACCACCAAATTCTCCAACAACAATAACGTCACTACGACCAACATCCTCCAATATTGGCGTAAGTTGTTCGTATCTTCTAGAGGTAAGTAACGCTTCTACACCGTGCTCCTTTAATGCTTTCTCTATTGACGTAAAAAACCAAAATTGCTTAGGTGTTAGTATGTCAAACCATACCTTCAAGAATTTTCATCCCCGACTACTTAAAAATACATGAAACGTGAGTAATAACGCTTATCTGATAATGAGGAAAAAATTAATAGGTTAGGGGACAAAATGAACGACTAAATGTCCGCTACATTGTTACTGCTGTTTACTTCGTTTATTATGTCTGCTCTTCTATCTTACGCATTAGTTCCTTTTGTAAAGAATTTGGCCAAGAAGACCGGTCTATTCGGTGTCGACGTTCACAAAAGTTGGAGACCGTTAATCCCGAAGATAGGAGGTATAACAATTTTCATCGGTGTTACAGTATCGGTTTTGATAACGTCTTTTTTGTTTAACATGCTTGACAATAGAGTTTTAGCGTTCATAATATCGACGGAATTGGCAGCGATTGTGGGTTTATGGGAAGATTTTAGGGAACTGAATCCGGTTTTAAAGCCAGTGTTATTAGCGTTGGTAGGACTCCCGATAGTTTTTATGGGCGCTTACTATCCGTACCCGAATTTACCATTTGTTGGTAAGAGAGCGTTGACGATACTCTATCCGATACTCGTGCCCATAGCCTTCACGGTAGTGACCAACGCCGTTAACAGTATGGATGTACTTAATGGTTCTATGACCTTCACATCGCTCGTAGCCACATCCACGATTTTTCTAATAACCTTAATTAAGGGTAACATCCTCCCAGCTTATTTATGTGCTGGGCTCATAGGCTCTTTAATGGTCTTTGCGTATTATAACAAGTATCCGGCAAAACTTTTCCCTGGAAACGTAGGTAGCTTGTACGTTGGTGCCAGCCTGATATCTGTGGCAATAATTGGTAGTGTTGAGATAGCTTTACTTGTTGCCATACTTCCCCAGATAACGAATGAGTTTCACATAATATATTCTATGAGAGGTCTTAGGTCTGCAAAGAATTTATCCGAAAGACCCGTTTTCGTGGAAAACGATATGTTAACCGCGAACCCATCAAAAAAAGCTCCTTTAACACTCGTAAGGATGCTTACATCCAAATGTAGCCTATCAGAAAGTGAAGTAGTAAAGATGCTTGTTATCATTTCGATATTTTCCGCAATTCTTGCACTCATCACAGAGTTTTTCTTCATAAAGTGAGATGAGCACGATGTCAAATATGAAAGATAAAATCTTCACCGTATGCATGCTCGCCGTCTTCCTACTTATCGTATGGGGTATGTTCCTTTGCGTACTTTATCTGATGTCGGTTTTTGTAATACCGCTAAGCATGCCGTACCACGAACCTTTACTGATTTCGATATACAGGATTGGTGTGGCCTTCATAGTCCTTATAGTTTGGGTTATTGCGTGGCACAGGCTTGCGATATTCTGGTTATACAGGATTTTGAGGAGGAGTAACAGGTATGGAATGTCTAGACAGAACGATAGTCCAAGTTGATGTTTCCGTTAATGGTATACCGACGGCCGTCAAGATAGCTAACTCAGGATATAAGGTAATTTTTGCCACAACGAGTGATTACATTGTATCCCAGTTAAAGGAGTACCGTCCTTCATTGCATAGGGTACCCAAGCCTATTTTCACGAAACTTTTATTGGAAGGAATGCTTACAGTAACGACAGATTTAGAAAACGCATTAACATCATCAAAAACAGTACTTGTAACGAGCCACGCTCTGGGAAGTGAAGAGGAAACAAAAAATGTAATGAACCTCTTTAAACAAATGGCGCCATATATAATGCCAAACTCTTTAATAATCTATGGTGGGCTGGCCCCTCCAGGAACGATGGAAGAAATTATAGACGTACTTGATAAACACTCGCGGCTCAATGTGGAGAAGGAAATTAACATAACTTTAATTACACCTTTGGATGCCCAAGCAGAAGCATGCATAATATGCTCGCCCAACTCTGAAGCAGCTAACCTCACGAAGAAGCTCGTATCGGTTTTTATACCATCAGACATGATAAAGCTGTATAACAGGTTTAGAGAGGCGGAGGTAGCTAATCTGTTACTCGTGGCAAGACGGGCAATCACAAAAGCACTGTCCTCTTATGCTTTGCTGATGTTTAAACAAATGGGTGTTGTAATCGAGAATGTTCTGAACCTTTCTGGATGTAAAGCGGCAACGGCAATAGAGGATGATCCATTATCTGAGATGGTGATAAATTATTTGGTATCTGAAGAGAGAAGACTACCGCAAAGGTTAACGTTCATGCGCAACGTCATTCGGATGAGGAAGTTGTTGCTTGAGGCCATTGCTACGGGTCTTAAGCGAGAAATTAAGTCGGCATTAAAAAAGAATAAGGATTTGAGGATTGCATGTGTGTTTGAACGCGAATCTGATAAGGAGCTGATGAACATCATATTACCAAAAAAGGGGGTTAAAGTTCATTTTTATAGTGTAGACGAGATCGAATCAAAGGTTAATGCAGGTGTAGGGAGAATTATTCCGTTTAGCGCAAATCTAATAATTTTAGCAGCACAGCCACAAAGCATCTCAGAGCAGATGGTACGCAGGCTGGAGGAAGAAGCCAAGCTTATAAATTTAGGCGGCATCGTCTCCATTTAAGTTATTCCAGAAACGTAGAATACATCTTCTACTTTTCGAATAGATAACGCTTAAAAGTAATCTCATGTAAGATGAATGGGCCTGTGAACATGCGAGAAGTTAGTGTCGCAATAATTGGTGCGGGTTTTTGGGGCAAGAATCATGCAAGAGTACTTAAAGAGATACCTGGTGTCAGGTTAACCCATGTTTGCGATATAGAGATAGACAGGGCAAAGGAACTAGCATTGAGGTACGGAATTCCAAAATACACGAGAGACTACAGGGAAGTTCTATCCGATGATGTTGATGCAGTTATTTTATGTACGCCTTCAACTACTCACGCCGAGATAGCTCTTGCGGTTATAAGAGAGGAAAAGCATGTTTTGATAGAGAAACCTATGGCTACCACTATAAAGCAGGCAGAAGACATAGTCGCTGAAGCAAGACGCAATAAAAGCATGGTGATGGTCGGTTTCATAGAAAGGTTCAATCCAGCGGTCGAGTTAGGAAAAGAATTAATAGAAAAAGGTGAGATAGGTCGTATTATACTCTCTTATAGCAAAAGAATAGGTAGCTGGCCTGAGAGAATAGGCGATATAGGTGTCGTGAAAGATACGGCTATACACGACATAGACTTGGCGATGTACATCTTTAACGTTGAACCAATCAGTGTATACGCTAAGGGAGGCTCCATAAAACATAAGCTCGAGGATCACGTTCAAGCCGTTTTGTCGTTTGAAGGTGACAAGAGTGCATTGATAGAGGCCAATTGGCTTACGCCTAGGAAGAAGCGTGAAATGCATATAACTGGTGAAGAGGGCGTCATTAGTATACAGTTCATTTCGAGAGAGATTGTCGTAGAAAAGGCTGAAGGTAGCAGATCCCCAATGGTGAAGCAGGTTGAACCCTTAATGGCGGAGGTGCAACATTTTATAAACTGTATCAGAAACTATGAGAAACCTTTGGTCAGCGAGGTCGAAGGGCTAAAGGCTACACTCATTGCGGAGGCTATACTCGAGTCTATGAAGACGGGAGCTGTTGTAAACCTAGAAGAGTTTAAAGATAGGGAGTTGACTATAACAATTTAAGCTTATACGTGAACATGAAGGTGGTTTTATGTCTAAGGAATTACGGACAGTTTTTTGGAAAGGCACACAGGTCAAGCTCATAGACCAGAGAAAGCTTCCATCCAAGTTGGTCTACATCAGTTGCAAAAACTACAGAGAAGTTGCTGCTGCTATTAAAAACATGGCGGTCAGAGGTGCTCCAGCTATAGGTGTAGCCGCGGCAATGGGCATGGCATTGGCGGCTAAGAGTAGTAAAGGTAAGAGTGTGGAAAAGCTTATGTCAGAACTTGAGAAAGCAAAAAACGTTCTGGCATCAACAAGACCTACGGCTATAAACCTCTACTGGGCGCTTGAAAGAATCATGAAAGTTGCTAGGGAAGCAGCTAAGAGTGGGGATGCCGAGAAAGTCATCTTGAATGTGTTGGAAGAAGCCAAGAAGATGGCGGACGAGGATGTAGAAACAAATAAGGCTATAGGAAAACACGGCTCTACATTAATAAATGATGGTGATACCATATTGACGCATTGTAATGCCGGCTCCCTTGCAACTGTTGGTTACGGAACAGCCCTCGGTGTAATAAGAGCTGCATTCGAGGAAGGGAAATCCATCTCGGTTATAGCTACAGAGACTAGGCCTAAGCTGCAGGGTGCAAGGCTGACCGCTTTCGAGCTGAAGATGATGGGAATTCCCTTTAAGCTCATCACGGATGGTATGGTGGGTTATGTTATGCAACAGGGTCTAGTGAACAAAGTCGTGGTCGGAGCCGACAGGATTCTGGCAAGAAGCGGCCATGTTGTAAATAAAATAGGTACGCTCACGATAGCCATAGTAGCCAAACACTTTGGCATACCGTTCTATGTCGCCGCGCCCACTTCCACAATAGACTTTGAGAGTAAGCCAGAGGATGTCGTCATAGAGTTTAGGGACGAGAACGAAGTGCACTATATTGGTAAGACAAGAATAACGCCAAAAGGTGTAAGGGCTATAAACCCGGCTTTTGATATGACGCCTCCCGAACTTATCACAGCAGTTATCACCGAGAAGGGGATATATGAACCGTCTCGTCTTATGGAGCTTTACAATGTCACTTAGCATTAGATAAAAAGCGGGTTGGGATATATGCATATAAAACACGTAGGCGCGCAAAACGAGCTTAATGAGTAAAAACCTTTATCATACAAAGAGTTTCTTTTATTTGGTGGCGGCAGGTAGGGCCGGGGAGCTAGCCCTTCCCCCTAGCTCGAAACGGGCTATATGCGAGGGCCAGATAACCTAGCGGGGTGTGGAGGGTTTGACAGGAATGCGGGTCGGAAGGGGGCGTGAGGGTGCGCCTACGCGGGGTCCCGGAGGGATGCAGCCTCTCCGTAGGGAGGGGATAGGCATCCCTTGTGCGCCGAACCGTGTCAGGCTCGGGAGAGAGCAGCACTAAGGCGCAACGGCGCCGCTGCGTAGTACCGTACCTGATCCTACTTCCGACAAATGCGCCTGTCGGACCCTCTGCTACCCGCTGGGGGCTGCCGCCACCTATAAGCATTCGTCAAAAGTTTTGCTTTTTTAGAAGTGCGTTTCTAAAACACGGAATATGTGTTCCAATTCTTTGAAAATAAAAAAGTATTTAATCGGTTGCTGGGTGTCGATTTTGAAGATGAACGGTTTTCGCGACCTTATGAAAATAGGCATCCTCTTAATAGGCATATCGGCCATAATCATAGCATCACTCGCCACGCATGTTTATTTGACGCAGTTCCTCAGACAGCAACCGCCATTAACGGCCTACTGCTACGATATGGCGATAGTCATTACGGCGGGAAAGGAGTTAAGGGACGTCAGAATATTGGATAACAGATCGTCAATACTGCATACATTCCCCAGAATACCTGCCGGCTCCCAAGAGTTTTTCATAGTACCTTCAGAGGGCGTTTATGCTGTCCAAGCTAATGACTACAAAGTCGTAGTCCATTGTATGAAATCACAGGTAATGCAACCCCGAACGTATGATTAAAAACATTTTCCTTTTTTTGATAGGGCGTTCGAATGTTTAGAAATATAGGCGAGCTTTTTCAGTATGTGAATAGGTGTTTGGTGTTGAAGGGCATCTGGAAAGCAATGTTTCCGGTAATCATTGTGGCGATAGCAGTCACACTATATGTGGTTGGTGCTTTACCGATTCAAGTGTTTGAAAATCCACAAACGGTTACTGAACTCAAGCCACAACTAAAATACAGCGTTATTTCAGTATGCTGCCCTACATCATACGAAGGTGTTGAGACTGATAAAGTATCACTAGATATCAAAGATGGCTACATCCATTTGGAACACACAATACTTTATCCTTGTTGCGCTGAGTTTAATGTCACTCTCGATGAAAAATCTCTTAGTCAAGGTGTGATAGCAATCAAAGAGAAGAATGTAGGCGGGTTGTGTAGATGCTTATGTCAATATGTTATTGACATTCAAGTTGGGCCATTGCCAAAAGGAAAGTACTTCGTTCAGATATGGGGGGTAGAGTTCCAAGACCAGGAGCCATCCTTACGATGGGCCGAAGAACTATCGATTGGAAGCGAAAAAGTTTGTAAGGATATGTGTGGTGACGGTGTTTGTCAAGAGCTCGTTTGCATGGCAGTCGGTTGTCCCTGCCCAGAAACTCCGGCTACATGTCCTATAGACTGCAAAAAAGGATGAGAATCCATAAAGACCTTAAAGTATAAATTGATAAGGCATGAAGATTGTTAAAAAGAAAGATGTCCGAGGAAGAAACATCAAGAGAATTAGAGTTTCTTAAAGAGAAGCTGGAGACACTCGAGAAGGAGAATGAAAAATTAAGAAACGATTACCTGTACCTGGCAGCAGAACTTGATAACCTTAGAAAGTACATGATAAAGGAAATGGAGAGAACAAGGAGAGTTGCTATCGAGGGAATACTCATAAAGTTGATAAATGTTTATGAAGCGATAGAGAAGGCTACAGAATCTTACAGCGAGCAACAGTCGCCCTTGCTTGAAGGGTTGAAGTTAATTGGCAAAGATGTTCTGAAAATTCTAGAAGAAGCAGGTGTAAAGAGGATGGAGGTTGTTGGGAAGAAGTTTGACCCATTTCTTCACGAGGCGGTAGAACAAGTTGAGATGGAAAATGTAGAAGATGGTACAATCATAGAAGAAGTTATGAAAGGTTATATGCTTGACGACAAGGTTTTGAGACCGCCTAAGGTAAAGGTCGCTAGGAGTAAGAAAGTGTGAAAGTGGTATGCCGATATTCGTTGTTCATGAACATCATGCGAAGAGGGCAGGCCTCCACTACGACTTAAGGCTGGAGATGGATGGTGTTCTGAAATCTTGGGCATTCAGGAAAGAACTTCCGACAGAAAAGGGTGTGAAAAGGCTTGGTATACAGCAGGAAGACCATGACCTTGATTATGCTTCATTCGAAGGAGAAATATTAGAAGGATATGGTGCTGGGAAGGTGCTGATATGGGATAAAGGTTATTATGAAATCCTAGAGCACGTTCCAGATGAGAAGATCGTTTGTATGTTAAATGGTTCCAAACTTAAAGGTAAATATGTTTTGTTGAAAACAAAGATGGGGTGGTTGTTTTTTAAGGTTTAACGAATGCTTATTAACTCTTAGTGTGTATTAGACAATGCATGACTGGGTTGATACATGAACTCGTTGAGGTGCTCTCCGCTAGGTTCCAGAACGAGCGCTTAGAAGACGTAAGGGTCGGAATATTTTATACGGGCGTGAAGCTCAGCACGGGCCACGGCGGCATATCTTATACTATGACTAGGAACCTCACAGAGACTATATGTTGTCCAAAAATCCCTATGGCCGGTGAGATTGCTGGTATGAGGGTTAGCGATGCCATTAAATTGGCAGAAGAAGAGGATACAATATCATCAGCAATCGGCGTGGCTACAATAAATGCCGCATCTCAGTCGTTAATATTCGGCGAGATGAAAAATCGCTACAACATAATCATTGGCCGTGATGCTCTGGATTTAATCGACATAAACCCTTCTGATAAAGTCGTCATGATAGGTGCTTTTCCGCCATACATTAAAAAGTTAATGCAGAATGTAAGAAGTTTAACAGTTTTTGATGATAATAAGTCAGCATTGATGGAGTTGGGTTTACCAACAGATCCCGGCATAAGCCTTGAAAGTTCGTTGAAGGACGCATCCGTCGCCATAATTACCGGCTCAGCATTTGTGAACAAGACAATAGAAGGACTCCTTGATCTCTTAAGCAACGCGAGGGAGGTCTTGGTAATCGGTCCGACGGCTAGCATGCTACCAGACCCGCTTTTCAAGCGCGGTGTAACAGCAGTCGGTGGCATTAAGATAACGGACGTCGAAAAGATGCTAAGGGTCATAAGCGAGGCCGGAGGGGCTCGGGCGCTTTTTAAAACTTGCGCTGAAAAGTACACGATATTAAAGTGTTGAAACATGTCCGAGAAGAATGCTGAATATCAGCTTAAGGGAAAGACCGCCCAAGTTTACATGTTTTTGATAAAACGCACAGGAATGCCGATAGGTGTCAGGGAGGTCCAGAGAGCTTTAGGCTTCAGTAGCCCAAGCATAGCCCATTACCATCTAGAAAAGCTGGTTAGTATGGGACTCGTGAAAAGGACCGAAAGGGGCGAGTACGAGGTTGTCGAGGTCATTAAGGTTGGCATATTAAAGAACTTTGTCAGGGTAGGTAGGCTCCTTATGCCTAGATATATGTTCTATTCTGTTCTCCTAACCACGATGCTCTTCATTTACATCTTGTTATATCCGCAGAATTTCTCGAGCCATAACATCATAGCCCTGACATTCGGCATAATCAGTTGCCTGATACTTTGGTATGAGACATTTAGGGTTTGGAAGGAGTCTGGGTTGTAAATGTTGATTGTTCTAACTGATAGAATTATATCCAAAAAATTAATAGGTTGATGTGGGATGAACGTCCTAGTAACCAAGATTGTTGTGTTGGTGCTCTTGGCAGTAGCTTTAGGTGTTATGTTAACATTATTACCATTGATCATCCCAAAAAACGAGGTAGTTGTGAAATCGTTTGGCGAAGCGGAGCCGACGAGAGGATCTGTGGAACATCCGGGGCCATCGGCTATAATTACGGCTACATCCATACTCGTTCCGGGACTGATAGCAGGGTTTTTAGCCTTTATTTTGACGAAAAGATTCAGCCGTTAACTTTCTCTTTGGCGTAAGGTTTAATTTTTGCCTTTGATACTCGCTACATTGGTCTTAGTAAATAACACTTATCCTTTGTTTGGGGGTGAAGCATCATGCCAGAAAAGATAATAGGCATAGATTTGGGAACGAGCAACTCGGCTGCGGCGGTTGTCATAGGTGGAAGACCAGTAATTATACCAAGCTCAGAAGGTGTGACGCTTTACGGCAAAGCATTCCCATCGTATGTGGCTATTACGAAAGATGGACAACTCTTAGTCGGCGAGCCAGCCAGGCGCCAAGCGGTGATGAATCCAGAAGGGACTGTGACTGCCTTCAAACGGAAGATGGGTACCGATTACAAGTATGTGTTGCACGGTAAAGAATTCACGCCGCAGCAGCTTTCTGCATTCTTACTTCAGAAAATTAAGAGAGATGCGGAAGCTTTCTTAGGGGAACCCGTGAAGAAAGCGGTCATAACAGTTCCGGCATATTTCAACGATAATCAGCGACAGGCTACAAAGGATGCTGGTACGATAGCTGGTCTAGAGGTCGTCAGAATAATAAATGAGCCAACCGCCGCCAGCCTTGCGTACGGTCTTGACAAGCAGGATAAAGAGATGAGAATAATGGTTTTCGATCTTGGTGGTGGAACTCTTGACGTGACTATACTCGAGTTTGGCGGTGGCGTGTTTGAGGTAAAAGCAACCTCTGGTGATACGCAGCTGGGAGGTACCGACATGGATAAAGTCTTGGTAGATTATATTGTCAATAAGTTCAAGCAAGACACGGGCATTGATCTCACAAGGGATCCAATGGCAATGAATAGAGTAAGGGAGGCTGCCGAGAAGGCTAAGATAGAGTTATCGACGGTCTACGAGACCGAGATAAACCTTCCGTTCATAGCTCAGGACTCTTCAGGACCTAAGCATTTAACAATGACGCTAACAAGGGCAAAGTTGGAAGAACTTGTAAGACCGATAGTCGAAAGATGTGCTGGTCCGATGCGACAGGCACTTGCCGACGCAAAGCTTAGGCCAGAAGACATAGATAAGATAATCCTAGTCGGTGGCCCCACTCGAATGCCGATTGTTAGAGAGTTTGTTAAGAATTTCATGGGAAAGGAGCCGGAGCGAGGTATAGATCCGATGGAGTGTGTTGCTATGGGTGCTGCGATACAAGGTGCAATAATAGCAGGTGAGATAAAGGATGTGCTTCTATTAGATGTAACGCCACTCTCACTAGGTATAGAAACCTTGGGCGGCATATTCACGAAAATCATAGAAAGAAACACAACAATACCTGTAAGGAGAAGTCAGATATTCACAACAGCTGCCGATTTCCAGACGAGCGTCGAGATACATGTCCTCCAAGGCGAGAGACCGATGGCGGCAGATAACATCTCGCTTGGTAGGTTTGTGCTTGATGGTATACCGCCCGCACCGAGGGGTGTACCAAGGATTGAGGTAACGTTCGACATAGATGTAAATGGAATACTCACGGTCACGGCAAAGGATCTAGGTACAGGCAAGGACGTCAGCGTAAAGATAACTGCACCACATAGACTCTCCAAGGAAGAAATAGATAGGATGATAAAGGAGGCTGAGATGTACGCCGAGCAGGATAGGAAGAAAAAAGAGGAAGCGGAACTTAGAAATGAGGCAGAATCGCTCGTTTACACAATCGAGAAAGCTCTCAAAGATTTTGGAGATAAAGTTCCTAACAACGTTAAGTCAAGAGTGGAGGAATCATTGAAGAAACTAAAGAATGCTTTGGCAGACAAGGATGTTCAAGAAATAAAGAACAGGATGGAGGAGTTGAAGAAGGTAGCACAGGAGATGGGAACGGTGATATATCAACAATCCGCACAGCAAAGCTCCAATAGCTCAGGCTCTAAGACAATCGATGCCGATTACAAGGTTGTTAACGATAACAAAAAGAACTAAAATAGCATCTTAATTGTAGGTTGATATATTTCGGGCACTTACAGTTTTTAGAGCATGTCGAGCAGGGAGAAGAAAGACTATTACGAGATACTGGGAGTGCCTAGGAATGCAACGAAGGAAGAAATAAAAAGGGCATACAGGAGGCTTGCGCTACAGTACCATCCGGATAGGAACAAATCGCCGGATGCCGAGGAGAAGTTCAAAGAGATAAGTGAGGCCTATGCCGTTCTCTCCGACGATGAAAAACGAAGAATATACGACATGTATGGACACGCTGGTTTAAGCGGAGCCTATACTCAAGAAGACATATTCAGGACGAGCACATTCGACTTCGACGAAATATTTAGAGACCTTGGTTTTGACCTCGACTCGATATTCGAAAGATTCTTCGGTGTTAGAAGAGGCCCACCAAGGGGGAGGGACGTCGTAATGGACTTAGAAGTCTCCCTTGAAGAAGCCTTTAATGGCGCTGAGAAGATTATTAGCGTGCCAGTATCTGAAATTTGTAGCGCGTGTGGGGGCTCCGGAGCAGCGCCTGGCGGTCTTAAGACATGTAAAGTATGCGGTGGAACAGGTCAGAAAGTTGACCGTAGAGAGACAATATTTGGTTTCTTCACTTCTGTTACAACATGTCCAGCATGCGGGGGCTCTGGAAAGTTTATCGAGAAGAAATGTCCAACATGTAAAGGTTCTGGTCAAATTAAGGTCATGAAGAATATATCCGTAAAGATACCGAGAGGCGCTGATGATGAGTTAGTGTTAAGAATTCCTGAAATGGGTGAGAGATATGCGGGGGGTAAGCCTGGAGACCTTCTTTTGGTTGTAAGAGTTAAACCCCATAAACTCTTTACACGAAAAGGTGACGATCTTTATTTAGACCTTCCTGTATCGATATCAGAACTCATTCTTGGTTCAAAGGCCGTGATACCAACACTCGATGGTAAGGTAGAGATAAACATACCTAGCGGAACCCCACCTGGACATATCATCACTATTAAGGGTAAAGGAATGCCTAGCATGCAAGGCGGCAGAGGGGACCTGAAAGTAAGACTCAAAGTGGTTATGCCAAAGAAGTTATCTCATGAGCATAGGAGGTTATACGAACAACTATACGTTCTGGAGAAACCCTTCATAGAGGAGGAAAGGAAATCGCTTAAAGATTAAGCTATTTCTGAAATATACATAAGGGGATAATTTCTGAGAGATTTTACAGCCTTCATGCGTGCTTTAACCCTTGCTTTACCATACTTAACGTGAACTTCAACATCCATCATGTCGGGGCTTAGTATTCTATAATCAAATTGATGACGTTTTCGAGCACCTAAGCCATGCGTTTTTATCCTTACCTTTGCATTTACCTTGTATGGTTGGAGCTTTATTGCATCCTCAATCACCCTTTCAAGCCTTCTAAGGTTTTGCAAATTAGCCGTTACTGGTATGCCTATGAACTGATGAGCGATTGCACCAAGAGCTATGCCTGCTTCGAAAGCGCACCTCTCCCTATCCGTTAAATCTTTGGAGAAGAATCTTTCAGCGATTCGTTCTGATTTGCTAAAATTGTACGTCTTTCGCATAAAGCTCATCCCCTTCCAAGATATCTTTCTTTTATGTTGCTTACATAAATATAATCCAAAACCGTACCATAAGAACGATGTATCTCCATATGTTCTACGAGTTCACGCATCTTTCCACCAGCTAAACCATCAGCTATGAGCGCCGCTCCTTGTGCCGCTTCTTTCACAATTTTAGCGAAGCCCCGTACTTTGTCGACAGGTGCTATGACGGATAGTCTTTTCTCGAGCTCTTCGTATATGCCCGGAACTCTGCTAAGCCTTCCTGACAGCATTATGGCTTGCGGCTTTCTTATAATAGTTTTCATAGACCAGACGCATTTTTCGATGCCTTCCATGAAAGCCTTCCAAGCAAGTGCAACCCTTCTATCCTTTTTGGCTTTTTCAGGAAATTCCTCCGGCATGAGCGATTCGTCACCAACGATGGATCTCACGCCTCCCTTGAATAGGTCTGCTTTGCTTAGACTGCCAACCAAATATGCTACCTCGCCATCCCATGCACCAGACGTCAAGAAACCAAGGCCTGCCCTTGTACCACCTATTCCGTCAACAACCTTTCCAGACTCAATTGCCATTATAGCGTTGTAGCCAAAGCCGACTTCAACCAGTATGAATGTGCACTCCTCGTATGGAACCTTATATCTTGATGAATAGTCATGTATAGCGAGGGCAGCACAACAGAGCTTATCAGCGGTTCCCATATCAATCGCATTAAACTTCCTATATTCTGGAACCGTTGGAAGATGTATAACGCCCGGTAGGAAATACATTTTTAGGGGAAAGCTTTTGAGACGTCTAACGGCCTCGGCAAGCCCTGTAAGAACCGGTATCTTTTCATCTTCTTTCTTATGAAGGACCATAAGGAAGATGTGCTCTTCTGTTAAATTTTCTAGGCTAACGAGCGGTAGACCATAACCAGAGGGACCAGCGATTAGGTCAAGAGGCTCAGCTTCTTTAAGCGTCTCGAGTAGAATGTCAGGTCGTTTGGCTACAGTTTCTGATGGTATCGACTTTTCATAGAAAATTTTGAGGTCTTCTAAGCCGCAGAAATCAAAGCTTTTCGTTCCAGGATCAACACCAACGACCCTTACCAACTCTATCACATCGTCAGCGCATACAAATTAATGTATAAGTTTTCGTCATCGTTAACCTTAGAGTAATCTATGTCAAAAACCTTTATTGTCCGAATTAGACACTTCTCGTAAGATCCTCGGACCCGTTCTAAATTTGGGAAATGTTTATTTTAACCCTTGAATCACTCAAATGTAAACCGTGTGAGTAATATGCGGAAGTTATTAAAACCGACGGCTTACATTGGTGCAGTTCTGCTCGCAGGGATATTCTTTTCGGCTTTTGGTATGTCATCGGCACAGATCATATCGTTGGTTGTATTCTCAGGTATAATCGTAGGTGTATTGTTCTATTGGAGGATGAGGTTGGCTTTTGCTCTAGCAGGATTAAGTATACTTTTTGTTACCGGCGTAATGGATTTATCACATTTCATCGAGTTTGCTGGCTTAGACATAATAGTGTTTCTAATTGGAATGATGATCGTTATAGGGTTTCTTGAGGAGAGGCGATTCTTCGAAGTGTTACTCGAACGTATCATGGGTTTTGCAAAGGGGAATGCGGTAAAGGCAGTATCTTTGCTTATGCTAATGGCGGCATTATCCGCGGCTCTCGTTGACGAAGTAACGTCTATCCTATTCATGATGACAACGGCAATTCACCTTGTGGCACGGCTCAACCTCTCAATAGTACCTTTAATGATGATGCTAGTCTTCGCAACAAACATAGGAAGTAGTGCAACAGTTGTCGGGAACCCCGTCGGGGTCATGATAGCGATGAAAGCAAAACTTACTTTCATGGACTTCATAAGATGGGCAACGCCTATTGCAGTAGTAGGTCTGGGGCTTTCTATACTTCTGTCCTTTGCTTATTTTAAAGGCTATATAAAGAGCATGAACGACGCTATGGTTAATGCGAGGCAACAGGTGACCGAAGTTCAGGAGAATGGTAAGACGAAGTTTGACATAATTTCTGTCCTTATGTTCGTAGGGACTTTATTAGGTCTAGTGCTGCACAGTCACATAGAATATTATCTTAAATTAGAAAAAAACACGATGCTTGTAGGCGTTGCGATGATCTCCGCGGCCATTTCGCTTTTATTAATGAAGGATAAGGCGAGGGAACTTGTTGAGAGACGAGTAGATTGGTGGACGTTGACCTTCTTCTTGATCTTCTTTTCATCCGTTGGTACGCTTAAGTATACTGGTGTGACAACGAAAATTTCTAATGCCTTGTTAGAATTTACGGGTGGAAATCAGCTTTTGATGTTTTTTCTGTTTAGTGTGATCGTTGGTCTACTATCAGCTTTTATGGATAACGTTCTCGCAGTGGCCACCTTTATTCCAATGGTATTTGAAATTGGTAGTGCTGGTCTCAACGTTTTCCCGATTTGGTGGGGCATGTTGTTTGGCGCTACTTGGATGGGAAATCTAACAATGATTGGTAGCACTGCTAACATAGTAGCAGTAGGTATGGTCGAGAGGCAGAGACTCGGACATGTTAGTTTTCGCGAATGGATAGTGCCCGGTGCTGTGGTATCTCTAGGAACATTCCCTCTCGCTCTTTTTTTGCTATACATTCAGCTACCGTTTATGCCCAGCTAATCCGTTTTTGGCTTTGATACAATAATTAACTTCTCCCCTTCTATATCAACCCATACTTCATGTCCCAGTCTAAGTAACAGTTTGAACACATCAGCCCACGGAAACGCCATATGATTAAGAACCTCTATTCGGTAACCACCATACTCCTCCATAACATTTCCGTTATCATCTATGATGTCCTCTAGAATTGAATATGGATCTTTTTCATTACTCAACTTTTATCTCCGCCTAAATTGATGTATTTTATCCTTTTTAATTTAACCCCAAATAAATAATATAAGCTTACCGTGAGCTTAAAAATATTTATTTAAGCCCTAATCTTGCAAAGGGATAAAAATGTCATCCGAGAAAGATACCTTACTATACGCTAAGGCGGCATACGAGCGTATTCTCAACCTTTTGGAAGAACATCACCGTTTCATCAGAGATTCAATACCTTTGATAGCCAGCGAAAACGTACCGAGTCCGGCCGTAAGGGAAGCTTTAGCATCAGACTTTGGTAACAGATATGCGGAAGGATGGCCTGGCGAGAGGATATATGCTGGTTGCAAATACATAGACGAAGTTGAGCTTTTAGCAATAGAGCTTGGTAAGAAGTTGTTCAAAGCGGAGTTCGTTGATGTTAGGCCGATATCAGGTGTTGTAGCGAATTTGATAACATATACAGCTTTTACGGAACCGGGCGATGTCATGATGTCTTTGGCCATACAGCACGGCGGTCATATAAGTCATAATAAGCGGAGCTGGGGAGGGACGGCGGGTGCTGTTAGGGGTTTAGTCGTTGAACATTATGAGTTTGATGAATACAACTACGAAATCGATTTAGATGCAACCTACAAAAAGCTCAAATCTTTAGCATCTGAAGGAAAGAAACCTAAACTCTTCATGTTAGGAGCGAGCGTCTTTCTCTTTCCGCACCCAGTAAGGGAGATAGCTGAAATGGCAAAAGAATTCGATGCCCGTGTAGTTTATGACGCTGCACATGTTGCAGGTCTAATTGCTGGTGGAGTCTTCCAAGACCCGCTGCGAGAAGGTGCTGATGTAATGACAATGAGCACACATAAGACCCTTGCAGGCCCCCAACATGGAATGCTCTGCTCATGGAACAAATACGAAGAAGCTCTAAAGAAGGCTGCTTTTCCAGGTATGCTAAGCAACCATCACCTTCATGCCGTGGCTGGTGTAGCGATTTGTCTCGCGGAAGCCATAGCATTCTATAAGGATTACGCCAGACAGATCGTGAGAAATTCTAAAGCTCTTGCTCAAGCCCTTTACGAGAGGGGCGTGGACGTCTTATACGAGCATAAGGGTTTTACGGAATCTCATACGATAGTAGCCGACGTAAGTAAGTATATGAACGGTAAGCAGGCGGAGGAAAAATTAGAGCAAGCTAAAATAATAATCAACAGGAACCTTATCCCGAAGGATTATAGACTTAAGACTGACTACAGAACGCCAAGCGGGATACGGCTTGGAACGCAGGAGGTTACAAGGCTAGGTATGAGGGAGAGTGAGATGGAGTGGATAGCAGAACTCATAACCAAAGTAATAGTTAAGGGTGAGGATCCATCGAAGGTTGCACAGGAGGTCTCTGAACTTAAGAGACCCTTCAACAAGGTTCACTACTGTTTTTCTTCAAAAACTGAAGCATACTCCTATATACAAATAAGGTAACTAAATCATACCTTCTTGGGTTTTAAGACCTCCATGCCATCCATGTAAGGCCGCAAAACCTCGGGTATTATTACAGAACCATCCTTTTGCTGGTAGTTTTCAAGTATAGCAGCGATCGTCCTCTCAGTCGCTATCGCTGTACTGTTCAACGTATGTACATATTTCGTCCTCTCCTCATGTGGCATTTCTCTATATCTGATGTTAAGCCTTCTTGCTTGATAATCAGTGCAGTTGCTACACGACACTATTTCTCTATATCTTCTTTGCGCCGGCATCCATACCTCTATATCGTATTTTTTCGCGGCAACAACTCCTAGCTCGCCCAAACATATGTTGACCACCCTGTAAGGAAGACCAAGTTTTTGATAGATTTCCTCGGCGTTTGATAGCAGGAACTCGTGCTCTTCCCAAGACTGCTCCGGTTTGCAGAATACGAACTGCTCGACCTTCTCGAATTGATGAACCCTAAATATTCCCTTCGTGTCTTTTCCATGCGCACCAGCTTCTTTCCTAAAACATGGACTTACTCCTGCATACCTTAGGGGTAAACGTCTTCCATCGAGCACTTCGTTAGCATGAAGAGCGGCGAGTGAATGTTCTGAAGTCGCGATAAGATAAAGATCTTCCCCCTCGATTTTGTATATCATATCCTCAAAATCCTGTAGACTCGTGACACCTTCAATAACCCATCTCCTGAGCATGTACGGCGTCTGGTAGATTTCAAAACCCTTCTTTGTAAGTAGGTCCAGAGCGAACCTTATTAAAGCTATATTAAGTTTAACGAGTTCGTTCTTAAGATAATAAAACCTCGCCCCAGAAGCTTTACTAGCTCTTTCTATCTCTAATAAGCCGAGACCTATGGCGATTTCGTCGTGATCTTTCACCTCAAAGTCAAACTCTGGTATTTTACCCCACCTCCTAACTTCAACATTATCCTCCTCACTAGTGCCAGGTGGAACCGATTCGTGAGGTATGTTGGGTATTCTCATCATCACGTAGTTTATTTTGTTCTCCAGCTCAGCTATTCTATCCTCCAGTCTTGCTATTTCATCCGTAATAATTTTCATTTCCTGCATAAGAGTTATCGGATCCTTCCCCTCTTTTTTCATGTTGGCTACCTCAAGCGCTACGATGTTTTTTCTATGACGTAGATTCTGTACCTCTACCATGAGACTTCTCCTTTCCTTGTCCCATTCCAAGAGCTCGTCAATCGGTAAGTTTAGGCCTCTCTTCGTCAGCATGTCCTTAATGAATCCCGGATTATCCCGGATTATCTTAATGTCTATCATGGCATTTTATAGCAAACCAAAACGCTTTACTCTATATACTTTTTGATCCTTAATGCCATAATACATGCTGGCCATTAATGATGTAGGGAAATTCATCAAAACTTTTTAATCACCAGTCATATTTTTGAATATGAAGAATTGCTTGGTGGGGTAAAGTGTCCATAAAGATTGGCCTTATAGGTAAGACAAATACTGGCAAGACGACGTTTTTTAACGCGGCAACGCTTCAATCGGCTGAAGTTTCTACATATCCCTTTACAACAAAGCGTCCGAATTACGGAATAGCGAATGCTATAACTCTCTGTGTATGCAGGGAATTCAACGTTAAGGACAATCCCAAAAATTCAAGATGTATTGATGGCTGGAGACACATACCGATTGAGTTAATAGATTTGCCTGGCCTAATAAAGGGTGCGTGGGCAGGAAAGGGGCTTGGAAACCAATTTTTGGCAATAGCATCAGAGGCTGACGCTCTTCTACATGTTGTTGATGTGTCTGGTAGTGTTGACGAAGAAGGTAGGTTAACAGAACCAGGCCAAGGAAATCCGATAGCTGACGTTTACGATGTTGAGGAAGAGTTGGTTATGTGGTTCCTTAAACTTCTGGATAAATCCGAGAGTAGGATAATCAAGGACATAAAGTCTGGAAAATCTTTAGAAGAAAGTGTAGCGGACATTTTGAGGGGGGCAAAAATAACAGCTGAACACGTGAGGGTTGCGCTAAAGCAAAGCGGTTTAGAGAATAAAGATTTTGAGAACTGGACTGGTATGGATGATAAAAAATTTGCAGAAAAATTGAGAGAGGTTTCGAAACCTACCATAATAGTTGCCAACAAAATAGACATAGAAACGGCATCAAAAAACTTTAGGCTACTAGTGGATCAATTTCCTGATAAGATAGTTGTTCCATGCAGTGCCGAAGCGGAGTTATTGTTAAGGAGAGCTGAGCAAAAGGGTTACATAAGGTATCTGCCAGGTGAGGAAACCTTCGAGATAATTCAGGAAAGTTCATTAACGGATAAACAGCGTTGGGCTCTGGATTTTATCAGGGATAAGGTCTTAAAGGAATATATGAGGACGGGCGTTCAATTCGCAATAAACGTAGCAGTCTTCAAGCTCCTGAGAATGAATACGGTCTATCCGGTATACGATGTAACAAAATTGACAGATAGGCATGGGAACGTGTTGCCTGATGCATATTTGCTCCCAAGCGGCTCCACCGTAGCGGACTTGGCAAAAGAGATACACAGTGAACTAGCAAAGGGACTCTTGTACGCAATAGACGCCAGAACTGGTCTAAGGTTGCCTGCCGACTATCAACTCAAAGATAGGGATGTTCTATCAATAGTGTCAACCACCAAGAGAGGTTAGAAATTTCATTAAAAGTTCGATAAACTTCATCCTCATTTTATGGTGCATCATATGGATGTCAAATGTAAGCAACTTCGTACAAGAGCAGTGATTTTCGACTTAGATGGTACGCTGATCGAATTCAAGATTAGGTTTAATGATGCAAAGCTTGAAATAATCTCAAGGTTAAGAGAGTTGGGGATTGACATAAGGAACCTTTCACCAGAAGATTCTATCCAAACGATAATTTCGAAGGTGACATGCATGAATGGGGTTGCAAATAGGGAGTTTAATGAACGTGTTAGGTCTGAGATTTTTAAGGTTATGGAAAAGTACGAACTTGAGGCGGCATCAAACCCATCACCTAAAAGCGATGCGTTAAAAGTTCTTGAGAGTCTAAGGTCTATGAACATTATGGTGGCGGTAGCGACAAATAGTTGCAGGAAGGCCTCGTTGTTGACACTCCAAAAATGTGGCATGCTCGCTTATATTCATGCTGTAGTAACTAGGGATGATGTTGAAAGGATTAAACCAGCAAACGACTTACTAAAGAGGGCGCTAGACTTACTCGGAGTATCTCCAGAAGAGGCGGTTTACGTTGGCGATACCGTATATGATATAGAAGCCGCAAAGAGCATGGGTATGAAATCCGTAACAGTCTTGGGAGGTGCTCATCCGGAGAGCATGTTGGCCGAGAAGAAGCCGGATTTTATCATAAAGTCCTTATCTGAACTTCTAAACATCCTTCAATAATAGGTCTAAATCTTTACACAGTCAAGGTTTGATTGTGCAGTATCGCCGACCTTTATGCACTTATTCTCAGAGATTATGTGAACGACTTCACAACCATTTTCGAGTAACTTTTCGGCTATAAATCGACGGTGGCAACCTGACGGTCCAACTTCAAGGCACATAATACAAACCCTGCCCTTTTTTGCAAGCTCAATCAAAACCCCCAGCCCCTCTTTAAACGCCTCACTCTCGGTGTAGGCTTGATAGCCACCTCTCCTATACCCGCCGAGGCGGTCGCCTAGCCATACATATTCTATGCCCACTCTCGGCAACCACTCCTTAAGATATTCGAGCTTAAAATGCTCCGTTTTTGAGGTCGGCCAACGCCTGACATCAACCAAAATCTGGATAGCGTGCTTTTTGAGAAGGTTTATGAATGTTTCTTTACTCCTGTTGCCATGACCTATTGTATATATTGTTAACCTTCCGCTCATGATGGAACGACTTCCAAAAATATTGGTCGACTCAAATATATATTGCCCCCTAAGGTTTTCCAAATAGAGAGACGTGTGTATGAAAATCGTACCGGATACTAGCATAGTGATAAATGGCAAGCTTACGGAATATCTTCAGTCAGGGGAGCTGAAGGAATGCGAGTTAATAGTTCCCCTCGCGGTCGTCGACGAACTTCAGGCTCAAGCATCAAAAAAACGCGAGCCTGGTTTCATCGGTCTGAACGAGCTTAAAAAGATTAGGGAAATTTGTGCAGAAAAAAATATACCTATAAAATTTTCTGGCGAAAGGCCTTCGTTAGAGGATATAAAGCTAGCGAGGAGTGGTAGGATAGACGCATTAATAAGGGATGTTGCTAAGAATGAAGGTGCAACACTCTTTACATCAGATTATGTGCAAGCTTTAGTGGCCGAAGCTGAAGGAATACCAGTACGCTACATACCTGTCGAGCCAAAGAAGCTTGAACTCTTATTCGAAAAATACTTCACACCCAATACACTAAGCCTTCACCTTAAGGAAGGTGCACCACCAATGGCTAAAGTAGGAAAACCAGGGAACTTAACGTTGGTTAAGCTTAGGGATGAACCGTGCACTCAACAAGAAATATCCGAGATAATAAATGGGATAATCGAGGCGGCTAGGTCGAGGGAAGATGGTAGTATAGAAATAGTTAGAAGTGGTGCTGTTGTTATACAACTAGGGCCTTACAGGATAGCAATAGCGAGACCACCGTTCTCTGACGGTCTCGAGGTGACGATAGTTCGTCCAATTGTGAAGCTTACGCTGGAAGACTATCACCTCTCCCAGCGGCTTATGGAGAGGTTGAAAAGCAGGGCCGAAGGTATACTAATAGCAGGCCAGCCTGGTAGTGGAAAGACGACTTTCGCCTCCAGCCTTGCGGAGTTCTATGCAAGACAAGGAAAAATAGTGAAGACACTTGAATCACCGAGGGACTTACAGGTAGGCCCCGAGATTACTCAGTATGGGCCATTAGAAGGTGACTTTGAGAAGACAGCAGAGATATTGTTACTCGTAAGGCCGGACTATACAGTCTTTGACGAAATTAGAAAGGAAAAGGACTTTCAGATATTTGCTGATATGAGGTTAGCTGGTGTTGGTATGATAGGTGTCGTTCATGCTAGCAATACGGTTGATGCCATACAACGCTTCATAGGAAGGGTTGAGTTGGGTATGATACCGCATATAATTGATACCGTGATATTTTTGAAAGATGGTGAAGTGAAGCAAGTTTACGAGTTAAGTCTCACGGTCAAAGTTCCGACAGGGATGGTCGAAGCAGACTTGGCGAGACCAGTGGTTGAGGTAAGAGATTTTGAGACTGGAAAACTAGAGTATGAGATTTATACGTTTGGTGACGAGAATGTTATAGTCGCCGTATCGGATGTTAAACGAAAGCTGAGCAACATAAAGGAGAGAATATTGGCAGCCGTAAGCCGTTTTGACCCAGACGCCCAAGTGGAAGTTGTATCAACGGATAGGGCTATAGTGAGAGTAAGCAGCGAGAACATACCGAGACTTATAGGAAGGAGGGGCGAGACTATTAAGAGGTTAGAGGAAGAACTTGGCATAAGGCTGGATGTGGAGTTGCTTACTCCGACTATGGGTGAGGAGGTTCAATTCAAGGTTGTCGAGTCAGGAAAGACAGTTGATATACTCTTTGATGAGAATATAATAGGCAAGACAGTAAATATCTACGTAGATGGTGAACATATACTAACCGCCATCGTAGGTAAAAAGGGTAAGGTAAAGGTCTCAAAGCATAGCAGCAGTGGTAAGGCCTTGATGAGCGCTCTGGCAACTGGGAAGAAGATAAAAGCATTCAAGATGTAGTTATATTTGCTTAGATTTCAGCTTGAATTCCGTACCAGCACAGTGAACTTCACCTTTTACTCTTCTTATAAATGAAACACATGCAAAGCAATCCAAAAAAGGCACGTAGCGACCGATGACTGGACAGTTGACACATTCTTTCTTCATGTTAGACAACATCTTCTTACTAATGGCTCCCTTCAAAATCTCTAGGCTTTCTTTGGAAGGCTTCGGGGGTTTTTCTGCTTGTTCAACCTTTACTAAGTATTTTGTCTCCAAGCACGCGCACCATTTACTACGAGGATCTACTAAGACTTTAAAATGAAAGCTTTTTTTAATATACTTTTACGTTGCACCCCCTGAATATAGAAAATATATGCAGACTCAGCAGGACGAATAATAGATTTGTTATAATCAAGAGACTGTCTCTTTTGAGACAAGGAATATTCCGACAATGGTGGCGATTGCCCCGATGATAAAAATCGGGTGAGGTACCTCCGAGAACAGCAAAGCCGCAAGCGAGGAGGCAACTACTGGCTCGAGTAGGGCACTCGTAGCCGCTTGGGAGGGTGTTAGGCCTTTTAATGAGTAAAAATGTAGCGTGTGACCCAATGCTGTGGGAAGAAGTGCTAGAGCCACCAAAACAATAAGCTCGGAGAGACCGGGGATATAAAGATTGTTGCCAGATATGCAAATGACAAGAAACATGACCCCAGCAGCAACGATATATATGAATGGTAAATAGACCTTTTTTCTCAAAGACTTTCCCAAGTTCAAGTAGAGCGCCCAAAAGAAGGCGGCAACCAATGCCTCCAAATCACCTATTAGGTTTCCAGGAGCTAAAGAGGCAGTTGACAATGCTATCAAGAATGTTCCAGCGAAGCTGATGGATAAGCCGACTAGTGCTACGAAGGTTGGTCTTATACCGAAGAACACTAAGCTTATGATCATAGCGAATATGGGTGTAGTATTCACCAAAGTTGTTGCATTCATTATCGTTGTATTCTTAACGGCTGATATGAAGAAAATGAAGTGAAGACCTAGAAGTATGCCGAGCGGTACAGAATATTTAAAGTGAGACATGATTTCTAAGATACTGGGTCTAGAGAGTACGTAGCTAATTACCGCCAAGAAGGCGGCCGCCATCATTAATCTGTAAAAGCCTATAGTAGCTGCGTCAAGCATAGGGAGAAATCTTATGAATATGGAGGCTGTGCCGAAGAGCGCGCCACCTGATAATGCCTTCGCTAACGAGGCTCCTTTGGCCCCTCTAAGCCGAAAACGCCATGAATCCATGCCTGCCCTTTCGAGTACTGTAGGTTAAAACAGTTTAAACATAAAAAATATGATAGTAAAAATTTAAGCGTTGTTATGCTGAGTTTATGAAGTTGAGATCTTTATGGCCTGTACTGGACAGGCAGTCTCACAAGCCAAGCAGACTATGCAGTCCGATTCCCTGACAGGATCCGCTTTCTTGCTACTCGTCGGGTGGCCTGGCGTCTCTACCCACTCATATACCGAGACGGGACAAACATCTATACAAGCACCATCTGCTATGCATATATCGAAATCAACAGCAACCTTTGTACCATGTATTCCGAGTTTAGTTGGCGGTTCTACCGGTCCCCAGACATCGTGGCCAGCATGCGTACCAACCTTTTGACGCTTTTTTGCAAAGTCAGGATCTATTCCCATGAGTGTTCACTTAGAACAAATTGAAAAATAAGCAATATTTAAATTGTTTTCCAGACTTTATTTCTCGTTTAAGGTAATTGCATAACTAGATATCTGTTGCGCCCCAAAGAACAAACTCCTTAGAAGATAAATAATTGGTAGGGAAGTCCGAAGAGACAAAGCCCGTGCCTAAACGTATTAGGTCTGCGGTCCGATGACATATGTTACTTGAACACTTACAGATACGCTAGTCACACCGGCTACGATTGTGCTGCCCATGGTTGGTGTCAAGTACTCCGATTTATAGATTGGTTCATACCAATCGGTTATGGAAGCCGTCTTGACTCTTATGATCTTAAGACCGAGCGGCCTAAGAAGAGCATCAGCCTTAGCCCTAACATCTTCCAGCGCACTTTCTATGAGCTCAAGCTTAATTTGCTTTGCCCTATGCTCAGAGAGATAAAAGTTCAAATTGTATATCCGATTGGCTCCAGCTTTAATGGATTCGTCAACAATTTTTTCAGCTATGTCTAACTTATTGGTAGTGACGGTCAACATGTTGATTACTCTGAAACCTATAACATCCCCGCCCTTTTCGTCATATAGAGGATAGATATTGTACGTTGACGTTGAAATTTCATCATCTGCTAGACCCATGGCTTTTAATGTGGATATTACATCACTCATTATCTTAGTATTCTCATTAGCGGCATCTGTGACAGTTTTTGCAAAAGTTTCAACACCAAGCGTAACAGTGAACATATCTGGTGCTACGTAAATCTTAGCAGAACCTGTGAATGTCACAGTATCCTCCTCTTTTTGTTGTTGAGTAGCTACCTCTCCACCACCCGCTATGACAATTACGTTCGTTACAATTGCAATTATTGCAACAGTGGCTAGCAGGCCTAAGACTGTATAAACAATGGCATCTCGTGTACCGGCTTTTACGTCCACACCATTCACCTCAAGATTCATTACATTAAGAAGCATTTATTTCTAGAAATCAGAACACTCATGCCCTATCGTTTCGGTACTTTATTTTCTCATTTTGCAGGTTTTTCCTTATTATGTTGATGTCCGAAACTATTTTTTTGAGCTCCTCGAAAGTTTTAGAGATTCCTAACCTTGGAATCATATCCGATGCCATGTTCCTGACAAACTCGTTAATGCTCCAAGGATAAACTATCCAAGCGTTGATATTTTCGACGTAGAAATCGGGAATGAAAGAAGTATGAGGTTTGATATGCAAAGTTGCAGTCTTGAGTTTCTTTGGTTCGAACCCCTTAACATATTGGACTATGTGCCTCATAGTATCACCAGTATCGGCTACATCATCAACTACGAGAACATCCCTATCCAACAAAGAATTTAATGAAAGGGGTTGATATATCATGATCGTCTCCCTTTCTTCAACTCCTGTGTAGGATCTGCAACCTATTGTGTAGACCTCACGCATATTTAAGACGTCAGAGAGCATAGTAGCTATTATCGCTCCCCCTCTAAGAATCCCTATAAGCATGTTTGGCTCATATATGGAAGAGATTTGCTCAGCCAGCTTATGAACAAGCATTTCTATATCGGACCAGTTTAGAGTCAGGTATCGACGGCCGTCAATTACCCTTAAATCCATGTAAAAACTTCTTCAGCCTTAAATGTAAATATATCGCTGAACTTTAATATCTTATAATAAATTTTTCCCTTGTTTCAAACTCTGTATTGTTTAACAAACACATCATTTAAATTCAAGCAACCCCTATGATGGGGCCGTGAGTTTCATTATGGACATCGCCGTGGAGGTCTCAGAAGTCACAAAAATCTTCGGTAATTTTCGTGCTTTGGATGGGTTAAGCTTTGAAGTAAAGTCTGGAGAAGTATTTGGACTCATAGGTCCTAATGGAGCAGGAAAGACAACGGCTTTACGGATAATTTCAACACTTCTTCTGCCCACTTATGGTACTGTAAAAATTTTTGGACTGGACGTTGTGAAAAATGCTGCTACGATTCGTAAAATCATTTCTTACCTTCCGGAGGAAGCTGGTGCTTACAGGTACTTATCGGGTTGGGAATACTTAGAATTCATGGCTAAGTTTTACACGAAGGATGATGAAAAGGTACGTGAAATGGTTAACGAGGCTGCCAGAATATCTGGGTTAGGTGAGAGGCTGAAAGATAAAACGGGCACTTATAGCAAAGGTATGAAACGCCGCCTTCTAGTAGCAAGGGCACTTATGAACAAGCCGAAGCTGGCTATTCTTGATGAACCCACCAGTGGTTTGGACGTCATTCATTCCTACCACGTTAGGGAAATAATAAAGAAATATGTTAAAGATTACGGGGTAACTGTCATCCTCTCAAGCCACAATATGCTCGAGGTTGAGCATGTTTGCGATAAGGTTGCCTTGATAAATAAGGGCAAGGTGATAGCCGAGGGAACACCACGAGAACTCGAAGAAAAATTTGAAAGTGAAAACTTGGAGGAGGTCTTCGCCAAGGTGGTCAAGCTTGCTTAAAGGATTTAGAAACTTTTTGCTGAAGGAACTTAAGGAATTTGCCAGAGATCCGAAAATACTCCTAGGAATAGTTATAGTTCCTCTCGTACTGTTTTCAGTTTTAGGCGGATTAATGAGTTATGCAATGCAGTCTGCAGAAGAGAGTACAATAAGATCCAACTTTGTTGTTATAAACAACGATTGCGAGAATTGGTCTTACACTTTCATAAAATTCCTTTCAAGTTCAGGATCTAAAGTCTTTGTCGAAGAAAATGTTGAGTTAAACGACGGAAAACTCATAGAACTTTTATCAAAGTACAACGTAACTCAAGCTTTGGAGATTCCAAAAGGCTTCAGTGCGAATATAACGGCACATGCAAAAAATCCTAACATAACGGCCTCCGTTAAATTTTACGTCCACATCACAACCACAAATATTTTCGATGCTACTAGATACTTACCGATAGATGCCACAATTTCACAATTTAACAGAGCACTGGCACCCGACGTTCTTAACATTGAAAAGTCAACAATCATTAAAGGAGAGATCAAACATAACGTTGATCCTGCCACGGTGTCAGGATTGATGGTATCTCAGTCCGTTTTCATACCCATCGCTATAATAATTCTGCTCTTCTATTCTATACAATTGGCAGCAACGTCTGTGGCGATCGAGAAAGAGGAAAAAACTTTAGAAACACTCTTGACGTTGCCGATAGACCGTCTCACGATACTGTTCGGTAAACTTGTGGGTTCTATGATAATTGCTGCGATTGGTGCGGTAACGTACATAGCCGGTTATGCATATTTTATGCAATCGTTAATCAGCAAAACTACTCCAAATTTTGTTATGGATTTGGTCTCGCTAGGTTTGGTCCCTTCCTTTTTGGGTTATGTGCTTCTAGGTGCATCGCTTTTTGTCACAATACTTTCAGCTTTAGCTTTAGCCGTTATTCTTTCAGCTTTCGCAGGTGACGTTAGGAGTGCTCAATCGCTTGTTGGTTTCATCTATCCCATCATCTTCCTCTCAACTTTTGCTTTGATGTACATAGATGCTGGCGCATTGCCCTATGCACTTAGGCTGGTTCTGTACGCGATTCCCTTTAGTCACCCAATAATAGTTTCAAAAGCAGTAATAATGGGGGATTATGTAACACCAACCCTTAGTATATTTTATGTCTCATTCTTTACGCTAGCCCTCATGTATGTGGCCTCCCGACTTTTCGCCACAGAGAAGATCTTGACTGCAAAACTGAAACTCAAATGGTTTACAAAATATGGCAAAACTACCGGAGAACCGTGAGAACCATGCACATTAAAGTGGGGCCGCTGGGATTCGAACCCAGGATTTCCAGCGCCCCAGGCTGGAGTGTTCTACCCCGCAACGACTCTGCGGAGTCATAGACCATGCTAGACCACGGCCCCTTAGTGGCATAGTTCTTCGCAGCTATATTTCAAATTTTTTATGAACTAAAGAGCCTTAAAAACGGATTTGGGTGGTGGATCCATTGCCGCCAATATTGCTCCTATAAGGGGCGCATCATGGCCCAATGGTGTGGGAACGATATCTGGAACCCTATTAATTGCGTATCGTTCTACGAACGGCTTAAGCTTCTCCACTACCAGGTCGACATTGTTGAGGGCTACGCTACCTCCTATTGATATCACGGATGGGTCGAATACGTCCACAACGTTTGCGACACCAACTCCGTTTATTTCAGCAACAGTGTCAATGAATGTGAGTGCGAATTCGTCACCAGCCCTCGCGTAATCAAATATATCTTTAGCTGAAACGGTATGTATTCCCTCCTTTAACTTACGAGCGAGCGTCGAATTCACATTGTCGTATTTACTTTCCACAAGAAACTTGGCGAACTTAGGCATAGAATTTCCACCGCAATAAGCCTCCCAATGTCCCTTTTTTCCACAGCCGCATATCATTCCCATGCTCATATCTACAACTGTATGCCCTATCTCAGCTGCGTTCCCATCCTTTCCTAAAAGGAGTCTGCCGTCGAGTATTACGCCGCCACCGATCCCAGAACTCATAGTGATGTAAACGACATCATCAACGTTCTTTCCGGCTCCAATACGTTTTTCAGCAATTGCAGCGGCATTGCAATCATTCAGAAGAATAAATGTGGCATCGAAATAATTGCAGAGAACATCCGCTATAGGAACAACATCGTATGGCATATTAGCGGGCCTGATTATCGCTCCTTTTTTTATATCTAAAGGGCCTATGGCCGCAATAGATACTTTAGATATTAAGCGCCTACCTCCATGTTTAGCAGATAATGCGTCGCAAAGCTCAAGCACCTTCATAGGAACTGCCTTGGCGTCGGGAGCTTTTGGAACAGGCGTACTTGCCTTTTCGAGTATGTGACCCTGCGAGTCAGCAATAGCTACTCGTATAAATGTACCGCCGATGTCCGCAGCCAAGATAAGTTCTTCCATCTTAAACCCGTCTCCTATCTCTCAAAAGCTGTTGTAGGATGGGTATTTCCTTTACTTTTTCGGCAGACAAATCCTCCCAGTATATGCCGCTAGGTTTTGCCTTACGTGGCTTAACTTCATAGAAACTGTTCCTAGTTACTATATAGTCAACTGGTACGTCGTAACGATCGTGCGGTACATATTCAACGATTTGGAGTTCATGTACTGTCGTTGCAACGGGAACGCTATCATTAACTTTCCCGAGCTCCCTCAATATAGCATATTCTATTTCACCGTAACCCTCGCCTTTACCAAGCCTCCAGCCCTCTCGGGATACGGCTACAGAACCTAGAACGATTAGGTCTATGCTGGGGGCCTCAGATGGTGAGATTGATTTACCAAACTTAAAGCTACCCTTTATAGTGGCAGCCTCATCTACACTATTGCTAGGTATCTTTCTAGGGTCTAATAACAGAAAACCGGAACTTAACCTCGGAGTTGGCATCAGAAGCACCTTTCCGTCCCTTAATGCCGCACGTCTGACCTCAAGCTGAGGTGAATCTGGATTTACCTTTACAACCTCGGCTTTTCTGTATATGGGCGCACGACATAACATATGCGCAGCTTCCTCGGCACCCACAAAGTTTGGTATTCTTCCAAATATGGGCTTTGGAAATCTTGCTACGCCTCTTTCTTCAAGCAATCTCCATACAGTTTTTCTTATTTCGTCTTTTGATACGCTTGTGCACATTTAGCATTACTCAACCCGTTCTTCAGATATTACATCCTATTTATACATCGCCTGACGTTAAGCAGTCGTAAATTATCGGACTCTATTCCAACTTTATCGTCTTTAAGTTTTCGCGCTTAGGTATGACACATATGAACTCAGCGTCTTCAGGTCCGGGATTCGAGTACCAATGTGGTACGTTCGGTGGTATGAATATGACGTCGCCAGGTTTAACATTATATGTCATATCACCTATACCCACCAAATAGTTCCCTTTCAAGACGTATTGCTCATGCTCTACGTCTGGATGCATGTGTTTTAATATCCTCCCCCCAGCCTTTATCACAAACTTTCTCATCTCAAAGTTTTCAGCACCATCACGTCTACTTATCAACCACTTCATCTCAGTCCTCACAGCATCGGGAACACTTTCCCATTTTATACTATCGCTACTTTTGACAGACATCATTGATGTTTTGCAATAATGCGGCTAATAAATGTTATTCATAGCCCGAGACTCCTCATTAGATTGTTAAAGTTTTCGTCTGAAATATGCTGCTTGTATTTTTTCACGAGATCAACATCTTGCGTCTTTATTCCTAAGATTTGTCTAATGGATGATGCGATTTTACCATACATTATATAGCTGAAAAATGACGTAACATTCGACACCCTCCTAGTGATGCTGGCGTTGCTGAAATCTATAATGACGGGCTTAAGCTCCTCATTAATTATCACGTGCTTGGATGCATCAGAAAGCTCACCATGGTCTAGACCAATGCGGTCGAGTTTGTAACAATCTTCAAAACATGACCTAAGGACCTTCCTCAACTTTTCAGAAGATTCGACGTCCAAAGAAGAAACCCAAGAGCTTATATCAGAACCATGAATATACTCCATAATTATGAAATCTTTCGTGTAAGAAAAAATACGGGGTCCAACGTTAACGTTATTGGCAATCTTAAGCATTTTCGCCTCAAATTCCATAGATTCAACGGGTGAATCGCTTCTCCGCATTTTTATAGCGACCAGCCTACCTTCCGATGTGCCAACTAGGACTATACTCCTGAAACCCTTTCCAGCAAGCAGTAGTCCGTTTTCAGTCACCATTAACGAGTCTATACCCAAAGACTCTAACATTTTGACCCTTTTCATACCTTCTTCCAAATTACACGAAGGATAATGCAAAATAGATATAAAATGCGTATGTTCTCTGAGCAATTGTTCTAGAGTTATTGGTCGTGCTTGGTTAAGAATGATGGCCTCGCCTCCAAGAACTCAAAAAGAAACTTACGGAAACTAATATTTTTTGAAGCAAGTCTAGCAAGTTCATCATTGGATTTGCATATTTTAGCGTGCTTAACGGCCTCCATAAGTCCGGCCGAAACACTTACGTCACCTCTTGCTAACCTCATCCTAATTATATCTTTTACTGAAGTCTTGGCTCTTGATTTAAGCACGTAAAGTCTTAAACCGCTAATCCACGGACCAGCAACAGTATCTTGTGCCGTAGAGTGCTTTTTGACGAACTCCAATGCGTTAGCCAGATACGTTGGTGGACCATGGTGGACGTAACAGGTGGGTAAATTTAATTCCTGAAGTTCAAAAAGCATGATACACATATTGCCCTCGGACCATGCATCGTACCTGAACGTCTTAAAACCTTCATATTCTAAAGCCCTACAAATTCCCTTTAATGTATGTTTTATCTCACCCCAAAGAACGTCTGGTGGTTTCTGCTGAACTTTCAATCTCAGTCCTAATATGCATCTACCCCTTAGCGCCCTTCTTATTTCTGTCATCATTATGCGCCCATTGGTGCGCTCGGGAATGTAAAAAAACTTCTCACTCGGCGAATCAAGAAACAATTTTGATGCAAGGATGAATTCCGATAACTTCGTATCGGTTATGGCAGCGGCAACGTTCCTTTTTTTGTCAACAGGGTCGATAACTAAGATGTGCGGTCTACCAAAAGCCTCTAAAGCCTCCCTCTTATCTGTATAATGTCCCTCGATGTCTACATATATAGGAGGTCTCCAATTTGAAGCGGCTTTTAGGGCATTATAGAAATTACCATAATTTATCGTGAGGAGTTCTGCGAGGTAGCCGCTGAAACCACCAATCCTTATCTCTGCTCCATAGACGCCGCAACCAAGCATGAAAGATTTCATCAATCTAATCTCGTCAGCAAGCGCTTCAGTAAGCTTCGATTTGATGTACTCAGTATGATAAGGTGTTCTATCAACAGCACTCAGCCACATGCCGCACTCAACTTTGTAGCATGCGACGATGTTAACTCTCACACCGCTGATTATGCCCTCTACGTAAGGATGCTCGGCATATCTGACCTCCGTTTTTCCACCAAACTTCTTAATAACACCATTACCTATCTCTAGGATTGTCTTCTCCAAACTGTCCTTATCCACATCTTTTGAGAATTGAACAAACACGTCTATCTCTTCCCTACCTCTTATCCATGTGCCCTTAGCCACCGAACCTTCGAGTCTGGCGTCAAGTATTCCTTCATAATTATTTGACAAGTCCCTCACAGTTTTCAGTAACTCATTAGCTAGCCGCATAAGCCTCTCTGATTCTATGAGTGAAGGTCTTATCTTCTGCAAAACTTCTGCCGTAACCTCTTCTACACTCTTCAAACATTATTCACCCTCAACTACCAAGAGATTGCTGTAGATGGGACCTTTCGACGTCAAGACACTTCTTTTAAGGAAGAGTCTATCTATAGATTGTACCCCGAAATCTAGATATGCTAAGTCTTTGATGAACGATAGAAGCCTTGCCTTGTCCTTTACAGATCTGACCCTACCTATCGTAAGATGCGGCGTAAATTCTCTCTCCTCGGGTCTGAAACCTATTGGTTCCAATAACTTCACGAGTTGTGAGTGTATTGACCTTAGTGTATCGGCGGGGTCTTCCACGCCTACCCATATTACGTTAATTCTTCCGCCTCCTGGAAAGTATCCCAAGCCCTTCAACTTTATGCTAGACCTACTAAATTTTACTTTCTTTACTGCCTCCATAACCTGTCGAAGCTTTTGTTCCGTTATCTCTCCTAAGAACCAAAGCGTTAAATGAAGGTTGTGTGGTTCAACGAACTTAATGTCAGCGCCAACCGTCTCCATTTTAGATTGGACATCCAGTATCTTTTCAACGATTGTAGTATCGTTTACCTCGACGGCTATGAAGCATCTAATCAAGTCCTGCGGATTCATTATGCATACCTCACGACATACTCTGACGTAACTCTACTAATTTATCCGCTAGTAATATAGCGTTCTCCTTAAGCTTATTTTCCGTGTTATTAACCCAAATAGCCTTTATGGATCCCCTTTCTATCAATAACCTGTAGAGCTCCCTTACTTCTTCCTGTAAGCGTGAATCAAGCTCATAGGATAAGTCGGCTGAATGCGCCTTGCTAGATTTTGATATGGCACGTCTTAACCTCACCTCTTCCTCCACATCAACAATTATGTATATATCTGGTCTAACAAATATGTCCTGACCTAAATTCTCAAACAATTTGAGAAGTTTTTCAACATCTTCAAAATTTGCTGCCTTTCCATGCTTGGTTTTTAGGATCGCAATTCCATAAACTATCGAGCATAGGTAATATCTATCTATAAACTCGAAATGTGGCCTAAAATTATCTATCTGCATTCTTATGAGCTTAGAATCGTCAGCTGTGTTGGCGGCAAAGAGAAGCATCCTAGTAAACCCATCAACCCCTTGCGTGTTTCCATACTCTAAAGCAAACCTGCCCGTCTGAGTATCTCCTGGTGTCTTATAAGTCTCGACACGGTAACCTTTTTTTGATAACAAATCCTTCACGGCACACATCAAGCTCGTCTTTCCAGAGCCGTCAGTCCCTTCCCAAACCACGATTAAGGTTTCTTTAGACAAACGCCATTCACCATTTAAACGAGGCCTTTCTCCGAATCCTCATACACTCTATATAAGCTTACTTAGCAAAAGAGGTTTAGCAACTCAGAAACATTTATCGAGAACCACCTTTTAAGACATCACGGGTGACGGACAATGTCCGAGCAACGTATATTATATGAGTGTGTCTGGTGTAGGAGGGTATTCGAGAAGGACAAGTTATCGAAGGTCTCTGAGACGAGATGCCCATACTGCGGCTTTAATGTCATCAAAAAATCGAAGGCTGGAAGGACGAAGCTTATAGAAACATCAAAGATAGATACAGAGAGCAAAGGTCTCATCAGCTAGCTAATGAGGGGATAAACTTCTTCGAATATGCATTGTACGAAATCCTCCTCCGGCATCTTGGTAAATGATGTAACAACGCAGTTTCGTGTCAATCCCATTACTGCGCTGTTCCTTCTGCTTGTAAAAACTATGTACCATATCTTCCCGTGTGCTAGGTATTCTTCATATAAGGGCGAATTCTTGAGTGCATCACCATAAAGCGCAAGCTTGTTCACGGAAGGTATGTCAATGTTGTCAAAGTATATGACTTTTGTTCCCTCTGGATTTCTTTCGTGAAACTCTTGAAGTGTTTCAGGCTTAATGTTCGCCTCAACTATTGCCTTATAAGATAAGAATAGTAGTTGGCTAAGCATGGATGCTATTGCATTAGCAAAATGCTTCTCTTGAACTACCGTAAGTAGCAATTTATCCTTAAGCTTGCTGAATATTATTCTAGCATCTACAGTCTTAAGTACGGGTCTAAGTTTACCACGCTGGTTGACATAGATTAGCTTATCCCTGCTTATTATGCCTGATAAATGTTCACCCTCGATTTTGAGGTCTCTCACTTCCACTAACAACTCGAATTCTTCTTCACCCTCCTTCTGAATTTCAACGGACCTATAATCCCTTAATTTATCCGCTAATTCCTCTAACGATGTGTCGACTTTAATCCTGAATATCTTGGCAGCTAGCGGCATCCCAAACAGCCGAGAACTTTAAGAATCCATAGCCTATTTTACCTTTTAATTGTTGATAAACACGTGTTTATATTAACAACTTACCCAACAAGACTATCTGCGTCCTTGGCTTTTTGTGTAAGTAAAAGAGACCTCCAGAAATTAATAGGTAAGCCTAAGGGGTGGTATACTCTACCAGTTTAGCCTCCTTAAGCTTACCGATTAATTCTGAGAGTGCCTCCTTTACTTCCCCTGTATCCCTGTTCACTGCCTCTGCAATCTCTTTGGTAAGCTCATCGAATGTCTTACCATCGCATACGTTCCAAATGTATACGACAATTTCGCTCGCGATATAGGCTTCATTGTCTTCGTTAACTAGTAGCAGTTTTCCCTCTTCATCCCTTAATGCTGTACCCTTACGGGTTATCCTGATACTTTCCATGAACTTTCTATAAAGTCATACTATTTAAAGCATTCCTTCGGACTAATTCTGCAGAACATACCATGCGTATGACTCCTTCAAACGATTTTTCCTAAAAATAATAGGCATACAACCGTGATGATTTTTCAATTCCGTGAAATTTATGTTGAAAATTCTGAAGGCAGCTTGTCGTACTGCCTAATCAGTATAACTTTCGCCGATTCTGTAGCCTAAAAGATACCCAGCGTTACCGTAGGAAGGAAAAGCGCATTCAAAGCCAATACGTTCTTTTTGACCTGTATTTAAGAAATGTTTCGGTAACATGGCTAAGTCGTACAAGTAAGTTGACGACCGCCGCATGCCCCATGTTAGGGTAACGCGAAGGCATGGTATTTATGTGTCTAATTGACGAAAAATTGATTTTTTAATTTTTAAAAAACCGGCAAAATGATGTGCATTTTGTATAAATGCTTAATAATAAGTCATTTTATTGACACAATAACAAAGGTGTAACCTGATGGAGAAGCTAACATTCGCCGAATTGGAAAAACTGGAGAGGTCCTACCTTCTTGTTAGGACTCCAAAAATGAAGACCGTGCTGAAGGTACAAGCTGAAATATTTAAGGGGATAAGGGATTATTTAGATTCGGAAGGCTTTACGGAACTCTTGCCACCGATAATAGGTCCAGTTACGGATCCTGGTATAAGGGGGGCTAAGCAGGTTACAATAGATTTCTACGGCAAAGAGTACAAAGTGATGAGTAGCGCAATACTTTACAAACAGATGATGGCAACGGCTCTAGGAAAGATATACTTCTTTTCGCCCAACGTTAGGCTCGAACCGCTTGAGACGGCTTACACTGGTAGGCACCTCGTGGAGTTCGTTCAAGTAGACGTCGAAGAGGCATATGTTGATTATCATGGTGCGATGAGGACGGCCGAGAGACTGTTAGCACACACACTTGGCTACGTTAAAGATGCCTGCCTTAGACAACTTGAGGAATTAGGTAGGGACTTAAAGGTATACAAACCGCCATATCCTAGGCTGACCTATTCCGAAGCTTTGGAAATACTCGCTAAGAACGGACATCGTATTAAATACGGTATTGAGATACCTTGGGAAGCGGAAGAACTGTTATCGAAGCTGATGCCCGAGCCCTTCTTCATAATGGAATACCCGAAAGGTTCAAGAGGTTTCTACGATATGGAAGATCCTGCGAGACCTGGGATACTTAGAGATTTTGACCTACTCTATCCCGAAGGTTACGGCGAAGCAGTATCCGGAGCTGAGCGCGAATACACTTACGAGAAAGTAGTTGAAAGGATGCGTGAGAATGGTGAGGATCCAGCTAAGTATGGTTGGTATCTTGAAATGCTTCGAGAAGGCATAGTACCTACGTCTGGATTTGGAATAGGGGTAGAAAGGCTCACTAGGTTTATATGCGGTTTAAGAACCGTTTGGGAAGCAAGGCCTTACCCGAAGGTGGCAGGAATATATTCGCCATAGTTCAAAAATAATTTAATATACAACACATAATATAGTTGACGAACATGGTATCTGCCGCCGAGGTCTTAAAGATTAATGCGAGCGAGACCAAAGCATTAATCCTTGAATTCTTAAGGAATTTACTCGAAGAGTCTGGTGCAGATGGTTATGTCTTGGGTCTGAGCGGTGGTGTCGATTCTTCAGTTGTGGCTAAACTTTGCGTTGAAGCGGTTGGACGGAAAAAAGTACTAGGTCTTTTTATGCCCTCCGATACGACACCCCAAGAGGATGCACTGGATGCGGAGCGTTTTGCATCTATGCTGGATATAGAATATGAAGTTATAGACATCACATCGATTTCGGATTATTTGGCCAATATATGCAAGCACGGGCCTCAGGCATCGGTCTTGGCTAAAGGCAACATAAAGCCTAGGGTCAGAATGACCCTGCTGTATTATCACGCGAACATATTGAATAGGCTGGTAGCTGGTACGGGAAATAGAAGCGAACTCTTAATTGGGTATTACACAAAATACGGAGATGGTGGCGTTGATTGCCTACCGATTGGCAATCTGTACAAAACACAAGTGAGACAACTAGCAGAACATTTAGGAATACCGTCGAACATAATTTGGAAGACACCAACAGCCGGACTTTGGAAAGGTCAGACGGATGAAGGTGAGATAGGCTTAAAGTATGAACAGCTTGATTTGCTTCTATATTACTTGTGCGATTTGGGCATGGATATCGAAGCGGCATCGAAATTAGTTAATATACAAACGGAACTGGCGAAGAACGTTCTTATGCGTATAAAAAGGAGTGAACATAAAAGACGGCCTATACCAATGCCACCTATTCCCGCTCCGCTCATGCAGAGATAATGTACTCGAAATCTTCTTGAGTTATGGCCTTTATGCTCCCCCTAAAGCACCTGATATAGTTAGGTTTGCCTTTAAGGAAGCTTAACGTTGAAGCAAATTCTTCTATTGGTTTTAATTTTGGCCAGAACTCGGCAACCTTGAAGTCCACGGCAAGCTCAAAGAATATTGAAGGTTTGCCAAAAGCATAGAACATTTGGTCTGGTGTAAGCGGGTGAGGCTCTGTGGCCAGTTCTCCCCAACCACAGAAACCCCTCCCCTCAATACTTGTGGCATAGAAGACAGCCTTATCCCCTGGTTTAAGTTTCTTGATCCCACGTGTATTTTTGTTAAGCATCCAAAACTTGTTCTCAACCCTGTTTTTGATGATTGTTATTGCTGAAACAACGTTCCTGTCATACTTATGATCCTTGGCTATAAATATCCAGTAATTTACCACAAAGTTTTACACATGCAGAAAAAAATATTTAAAATTTTTGCGGTCATAAAACTGTAACGGATTTTGCAAGGTTCCTGGGTTTGTCTGGATCTAAGCCCCTCTCAACTGCTAAGTAATATGCCAAGAGCTGGAACGGCAACACATAGATAATCGGGCTTAACAATTCATGAACGTCCGGCAAGCCAATATAATCATCCGAGATTTCCATCAACTCTTTATCATCCTTGCTACCTATGGTTATTATCTTTGCACCTCTGGCTTTCATCTCTTCGATATTCCCAATGATGGCCCTCCTAGTCTCATCCTTTGGACATACGAAGAACACCGGTACGCCCTTTTCTACAACGCTTATAGGTCCGTGCTTACTCTCGCCCGCAGGATATGCTATGCATGGTATGTAAGAAAGTTCCATGACCTTCAGTCTACCCTCAAACGCCGTTGCGGTACTTATCCCTCTACCAAGGAATATGAAAAACTTCTCTTTGGCATACTTCTTTGCCAACTCCTGCATATGTTCTTTCGTTTCTTCAAGAACATAATAGACCGTATCAGGTACCTCATACAATCTCTCTTTAAACTCATCCATCTCATATTGTGCTATCTTGCCCCTTTTCTTTGCTAGCCTTAGGGCAAGTTGAGCAAGTACGATAAGTTGAGACGTGAAAGTCTTTGTCGCCGCAACACCGATTTCCGGCCCAGCGTTTTGTAGCAAGTAAGCCCTAGAGATTCTCGTCAAAGTTGATCCAACGACGTTTGTTATCCCAAGTATCGTCGCTGCCCTTAGTCTGGCAAACTCGAGCGCATTCAAAACATCAGCAGTTTCGCCGGACTGGCTTACAGCTAATATAACAGTCCCTATATCTATGGAATGACCATAATTTTCTATAAACTCTGATGCTATCACCGGGTATGTTGTAAGTCTAGCCAGTTTTGAGAACATATAAGAGGCGGCAAGGCATGCATGGTATGACGTCCCAGCCGCTATCATGAAAACTTTCTCGCCTCTATCTAAAAACTCCGTCAGAAGGTCCACGTAGGTGTCTTGCAATCTAAGGGCACTCCTTATGGTTAGAGGTTGTTCAAATATTTCTTTTAAAGTATAATGCGGAAAGCCTTGTTTCTCAGCCATCTCCAAAGTCCAATTGAGCACAATTGGATTTCTAATGACCTTTGTACCATCTTTAACGCGGTAAATTTCATAAGATTTCGCGGTGACGACAGCAACCTCTCCATTTTGGAGGATGACTGCCCTATTGGTCTCGTCTATAAAGGCAGCAGCATCTGAAGCAACGAACATACACCCCTCGCCTATCCCTATTAGGAGTGGCATGTCTTGCTTAGCAACCAAAATCTTATCGGGCTCTCCAACATATATGGTGGCAAGAGCATAAGATCCGCTCAATCTTTTTATTGCGTTAACAAAGGCTGAGAAAAAATTCTCCCCCCTCTTTAAATTCTCTTCCAAAAGGTGAGCGACAATTTCTGTATCCGTCTTCGATACGAATTTATGATTGAGATCAAGTAGTTCTTTCTTGAGTTCCATAAAATTCTCTATTACCCCGTTGTGTACTACTGCCAGCTTATTATCACAATCTGTATGTGGATGGGCGTTAACCTTTGATGGGGCACCATGTGTTGCCCACCTTGTATGCGCTATGCCTATATTGCCGGGCATATCGTTGAAATTCAGTCTTTCGTTAACTTCATCTATTTTCCCTTGGTCTTTTTTTACATAAAGAATACCATTAAATATCGTGGCCATACCGGCCGAGTCGTATCCCCTATACTCTAGGCGCTTAAGTGACTTGTAAAGTATGCCAGCAACAGCCCTGCCGTCTGTTACGCAACCTGTTATACCGCACATGTTTTTCACATATCGGGCTTTCTAGGACTTGATAAGCTTAATTATATTCAACCTATTAGAATAAGGACGGCCAAAAATTCTAAAGACTTCGTACATATCATTCGATAAACTAGAAAACCGTTCTCTTAAGCACCAAACGGTAGATTCATAAGATTATTAGGGTATAACGCGTGAACTATGCGGAGGCAGGATTGATAAAAAGGTATTAGTCTTTGCTGAATTCCTTTCCTCTGGGTCGTAGGACTTGGTAAGGTTTTCCTTAAGACGTATTCAAGAAAGGCTTGTCCCAAAATCCGAAAACCAAAGCCAAGGTAATATAGACACCCAAAATTATGAAATTCTGGTACAAAAGATTGAGGACTCTTTAACAAACCTGTCCGTCCAGGTTAATAAGCTACGGATGAGGTATCAGAATATGCTATCTAGAAGCAAAGAGTATTTTGAAAGATGTATAGATGCTTTAGTTGCTAGGGACAATGAAAGGGCCAAGATGTATGCTGTTGAAATAGTAGAAATAAAAAGGCTGGCTGACATAGTTGTGAGATGTTGCCTAGTCCTTGAGCAGATAAAGGTTAGGCTTGAAACAATATTAGAACTGGGCGAAGTGATGGGTCTGATAGTCCCATTAACCTCAATAATAGAGGCAGTTGAAAAGGAAGTATCGCTTGTCGTTCCCGAGGCATCGAATAGTCTCAGGGAACTCGCGGAGACCATAGAAGACTTCACTTCCTCATCTTCAGCATATGTTGATACAACACCGACCGGTGATGTTCAGATCAATAAAGACGCAGAAAGCATCCTAGAAGAAGCAAGAAGAATAGCAGCAGAGCAGGTGAGGAAGAGCTTCCCAGAAGTGCCAGTTCTGACAGAAGAAGAACGCATGGTTTACTCCTACATCATGAAGTGTGGTGATGAGTTAGACATAACAAAGTGTGCGTCAGAACTTGGACTTAATGTATCGCAAGTGAAGGTTGTTATAAGTAGCCTTCAAGAAAAAGGGTTAATAGAGGTGCAAAGTACCGAGATGACATGAAATATTTTAAGTTTTTAAGTTGCGTACTTGGCCGCCCATTCTTCCAACTTCTTGAGGTTTTCCATAATTATTGATGACTTCCTCTTACTAATGACCTCTAAGAAATCCTGCATTTCTATCGCTCTAGGCTCCGTCTTTTCAGCGTTACCTTCTTCAAAAAATTCCCTAGCGACCTTCAGTTGGACTTCCATACAAATATCGTGAATATCGGCCGCTGAATATCCTTCCGTCATGACTGCAAGTTGCCATGTATCAACGGATTGGCCGAGTTTAAGGTCTTTGGTGTAGTAAGAAAATAAGGCAGCCCTAGCATTAAGATTTGGTAAAGGAACGTATATTCGCTTCTGAAAACGTCTGATGAATGGTTCATCAAGCATCCAAGGTTTATTTGTCGCTCCTATCACATACAAGTACTCCTTCTTACCCTTCTCGGTTAGACTATCCATCTCCTTTAGTAGCTGATTCCTTGCCCTAGCCTCACCGCCTACCTCGATATATCTAACAGATGTCAGCGAATCTATTTCGTCTATAAATATTATAGCTGCGCCCTGCTTTTTGCAAGCATTCCTAGCTGTCGCGAAAAGCTGTGCTATGTTTTTCTCGGACTCTCCCAACCATTTTGACATAACTGTTGCAGCATCCACGTAGAAGAATGCAGCATCCATTTCATTAGCAACGGCGGCGCCCACTAGTGTCTTACCGCAACCAGGAGGCCCAAATAACAGTATACCAGTAGGCCATCCTAAGGGGAATAATTCCGGCTTCAACTTTGGGTATACTATGCTTTCCCTTATCGCCCTCTTAACCTCGTCTATTCCTATTATGTCTTCCCAGTTAACTCTAGGCCTATCCTTAAGTATCCATTCAGTCCCCTCTTCAACACCGGCGGCCTTAGCATCCCCCTCAGAAACAATAACCCTTTTTGCATCTATAAGCTGAAGCCTTCTTTGGTATTCGCGAATCTTCTCAAGATACACCGAACGTATTGTTTCGTCTTCTGTCATGAAATAAAGTTTCGTCAGAATGTCAATAGTCTCTTTGTACTTTACGTAGGCCTTTTCTTTTGCACCTATCCTATCTAAGTAAACGGCTTCCTTAGCCTTTTCAGCTGCCATTCTTTCAAGCTCGTTAAACATGACCCAACCAAAAACCCCAAAAGGTTGCTAATATAATCTTCTACAGATCAAAGGTTGACAATTCTGGGCATAACTCGCGTATAATGCCCATGTATAACCGTTAATATGCGCGGGTTGTGCAATTTTATATAGTTTTTTAACAAAATCATGTCGTTATGATGGAACAGTACGAGGCAATTAAACGTCGACTCAAGTTCAGACGGGACCTGATTCATAAGAAGCATGAGACTCCACAGTTGGAGAAAAAATGCCGAGAAGAGGGTCTAAATTTTCTATACAAACTCTCGGCCCTAGCTTTCTTGGTTAGTTTCAATAAACACCCCTCACTCAGGATGAGAAATACTCTGTCAACAATCTTGGAGCTTTTGGAAGTGTACGAATATATGCTACGCGGTCTATCTAGGAACCCGCTTTGTTTGAATTATGAGAGACTCCTCGGACTAGGCTACATGAAACGAAAGCACTGGGTATATGCCGCCTACATAGGCTTAATAAGCTCGCTACCGGTTTTGTACAAGGTTAGCCCTTACAACGACATTATCCGTGCAGCTATAGCAAAAACATCTTTTGGTACCAGCGTAAAACTGCTCGATAACCTAAATGATAACGTTCATGAGTTGGATGTAGCGCTTACATCTCTAAGAAATCTATTATCCGCCTACACTAGAGGTGTGTACGAGCCAAACGTAGATCGTGAGAATGAGGTGGCGAGAGCTGAGAATTCCGCATTAGAGATCGGGACTTGGATATACGCGATGATTAACGCGAATGGAAGCAAGCCGAACGATACGTTTGAAATCTACGTTAAAGACGTCAGAAAATTAATAATGGGACAAATAGATTCTCTATCGCATAAGGATAAAAAAAGGAGCGAAATACCTACGATGAAAGATTACATGGAATATATTTTAGAGAAGAACATAGGCGACGTTTGGTTCGATATAGATCTCTGTTTCTTCGAGAAAGGATTAGGTGGTTTAACGTCCGGTGAAATGACGGCTCTCACGTTGGTGAAACAAGGTGTGTCATTAGTGTTCAAAGCGGCAGGATTATACGATGACGTCGTGGACGCTTACGATGATATAACATCGAACTCCATTAATAGTGCTATACTTCTCGCCATAGAAAGAGGTCTGTTATCGTATGATGATCTCCGTGTAATTGAACCAGCAAGGACTTTCAAAATACTTTCAAAGGCTGGAATTTTTAACGATATAATTAGAATGGGTGACGCTATGCATGTAGCAGGTTTAAACATGATAAAGGAGGGTCTAAAATATCCAGTCGGTCAGCTTATAGATGGTGACGCGCTATTAAACATATGCGACTTCATCCGACTCTTTTCTATAAGAAAGTACTTGATAAGGGAGAAGAAATTCCGTCAATCGTTGGCATTTATAAGATCTCCAAATCCATCCACTACGCTTCCGAAGGACTTAAGTTTGCTATGGAATACAATAAGAGAAAAATCCATGCAGGTGTGCCATTAAAAGGTGTTTATACGCGGATTTGATAAAAAAGATAAATCCTACTAATTATTTTATGTTACGAAGATGAAAAAATTTTTTGTGGGGCACGAAATATTTGATGAAATAGCTGACATTTATTATGGCTCAGCGATACTTGTTTTGGATGACGGATACGGTGAAGCATTACGTCTTCTCATGAACTTGGTGAAGACCCAAAGACCAATGAGGTTAATGACCGGATGGACTCACTCGCCAGCGGAAAATGTGAGATTTATAACACCATCGAGTCTGAACGATGTAAGTATAGCAGTTAACGAATTGAGGAGAGGCGCCCAAGAGAGTGTGCTGATCCACGAATATTTGCCAGACATTTTAATAAAGTACGAGCATGACACAATATTGAAGCTGCTGGAAACATGGAAGCACGAAATACAAAACAACAGGACTGTTGAGTTCTACTTGCTACCAAAAGGAGCTTTTCCCGAGATGGAGAAAAAGATTCTGGCAATTTTTGATGGAGGTCTAGAAGTCAGGTTATCGCATGCAAAAAGGTTGAGCGTGCACGAATTCGTACTTATAAAATGTTGTCGTCCAGAATGGAATTTAAGACCTGTGAGATACGAATACAAGGATGATAGAGTTTTGATAGAATGGTATGGCGAGATGACCGACAAGTTGATACGGCTCTCGCCCGAAATGGTGGACGAAAAAATAAGATATTATAAGGCGAACATCAACCGTTTGAAATTAAAAATAGTACGTAAAGAATTGACGGAACCTATTACGGAATACTTATGGCTTTTTTCATATTTCGATGACGCTTCCCTTCTTGACGTTAAGCTACTCTTCCCTGAAAACTTCGATAATTTGTTAAAGAAAATAGCCGTCTGGGAATTACAAGGATACCTGCGCGTCATTGAGTTTGAAGGAGAACCAACTAAATATATTGAGCCAGTAAAGAATGAGCAGATGAGTTTTAAGACGAGACTCGCTTTGAGATTGCCTCCATGGTTCTTCTTCAGATTTCTGGGCATAAAGGAAGGTGCAAGAGTTCCGGGTAGCGTTTATAACATAGAAGGAAAAGTCATGCTCGAATTCATAAAGAACTTGGTTTGTGGTGATGAGACCGAATACAAGGAGGCGATTGAAAGGTTGATGAAGATTAAGGAGGATTTTCATCAGATAATAGGTAGACAGAGGGCCTTAGAAGCAATTCGAGAAATAGGCGAAAACCCGATGAAGAAACTTGACGTGAAATACTTACCAAAAATAATGATGTTAACACTTTACTTCGGATTTAGGTTAAAATGCGAGGTGGAAACAGTCAGTAGCAATGTTTTCAGAGTAAGGGTTCCTGATTGCTTCCTTTGTAAAGACGCAGTATCTGAAATTCCAATATGCGCGGCCATTACTGGAGCTCTCTCAGGGGCAGCCTCTGTTGTATTCAAGGAGCCAGTACATGCAAAAGAGATAAAGTGTAAAGCTACTGGGCATGATGAATGCGTATTCGAACTTAGGGTCGGTTAATACCAATTATATTCAAAATATCCATGAGGTTTCTGGACTTGATGACATAGTGAGCGTTTTTCTTTACATGCCTTTTAGCAAGCCAGAGTATTAGACGTAATTTTGCTTGTTCAAAAGTATTCAATTTTAACTTTAGGAGTTCACGCTCTAAACATCCTGAGTCAAACATTATGCTTGTACCTACAAGCCTAAATAGCGGTATATTAGAAGCATCATCTCCAATAGCGGCGCACTCGCTAAGCAAAATACCGTGCCGCGAGGCTATCTCGGAAAGGATTCTGCCCTTGTTCTCGAAGTTAACTATAGGGTGCTCTATGTTAACAAAGACTCCGTTTTCGATCCTTACATGTGTACCAACAAAAAAATCAAGCCCAAGCCTCTTCCCCAAAATCTCCAGAAAATACTGAGAAGCGCCAGTGCTTATAGTTCCTACAATTATGCCCTTATCCTTCATAATCCTTACAGCCTCTTCTGCACCACGCATTAATGGAACTTGCATAAGCAAATTCTTAACGTATTCCTCTTTAACACCAATGAATAGTTGTAATGCTTTCTCCATCGCTTGATTAAAGTTTATTTTTGAGGTCACAAGGTCTTTATATATTGAGATAAGTTTATCACCGAAGCCAAGCCGCTCGGCAACGAAGATGGATACGTAACCATCAACCAAAACGCCATCACAATCAAACACGACGAGTTTAGGTATAGTTTTTCTTAACACGGGCGTTCACTTTTTACACGCATGCATGATATTTATTTTTATTTTTACCAATAACAGAGAGAATCGCGTAACCAGTAAGACCTCCAGCAAAGTTCTGTAATATCTACAATAATGCAGGTGGTGAACCATGGACGAATCAAGCCGCCTTTTCTTTATCACCTCTTTTTTAATGAAAATGGGGCCGCTGGGATTCGAACCCAGGACCTCCTGGGCCCAAGCCAGGTGTCATAACCATGCTAGACTACGGCCCCTAAGAGTCTTACTCATAGCAGCTTTATTAATCCTTTTACGCGATAGTCCCTTTTGAGTTATGTATTTTAATGCCAAATATTCATAGCAGATTTCGCATCATTTTACACCAAAAAATGAACCCTATTTTGGGAAAATATTGTACTAAAGGTTAAATACTATCTTTGCTAAAATTTTTATGTGACGCTCACAAGCATTACAAAAATTCAAAGGAAGCCAGCTTACGATAAAAGGACCGGGAAAAAATACGAGTATCATGTAATAGCAATACCTAGAGCGATCTCAGAGGACAGTCAGTATCCTTTTAATGTCGGTGAAAAAGTAAAGATCAGCGTAGAACCAAACAAGAAGAAAATTATAATAGTCAAGCTCAAAGAGTCGGCTCCAAAAAGAAAAAAGGGTTAGTGTTGTTAGCTAGGGAAATGATGGGACCGGTGGGATTCGAACCCACGACCTTTCGGTTATCAGCCTCGTCGCCGCTTTAACGGCTCGAACGCTCTAACCATGCTGAGCTACGGTCCCTGATATTGTTCTACCTAACGGCTGATTTTTAAGTTTTCAGATAAACATAATATTCCTTTCCACTAAAGATAGGTTACCAGCCATAAACAAATGAAAAGTATAAAACTTCTGCGGCTAATGTTGCTACGATTAAATTAGGTGTATGATGAATGCGCCTACTTAAGGTTAGCAGAGAAGCGATAAGGTTGGCCTCTATTATAGTTAAAGATGGCGGTCTTGTAGTATATCCTACCGATACGGTCTACGGTCTGGGATGTAATCCATTCGATGATGCAGCAGTTTCTAGGGTTTTCTTATTGAAAGGACGCGGAGATATTCCAGTTCCAATACTGGGCGACTCCATAGAAAGCCTTGAGAAGATAGCGAAGTTTGACGACGTCGCTTACGAATTTTGCTTAATATTTTGGCCGGGAGCGTTATCGGTCGTCTTACCAAAAAAATTACCGCTAGAAAAGGTAACGTGCGGAAGCCCAACGGTTGCCGTGAGGATTCCGGCGAGTCAGGCCGCGATAGAACTGGCAAGACTTTCAGGGGGTTTACTCGTTGGAACCAGTGCAAATATCAGTGGTATGCCGCCAGCTTGTGACGTCTCAGAGTTGGATAAACGTGTGGCAGAAGGTGTTGATATAGTGTTGGATGGAGGGAGGTGCCTCCATTGCGTAGCTTCAACCATAGTAAAAATAGAGGATAGAACCATAAAGGTGTTAAGGGAAGGTGCCATATCTTTAAACATGATAAAGGAGAGGGTCGCCAAAGCAGGACTTAATGTAAAATTCGTTGAGTGATTATCTGGATAAGAGCGAAATGGCAACTTTTTCTATTAAAAAAAGCTCGAGGGCTTTAAACTTACTATCAGCCTGTATGGACCTTAAGGCCTGATCGGGCACCTCATAAATTTTCGACAATTCGTCGAGTATGTAAGTGTTCTGGTTGTCAATAAACGATACTAGCTTACAACCCAATAATGCCTCAAGTCTTGACTTTGCCGCCTCGATATCTTCTGCATTCTTTGATACGATGCAGACACCAACCCTCTCGGTTTCGTAAGATATACCCACGAGCTCTATCGCCCTACTTATTTGGTCTTGAGCCGATAATCTAACGAGGAATTCTACCTCGAGCCTCTTGGCAACGTTCATTTTGGACTCCCACGCAGTTATTGCTGCACTTACCGCGGCTGCCACGTAAAGAGCAGATATTACTCTATTGGCGTTAAAGAACTGACAAATGGATGGTCTTAGCAACTCGTAAACTTCATTTAATCTCTCTAAAAGTTTTCTCAAGTCTTGCTTTTCTATCTTCGTTTCATAGACTCCGACAAGTAAGTCAGAGGTGGCCGTAAAATAGCTCAACTTAACCACCATGGATTACGGGTATTATCGTTAGCGTATCTCCATCCAAGACCAAAGTCTCTAAACCCTTGCTGAGCGAACGGACATCAGAGCCATTAAGTAGTACAAGGAAGCCCGGCCTAAGTTTTCCATCTTCTAATAAAATATCTTTTAATTCCTTGGGAAGTATCTTGAGCACTTCAATAATTGTCATATGTCCATCTATCTTAAGCTCGAGCATGTTTTTGCCCACGACAGACTTCACATGCCCTACTAGCTCCACCTTCATATGAATCGCACCACTACGAGGTTAGGTTTTCAGTGAGGTGTATGTTCTTCATAGAGCTTGCGCTCTCGGTGCAGGTCAGCCTCATCACACACTAAAAAATTGTACAGGTCTTATTTTGGTTTTTCGGAAGTAACGTCAGCTTGGGCTGCAGCGCTCTCCGCCTTCAGTTCGGCCTCTTTTTTTGCCTGTAGCTTAACCAGTGATGTGAGATATCCAGCAATGCGGTTCGCTAGCCTCTTAGAAACCCCGCTCACGAATACTTCTCGCACGAGTTGTTTGTTCTTCTCAAAATCCATGCTTACCCTATCTTGGTAAAGCTCCAAGATTTCTTTGGCGAGCCTTTTGACCTTCCTAGTCCTTACCTTGCCCATCTTAGACAATCCCAAAAATGACTAACTAAAAAATATAACGGAAGCTTACTCCCAACCCTTTGGGAGTTCGAGCTTGCCTTTTACGTGCCCCATTGGTATTAACTCCACTTTCTTTGAACTAGAAATCCCCAATACCCCCTTTTTAACTAATGCCCTCCTGAGAAGTTGGATTGCCTTAGCAGGGTCGACACCTTTAGGACATACAGCGCTGCAGGAAGCTGCGAAGTGGCACCTCCAGCAACCATGCTCGGAATCTATAGCCTCGAGCCTTTGCTCGAAGCCAAGGTCTCTAGGGTCAGAGATAAATCGGTATGCCCTATTCAGAATCATTGGTCCAAGGTAAAGTGGGTCCGTTGCAGAAACCGGACATGCAGAGCTACACATCCCACATTCTATACAATCAGCAAACTGAATATATCCTAGAAGTTCCTCCTCTGTCTGCTTATATGTTCCGGTTGGGTTCAAAAGTTCCTCTACGTCGTGCCTGATTATGTAAGGCTTCACCTGCTTTTCTTTCTGGAAAAGTTCACTGAAGTCTGTTACGAGGTCTTTGATGATGCGGTAATTCTTGAGCGGTGCGACTTTTATGACGTCGCTATTAAGCTCAAGGACTCTCGTGAAACAAGCAAGCATCTGTCTGTCGTTGATCATCATACCACATGAACCGCAAACAGCCTGCCTGCATGAGTATCTAATGGTCAGTGTCGGATCCTGTTCTTCCTTTATCTTAAGCAAGGCATCGAGAACAGTCGTACTCTTGTTCACTTTTACCTTGTATTCTTGCCACCTCGGCACAAAGTCCGTCTTGGGATTGAACCTGAAAACCCTAAACTTTACCTCAACCTCCTTATCGGTAGACATGCGCACTCACCCCACTGGCCAGAATAAGTTTAGGAAAACTTGTAGACCGTAAATGTATAGGGCTATGCCCACTAAGAATATTATCCATGTTATGGCCTTTGCGGCACATCTTCCGGGTATTAGCTCTATGAGTATTGCCCTAACGCCGTTTAGCATATGATATAGAAGTGCTGATAACAAGATGATAAGGTTCAAAGGATACAAGATGCTTTCATGTATGGCGGTACCGATACCCGGGAGGTTGTTCGCTACTAGATGAATGAATCCTGTTACCAGTATAATGAGACCAGAGACATAATGCAAGAACATCCTTTTTGACTCCTTCAAAGAATCACCCCGCCTGTATCACCAAAGCCACATAAGACCATATGAGGATGAATATCACGAACAAAGCGAGAATCACCATCACGAGATACCTCTGGGAGCCATAGAGCGTACCTTTCCGGTAAGGATATACCGCTCTAATAGGTCTTCCTATCAAAAAGCCATGTTCTGTCAGTACAAGTCTGAGCCCGTTTAGCGTATGGTATACTACGAAAATCCCTAAGATAACATCTCCCCATCCACCAGGATGCCAACCCGTGTACAATAGGTGAACAAAAGCAAAGATCACAATGCCTATTCCACTTAACCTTTGCATGAGATAGAGAGCCCTTTCAACAGAGTAGCGCCTTAACCTGAACCATCCGCTCACACCTTCTCTATTCTCTTCATAAATTGCCAACACCCACTCACCTCCTTAGTACTTTCTTTCTGCTGGAGGCCACTTCGTAATCTTGACAGGTATGTAGTCAAGTCTAGGCCCGTCCGCCGTCTTATATGCCAGTGTATGCTTAAGCCAATTCACATCATCCCTTTTCGGGTAATCAAGCCTATAATGCGCTCCTCTGCTTTCGGTTCTTGCTATGGCTGACACAAGTACGACCTCCGCAACCTCAAGCATCATGTCAACCTCAAGGACATTTATTAGGTTCTGGTTAAACTCGCGACTCTTATCCGCCACATACCCTGTGCCAAACCTTTGCCTGAGTTCCCTAACCTTTTTTAACGCCTCTTTCAAACCCTCGCCCTCTCTGAAGACATAGGCGTACTTTGACATAGTGTTTTGCAACTCCCTTTTGATCATATACGGGTCTTCACCGCTACCACCCCTTAGTATGCCATCAAATATCCTCTTCTCTTCCGCCAGTATGAGTTCCTGCGGCGGATCGCTCTTACCCTTCTCCTTCACGTATTCAGCCGCTTGCTTCCCAGTTAGGTACCCATATACAAGACACTCCATAGTGGAATTACACCCAAGCCTGTTCGCACCATGTACACTAACACATGCTGCCTCACCAGCAGCGAACAATCCTCGAATTGGTGTCCTACCATACGTATCTGTGTGGATTCCCCCCATCGTATAGTGCGCTACAGGTCTAACAGGTATCGGCTCCTTGGTAGGATCTATGCCACCAAACTTAATAGCTATCATCTTTATTTCGGTGAGTTTTTCATCTATCACTTCTTCGCCAAGGTGTGTAAGATCGAGATGGACGTAATCAAGACCGTTTGGGTCTGGAAAACCTCTGCCCTCCAATATCTCCTTCATCATAGCCCTAGATACTATATCTCTCGGTGCTAGCTCCATCTTTTGTGGCGCATAATTTTTCATGAACCTCTCACCATTCTTGTTTCTAAGATATCCCCCCTCACCCCTGGCCGCCTCTGATATTAGTATGCCTTGTGGAACGAGACCGGTTGGGTGGAACTGGATGAATTCCATATCCTTAAGTGGAATTCCAACCCTGTATGCCATAGCTAGACCGTCAGCGGTCGCAGAATGTCCGTATGTTGTGAATGAGTAAAGTCTGCCAGCACCACCGGTTGCGATGATCCCTGCCTTAGCTTCAAAGGCATAAAACTCACCGTTCTTCATATCTATGGCAGTCACGCCCTTAAACTCACCGTCTTCTACCAGTAAGGAGGTGACGTACCATTCGTGAAATATCTCTATGTTATCGTACTTATGCGTCGTGTTATATAGAGTCTGCATGGCATAAAGGCCTGTTTTATCGGCGGCGAAGCATGCTCTGTCGAAGCTATGTCCCCCGAATGGTCTCTGGGCAATTCTCCCGTCAGCCCTTCTGCTCCAAGGCATTCCCCAATGTTCAAGCCTTAGTATTTCTTGTGGTGCAATTCTCACCATCAGCTCGATCGCATCTTGATCTCCAAGATAATCGGAACCCTTTACCGTGTCAAATGCATGCAGGTCGAAGCTATCCCCCTCCTCAGGATAAAGGACCGCAGCTGTGCCACCAGCATATGCCACAGAGTGTGAACGCATTGCGTGGACCTTTGTGAGCACCGCCACTCGTATATTACTATCGTTACTTGCGGCCTCTATAGCGGCTCTAAGGCCGGCGAGGCCAGAACCAACAATTAGAACGTCAGCTTCCAACTTATCGGGCATATCTGCCGCCTATTCTTTTAAAAGTATAACCTGCCTGATTTAAATTTAACTATTAAAACTTTGAAAAATAAACATTTATGTTCTACTTGATGAAAAAGTAGGTGTGTGAACACCATAGGACAGTCTTTCGCAAACTTGATATCTGCCGCCTCTTTAACGAATTTAAAGGATTTGGGTGTGGTATTATTTCTAGTACTTGTCATAGGAGTCGGTACGATAATATACTATTTTTACATCAAGTCCTTTAGACCGAAGCACAATAATCCCGAGAATAATAAACGCACAATTAATAGAAGGAACTTTTTAGTTGGAGTTTTTGTACTGGCCTTATCAGGTCTCATAGCCCAATTTTTATTACCATTGCTTGAATTGCTTAAGAAAGGCACTGTAATTACTGGTGGGATATCTCCGGGCCAAGAAACCCCGCCTAAGATCGCTAACGTTGCAGACGTGCCTCCAGACTCCCAAGTTTCATTTGTTTTGCGACGAAATCCAGATGGCTCGCCTGGTCAACATCCGGCAATCTTAATACACCTTCCCAAAGATAAAGCTGCGGTAGCCGGTAAGGAGTTCGTGGCATATAGTGCTATATGTACGCATCTTGGTTGCATAGTCGGTTATAAAAGCGAAGAAGATATGATCTTCTGTCCATGCCATGCGGGATATTTCGATCCTACGAACGGAAAGGTCATAAGTGGGCCCCCGAAAAAACCCTTGCCTGAAGTAAAATTACGTATTGATGAGAATGGTGATATATATGCAGAAGGCTGGGTCTGAAGAAAGTTGTATCAAAAAGTTCGTTAGATGGTTGATAGACAGAACTGGTGCTAGCGACTTCACGAAAACCATCATACCGAGACATGCACTCCACCCGATGTATAGTTTTGGCGGCCTCGCATCGCTTATGTTCTTCTTGCTAGCGTTTACGGGGATAATCCAGCTGATGTTCTACGTCCCGGCCTTTGGTGAGGAGAATATCGCGTATGAGAGTGTGAGACACTTCACAGAATCCGTTCCCTATGGCTTCGTGGTAAGAGGTATCCATAGTTATGCCGCTACTCTTATGATATTATTATCCATGTTGCACTTCCTTAGGGTTTACTTTACTGGTGCTTATGCGAAGCCGAGGGAACTTACGTACGTCGTCGGTATAGTGGCAGGTTTGCTCTCGATAGCCTCAGCATTTCTTGGTTACTCGCTTCGTATGGATCATATATCTGTGGAGGCTATCAGAATAGGGCAATCCCTCATACTGCAGTTGCCCGGTGGCGAGTGGTTATACTCTCTCATATTCGGTTCAGGCTCATTCGATGAAGTAATCCCCAGATTCCTTGCGTTTCACATTGGAGTAGCAGGTCTTCTTGCTATAATCCTTTTGCTCCATTTTTACATGATACACGCTCACCATATATCACCACCATATGACGATAGCGAATCAGAACCTACGATACCCTTCTACCCAAACTTTCTACTTACAGAACTGGCGGTTGCCGTGGTCGCTATAGGTGCCTTAGTAACTTTCTCGGCGGTTTTTCCGCCAGAACTTGGTTTCAAATTCGTTTTCGGTAAAGAACTCCCGGTCGGACAACCCGAATGGTACTTGATGGCTATGTATGCCTTGATAAAGACGGGGATAGATCCTGTGTTAGCGGGCATCGTCATACCTAGTATAGGATTGTTGATATTGGTCATCATGCCATGGGTTGACCCGCTCCATTCTAGGCATCCTATGAATAGGAGAATAGCGACAACATACGGTCTGATATTCGTGGGCGAGTATATCATGCTCTTCTTATACGGTCAACTGACGCCTGGTGAGCAGATTCCTTTACTTAACGCTTTACTCCTTGCCATAGCGGTCGCACTCGTCATGGGCTACGTTGGTTTTAGGCTTACATCAAAACCCGTTCCACCGAAAAAGACGCAAAAACAGCGGTCAGATGGTGCGTCATCGTACGCGGTAAGAGTTCTATTGAGAAATGTTTGGTGGATAGCAGGTCTTTTGTTGATCTCTGCCTTTGTGCTTTGCGGACTCGGTGTGCTAAATCATTTATCAGAGAACTACTATGATGCAGCTATGCTATTCGGTAGTTCCATAATCTTGATGGGATGGTCCCTATTCGTGGCTAAGATAGGTCTTGTAGACGCCAAGTATTTAACTTAAGTCCATCAGAATACTGGAACAAAGCGCTTTCCTTTTGATGCAGGGTTCAAGCTTCCGACGATCGCTATAGTATAGCCACAGTTTAGACATCTGTTGTTCTCGTCCATGTTCCAACCCGTTATATCAAAACCGCATCTTTCAACAACCACACTTCCGCATTCAGGACAATAAGTGTGTTCAAGCGGATGTCCAGGAACGTTTCCGATGTAGACATACCTCAACCCCTCCTCCTTTGCAATTTGACAGTGTTTTTCAAGGGTTTTGATTGATGTCCAAGGCAGGTGCATCAACTTATAGTCTGGATGGAATCGAAGAAAATGTATGGGTGTATCGGGCCCTAGGTTATCGTATATCCATCTACAAAGCTTCCTTGCAGCGTTGGGGTCTTCGCCAACTTCAGGCACGACTAAATCGGTTATTTCTATATGCGTCCTCGTCTTTTGCTTAATTTCTAGCAAAGTCTGGAAAATCGGATCTGGGTCGGGTATTCCGACATAACGCCTAAGAAAGTCCTTATCGCCGTTTCCCTTGAAGTCTACGGTTATACAATCAAGAAAGTCTCGCATCATATTAACGCTTTCAGGTGTGCCATAACCGTTTGATACGAAGACGTTAAAGAGACCGTGCTCCCTTGCTAGTACGCCAATATCATGTGCAAACTCCATGAATATCATAGGTTCGTTATATGTGTACGCTATGCCGTGACTTCCATACTTAAGAGCCAATTCCACAACCTTTTCAGGTGTTATTTCGGTGCCCTCTACCTTGCGTCTCTGACTAATATCAAAGTTTTGACAGTAAGCACACATCCAAGAACAACCAGTAGTGGCTATCGAGAAGACCTTGCTTCCGGGCATGAAATGCATGACTGGCTTCTTCTCTATCGGGTCAACATGCGCAGTAATTATTCTCCCATAGACGAAGAGGTATAGCTTTCCATCAATTACGCCTCTCACGCCACAAAAGCCTATCTTTCCTTCACCTATTTGGCAATACCTTGCACAGGCCTTACACTTTATTTTGCCAGAAGGTAGCCTTTCGAATAATTGAGCCTCTTTTCCTGTAGCCCTAATAACCATGACCTAACTTCTAAATGGTACGTCCTGCTTATATAGCTTAACGGATAGTCATTTTGACACATCTACAATTTCTGCGGCAGAAAAGCGCTTCAGCTCATCAACCGAAATCTTGAGAAGGGTATCGGGAGAGCCGCCAGATGTGTAAACTTCGTTAAACCTTTCGAGAGATTTGTCCAAAAACGTTTTTATGCGCTTTTTGTGCCCAAAAGGTGGTACTCCACCCACGATGTACCCTGTCTCCCTCAATACTGTCTCCGCATTTGCTAGTTTTAAATCAGATCCAACAACCTTAGAAAGTTTTGAAAGGTCAACCTTCTTGTCGCCCGATATGATTATCAAGAATACATTACCGTCCCCGTCCTCTACGACAATATTCTTGGCTATCTGGGCCACCGGGCATCCTATAGTCTTAGCAGCAATCATGGAGCTTCTAGCCTTGCCCTCCCCCAGCTCTATTATTTTACCGTTAATCCCCCTTTCTTCCATGAATTTTTTAACATTCTCAACTTTCAATACAGTTTCTTTCACTACGGGTCGCCCTAAAATGTTATTTGTTAAACGCCATAAGCTTTCCTGAGAATATCGGTAACCAAACCTATCTTTTTTCCAGAACCTGCCTCTATCTGGAGTCTGCAGAGCTCACCAGTCGTATAAACTGGTCTATCGCTTTGTTTGACAGCCTCAAACAACCTAGAGCCAATCTTAAGCGACTTCTCAAAGTTTCCCTTGACAAAACTGAAAGCACCCCCAGAGCCACAGCATCCTTTCTCAAGCTCTGAGATGGATAAACCCGGAATGAGTTCTAATAACCCCAGAACTTTGTCTTTTATACATTGGACGAGCGTATGGCAGTGAAGATGGATATAGACATCTTCCTGTACCTTGCAGAAGTTTCTGTTAAGAACACCCTCCTCGTAAAGCTTGTACAAGAATTCATAAATGTCATACGTATTCTCTGAGACGACATGGGCATCATCCGTATCGAGTAAGTCTAGGTATTCATGCTTTAGGGCAAGGCTTGCAGCAGGTGAGAAACATACTATTGGAATGCCTTTCTTAGCATAGGGTGCGAGACTCGCAACGTTAAACTCAGCAATCTTCTTACCTATGGACGGAGCACCTTCGTTAATTGCTGGTAACCCGCTGGAAAGTTGTGGAGGTACTAACACTTGAAAACCATTAAGCTCGAGGATTTTAACGATAGCAATCCCAAGCTCTGGGTCGTTATAGTTAATGTATGTGTCATAGAAGAAGGCAACGCGTTTATTGCCGTTTGTTTTGTGCATCTTACTGTACTCCTCAAACATTTTTTTGAAAGTTTTCCTATGAAATGGTGGGAGATTTCTATTTCTATCCAACCCAATAAGATATTCTGCTAAAATTCTAAAGAATTTGTTATTCATCATCCAATTCGAAACAGGAGCGAACATTGAACCAATCCTTGCATATTTGTCCATCTCTATAAAATACTTGTACCCTTTGGGTATGCCATTGATACTCGAATACCATGCTCGCATCTCGGCCATAATTTTACCCACGTCAACGTTAGCGGTGCATTCTAGGAGGCACATTCGGCATTGTATACAGTGCTCGTATACAATCTCCCTATAGACTTCTGAAGAAATAAAGCTCTCAGGCGAATTCTCGGCTCTGAGTAACCATCTAAGTAGATTTATCCTACCTCTACAGCTATCAACTTCATCACCAAAGGCAACGAAGACGGGACACATGCGACTCGTACCTACAAGTGCACCACCTTTGCATAAACCACATCCTACACAAAGCTCCACTTCATCTACAAAAGAAGGATTTTTACTATAACCACTCAGTAATTTCCTAATTCTGCTTGTCCTACCATCCCAAAGCAATTGTGTCTTAAAATCCCTTAAACGTGTATCAGGCTTCGTCCTCAGCCCCTCAAGTCTTGGCTCATCCGAGCCAAGTTTCTTACCGGGATTCATTATATTGGTAGGATCAAAAAGACGTTTTATGTCCCAAAATACTTTCAGAAGCTCCTCGCCGTATTGGAGCTTCAGATACTTTGCCCTAATCATTCCGTCACCATGCTCACCGCTTATGCTTCCACCAAGTCTTTTTGTAAGCTCGAATACTTCAGATGCAACAATCGGTACTAGGTCAAAATCTCTCTTATCATTAAGGTTCAGTAGAGGTCTTATGTGGACATTTCCATCACCAGCATGGCCTGATATGAGAAAGTTAAGGTTATGCTTTTCTAATATTTTACTGACGGAATCCACGAGTTCCGCCAATCTTTCTGGTGGAACGACCAGGTCTTCGATAAACGTAAAGCTTGCACTTTTACCATTCTGCTTGAGTTTATAAGCTAAACCAAGACTCTTCTTCCTTACAGACCAAAGCCTTTTCATATTTGCTGGGTCAAATGCTCTATAACTATTGACTACAAGATTCTTATTCTTAAGAAATTCCTCTAACCGCGATGCGCTCTTTTCGATCTCTTCCAAGTCGTCCCCTTCAAACTCCACGTATAGTGATGCCACAGTACCTTTCGGAATGAATTCATTTATTTCGGGATAGATGTCTCTTGAAGAATCTATGAGAGTCTTATCCACCATCTCGATAGCTGAAGGCTTAAACTTGAGTATCTCTTGAACGGCTGCGCCAGCCTTATAGAGATCATCAAAATTCAAGAGTATCAGTATTGTATGCTTAGGCTTGTCAACAATTCTCAACTTAGCGGAAACTATTATACCGAGCGTACCTTCGGAGGCGGCGAAAAGCTTTCCTAAGTCTATGAAACCATCTTCAAACACTTTATCAAGCCTGTAACCAGATGAATTCTTGCTTAACTTCGGAAATCCGTTACGTATTAACTCACCATGCTCTTCAAATAACTTCCTTAGTCCTTCATATATTCTGGCCTCATGTACATTCTTCGAGACGAGCTCGTTCCACTCCTCAGAATTCGGTTTAAGTCTTCTACATCTTATTATTTCGCCAGAACTTAAAACGACATCGAGGGATATTATATAATCGATGGTGGTACCATATTTTACAGTGTGAGCACCCGCAGCATTCGTTGATATCATTCCACCTATCGTACAGAAGTCGGAACTCGACGGGTCTGGTGGAAACATCTTACCATACTTCTCAAGAGCCTTATCAAGTACGGATTTGTAGATGCCAGGTTCTACAACCACGTAATTTTCGTCAGGGTTTATTTCCAGAATCCTATTCATGTACTTTGAAAAATCGATGAGTATGCCTTCACCGACAGATTGTCCCAGAAGACTGCTACCGCCGCCCCTTGCGGTCAACGGTATTCCATTCTCAGAAGCGTACTTTACGACCTCTACGACATCATCTTTCGACTTTGGAAGTACGACACAAAGAGGCATTATAAAGTATGCACTAGCGTCTGATGCGTAGATTGCTCTTTGCCAAACTTCTGATAACACATCGCCGGATATCCGCTTCCGTAAATCCGAAGCGACCTTTTCAGACGATGGCATCAACGCGCTATCTGTTCTGGGCATTATAAAGATCGTTATTTAAACCGAATTTTTTTAGAAATATATACATTCTATACCGAACCACATCGTCCAAACTTCATGAACTCAAAGATGTAAACATGCGTTTACCTTTTTGTTTTTTTGGCTACTTTTACAGCTATTCCCTCCGCCATCTCTGTAGTAGTGGTCTGTCCTCCCATATCGTAAGTCCTTAACTTCCCTTCGAGTATCACTTCCGCTACAGAATCCTCTATGGCTCTTGCAATCTCAACTTCACCAAGCCACTCAACCATCATCTTGCCAGCTAATATTGCAGCTATTGGATTGACCTTATTTTTGCCGGCATGTTTTGGTGCCGAACCATGGACTGGCTCGAAGACCGCATAATTATCGCCTATGTTACCGCTGTAAGCAAACCCAAGACCTCCAACGAGTTGCGCTGCTAAATCTGATAATATGTCGCCGAACATGTTCTCGGCTACTATAACATCATGATCGAGTGGGTTCTTCAACATCCACATACACATCGCATCTATGTTCGCCTCTCTGTATTCTATCTCTGGATACTCGCTCGCCACTTTCCTTGCAACATTAAGCATCAGACCGCCCGTTTCTCTCAAAACGTTTGGTTTATCAACGAGCGTGACAGACTTCCTTCCATGCTTTTTCGCGTATTCAAAGGCGGCTCTGACTATCCTTTCACAGGCCTGTCTTGTCATAACACGAAGGGAAACTGCCACATTTTCTAGACCAAATTTTTCAAACACTTTCATCTTGGGATTTTCACATAATGCCTCAAACACTTTCTTGCTTAGTGGATAAAACTCAACACCGGCGTAAAGCCCCTCGGTATTTTCCCTGAATATAACAATATCTATTCCATCCCTGTAGTTAAGGGGGTTTCCCGGAAAGGCTTTACATGGTCTAACGCATGCATAAAGGTCCAGCTCCTGCCTTAGGCGAACGATTGGGCTATAGTAAGTAAGTCCCTTTCCACGAAGCTCTGGCGCAAGCTCTTTTTCAGCGTCTTCCTTGGGTTTGGAGGTTATGGCACCAAAGAGCGCACAATCCGTCTCTTTTATGATTTTAAGTGTTCTGTCTGGTAGAGGGTTTCCCTCTTTACACCAAAATTCCCAACCTATATCGCCATGAATGTATTCAGCATCAAGATTTGCCGCCTCTAAAACGGTAAGCGCTGCCCTTATCACCTCTATGCCTATCCCGTCACCCGGTAATACAGCAATCTTATACTTCGCCATGTAATTAAAACGCAAACTCCATGTTTTAAAACATTTTTTCCTTAAAAGCCATATTTATGCCGAATAAAGCCTACGACAAACCTATTGACACTTCACCATACAAAACTCATTCTTGGTGAAATATGTACCCACAGAATGGACAAATGGTTGAGCCCTGCTCGACTAGATTGTGGCAATTCGGGCAGTGAAATGAAATAACTCTATGAGGCCTTTTTACGGGTTGCTTAACCTCCGGAATCGGATAGGGCATGGCTATCAACGTCTCTGTATGCACTACATTTGGGTGCTTCTCGACAACTTCATATATGGTTTTTGATAGTTCCTCAAGATCTTTCGCAGTTAATACTAAGACAGCGTCGTATCTGCCGAAGACACTATGTGCCATCTTGACGCCCTTAATCTTCCTAGACGTTATAAGTTCGTGCGATGTACCGGGCACAGTCCTAACCAGTACAAACGCTATAACAGGCATTATCCTTCACTTTTAAGACCAGTAAGTACTATAGCCGTCTCTGTATGAATCACGTTAGGAACTTTCTCGATTACTTTATAGATGATCTCGCTTAGTCTTTCTAAGCTTGGTGCTTCTACCACAACTATTGCGTCGAACCTTCCAAAAACCGGGTCGGCGTGAATAACCCCCTCGATGTTGCTAACCTCTTTTATATACTTCAGAACCTCCATAGAGGTACCCGGTTTTGTCGTGAGCATCACATAGGCTCTCAAGACTTTTTCACAATCAATTCCAAGCACGAAGTAATATTTATGCACTTTCTGAACTTCGGTAAAAATTATAAATCCCCTGACCGTTAGTGAGTTGACTTGAGATGGTGCTCGTCAATAAGGAGGAGTTCGAGAACATTATATCTTTGTTGTTAAACATCGATAAGGAGTTGGACGAACTGAGGGTATACGCCGAAAAGGCTCGGAGAGAAATCTTAGAGTTTGCTAGGAACGAGGCATCTATTGCCAAGGAGGAGGCGTTGAAGAGGGTAAGGGCAGTTGCGGATGATATGGTAAAGCAGGCTCAATACGAGGCCAAAGCAGAAGCGGAGAGGATAATCAAGAAGAACAAGGAAGCTTTGACAAAGCTAAAGGAAAGGATAGAAGTTAAGCTTAACGACGCAATATTGTTCACGATGGATGTTTTGTTAGGGAAGAAGGAAATAACATGACACTTCGAGATTTAGAGTACGTCATAGGGAAGAGTTACGGCCTAAAGGGCAAGTTGCTCCCGTATACTGTGCTGGAGGAGTTAGCTAACTCCAAAAACCTTGAGGAGCTTGTCGAGAAGTTAAGGCCGACAGATTATGGTCCGTACGTATCCAGTCTACCGAGGCCGTTAAACCCCACACGTATAGAGTTGGCACTAAGAAGGTGTCTGGTTGAGGTCCACTTCGACTTGGCCATGAAGTCAAAGAACGCTGGCATAATTCAAGCTTATTACATGAAATACTTAACGTCGAACCTTAAGACTATTCTAAAAGGAAAGGCCTTAGGCAAGAGTTACGAGGAGCTTCTGGAACTCGTCGACCTCAGGGCTGAGGAGCTTGTAAGAAGGAGGGATATCGTTGTAAAAGCTATGGCCGCAAAGGACCTAGCGGAGGCTGTGAGGTCTTTGTCCGGAACGAAGTTTAGCGATGTGGCGAGCATGGCTATGGAAGTATATGAGAAGGAGAAAGACCTCATCGCCTTTGACGTGGCCATGGATAAGGCATACTTCTCGGAAGTTCTGAAAGAGTTTAACAAATTACGCCTTGCAGAACGTAAAAGGATCAGGAGGATTGTGGCAGTTGATATAGATGGTTATATAATATTGGCGATTATGAGGTCCAAATTATGGGGACTTACGATCGCCGAGGCTAAACGCTTTTTGTTAGACAAGGCGGTAAATATTTCAAGTGACATCATAGACAGAATGTTAGAGGCCGGGAATATAACAGACGTCCTGCGCATTTTAGGTGAAACCCCATACAAATCCATAATACCTGAATCATCAGCACCAGATGTATCAGCAATAAAGGCACTTGAAGAAGCTTTCGAGAGACTGGCTTTGAATAGAGCATCAGAAGCATTTTTGAGGGACATATTCAGCGTAAGTGTCCCCATCGCGCTCCTAAAACTCAAAGAGCTTGAGGTAAGAAACATATCGATCATAGCCGCAGGTATTGATGAAGGGTTAAGCGTCTCCAGAATACTTCAGAAGGTTGTGAAACTTCAATAGATTATTCTGAAATCCTTGAATTCGCCTCTATATTCCTCCCATATGACCTCAACGTGCTCTACAACAGCATCCGGAGGTCCTTTATGACACCACTCTACCATGGAAGCAACGGCCTCTTTCTCACCCTCAAAGACGGCCTCAACCCTCCCGTCAGGAAGATTCTTGACCCAACCTTTCACGCCCAGCATGTCCGCCATCCTCTTTGTATTGGACCTGAAGAATACGCCTTGTACGAGACCGCTCACGTACACATGAGCCCTGGCCTTCATGTCGCTCACCTCGGAATGTTCTGTTCAACTATGCATCCGTAAGCTGCTGGATTCCTTCTAGATAACCTATCAAGTCTAAATTCTACTATGCTAAGTAAGTCTATGTCGCATGTTATTACTGTTTGTCCAGACCCTGCTTGAGTTAAGACGACTGGATGAACAAACTTTTTGGCACCTTCTAACGGTACGCAAACGAAGGAACCTCCCGGATGAGCATGGTCGTATATGTTTGCTGCCACAACGGGTACTCTATTCTCAAGACATCTCGCCTTAACGTACAAGCGCCAGGGTTCCATAGCCTCTTTTACAATTCTTGATGGATTAAATATAAGCTCCGCACCTTTGATAGTCAGGCATCGGGCAGACTCTGGAAATGCTACATCGTAACACACCATTATGCCAAGTTTGATGCCGTTAACCTCAAAGACCTTGAAATTTGTACCAGGTTTAAAGAATGCCTTTTCATCCCTGAACAGGTGAACCTTCTCTTGCTTTCCCACCACGTTGCCGTTTGGAGCTATCACATACGCCGATACAAATAAGTCGTTCTCGTTCTCTTCGTATACCGCTCCGGGAATCAATGTTACGTTCAATTCTTTAGCAAGCTGTGAGAATCTTAATATGACGTACTTAGCGGAATCAATTACCTCATCTATATGCGGAATGGGCTCTTTATGCAACCACATCTCTGGCAGGCAAATAAACTCTGCTCCAGCTTCCTTTGCAGTCATTATGAGCGCCTCTGCCTTTGCTACGCTTTCTTGTACGCTTTCACTAGGCTCTACTTGGACAGCAGCGACCCTTATGCTCCGCCTCAAACCCGCGCTAATCATTATAAGCACTCTTTTATGTAGATTTTTGGGCAGAGGTAGGTCGTAAATGGACAAGAAAGTACTGATAACGGAACCTACTCCGTTCATCGAAGAAGAGTGGGGAATTCTCGAGAAACATGCGACCGTTAGGTTAGCAAAAGGTGTAACAGAGGACGACCTGATTGCTGAGGTAAAGGATGTAGATGTGATGTTGGTTGTCTACGCAAAAATCACGAAGAGGATAATGGATTCTGCACCACGCCTGAAAGGAATTGTGAGATATGGTATAGGTGTGGATAATATAGATATACAAGCGGCGACTGAGATGGGAATATACGTTGCTAACGTGCCAGACTATTGTATAGGAACAGTTGCAGAGCATACGTTCGCATTGTTGTTTGCTTTGACCAGAAAGGTTATCCTAGCTGACCGTATAGTCAAGAATGCGAATTGGAAGATTTGGACACAACAACCAACTGAACTCATGGGTACCGACCTCGAAGGCAAGGTGTTGGGTCTGATAGGTATGGGTAATATAGGGAGTGCTGTCGCAATTAGGGCTAAAGCGTTTGGTATGAAAGTTATAGCATACGACCCATATCTCGAAAAAGATAGGGCAAAGTTGTTAGATGTGGAGCTCGTTGATTTGGACACTTTGTTAAAGAATTCCGACTTCGTGTCAATTCATGCACCATTGACTCCAGAAACCCGAGGAATGATAGGTGAGCAAGAGTTAAAGAAGATGAAGAGGACCGCATACCTAATCAACACTTCTAGGGGTCCGATAGTGAAGGAAAGCGCGCTTTATGAAGCGCTAAAGAATAGGTGGATAGCCGGCGCAGCACTCGATGTCTACGAAAAGGAACCCCCAGATCGTGACAATCCGCTTTTCAAACTCGATAACGTAGTCCTGACGCCCCATATAGCGTGGTATACAGAAGAGGCCCTGAAGCGACTTAAGAGGTCGGTGGCAGAAGAAGCAATAAGAATACTTAATGGTATGCCACCTAAGAACCTCGTAAACAAGGAGGTCCGCTTTGTTAAGAAAACGACGTAGCATTATGGAATCCATGATGGCGGTATATAATGCAAAATAGTGATTATGATGTTGTTGTCGTGGGTGCAGGACCTGCCGGACTTCTCACGGCTAGAGAAGCCGCTGGTATGGGTTGTAGTGTGCTTGTGCTTGAAGAACACGAAGAAGTAGGAAGGCCCGAGAAATGTGCTGGCCTTTTCAGCATATCCGGACTTAAGATGCTTAATGTACCCTTATCCCACTCATACGTCCAGAACGTCGTGAGGGGCGCAGTCTTCTTCTCACCATCTGGAAGGTCGTTCGTTCTGGATGCGAAAAGACCTGTGGCTATCGTCTCGAATCGTGAGATGTTTGACAAATTCTTGGCACAACAGGCAACACTTAAGGGTGCGGAGGTAGTTACTGGTGAAGCAGTTGTTAGAATAATACCAAGCGACGAGATGCCATCTGTCAAAACATCCAATAATTTGACATTCGCCAAGATGGTCGTTGATGCGGAAGGTCGATCCGGATTCTTGGCAAGGTATGTGTGGAAAGGTTGGAAACCTAAGGGTTGGATTCCGATAATTCAGGCGGTGGTGGAAAATCATCAAATGGACAAGGACTTCGTTTACCTTTACTTCAAGGAGTATCTCAAGGACTTTTTCGCGTACTTAGTCCCAATAGATGACAACCTAGGAAAACTTGGTGTTGCGGCAAGGAAGGACACAAAGAGATCATTCTCCCGTTTCTTGCAAGAAGAGTTTAAACATGCTAGAATTCTCTCGACAACTTCAGCATCTATATACACTGGTCCACCACTCGAACTTCACCAGAACGGTAAAGTTTTAGCTGTCGGAGACGTGGCTGGTCACGTGAAGGCTACGACCGGTGGTGGTGTAATTTACGGCGGTCTTTGCGCGATTGAGACAGGAAGATACATCGCAAACTTTCTTTTGAAAGGAACAGGTATCCGCGAATATCAGGAAAGTATGAACAAAATCCGCGCTCAGCTGAAATCCATATATAGGTTACGCGTCCTTATATCCCAAATCCCGCCGAAATCTTATGATCACATATTCAAGGCAGCCAGTGATGTGCATCTAGACAAATGGTTAAGCATTAAAGGAGACATGGATAGGCATGGGGATACAGTAAAGGCCATGCTTAAATCAGGTATGGCTCTAAAACTTCTTACTAGGGCAATTTTTCAAGCACTAAAGGACGCCCTAGGTATTCCGTAGGTTATAAGTTCATGCTTTTATAGTAGTGAAGAAGCCAGCATAGGTTGAAATGAAGCAGGTAACGCTTCCAACGTGCTCGTGGTGTCATAGGACGATACTGTCAGGTGAGAGGGCAGTAAGTTTTCCATGCCCGAACTGTGGAAGGGTTACAATATGGAGATGCAGGGTTTGCAGAGAGTTGGCGAGACCTTATGTCTGCCCCTCATGCGGGTTTGAAGGACCGTAGGGGGTTTAGTTCTTGGGTAAAGTGCTTATGCTAGTCAAGATAATGCCGGCTGATGAAAACGTTGATTTGGATGAGCTTACCAATAAAATATCTAGAAATCTTCCTAACGGTATAGAGTTGCGTGAAACTAGGAAAGAGCCCCTCGCATTCGGAGCAGAATGCCTTCTAGTAGCATTTACTATGCCAGACGAAGAGGGTTATGCCTATGCTCTCGAGGACTACTTAAAGAGTTTTCCTGAGATACAAGAATTCGTAACAGAATTCGTAACTAGGGTTTAGGTATTTTCCAAATTCATCACTCTCCCTCCAAACTATACTTAAATAATGCACGCTGGTTATCTTTGATGAAATGAGCAGCAAGGAGCTTAGGCTTAGGGTAGTTGAAGCGAAGCAACGCGACGTTGGTTATGGTATAGCGAGAATAGATAAGGATGTCGGGGCTTCCGCCGGCCTCACGACCGGAGATATAATAGAGATAAGGGGTAAAAAACTCACAGCTGCCACTCTGTGGCTGGGTTATACAGAGGATGAAAAGGATACGATAAGGATAGATGGTTATATAAGGAGCAATGCTGGCGTATCCTTAAATGATTATGTAACGGTTAGGAAGGCGCAGGTAAAGGAAGCGCAGTTAGTTGTGCTTGCACCGGTGAATAATTCGATAAAGCCTGACGAGAATTTTGTAAAGCTCGTAAAAAGCAGGCTAATAGAGTATCCAACAGTTCAAAAGAATATAGTGCCTGTCCTATTCTTCGGCAACCTGTTCACATTCGCCGTAATACAGACGAGACCTATGGGAATCGTCAAGATAACTCCTAGAACAAAGCTGATCGTTCAAGCTAGGTCTGTGCAGGAGAGGGTGTTCAGGACCAGTGTGACTTACGAGGACATAGGAGGCCTTCAGGAGCAGATACAAAGGATAAGGGAGTTGATAGAACTTCCGTTGAGGTATCCTGAGCTTTTCCAGAAACTTGGGATAGACCCGCCTAAGGGTATACTGCTTTACGGTCCACCTGGTTGCGGTAAGACCCTCCTGGCCAAGGCCGTCGCAACAGAGGCCGATGCTAACTTCATACTAATAAACGGACCTGAGATTATGAACAAATATTATGGTGAAACTGAGGCACGACTTAGAGAGATATTCCGGAAGGCTGAGGAAGAGGCCCCAAGCATAATATTTATCGATGAAATAGATGCAATAGCGCCAAAGAGGAGCGAGGTAACGGGCGAGGTCGAGAAAAGGGTTGTGGCCCAGCTCCTTGCGCTCATGGATGGTTTAGAATCAAGAGGTTCTGTGATAGTTATAGGTGCGACGAATAGACCAAACGCCTTAGACCCAGCTCTAAGGAGACCCGGTAGGTTTGATAGGGAAATAGAGATTGGGATACCGGACAAGAAGGCTAGAAAAGAGATACTCGACATACACACAAGAGGTATGCCGCTTGATGAGAGTGTCGATTTGGACAAGCTGGCTGACATCACGAAGGGCTACACTGGAGCTGATATTGCTGCGCTTTGCAGGGAAGCTGCCATGAGGGCTATACGAAGGATATTGCCTAGCATAGATTTCTCGGAGGATAAAATATCACCAGAATTGTTGAACAGTCTCACAGTAACCATGAAGGACTTTCTAGATGCTTACAAAGATATAACGCCCACGGCCCTTAGGGAGGTCGAGATAGAGACGCCGACTGTGAGATGGGATCAGATAGGTGGACTTGAAGAAGTGAAGCAAAGGTTAAGGGAGGCGATCGAGTGGCCCCTTAAGTACCCTGAGAAATTCGAGAGGCTTGGCATAAAGCCTCCTAAGGGTATACTGCTTTACGGTCCACCTGGTTGCGGTAAGACCCTCCTGGCCAAGGCGATAGCTACAGAGAGCGAGGCCAACTTCATATCGATAAAGGGGCCTGAGATATTCAGCAAATGGGTTGGAGAATCGGAAAAAGCCATCAGGGAGATATTCCGGAAGGCTAGACAGGCAGCTCCCTGCATAGTATTTTTGGACGAGATCGAGTCCATAATTCCTAGGAAGGACTTCTTAGAGGATAGTTCTGGCGTATCGCACAGGGTGGCGAGTCAGCTCTTGGCCGAGATGGATGGTATAGAGGATCTGAACGGTGTAGTCGTCGTGGGCGCGACCAACAGGCCAGACCTATTGGATCCAGCCATACTCAGGCCAGGCAGATTTGACAGGTTGATATACGTGCCGCCGCCTGACGAAAAAGCAAGGCTTCAAATACTGAAGATATACACAGCCAAGATGCCACTTGCAGATGACGTATCCCTCGAAGAAATTGCGAGCATGACCGAGGGTTACTCCGGCGCTGACCTAGAATCGTTGTGCAGGGAAGCTGCTCTCTCAACCATCAGAAGAGGGGCAGAACCAGAAATAGTGACAAGACAAGACTTCCAAGAGGCCCTCAGGATTGTGAAGCCAAGTCTCTCGCCACACATGACTAAGGAGTATGAGAAGATAGGCGAAATGCTCAGATCATCCGAAAAGCCTCTAACAATGATAGGATGAAAACCTATGAGTATGAGGGCAGAAGTTTATTCTACAATCTTAGAAACGTTACGAAAGATGGGCGGAAAGGCGCTAGAGCAGAATCTGCTGGATGAGCTCAGGGCGAGGGGTTTAGAGTTATTGCCAGAAATACTCAGACAGGCTTTGCTAAAGCTTGAGATGCATGAGAAGGTTAGGGTCATAAGCTTGGATACTGAACGAAAGCTGATAGAGCTCGTTGAGGCTTAGCTTAACCAAGCATCTAGACTCGTCTCTCCTTTACCTTTTTCTAAAGCCACCTTTAGCTCAGCCAGTGCTTTGTCCACTCTATCGGACGAAAAGTCGTGTTCATCACAAAGTATCGACTTTACGGCTGCGTAGTCTATCTCCTCCCACTTGAGGGTGTAGTTGTCTGTCACGTTCGGTTTGAGAAAGATTTGTCTTATCACTTCTGGAGGAACCTCTAAAGTTACGTTCAATGCCTCCAAGACCTTCTCGGCGCTTCCATACTCCTTTACGAGCTTAAGGGCTTTCTTCGGACCTATTCCCTTCACTCCCTCGCAGTAGTCCGTTCCCACAAGTATGCCGATATCTATCAATAGCTCCCTCGTTATTCCCAAGGATGAGAGTAACGCGTGAAGGCTTATCAACTCGGGTTCAACTTCGACGTAAGCTTTCTTGCCTGGAAGCTTTCGCTTTCCAACTATGGACAGGTTTCTCACGAGTCTTGGTGAGCCAAAGAGGAGCGAGTCCATGTCTTGGGACGCGGATGCATAAACATCGCCCTTTGCAGCCATGTATGCTGCCTGTGCCTCGCCTTCCGATGGTGCTTGAACTGTCGGTATTCCCATGGCACAAAGAAGTTTCTTTGAGCTCTCCAGCATGTACTCCTCGAGTGTTGCGGCCCTTTGTGCGTACTTCCTTGCGGCTTCTATATCGCCTGCCAATAGGGCCTTCTCGTAAAGCTCCCCTGCCTCTTTCCGCAATTCCATTCTCTTCTCAACAGTTGCCTGCTTCAGCTCTGGAGGTCTTCCATCAAAGACGTAGACAGGCTTTATCCCCTTTTCCAGCAAGTTAACCGTCCTAAAGAAAAGGCCGCTGAGATGGCTGGTAATCCTCCCCCTACTGTCCATCAAGGGTCTTCCATCAGGTCCTCTGATCGTTGCCAAGAACTGGTACAGCATATTAAAAGCGTCCAATGCTATGGCCCTTCCTCTGAGCGCCTCCAGTGTTATGGTCTGGACAGCCTCAGGTGGTACTATATCACCCAGCTTCACACCCATGGGCCTTTCCACACCATAAAAAGGTACGCGCTTGAAGTATAAGGGCGTATCTGTTGCGAAATTCTGCAAGGATTTATATAAAGCACGAGGTGGTAGAATAAACTGTGCGGGTAGTGGCCGTAGGTAGCAGGGGCTTTATAATGGGTTTTAGGCTTGCTGGCGTCTCTGGAATAGAGGTTGTTGATGCAAAGGAGGCGCTTTCGACGGTTAACAAGTTAATGAATGACCCGGAGGTAGGGCTGATACTGTTATCCGAGGAGCTGACATCCGAAATAAGGAATGAAATAAATGAGATAAGGTCTAAAAAACCTATGCCGCTCATATACATACTGCCATCAACTTCAGCGGGCACAAAGGGTATGGATTATAGGGCTATACTCAGACAAGTTTTGGGAGTTTAGACAAACAGTCAGTACCCATTAACGAAAGGTGGGTTGTTAATTTTTTGATGTGCGTATGACTTCTTTTTCAGTGAAAAAGTTACCTTAACCATCCATACGCTTGAAAAGACTTCCTAAAGTTTAATATCCTTAAAGCCTCTGAGGACGTCAGCTCTAATCCATGGAGCACTCTTCCTAGTCTGTGAAGTCCGTAGAAAACTTGTTTTATTGGTATTGGTTTTTGGAACTTTTCCATAGATTCGTCAAAGTCTATCCTTATCCTCCATCCTTTTCTTATACACATCCTTATCTCGTCCTCTTCCATATCTTTCAGCTGAACTATGGCCTTAATCCTCCCGTAACCTATAAAGGAGTCTACGTCTTTTTTCATGACAAAGAAAACCATGCAACCAGGCTCGAGCCTCCTCCTTAAGCCCGTATAGTATCTCTTCTTGGAAAAGACTCGCTCCTCATTATCCTTTCCGACAATCCTGAGAATGAAAGCGTAAGCCATTTTAACCAATAATATTCTTAGCTCCTAATTAAATAAATCTTAATTCCTGACTTTTACATGCTACAAAAATCGAGGTTGACGTAGCAACTTATATACCTGAAATAGGACCATTATTATCCGAAAAGTTATGTCGGATGCTTTGGATAGGGTTATCAAAAAGGTCACTGAGGAGGCTATGAAGGAATGCCTTTCTCTACTGAACTCGGCTGAGAAAGATGCCATGGAACTTCTAGACGGTGAAATACACGATACCATCGCTGAGGCTACGGAAATAATAGAATCGGCTAAGAGACAGGCCGAGCTGGAGAGATCTAGGATATTGGGCATGGCAGAAGTAGAGGCTAGGAATGAGACGCTTGCAGTTATTGAGAATTACGTGAACATGACAATAGAGCGCGCCATGGAAAAGCTAAGAAGCGCCCCTGCGTTGCCGGATTATAAGGAGGCAATGAGGAAGCTGCTTCTCGAAAGTCTCAATGCCATAGGGAGTGATGCAAAGGTTTGGACGAATGCGGAGGGTATGCACATATTGAAGGAATTGGTTGATGAGATTTCTATGAGTACGGGTCTTAAAGTATATGTTAGCGATGAACCTATAGATTGTATAGCCGGCTTAAAGGTTAGTAGCCTAGATGGGAAGGTGGTCTTTGATAACACTGTTGAGGGAAGACTGGGACGTCTAAGACCGCTTCTTCGAAGGGAAATCGCCAAGATACTGACTGGTGAATAATAAGATATTAATATTGAGTAATGCGGCTAGGTGATGGACGTTTTATGGGAGTCAAAGGCAGAATAATATGGGTTGCAGGCCCTGCGGTAAAGGCAGATGGTATGCTTGGTGCTAAGATGTACGAGATGGTTTACGTTGGCGAGGAGAGACTCATAGGTGAAATAATAAGGTTAACAGGCGACACAGCCTTCATACAGGTTTACGAGAACACGAGCGGGCTTTCTCCGGGAGAGCCCGTTTATGGTACTGGACAACCGCTCTCAGTCATGCTAGGTCCTGGGATAATAGGCAGTATTTACGACGGAGTTCAAAGACCCTTAGATAGGATTGCATCTGCCGTTGGGCCATTCGTAAAAAGAGGAGTTCAAGCTTCTCCATTACCGCTCGAGAAGAAATGGAAGTTTAGGCCACTCGTAAAGAAAGGAGACGTACTCAGTCCAGGAGACATCATAGGTACTGTTCAGGAGACGCCCTTAGTCGAGTGCAAGATAATGGTACCTCCGAACAGTAAGGGTGGAGAAGTCGTTAATGTAGCAGAAGAGGGAGATTACACACTTGAGGACACGGTTGCAACACTCTCCAAAGGTGGGGCAGTTGAGGAAATAAAGCTATATCATCGCTGGCCTGTCAGGACACCAAGACCTTTCAGGAAGAGACTCAACCCAGAAGTACCGCTCATCACAGGTCAAAGGGTCATAGATACTTTCTTCCCAATAGCAAAGGGAGGAACTGGATGCATACCCGGAGCGTTTGGGACGGGTAAGACTGTTATACTACACAGCTTGGCTAAGTGGAGTGATGCCAAAGTAATATTCCACGTTGGTTGCGGTGAGAGGGGGAACGAAGAGGCAGAAGTTTTAAAGAAGTTTCCGGAACTCACCGACCCATATAGTGGAAGACCACTCATGGAAAGAACAGCCCTGATAGCGAATACAAGCAACATGCCAGTGGCCGCGAGGGAAGCCAGTATATACACTGGTGTCACCATGGCAGAGTTCTATAGAGATATGGGTTACGATGTGCTTCTGGTTGCGGATTCAACAAGTAGGTGGGCTGAGGCACTTAGGGAAATAAGTGGCAGACTTGAGGAGATGCCGGCTGAGGAGGGTTATCCGAGCTATCTTGCCAGCAGGCTTGCTGAATTCTACGAAAGGGCCGGAAGGGTTGAGACGCTTGGAAGACCCGAAAGAATTGGGAGCGTTACGCTAATAGGTGCCGTCAGCCCACCAGGTGGCGATTTCACAGAACCAGTGACCACACACACGGTGCGTTTCATAAGGACTTTTTGGGCACTCGACCCAAATCTGGCGTACAGCAGGCATTATCCGGCAATCAACTGGATAACGAGCTACTCGGGTTATGTAGATACAGTTAAAGTATACTGGGAGTCGCACGTGAGCAAGGAGTGGTCAGAACTTAGGTCTTACGTCTACTCCATACTACGAAGAGAGGATGAACTCTTGGAGATAGTGAGACTTCTCGGACCAGAAGCTCTGCCCGATGAGGAGAAATTATTATTAGACGTGGCTAGGATGGTAAGGGAGGGGTTCTTACAACAGAGCGCTTATGATGAAGTGGATGCTTACTGCGATATGAGGAAGCAATTCAAATTACTAAAGCTCTTCGCGGAGTTTCATAGGCTGGCGGTGGAATCTCTTAGACGGGGCGTATCTTTGAAGAGCATAAGGAGTATGCCGATAATATTCAGGCTTATCAGGGCTAAGTCGGAGGTTAGGAACGATGATACCGATAAACTCGACGCTCTGCTTGAGATGATGAAATCCGAGTTCGAGAAGCTAATGACAAAGGAGGTTGTGACAACGACATGAGTCTAAGTAAAGAAAGAAGGTCCGCACCGGCGGGATTAACGTATGGGACGATCAGCGAAATAAAGGGTCCGTTGATGGTAATAGAGGGCGTAACGAAGGCATCCTACGATGAACTCGTTGAGATAGAGACGAAAGATGGTGAGAGACGATTAGCAAAGGTTCTCGAGGTTGGAATGGGCAAAGCGGTCGTCCAAGTTTTTGAGGGGACGCAGGGACTCTCAATAGAAGGGACCGTTGCGAGATTCTTAGGTAGAGTCATGGAGCTTGGCGTATCTGAGGACATGCTCGGTAGAATCTTTGACGGTCTCGGAAGACCTCTTGACGGACTACCGGAGCCGATACCGGAGGAATTCAGGGATGTGAACGGCGAACCCATTAATCCTGAAAGGCGTGAGTATCCAAGTGACTTCATACAGACGGGCATATCAGCAATAGACGGAATGAACTCACTCGTCAGAGGCCAGAAACTGCCGATATTCTCCGGTGCCGGATTGCCACACAATATGCTGGCAGCACAAATAGCCAAACAAGCTACAGTCCCCGGCAAGGAAGAGGATTTCGCGGTAGTGTTTGCTGCTATAGGTGTCCAGAATGACGAGGCTAGGTTCTTCAAGGAAAGCTTTGAGAAAAGCGGGGCGATATCTAGGAGCGCCCTCTTCTTGAACTTGGCCGATGACCCAGCAATAGAAAGACTCATAACGCCTAGGATAGCGCTAACATTGGCCGAGTACCTTGCTTTTTGGCATGATTATCACGTACTCGTAATATTGACGGACATTACAAACTACTGTGAAAGCCTACGGGAAGTAAGCGCTGCAAGGGAAGAAGTTCCAGGAAGAAAAGGGTATCCAGGGTACATGTACACGGACTTAGCGTCAATCTACGAGAGGGTCGGAAGGATAAAGGGTAAGAAGGGTAGTGTGACGCAGATGCCAATCCTGAGCATGCCGAGCGACGACATCACGCATCCCATACCTGACTTAACAGGTTACATCACGGAAGGCCAAATAGTTTTGAGCAGGGAGCTTTACAGAAAGGGAATATACCCACCGATAAACGTGCTAATGTCCCTGAGTAGGCTTATGGTTCCCGGAATAATCGCTGAGAAGAGGACGAGGGCAGACCACGGCGATGTAAGTAATCAGCTTTATGCGGCGTACTCTAGGGCCGTTCAACTAAGGGCCTTAGCCGAGATAGTTGGAAGGTCCGGCTTGTCCGCGATCGATATAAAGTATCTGGAGTTTGGCGATCTATTCGAGCAGAGGTTCTTGCAACAAGGTTATGATGAGAACAGGTCTTTGGACGATACGCTGGAAATAGCTTGGGAGATATTATCGACTCTGCCGGAGCAGGAACTAACGAAGATAAAGGAAGAGTACATTCTCAAATACTACAAGAGAAAGAGCGGGTAATTAGTCCCGAATTCCTACGTAAATTACATAACTTAATTCGGTTAGCTTTTTTACAATCCAAATTTAAGTAACCTAAGGTGCACATGTCTGACGCGAAGGAAGGTCGCAAGAATATAAGCAAGACCGTTGCGCTTATCGCAATCTGTGCTGCGCTATACGCAGTTGCCTCAGCAGCCACCTCGCCGATTCCCACCCCTTGGGGGGTAGGTCACTTCAGACCAGGTGTCATAGTGCCTGCCCTGTTCGCACTAATCTCCACACCCTTCGTAGCTGGAACAGGTGCCGCAATAGGTACGTTCATGGCCAGCTTTGTACTCGCCACGTTTGGTCTAAGCAACCCAGTTCTGAGTTTAGTGTCGGGTGTTCCGGGAAACTTTATTGGCTTTTACTTATTGAGTTGGTTACTATCCAAAGGTAGGACATGGCGTTCCTTCGTTACCAGTAGCGTTATAGCCCTGTTCGTTGGAAACTTTATAGCTGCGACCGGCGTAACGGCCTACTTTTCCTTTGTCGTACCGAAGTGGGCGGCATGGACGCTTACTGAGAAGTCCCTCACAATATTCGGTCTCACGCTTTTCTGGATGGTCACCATGATACCATTCGTTATTGCCCTAGTGCCTCCGCTTTATAGAGGAATAGCGCCTATCCTATCTGAGAGATTTGCCATGGGTGTGAGACCTGAGGTTTTTGGAAACGACCGACCTAGGGACTTACTATACAACTCTGTCATGATATTCTTGTTGTTTATGGCAATTTACGTGGGCGTGGTTATGACGCCCTTCGGTGATGCAATCTTCAGTAAGGTCATCAGGCCCGAATATATCTTCTGGGTCAAGAACCTATTCGTGATAGCAGGCGGCACCGTGTTAGCGTTCGGGTTAACAGCCTCGTTTTTCATGAGCAAGAAGATGTCACCGGAAAGTATTGGACGGAAAGTCTAAAGTACCGCACCTTTAAGAGTTATTTAGAAGAATTTCAAAAACGGTTAGCGAGGATTGGGGCCGTGGTCTAGCGGTATGACGCGTTTCGCATAAGGCCGCCCTCACGGCACTTTAATACGGCTGGGAAACGGCGGAGGTCGTGGGTTCGAACCCCACCGGCCCCATCTACGCGAGTTCTACAGAAGAATCAGCTAAAGGTTGTTTTTGCTTTCATGTCCGAAAAATTAAAAATCTTTCGATCGTAATTTTACTTCATGACCTCTGTTGGTTTCATAGGTCTTGGTTTGATGGGAAAGCCCATGGCGACTAGGCTGTTGGAGGCTGGATATAGATTGGTAGTGCATAATCGAAGCCCTAAACCTGTTGAGGAGTTGGCCGCGTTAGGTGCCCTTCCAGCATCATCGCCCCGTGAGGTGGCTGAGCGCTCGGAGTTCGTCATCACGATGCTTCCTGATAATCCAGATGTTCGTTCTGTTATTGCTGGAAGTAATGGTATAATCGAAGGGGTTAGAAAGGGTATGGTGGTTATCGACATGTCAACAGTCTCACCATATCTCGTTCAAGAGCTTCATAGGATGCTAGCCGATAGAGGTGTGGACTTCCTTGATGCACCAGTCTCTGGTAGCACGATGGCTGCGGAGGCAGGTACCCTCACAATCATGGTCGGTGGAAAGTATGAGGCCTATGAGCGGGCTCTGCCGCTTTTCAGGGCTATGGGCGACAAAATCTTTTACATGGGAGGCTCGGGGATGGGAGCCTTCACCAAGCTTTGCAATCAGATAGCGGTCAGCCTCAATTTGCTCGCAACCTGTGAGGCTCTTCTTTTGGCAAAGAAGGCCGGTCTTGACCAGCAGAAGGTCATCGAGGTCATCAGTACGGGTGCAGGAAGTTCTTGGCAGCTTACAACATTAGGACCAAAAATGATAAAGCGGGACTTCAGACCGGGCTTTAAGGTTCAGCACCTGCGGAAAGACTTGCGTATCATTCGGGAGATGGCTGAGCAACTTGGATTATCTTTGTTTGGCACCAATCTGGTGGCTGAGCTTGTTAAGGCCTTGGACCAGAAAGGACATGGAACTGACGGAACCCAATCGCTGATAACGTTGCTGGAAGAATTGGCAGGCGTAGAGTAGCCGTTTTTTGAAAAAGAGCACTTCTCTCAGACCTTGACTTGAATAAACTAGCGTGTTTAGCGCTTTATCTCTCTCCTCTTCCACCTAAGATTCCTACTCCTGCACTTTCTGCACTTTTCAGCCGTGGCTGCATTCCTTGCGCCGCAATTTCTACATATCTTTACGTATAACCTGCGCCTTTGAGCTAGTTGTAGTAGTTCAGTATCCCTTATTGGCATACCAACAGCCTACCCTAAAGCCGCTAAATAAGGCCTTTCTTAAACCTTATCCTACCAGAAAGCCTCTACTCTCGGAGAAAGTATTTATTTAGGGCTCAAAAGTTATCCACAGTAGCCCCGCTAGCAAAAAGAGGCTGGTGAACAAAAATGTCAAAAGAACAGCCGGTATCTACAATACTCGTAGGAAAAAAGCCTTTGATGAATTATGTACTCGCCTGCCTGACAAGCCTTCAGGGCGGTTCTAATAACTTAGTCGTGAAGGCTAGGGGACGCGCAATAAGCAAGGCAGTTGACCTCGTCCAGATACTCCAGAAGAGATTCTACAAGGACTTAAAGATAGTAGACATAAAGATAGGTACTGATCAGGTGACGGGTCAGGATAACCGAACAATAAACGTAAGCACGATAGAGATCACCATCAGCAGGTAGCCGACCTCCCAGCGATAGTTAACCATACGAGTGCCAGTCGTGCGACGGCGGGCTACTTGGTGGTGTGCAAGATGGAAATACCGGTCTGCACGTTTGATTTAAAGACAGGTATATTTTGCGAGAGATGCGAAGAGAAGATCAGGCGTGGCGAGGTAACAGAGTTAGATATAAAAATAATGAGAGCTCTTCTAGAGCTGGAGAAGAACTTTCACCAGCTACAATCCATGTGTTATGTTAAGAGTGTGGACACTAAGGATGCGATAATCGTTGTGTTAAGGAATGGGAACTTAAGCGCAATACCTCAACATTCTTTGGCATCAATAAAAAGGAAGCTATCGGACATTCTGGGGAAAAATGTTAAGATTATAGAAGACTCCGTTGACATAGGTAGGTTTTTGGAACCGCTCGTCGCGCCAGCGAGGATAGTTGCTATCAATAAAATATGGTTGCCAGATAATTCCACGGAGATAAGAATAATCCTTGATGATGAGAGGCGTTTGAAGCTTAGTGTTGAATCTCTCCAAGAAATTTCTAGGGTAACGAAAAACATAAACCTTAAGGTAGACTTTGCAAGAAAGTCGCGGAAAAGGGCGTTTCCAGTAAAGCAAAAAGCGGGTCCTCCAGAAGATAGGGATAAAAGACAGAACGTTACCTGAGAATTATCAAAAAACGGGATGATTATTCTTGGTAAAAAAGGCTTGGATTAGGACGCATGTTACACGCCAGATAAAGCCTGAATTGAACGGCCAAGAAGTCCACCTAGTCGGATGGGTTCATGAGATTAGAGATTTAGGTGGTATAAAATTTATCCTACTTCGCGATGCTTCTGGAATTTGTCAAGTTACTGCCAAGAAGTCTGAGTTATCAGAGGATGAGCTTTCGGTACTGGAAAAACTCGGTAATGAGGACGTTGTGTACGTTAGTGGCATTGTTAGTGAGGAGCCGAAAGCAAGACTCGGCGTAGAGGTGAGATTAAAGAAGTTAAGAATCCTCAGTAAGGCACGGCAACCGATACCTTACGACGTAACGGGAAAGGTTCCAGCCGGCATCGACACCAGGCTCAACTATAGGATTCTCGACCTACGAAAACCAGAGAACAAAGCAATATTTAAGATAGCCACAACGGCACTAGAAGCGATAAGGGAGTTTTTCTTAAAGGAGGGTTTTGTAGAAATCAGAACACCAAAGATAATAGCGACCGCCACAGAAGGTGGTGCGGCTCTCTTTCCTGTCAAATACTTTGATAGAACTGCATACCTCGCCCAGAGCCCGCAGCTTTACAAAGAGCAGCTGACGACCGTGTTCGAAAAGGTCTTTGAGATAGGTCCGTTCTTTAGGGCTGAGGAATCACACACTAGGAGGCACGTCAGCGAGTTTACGTCGGTGGATATTGAAATGGCGTTCGCCGACATTTATGACGTAATGAACGTCTTAGAGAGGTTGCTCGCGCATGTAATCGAAACAGTAATTAAGAATAATGCAGAAGAGTTAAGTTTGCTGAACGTCACACTTAAGCCGATTCAATTACCGTTAAAGAGGTTTACCTACAAGGAAATGTTGGAGGAGCTCAAAAAAGAAGGTAGGATGCTAAATTGGGGTGATGACTTCGGAACCGAGGAGAATAGGATACTAGGGAAGAAGCATCCCTACTACTACTTCATAACACACTTCCCAACTAAGACGAAGCCGTTTTACATCCAGCCTTGTGAGGATGACCCGGAAGTTTCGGAGTCGTTCGACCTGATGTATCAGTGGCTTGAACTTGCTTCGGGAGGGACGAGGATATCCGACAGGAATTTGTTGGAGAAGAGACTGAGAGAACAGGGTCTAAATCCTGAGAGTTTCAAGAGTCACCTCGCGGTTTTTGACTATGGGATGCCTGTGCATGCTGGTTGGGGCCTTGGGTTCGACAGGTTGATGATGGTCCTCACTAGGAGAACGAACATCCGAGAGGTCATACTCTTTCCGAGGGATAAATTTAGACTCGAGCCTTAAGTTAATTTGTTAAAGTAGACCTGCCTGGATTAAGACCGCGACTATCAGGATGTTTAGAAGTGCCAGCGGTATCAGGACTCTCCACCCAAGGTCGAGCAGCTTGTCTAATGTAATTCTCGGAAAAACACCCCTCAGTAGCAACACTAGAAAAATGACGACTAGGCTCTTGAGTATTAGCCAAAACGGTCCTAGAATACTTTCAGGTACGCCCGGTATTGAGGGTCCGTACCATCCTCCAAGGAATAACAATGCGGTGAGGATTGCGATAACATCAAGTTTTATGTAAGCGGCAAAATAAAACAGCGCGAAGTATGCGCCTGTGTACTCTGTCTGCCATCCGCTGACTAATTCCTGCTCAGCCGTCGGTAGGTCGAACGGAACCCTCTCAGCCTCCGCGATTGTGGTTATCAAAAATACGATGAATCCTAAGAATGCTGGTATTATGAAGGGTAGCGCTGCCTGCGCTTCCACGATCTTCTCCAAGTTGAATGACCTCGCAGCCAGTGTTACGCTGGCAATCGATAAGAAGAACGGCACCTCATAGGAGAATACCTGAAATGCGAACCTGACAGCTCCGATAAAGCTGTATTTGCTCCTTGATGCCCACCCGGCCACAAGTATCGTGATGGGTGTAACTGCCAGTATAACGAAGACCAGTAGGAGATTGATATCGGATGGGTATATCACCCAACCAGGGCCTAGGGGTAAGAAGGCAAACGCTAGCATCGAAAGGGCGCCACATAGGATTGGCATGGAAACATAAAGCGACTTTATGGCCTTCTCGGGAACTATCAGCTCTTTTGACAAGAGCTTTACGGCATCAGCCACGAGCTGGAGGAGGCCTGCATACTTACCTACATGGAGCGGTCCCAGCCTTACCATCACCCTAGCTAAAAGCTTCCTTTCGAACCATATCGTGAACATGACGAATGTAAGTATGAAGAGTAGTCCGGGGAATATGATGGCCTTTATGAAAGCGTCGCTATGTAGGAATAATATGAAATCTTTCAACGGTTGTGGCAATTCGTTGAGGAAGTTGGCAGCGGCCCTTGCAAACTCCTGAAGAGTTAATGACAACACACTCACCTCATATCTTCTGAACTAGCCTCCTTAAGTTTATGCTGACGAATATTGAGGAGAACGTAAGAATCGCTAAGAAGATCGTCACCCTCATGAGGGCATCCGGGACCTCGAAGACGTAGAACAGTGAGACTAGGATGAGGATGGCTACGACAGCGTAAACGACGTAGATTATGAGGTAAGGGAAGTATTGTATAGGGAATTGTGACGTGCGCCACTCGAAGGGTTTTTGGCCACATTCGAATGTAAGGATTTTCGTCCTTTTCGCTCTTCTATGACTCAATAACAATCCTAACAAGACGAACAACAACGACACCAAGAAAGCCGCCACGACGAATATTAACAAGGCCTTTACACTCATAGCGGCAACACCAACTTTAGAAGCCACACATCCTCTTAACTTTAAACTCCAGTCCAGTCAACAATATGTTGGTCCTTACTATCGCATAGACGGCTTGGCTGACTAAGTGGGCATGAGTATCCGTATCAATTTTACCGCCTGCCTTCTTGTATGCTAAGTATATGGCCTTAACATTGTTCTTCAAATCTTCGAAACCTGAAAGCTCTTTACCATCTAAACTTTCGCACAATTGCTGTGCTTTTTCGATGAAAGAATAATCCTCGACTTCCACGAATGTTTTTAGATTTTCGAGAATGTCTTTCAATATGTTCCTTAAGCTGAGCACCTTCTCCCTTAGCTTAAGAGGCGAGACCTTCTCTGCCATCACCAGACCCTCCTGAAGACCATTCGCATTCTTTCTATGGCATTAAGCTCCGGAGGAATGCCGGTAATGTTAAACTCTTCCGGCCTCTTAGCTAGCATGTTCGGAGTATATAACAGCTCCCTCTTACTGGTGGCTGACAACTCGAACACACCCGTCATCTCTAAGGCTTGGAACGGGCACGCGTCAACACAGAAACCGCACATTACGCACCTGCCATAGTCAATCGATGGGAACAAAGACCTCTTGTTCTGCTTGTATCCCATGTCTATCTTGCGTACGAGAACTTTCACCGTAAAGTCCTGTTTTGAGAGCTCAATCGATGCGGACTCCGTCGTCGCCTCGAACTTCCCCAGCTCCCAGCCTGCAGTCTTAAGGTTCTCAACGGCATGGTAAACTTTCTGATAAAGAACTTCAACAGCCCTTACATCAAATATTGGCTCGAGGTTCAACTTAATTTCATATCCTCCTTCCACCTTTGTGACTTGCTTAATATCCGTTGGCGTCCAGAGGAAGGAGCTAAGGGAATTGTACTGGATACGGCTAGGTTCTGCGGAAAACGAGCTTACTATAGCATCTAAGGCTTCCACAATCTCTGGTTTAGACTCTTTAAAGGACTCATAACACCTCTCATCCAAGGCTATGACGACATCGAAGCCGTAAGTCATCGTTATTGCCTCTGCTATGTTCTGACATGTCAAGTCGCAAGAGCCGCAGCCAGTACACTTTTCCATGTGTAGAAGGTGTCTTCCCTTATTGCCGGGATACCCTATGCCAGCCTTAGGGTCGTACCTATACCCCTCATCCGATAGGTTCGGAATGTTCTCATAAGGCCACTTAGCCGTGTAGGGCTTCAGGAATACGTGCTTCAGTCCAGAGTATATTGGCATTAACGTCCTCTTAACGTCCCGTAGTATGCTCATGCAGGCTCACCTATCACACTCTACTGGCCAATAATTCAGTGACCAGTATATTATCGGTATGTCTGCGATCCTGACATCCTTAATCAGGTACGGCATCGCTATGAGATTCCTAAACGATGGTGAGCATATCTTCACCCTGTATGGTTTGTCTGTACCATCGCTCCTGATATAGAAGGAGCACTGTCCCCTAGCGGCCTCGGCACTCGCGAAAACCTCGCCAGCAGGGACCTTTATCGTGACGGGGTGTTGCTTGAGCTTGACAGGTCCTTCGGGCATCTGCTCAACTGCCTGCTTAATTATCCTGACACTCTCCTTCATCTCATAGTAACCCACCATCATTCTTGAATAACTATCACAACCATCCATAGTCGGGACATTGAACTTGATGTAAGGATATGCATCATAAGGTTCGTCTATCCTCGTATCGGACTTCACGCCTGAGCCTCTCAGGACAGGACCGACTACGCCCAAAGATATGGCATCTTCCCTTTTAAGGACACCTATGCCCTTCGTTCTGTAAATGAATATCGGGCTGTCAAGGAGCATTGGGTAGTATTCGTCGAGTCTCGTGTCGAAAAAGTCGCACACGGCGAGTACGTACTTTCGAAAGTCTTCGGGCACCTCACCACTAGGATAATCCTTCCCCAACATCATGCGGTAGTATGTTCTGAAGTTTTTCACGAGCTCTCTCGGAACCTTGGACGGCGCGTCGTTCCTGACACCGCCGGGAACGAAGTACGAGTGCGTTATCCTCTGGCCACCTATTAATTGCGTTAAATCTACTAGATATTCTCGGTCGCCGAAACACCACATGTACATCGTTGCATGACCTGCGAATACACCCATCAGGCCCAACCAATAGAGGTGGCTACATATTCTCTGAAGCTCGGCCATTATAACCCTAAGATACTTCGCTCTTTCTGGAGGCTCAACACCCATGAGCCTCTCCACGGCTAGAACGTACGGGTAAGTCATGCCAGCAGCATCAAGTATCGCCGGTCTCTCAAGGTGTGGTATATTCGTTATCCACGTCTTATATTCGCACATTTTTTCCTCTCCTCTATGGACAAAGCCAGGGTCTGGGTCGCATCTAACTACGATGTCGCCGACGACTGTGATTACCATTCTGAAGTGTCCGGTCCCAGGATGCTGCGGTCCCATGCTGAATGTAAGCGTCGGCCCGGTCTCGTAGACCTCTAATGACTTAACCTCCTCTCTAGCCACTTTGTCCCTCCCTCCCTGGAACCATGTAATTCTTCCTAAGTGGAGGTCCATCCGACCAAAACTCGGGTAGAAGCAACCTCCTCAAGTCTGGATGCCCTTCAAAGCTTACACCTAGCATCTCGTATACTTCGCGTTCATGCATCTCTGCGCCTTTCCAAATACCGGTCAAGGATGGCATAACTGGGTTTGAAATGCTGACCTTAGTAGATAAGGAAATTGTTATGCCCTTAAGCGCCTCTGAAGATAGGCTGCCAACATGATAGATTATCTCCAGTGCCTCTTGTGCATTGTTAGGTAATTTCGACAAATCCACGCCTGTTACACCCTTTATGTAATCTATTGCCCACTCCGACTTCAGATATTGGGCAACATCCTTGATACATTCCAACGCGACAAGAATCTTCACTATCTTCTTAGGTTCTACATTCACCTCGAGAACCCTGTCACCAAACCTACTCCTTAAATCTTCAATTAACCTCTTCAAAATTTCTTCTGCTTTCGACAAGCTCACTTGATCACCTCATTCATGATCTTATCCCTAAGCATCAGTATCCCTTGGAAGAGAGTCTCAGGCCTTGGCGGGCAACCTGGTATGTAGACATCCACGGGAATTATGTCGTCTATACCTTGAACCACGTTGTAAGAGTCCTTCGCATAAAGCCCGCCGCTTATAGCACACGCCCCCATCGCTATGACCCATTTCGGCTCCGGCATCTGATCGTAGATTAGCCTGACCCTTTGAGCCATCTTTGTCGTAACAGTCCCCTCAATCAAGAGAACGTCTGACTGCCTCAAAGAGCCGACCGCAGTAAGCCAGCCGAACCTCTCAGGGTCGTACCTTGGTCCACTCAGAGCGGCAAATTCAACGGAGCAACACGCAGTCGTGAGATGAACGGGCCACATTGAACAAATCCTTCCCCAGTTTATTATGTACTTAATGAGCGATAAATTCTTCAGCTTGTAGATGACATATCTCAGCCCTCCCCTCCCCTCTCTGTAAACACGTCCGGGCTTGTACTTCTTCAACACTTCTTCAACGTCGCCCCTCGGCACAACTTCCTCCTCGACGGATTCCATTACTGTCTTAGAGTTGCCTAAGCTATAGCAAAAAGTACCAGCCTTGCGATGAGGGGGCTTTGGTGAATAGTTGTTATAAAGCAAGAAACTGGCACCCCTACGACGCCGTGCATACAGTCCCATATTTAAATACTCATCAGAGCTTTGCTACAATACGCGCTTAGATTTTGCGTAAAGCTTGGCGGCATAGAGTATGATGGTTACGGCAATAGGCACGATTAAGAGTATGGACCATCTAGGCATGTATGGAGGTAGCGTCGCAAAAGGTGCGGCAAGCGCTGCAGCGATTAGCGAGAGGACAAACATGAATGCTATGAACCTCACACCCGACCTTGAATCCGCGAGCAGCTCCAAAAAAGACTCCGTTAAACTACTCTTGACTTTCTTCTCGTGGTTGGAATGCAGCCCATAAACCTCCCTACCTAATTCTTCAAACAGAATTGGTTCGTCAGCACCGAAGAAATCCTCTCTTAACCACGCGACGACTTCTCCCTCCCTCTTTAAGAAAATCCCACTCCCTACAACTTCAACATCAAGGTTTCTAAACTTCGCGAACTTTCTCACAAGTGTTATGAAGTTTTTATCGAATTTGACGTTCATGTTTTTTGCCATTCCGATTATCGGCTTACCAACGAAGTACACCCTATTGATGATGAAACCATCCGCCTCGAACTCAGGCATCTTTTCCTGAATAGTTACCATTGGAACACCTTTCTGTAACTGTTCCATAATGTATTCCTGAGCCTTAAGGAAAGCCTTCGACAACCGTCATCACAGGTTTATTCACGAGTCTCTGAATATTAAAAATTATTACGTTTCCGAAAATAGTTATATTTTCCGCATGCTGGATTATAGGAGAGCTCGATGTCGCTAAGGATATCGATACTAGCAGCTGGCTTCAGAGAGATTTTCACGATAGTGGTCTTGTTCTTGATATTCTTAGTGACGCTGATGGTTGTAGTGGCGCTTGCTACCTTCCTTAAAGAGCTCGGAGCAGAGATAAGTAAGTACGTGGTGGACGTAGTTCTAAGAGCTGTAGGATAGCTGAATCATACATAGTAGTACCTCCTAAGCCCGGCTCTATAGATTAGCGTGATAATCAGGCCTGCAATGAAACCACCTATATGCGCGATATATGCAATCGAGCTAAAGGGCATCGCTACCGCGTAAAGTAATTGTATCAGCGCCAGCCCGAATATCACGACAATGGCAGGCGCCGCGATAGGAATCAAGCCAAAGAACACAAACAATCTCCTGAATGGAAATAAGACAGCATAGCTCGCCATCACACCAAATATTGCGCCAGAAGCGCCTATCGCGGGCCTGTACGCGTCGCTGGGGAATAGAGTGTATATGTAGACGGAGTGTAATATGCCTGCGAATATGCCGGACAAGAAGTACAGCAAGATGAACTTCTTAGAACCATAGGCTATTTCACAATCCCTACCAAGCAGAAAGAGTGCATACATGTTGAAGAATATGTGGAAAAAATCCGCATGTAAGAACATAGATGTTACAAGACTGTGGAGGGCTGTACCGTTCATGATAAATGCCGGTACAACACCGAAGGTATACGCAAGCCTCGCCATCTCTCTATCTGACAACATAAACGTATAAACAAAAACTGCTAGGTTGATCAGTATGATAACGTAAACCGCTTTAGGTCTCTCTTGGACGTGGTGCATTCTGCGTAGTGTAAGAATTCGGGCTTATATATTTTAAACGAAAATTAAATTAGGCGCTGTGCTGTATTGTGTTGACGGTGGCGATGAAGAGCCAGAGTTACACAGATTAGTGACGAGGAGGCATTTGTCGGAGCCACCATTAAATAATAATTGGTTTTTGGTATATGCTATGTACCGAGTATGAAGAACGCGATGACTATACCGTAGATAGCCAGAGCCTCGGCAAACGCGGCAACTATTATTGCAGTAGTCCTCATCTCAGGTCTCTCAGCAGCGGCGGCCAGGCCAGCTGAGCCGGCTCTTGCGATACCAAAGCCAGCCGATATAACGGCAAAACCAAACGCTATGGCGGCAGAAAGAGTCTTTGGGAAAACTTCCGTTGTTCCTTGGGGTTCAGCAGCGGCAACGGGTGTCGTAAACGACATCAATAAATAGAACACAAGCAAGGACACAAACGCCAGCTGACCAATAACACTTGACTTTAACACGTTGAAAGCACCTCTTTTACGTGTGGCTTTTAATGCTTAGCATCTTATAAGGCTTACCGAAAAAAACGTCCCTTATACCTTTCAATAAATGCTACCAGAACCGCTGTCCAACATAATGCGAACACTCCCCAGCCTAGGATTGAGAATGCATTGAGCAAATCAAATACCTTTAAGATTACTAATAATATTATCGGAGGGCCTGTAAATAATACGGCCAACAATGTTGATCTTATTAGTAGCTCTCTAAGCCTCATCAAGACACCCAAGAAAGCCCCCTCAGGACTCCCAGCACATAGGACGGCTTGCGCCTCCTAAGCCCCTCCACCTCTTGCGATAGTACCTTCCTAAGCTCATCCCTTTCACGCGATAGGATTTTATGATGCGTTCTCACTTGCGCCTCAAGTTCTTCCTTTAACTTTTCCCTCAACATTTCAATGAACTTTTTATTTTTACCCGAAGCCGTCATACAATTCCCTTCCTTATGCTATCTTTTTTTGTTCGTTCAAAACATCGTAAGCCTTTTTCAAAAGTTCCTCCATTTTGGATTCTACGCTTCTCACGTATGCCTCTTTTTTATCCTTCACAGCCTTCTTGGCTCTCTCAAAAACCTCCTCAACTTCTTTAACCTGCATGCGAGCCCACCTCCTTCGACTCGAGCCTCCTTTTAATACGCTTCAACTTGACGAACTCGTCTCTTTCTCTCTCTTCGAGGGTCATGGATATGAATTTTATTGAATTCTTGTATCTAGGTATAACGACATGCTCGAGGGCGTTGAGAAGACGCTGGGTCTTCTTCAACTCCTCGGCAAGTCTAAAGATGGCGTTTTCTAGCTCTGCCGCCTTGCAGACAGTGCTAACCAACTCTTTGAACATGCTGGCCGCCTCGTCGAGTGAGACGGATGTATCAGCAAAACTATAGGCGCGGCTTGTCTTTTCGCTTTCTATTTCCACTATGGGTATGTTTATTCCTATAACTGTCCTAGATTTTGCCTTAACGGAAACTGTCTCGGGAACGTTGGCGGCGATGCTCTGCAACCTTAAGGGTCCCATGCTAAGTAGACTTTCGTATAGGGCATTATACGCTTTCATGAGTGGTTCCATGAGCTTTCGCCGTGCCTCCTCAGCCTCTTCTATGAGCTCGTTCAGCCTCCTTACGAGTATGTCTCTCTTATCCTCCAATATCCTGTAAACGTTTTGGGCAACCTGCAAGGAGCGGCGTATCCTTATCAGCTCCAGCTTCGTTGGCAAATACTTTCCGCCAAAGCTTACGGACAATGCCCACCACACCGACCGAAAACCCACGTATTAATATACATTTGATTGTGGTCTCATGGTAAAGTGGCTTTCTCTTTCTTTATGTGAAAGACGCATGCATCATGGCCATTATTTATGCACTCAGTTTCACTCACGGTCCAATTTCCACCGAATAAGTTTGATAGATAACCTGCAAAAATACCCCTGCGCAGGTTGCCGGTCGGGTTATTCACAACACCCGACAGAAAAGTGCACTCAACATGTTTCCATAATTTAACGCGAAACTCCTCCTTCGAAATGACCTCAAGCTCATACTTTGAAAACCAGCCGAACGCTCTTCCTGTTTGTAAGGCAAGCTCTAGTAATGCTTTTGGTGATGCTCCGGCCTCTAGCAACGGCTTGTAGGTGTTACCTAGGGACTCTCCCACTCCCAAGCCTAAATGGTATAGGAAAATCGCCGCACCTTCTCCAAATTTTTCATACAGGCCGTTAAATAATCCCTTCAAGTGCGCATAAGTGAATATTGCAGCCCTTT
>JAKCEW010000035.1 GCA_023539445.1 Candidatus Terraquivivens yellowstonensis
GAACCCACTCGCGATGTTCGTCGGGATCGCACCAAGCTAAGAGCTCTCCCTTGCCCTCGTCCAACACCTCCATATTGACCAACACCTCTTCTCTCTTAGCGAAAGACATACATATAAGACTTATACTCGCGCGACCAACAAGAGCAGGGGCACGACCATCACTATGCGCACTAAGGGGTTCGGCCTTCACCTCTCTACCTCGCTTAAAAAGCCCTTGAATTTATGATGATTCCTCCTTTAGTAGAGCCTGGCAATACAGGCTTCTCATGTTCAACTCGTAGGGGGCGAACCTCCATCGCCAAGTTTATCTCAAAATACTAAACATTTTGGTAAAGGCATCATGGATCGGGCATTTCGCTTCTAAATACACAACTCGAAAGTTTTTTATTTCCAACCCATGGAAAAGTCTCTCATTGATGAGAGCTGTGGAAGGGAAGGTAGAAAAAGAGAGTTGGATAGAGAAGTTCGGCAGGAGATTAGCCGAAAGCGTCGAAAGCTGGATGCCGGACCCACTGATATTTGCATTGATCCTCTGCATAGTTACAATTTTGATGGCCATCTTCATAATGCAGCCCTACACAAGGATGGGACCCATCGAGACTATGAAGTGGCTCTTCTTAGACAGCTGGTACAGAGGCTTTTGGTCGCTCCTAGCGTTCGCCATGCAGATGTGCTTAATCCTGGTAACGGGCTACGCGATAGCGTACCACCCGCTGGTCTACAGAGGATTGAAGAGGCTCGCTACCGTGCCCAAGAGCACGAAACAGGCCGCGGCCTTGACTGCCTTCGTTGCCATGGTATTTTCGTGGATAAACTGGGGCTTGGGGTTGATCGTTGGAGCAGTATTGGCGAGAGCTATCGGCGTGGAATTCTACAAACAGCGAAGGCCTTTGCACTACCCGGCCGTGTGCGCTGCGGGGTATGCCGGGCTAGGCCTCGTTTGGCACTGGGGCCTTTCAGGTTCAGCGCCGTTGCTTTCGAACACTCCGGGGCACGCTTTCCAAAAGCTGTTCGAGCAGTTGTTCGGCAGAGGATTGGCCTCAGCTGGCGAGACGATATTTCACCCTTACGCCATCGCAAACTCCATCATTATGATCGTTTGCGCGCCTCTCATTTTCTGGGCCTTGGCCCCTAGGGGTGAAGGGGTTGCGAAGGGCATAGATGCCATTGCACCGCACGTTTTAGAGGCAGAGCTGAAAGAGGAGGAGAGGGTTAAAGAGAAGAAGATCGAAAAATGGACGATAGCGGATAAGCTCGAAAACAGCAAGGTCCTGGCCGGGATAACGGCCTTCATCTTCATAGTCTCGATAGCCTACTGGTTCAGCGTGAAGGGCTTCCTAGAGGGTTTGGACCTGAACGCTGTGAACTACATATTTATGTTGGCGGGCTTCGCCCTCTACATGAACCCGATAGCGTACATGAGGGCCATAGCCAGAGCAGCGGGCGCAACCGCTGGGATAATTCTCCAGTTCCCCTTCTACGCGGGGATCATGGGCTTAATGCAGTACACAGTTGTGACGCCCGGAGGACCTAACCTGGCTACGGTCATAGCAAATGCTATAGCGGCAAACGCGACAGCCTTCTCCTGGCCAGTAATATGCTGGCTACTCTCGGGCCTCATAAACATCTTCATACCCTCCGGTGGAGGGCAGTGGGTCGCAACTGGCGAGATACTCTCAAGGGTCTCGGCTTCTCTGGGAGTACCGATAGGCAAAACGATCATCGCCTACGCGGCAGGAGATCAGTGGACGAATTTGTTCACCCCATTCTGGGCAATTCCATTGCTGGGAATTACCGGAACGAGGGCGCGAGACATCTTCGGTTATTGCATAGGCGCGATGATCCTAGCCGCGATACCAATAGGGCTAGGCCTAACGTTCATCCCATACTAAATTTTTATTTTAACTTTATTTGCAAGCTCTTTTAACTTTTTTAAATGATCCCTAGAACAAAACGCTATCTATATAAGATCAATTTCAACAACCTATTTTGAATTTGCATCTTCAAATGCCAATTGTCTAAGAAGATCAAAGAGGCCTTCTTTCATCCTATTCAACTATCACTTTGTGTAACTTAAGATTGCAACCCTTAAATTCTCGTCCCCATCTTTTTTCTTGAAGAAAGTCACCACTCGTTGGTCCACAAGCTCTTCCACGTGGCTTCTTCAAAACTTGAGCGAAGATGTTAGAGAGTGGAAGGTAAAAAGGCCCTAAAGCCTTGCACACATCAGTGGGCTCGCATGGTCTGTCTTCCCTCTAGGAGAGAAAGGATACTTGATCTGACATGGTACTTGCCATACACCGCAGTCGAAGTTTTAGGGACCCACAATTCTGCAGAGAAGGGTGGTCGAGGGAATAGCGCATCCAAAAGCTGAGAGGGTAAGAATCTTAGGCACGCCGATAGAGCCCCGAAAACATCTGCGAAGATGAGGGAGCCAGCATAGGCTTTGGGTCAACATACCGAGGAGATATTGAAGGCTTTGGGCTACAGCGACGAAGAGGTAGAGGATTTTAGATGACCCCACCTTTAGATAAGTGTTTGAGACGCACAACTTTTCCCTCGCTTAATACGT
>JAKCEW010000016.1 GCA_023539445.1 Candidatus Terraquivivens yellowstonensis
AAGATCTACTACGAGGATGTCCCGAGCGTAGTCCTCGCCCAACCATTGGGCCGGCATTGGGAGAGAACCTGGGTCCAAGGATGGTACTATAACCCAGCATTCCCAGGAACCTACTTCTATGCGCTATCAAAGTCGTCAGACGCCAAGAATTCGGGCAATTTAAATCTCGATCGGAAGGTCTGAGTTCAGGAGCATTATTGAGGAGCCCGTTGGCTCATACACCATTTGAATGCCTCTAATTTCTAGTCCGGCCGCATGAGCCTTCGCTATGAGTTCGTATAATGTTGGATCCATCTCATAGTTGAGCTTAAAGCCCTTAACGTGTGGAATGGCTGCGATGAATACGAGAATCGCCCGGGTGCCGCGCTTGACAGACTCGAGCAATCCCTTTACTTGTCTTACGGCTCTACTAGAAGGACAATCGGGATAAGATGCATGATGGTTAAGCCTTAGAACAGCACTCTTAAGCTCTACGAGCACATCTTTCAGTTCACAGAGCATGAGGTAATCTATCTTTGTTCCAGCTAACAAGACATCTTTCCTCGAGATTCGGCAGCCCCTGAGCCAAGGTATGAGGCCACGGCCAATCGCTTCCTCGAAAGCTCTCGACTGGAGATACGTGTCCACGATCGCGGCGAGGTCATTCTCTGAAATTGCGAAAAGTCTTCTCGAGAGTTTTCGGGGTTTCTCTATTGGAATGCAGAAGCCTCTTTTTCCGCGTACCACATAGTCCAGAAGCCTTCCGGTGTTTTGTAGGAATGCAAAGCTCTCCCGGCCCCTAACCTCAACCCTTAACGTGAACCTATTCAGCCTCTCTAATATCAGGCATTCCTCGACGTCCTGTAAAGCCAGTAGCTTGGGGTATTCCCAAAGTGTGGTCAAAGCTTGTCTTTATGACGATTCAAGGAGTCTTCTGACACCTTCTCTAATTCTCCGAACATCCTCCTCGCTTGGGGATCCCCTAAACTCGATCATCTCGACTACCTTGAAACCAGCGCCCGTCAATTTTTCCGAGAGCTTCTTAGCGACGATGCCAGCCCAGCCGTAAGACCCCAAGATGAGTACGGGCTTGGGTGGGATCTTCTTAGTTATCAGATCTGCCAGATGGTCGATCGGTGGGTAAACCCCTGCCTCATAGGTGGGCGCGGCGAGTATGATTGCCCTCGAATCAATAGCATTTCCTATAATCTCTGAGAAAGGTGGTTGCTCCAAGTCGTTGAACTGGTAAAAGGCCGTCCTTCCTCCAAGCCTTTCAACCTCCTCCACAGCGATTCTCGCGGCCTTCTCCATCAAGCCGTACATCGAGCCGGAGACTACCAAGATCTTGTTGCCGTCGGGGCGACCCTCAGCTAAGCTTCTGTAATAGTCTAAGATCAGCCGCGGATTTCTCTTCCAGATGAGCCCATGAGCTGGAGCTATAATTTCGATATCCAGTTGAAGGTTCTGGAGCTTCTCTATATTCCGGATTATATACTGCCTGTAAAACCCTATTACCGTCGCGACATATTTCCTGACGCTCGGTAGATACTCCCGGACAACCTCATCATCCTCATCAAGTATCGTTCTTGGAATCGAGTATCCACCGAAGGCATCGCATGGGACCAATATTCTCCGATTCGTTAGATAGCTCATCATGGTCTCGGGCCAGTGTAGCCATGGCGTGTTGATCAACTTGATTTTCTCCCCGGCCGCCGAGATCTCCTCACAATCCTTCACCAGTCTGAACTTTGGGCATATCTTGTAAAAGGACTCAATCATAGGCTTACTCATGGGATTAGTCACCACCTCAGCCCTAAACCCATTAGCCTCCAAAACCTTTGGTAAGGAGCCTGAGTGATCCGGCTCAACATGGTGAACTATAACATGCGTAAGGTCCCGGGGACTCACGATCCCCCTAATAGCTTCGATAAGATCATCGGCATAGACTGTCTTCCAGCCATCGAATAAAACAGCACCGCCATCCTCGACAAGGAGATAAGCGTTATAGGTTATCCTCTCGGGAATGCTCCAAATGGCCTCGAAATAATTCACCTTTTCATCATCAACCCTCAGCAAGTAGAACCCACTCTCAATCTCTCGCGATATTATTCTAGGACTCGTATCTCCAACAGCCTTCATATAATAGAAGAAATTGATTGCTATTTAAAAAACCTTGATAAAAAATAAAAAGAAAAGGGTTTACTTGGACTTCCAGAGTCCGTGGATGTTGCAGTACTCTCTGGCTGAGAGCTTCTCGGCCTTGACCGGGAATTCCGCCTCCGGAGCGTCGCCTGGTTTCAGGAACTTTATGTAGACCTTGTCATCCGCGGTCAACTCGATCCACTCGATGTAATGATTTCCTTCCATGGGGTGGGGTATTGAGCCGACCTTCACCTTTACCCCAGTCGCTGTTCTCTCTATCACGGGAACGTGTTTCTCCATACCGACGTCCTCCGTCTTCTCCTCTAGTAGCTGCATCGGCTGGCCGCAACATACAAGTTCACCGAAGCTCGGGTGCATCACCATCACGATGTTGCCGCAAACATTGCACTTGTATACTTGGAGTTTTTGGGTCATGTTATCTCATTCTAATTATTGTGTAGAATCTGGTATTTTAGGGCTTCTTGTAGCAGAACCACCAGTCGTAGCACTCGATCTCCTTTGCCTTCGCCCTCTCCAGCCTCTCCTTGGCGGTCTTCTCATCGCGCGCCGGCGGTATTATTACCTTGTCTCCTATAAGCTCATTATTCGGCCAGTTTGCCGGCAGCGCCACCTTCTTCTCATCCGAGACTTGAAGGGCTTTAACGAGTCTCAAGATCTCGTCTATGTTTCTACCGACCTCCTGCGGATAGTAGAGTATCGCTCTAACAACACCTTCGGGGTCGATTACGAAGACGGCTCTAACGGTATTCGTTCCCTTTCCAGGATGAATCATGCCCAGCATACATGCTATATTCCCCTGATCGTCGGCGATTATCGGAAACTGTATCTCGACGCCAAGCTTTTCTTTAATCCACTCCACCCATTTTATGTGACTGAAGACCTGATCTATACTGAGGCCGATGAGTTCACAGTTTAGCTTCTTGAATTCATCATACCTCTTTTGGAATACGACGAACTCCGTGGTGCAAACGGGCGTGAAGTCGGCTGGATGTGAAAACAGCACCACCCACCTGCCCTTATAGTCATCTGGAAACTTTATTACTCCATGCGTTGTTTGGGCTTCGAAACTAGGAGCTTTTTCTCCTAATAACGTAATACGAACTTGCTCCATTTCGAACACCTCAATTTGCGTTATGTATATATTATAGTTGATTATAATAAACATTATGGTTCGAATATCGGACCTTACCCTCATTAAGCTACTCATGGAAAATGCTCGGACATCTTATGTTGATATAGCCAAGAAGCTCGGGGTCTCGGAGGCTGCTGTGAGGAAGAGAATCAAGCGCCTTGAGGACCTAGGCGTAATAAAGAAATATACCGTTGAGGTAGATCCTAAGAGGCTAGGCTACGAAGTGTTGGCGATAATAGGGCTGGATGCGGAGCCGGAGCATTTACTCAAAGTTATGGAAGAGTTAAGGAATAAGGAGGAAACCGTTAGACTATACTTAACGAGCGGTGACCACATGCTCGTAGCAGAATGCTGGTTTAAGAGCTCGCAAGAACTCTCGAGCTTCATAAAAGACCTTGAGTCGCGGGAAGGTGTTAGAAGAGTCTGCCCGGCGATAGTCTTAGAAAGCGTCAAGAGGCCGAATGTCTTAGAGAATGATCAAAAATCGATGTTGAGTTTTAAAGATTCCATCTTGAAGACAATAGAAGAATACAATAAATACAGAAGCCCGGAAGCTAAAGCTAAGCTTGTTAAAATAAGCGATAAAGAGCTTGTGTTAGATTTTGAAGGAAGTTTCTGCAGGACTTGTGGAGTGTTCGACTACTTTGAAGATTTCATTTACGAATTGCAAAAATTAATTGATGTAAAAATGAAGGTCGAAAGTTTCAAAGAACATGGATACGAGAGATTCAGAGTCAAATACGTTATTGAAGAATGAAGATTGAGCAAAATTCGGTATTGTGTAACTTTTGGGTTATTTATGTCACCTTTAATTCTTTAAATAAAACATCAACATCGGTTATAGGCGAACCTGCATCATCGCAGATTTTTTGTTTAGCTGGCGGGTTTTTCATATAAAACGGTATCCTTTGGGTTATGCGTTCTTGGAACGTAGGTATTAGTTCATTCTTGTAGAAAACCCCGATGGGAATTTTATCACCCCATTCTCTAGCTTTTTCCATGGCGGCAAGTTTTTTACTAAAATCTTCACTTAAATCGTGCACAACGGGGTCGTATCCCACATCTTCTAACTTGTAAAGTCTTGGTACTGGTTTACCGGTTTTGGGATCTATCCGATCTTCGCCAGCATACCACTCTTTTGTAGTTATATCATTGTATGTTGGACACGGTTGTAGTATATCTACTAAGGCTAGTCCCTTGTGCTGAATTGCCTGTTTTATTATTTCTTTCAAGTGTTTGGTGTCGTAAGCATAAGATCTTGCAACAAAAGTGTATCCCGCTGCAAGGGCAACGATTAGTGGATTCACGGCTTCATTAATGTTCGGTTTGGGTATTGCTTTAACTTTTAAGCCCAACTTAAGTGTTGGTGAGGCTTGTCCCTTAGTAAGTCCATAAACCCCGTTATCGTGTATCAGATAGGTCATATCCACGTTTCTCCTTCCCGCGTTAACAAAATGGCCCATGCCTATTCCTAGCCCGTCACCATCACCGCCTATAGCTATAACTTCTAAATCTGGATTCGCAATCTTTATTCCCTGTGCGAATGGCAGGGTCCTACCATGAAGTGTGTGAACTCCGTTAACTTTTACGAAATGTGGGGTCTTGCCAGAACAACCTATTCCGGACACTAATACGACTCTATGGGGTTCAAGTGCCAGTTCTGCCAGAGCCATCTGCAAAGCCAACAGTATGCCGTAATTTCCACATCCTGGACACCAATCAACAAAAACGTCTGACTTAAAGTCTTGCCATCTAAGTGCCATAGGTTAACACCTGCCTTTTTGGTGCCCTACCATCTAAAACAAGTTTTAAAGCATTATAAACCTCAGTAGTGGTCATGGGTCTACCGTTATATTTGACTATCTGAAAGTCCATTAACACGCCGGTTTTCTCTGTTATAATCCCGCCTAATTGCCCAGAATAATTCATTTCAATATCAATCACCCTCTCGGCTTTTTCGAGAGTTTCCTTTATGTATTCTCTTGGAAGGGGATGCACCATTCGAACCTGCAGAAAACCTACACTATAACCTTCTCTGGACAGCTCGTTTAAGGCTTCAACTATTGCACCTTTCGTAGAACCCCAGCTTACTATCATGTTTTTAGCGTTCGGCTCTCCGAAAAAGTTGATTTTCTCCGTTATCGGCACCTCCCTATTGACGGCTTCAAGTTTTTTCATACGTTTCTCCATCATTTTAGTTCTGTTATGTGGCTCCTCACTTATGTGCCCATACTCGTTATGCTCATCACCAGTGTACCAATGCACGCCATTTTTTGTGCCGAGTAAAACACGAGGTGAAACCCCCGAGTCAGTAAAAGCAAAACGCTTGTATTCTATGCCATCAAGCATTTTTTCATCCAGAATTTCGCCCCGATGTATTTTGATACTACTAATGTCAAACACTGGAAAGGTTTGGGAACTATTGGCAAGTGCCTTGTCTATAAGGTGAATTACGGGTAGCTGGAATCTTTCAGCATAGTTGAAAGCGTTTACCGCGTCGTAGAAGCATTCTCTAATGTCACCTGAGGCCAGCACTATACGTGGAAACTCTCCATGTCCGGCATGAACGGCGAATCTTAAATCATCTTGCCCGTGCCGTGTAGGCAACCCGGTTGAAGGTGCGCCTCGTTGATAATAGGTTATGACAACTGGAACCTCATTGTTGCCAGCCCAAGACAGACCCTCAACCATTAACGAGAATCCAGGTCCAGAGGTAGATGTTGAAGCTCTAGCACCAGCTAAAGCTGCACCCAAAGCCATATTTATAGCTGCGATTTCATCTTCTGTTTGGATCACAACTACACCAACTTCCACGCCTGGAATTTTTGTGGAGAGGACTTCATGGGCTTCTATGTATTCACTCTCATCCGCTGCCGGAGTTATGGGATAGTAAGTTTGAACCCTACATCCACCTAAAATCTTACCAATTGCAACAGCTTGGTTTCCCGAAAGGAAAATTCTCTCTTCTTTTACGACTCTTTCTGGAAGACGGTAACTAAAGTCTTTTGAGAAATTGTTTTTTGCATAATCGTATGCAACTTCTAGTGCGAGAAGGTTCATTTCGACAATTTTCGGTTTTTCTCCAAAAATGTCTTTTATGGCTTTTTCAACCAAGCCAATATCGTACCCTAATAAACCAAAGGATATCCCGATTGTTAACACGTTTATCATTCGCGTAATTTTATTTAATTCTCTTATGTTAAGCTTACTTGCAATTTGTTTAAGTAGCTCCATGTACGGAACTTCAAAAACATGGATGCCTTTGTTCCTCACATATTCAAGCAGATCTGCTAAACGGGTGCCTATCCCGTTTTCTTTCATAAATTCTTGGAAAATAGATTTAAATTCAATCGGTAACGTGGGAATCTCCAAAATTTTAGTGTCCAATTGGTTTTGATCAACTATTATTCCTCCATTAGGAACTATTTCAGATATATGCCTAACAACAGTTTCAGCGTCAAAAGCCGCCAGCATGTCTACATCGTTCACATTAGCTGAAACCTCGTTGCTTGAAACTCTTAGGTGGAAGTAGCTATGTAATCCCTTTATATTTGAATGATACTCGCGGCGTCCATAAACGTACAAACCACCATAACCACATGCTCTCCCAAAAATGTTCGCTGCTGTATCCACGCCGCTTCCTTGGGGTCCGCCGGCCATCCAATTAAACCCTTTCTCCACTTTTTCACCCCATCATTTTTCTTGATGTTTATTTGATTGAAGATTTTTTTGATACCTTTCAGCACATTTCTGACAGCAAAAAACGTATTCTTTTCCGTTGATAGTAACGCGATAAGTCGCTAATTGACATGTTTCTAATGGGATCGGTATGTTACAGAACTCACATCTGATAAACTCTTTTTTCATTTAATCTCCACCTTTTCTTTTTCTTTCTGTTTTCTGTAATAATCTTCAATCGCGGCTTTTAATGCATCTGCCGCTAGATTTGAGCAGTGCATCTTTACAGGCGGAAGTCCTTCTAGAGCATCAGCCACATCCTTACGTGTTATTTTTAATGCTTCTTCTAATGTTTTTCCTTTTGCCAATTCAGTAATCATACTACTCGTTGCTATTGCAGCACCACAGCCGAATGTTTTAAATTTTATGTCCTCTATACGGTTATCTTTAACTTTTATGTATATTGTCATCATATCTCCACAAACAGGGTTTCCGACAGTGCCGACACCATCAGCATCTTTGATTTCACCCATGTTTCGGGGGTTCCTGAAATGTTCCATAACTTTTTCGCTATACATCAACCAAGCAACTCCTTAGGTGTTAAGGGAGAGAACATTCTTAACCTTTTCACTATATCCGGCATTATTTGAATAACATAATCCACATCGTCTTCTGTATTTTGTCTTCCAAGAGTGAATAGCACCGAGCCGTGGGCTTCTTCATGTTTCAGTCCAATCGCAAGTAGTACGTGGGAAGGTTCCAAAGTTTTTGCAGTGCAAGCAGAACCTGACGAGGCTGCTACACCCATCATGTCAAGGCTTAGTAGAATGGATTCGCCTTCTATAAAGCTGAACCTCACCGCGGCGTTGTCTGGTAAGCGGTTTGTTGGATGACCATTTAAGAAAGCATATGGTATTGACTCTAACAAGCCTTTAATTAGTTTGTCTCTAAGTCTGCTAAGCCTTTCACTTTCAGCCCGCATCTCATTAACAGCTATTTCTGCCGCTTTTCCAAACCCAACTATGCCTGGCACGTTTTCTGTTCCGGAACGTAAACCTCTTTCTTGACCACCGCCATGAATTATAGGTTCGATGCGTACTCCACTACGAATATAAAGGGCTCCAACTCCTTTGGGTCCATACATGTCATTAGAAGAGAGTGTTAGAAGGTCGATCCCATCTTTTTGAACATCTATTGGAATTTGTCCATTAGCGGCTGTAGCATCTACATGTAAATATGCGTTTTTTCTGTGAACTATTTGGCTTATTTCTCTTATTGGTTGAATCGTTCCTATTTCACTGTTAGCATACTGGATAGAAACGAGAATTGTGTCTTCCCGTAACTCGCGTTCTAAACTATCGAGATCAACTAAACCGTATTTGTCCACTGGAAGAAAGGTTACATCAAAACCCTTAGTTTTTAGATATTTACATGGGTTAATGATTGACATATGTTCAATGCTTGAAGTTATTATGTGTTTACCCTTGTCCATGTTTCTGTATGCGACACCTTTAATAGCCATGTTGTTACTTTCTGTAGCTCCAGAGGTGAAGATTATAGACTCGGCTTTCTCAGCGTTTATAAGTTTGGCGATTTTTGCCCTTGCTTCTTCCAAAGCCTTTTTTGACTCGTATCCAAACGAATGGACTGATGATGGGTTGCCGTAAAATTCCTTAATAAAGGGCATCATAGCATCTATAACACGGGGGTCAACGGGTTTGCCAGCAACGTTGTCCATATAAATTTTTTTATAGGTTGACATTTTGTAACACTCTAGAAGCACATAACTGCATCTGAGTTTAAGACTAGATCATTCAAAGTTGCTGCGCCTACTATTTTGGCTTCTGGTATAAAATCGCCACGTGGAATGCCAAGCAACATACAACTTTGCTCACAAACCATGAGTTTAACACCAGCCTTAACCGCCTGATCCATAACTTCCTTCAAAGATGGAAAATTGCCAATCTTTATTTTCTCAGCCTCACCCTTCTTAACTAGAGTGATGCCCTTTATTAGAAAATATATCGTAGCATCAACCCCCATCATGGTGGCAGTAGTTGCCAAAATGAATGGAGCATAGGCACGTTCAGGAGTATCAACCCCGCTTGTTTGAATGTATAAAATTTTTTTCTTTTCTGCCAACGTTTCACCTTCCTAGTATTTATTTAACTTTTTTAATCAATATTTGAACCTGATTCTCCTTCTTGGTTATACTCACGAGTTCTTGTCCTAAATTTCTCACTAGACTTTTAATGTCCTCTTCTGCGGCAGGATCGTCTGCTAAAACTTCAAGAACTTCACCAACCTTCATCTGATCAAGCTCCATTCTTGTCCTGAAAACCGGCTCTGGACAATAAAGTCCCAAACAATCTAATTTTCTATGAGGGCTAATTCCCATTTAACCTCCTTAAAGGAATAGAAGGAAAGGAGGTAAATAAAAACCTTAACTTAAAGCTGGAATTTTCGGTTTTAAACCTTTAATTTTTTAGCCAAAGTCACGAGGTTTTCAAGAAGTTCCCGAATTATGGCCCGCGTTTTATCATCTTTTAACTGCCCATTTTCATCAAACTTTTCTCCAGCGAACGGCACAATAACCTCGGGTTTGTTTATTGGATGCATATTTAAGGCTACAAACACTTGTCTAAGATGGTATTGGGCACGAGCACCTCCTAACATTCCAATGGATGCGCTCATAAGGGCTACGGGTTTACCATCAAAAGAATTGTCGCCCGGTGGTCGAGAAGCCCAGTCTATAGCATTTTTTAAGACTCCAGGAAACGAATAATTATATTCCGGCGTAGCTATAAGAATCGCGTCTGCTGATCTTATCTTCGCTTTAAACTCCTTAACTTTTGCTGGCATTTCATACTCCAAATCTTGATTGTAGAGGGGGATTCCTTCGATATCGAAAATTTCAAGTTCAGCTCCTTTCGGAAGTAACTCGGCTGCAGCACGAAGCAGTGCTTTGTTATATGAGTCTTTTCTTAAACTGCCCGCAAAACCTAGAATAATTATATGCTTTTCCATGGTGCTAGAATTTTAAGCCAAACCATTTAATAAGTTTGTTGTTTATAAATTCGCTTATTCATCACACCGCTAGTCCTGCCTTTTCGCTTAATTGAATATTCCAAGCTGTATCCAAACCACACTAAACCTTCCATGTGTGTTTTTAACCTGGTAACCCTGATGGATTAAGAATCCGACATTTTGAGAGACAAAAACTGATACAGGTTCTATAGTCAATTATGGGTTGGGAGAAGTTTTAAGATATAGAGTTTAAATGTTAATGCTTACTTATTTACTACAGTCTGGGGTTGCTGGTTGCCAAGGGACCCTGTTTGCGGTATGTTGGTTGATTCTGACAAGGCTATTAAACGCAAGATCGGAGATAGAGTCTACTATTTCTGTAGCGAAACATGCGCTAGAACATATGAACAGCCGGAGCAAGAATTGAAGAATATGAAGCGAAGGGTTGCATTAGCCCTAGCAGGAGTGATAAGCTTTGCCGTATTAAGGGTAATTGCCATTTTTGGTCTTGCCGTAGCGATCATGGCGTTTGAAGTCGCTGGGATCTCAGCATGGAACTTGGCTTTCTTTATCCTCTCGACACCAATAGTTTGGGTCGCAGGATGGAATATTCACTATAGCGCTTATAAGGCGCTTAAAAATCGCTCCATAAATATGGATGTTCTCATAACTACTGGCGTACTTGCGGGATGGAGCTATGGAGCAGTGAGCACTTTCTTCCCATGGCTTGGATCGGAAGGGCATGGCTATTTAGAAATTGCGGTAGCGATTTTAGCTTTCGTGCTTCTGGGCAAGTTTATCGAGGAAATCATTAGAAGGAGATCGGCCGCAGCTATTCGGAAGTTACTTGAGCTTCAGCCCACTATTGCAAGAGTATTGAAGGATGGTCGAGAAGTTGAGGTACCGATTGAGGAAGTAAATGTTGGCGACATACTCATCGTTAAGCCTGGTGAAAAGATTCCTACAGACGGCATCGTCATTGAGGGTTATTCCTCTGTTGACGAAAAGATCATCACTGGCGAAAGCATACCCGTCGAAAAAAGCGTGGGCAGCGAAGTTGTAGGAGGTACAATCAACAAGACAGGTTTACTGAAGATTAGAGTCACGAAAGTTGGAGAAAACACGGCTCTTATGCAAATAGTCCACTTAGTAGAGGAGGCTCAGGCATCAAGCGCGCCTATACAAAAGTTTGCGGACCGTGTTGTCGGATATTTTGTTCCAGCAGTTTTTGCTGTTGCTGGCATATCCTTTGTCTACTGGCTAATTACTAAAGGATTCTCTTCCGCTTTTCTTGTATTGTTGGCCGTACTGCTTATAGCTTGTCCATGCGCACTTGGCATAGCCACACCCACAGCAATCTTGGCGGGAGTTGGTAAGGGAGCCGAATATGGCATACTTCTGAGAGGAGGAGAATATGTTGAAAACATCAGAAAACTGACGACCGTTGTTTTTGATAAAACTGGAACTTTAACAAAAGGTGAGCCTTCAGTCACAGACGTCATAACCTTCAAAGGTTATAAAGAAGATGAGGTCCTACTGTTCGCTGCAATTGCAGAAAAAGGCTCAGAACATCCACTTGCTGAGGCTGTTTTGAAGAAAGCTTTCTCCCTTAACATTAACGTTCCAGACGCAGAAGCTTTTGAGGCCATACCCGGACATGGTGTCAAGGCAAGTTTTAAAGGGAAAACCATACTTCTTGGAAATCGCAGACTTATGGAGACAAACAATATAAACATTGGAGAAGATGTAGAGCATTTTCTGACTAAGTTTGGAGAAGAAGGAAAAACAACCATGCTGCTCGCAATAGACGGTGAAATTGTCGGAATTTTGGCGGCCATGGACACACTTAAAGAGAATGCTAAAGAAGCCATAAGGGACCTTAAAAAAATGGGACTGGAAATCATTATGCTCACAGGCGATAACGAGCGAACCGCGAAGGCAATAGCTAAACAACTTGGTATTGAAAAAGTTATTACTAATGTTTTACCATGGGAAAAAGCCAACGTTATTAAAAAATTGCAAAGCGAGGGTAAGGTCGTCGCTATGGTAGGTGATGGAATCAATGACGCACCCGCCCTTGCCCAGGCTCACATTGGAATAGCCATAGGCAGTGGAACAGACATAGCTAAAGAAACGGGCGGTATAGTCCTTATAAAAGATGACTTGCGAGATGTGGTTCGTGCAATCATGCTCAGTAAAGCAACTATGAGAAAAATAAAACAAAACCTATTCTGGGCCTTTATTTATAATATGGTTTCCATTCCCATTGCTGCAGCTGGCTTACTAAGCCCGATCATAGCAGCTGGAGCCATGGCTTTTAGCTCTTTGTTCGTAGTCAGCAACTCAGCAACCCTCAAACTAATCAAGTTATAGGAGGTGAAAACTGTGGCGAAAGATCCTGTTTGTGGAATGGAAGTGGATGAAAAAACGGCAAGATACAAGACAGAATACTTGGGTAAGACTTATTACTTCTGTAGCTCAATTTGCAAAGAGAAATTCGAGAAAAATCCGCAGAAATACATAAAGACGTGATGCAGAACCTTTCTCCCCGATGAAGCCTTGTGAGGGCGGATCTTTGATTTCGGCGTTTTCTTGCAATTCCTTAGTTAACATTCCCTCTCTTCAACATGAGCATTACAGCGGTAGGATGCGCCCTTTCAGCCGGTTTTATGCCAGCACTTATCGCAGCCCAACCTTCTGGTGCATAGTGATTGAAATAGGCTTTGGCTATCTGGTTTCTGAAACTTTTCTCAATGTAGACGAAGAGTACAACTTTTAAGATTCAACCTTCCCAGTCTAAGAGGCGTTTTTCACCCTCAATCTTCTTTAACTCAGTTATGTCTTGGGTTACCTCTATCGTGCCAAGATATTTGCCGTTTTTGTCTCTCACGGCGAAATATCTTATGTGGATTGTGCGATCGCCTTTTTGGATCCAGAACTCCGCCACATCTTTTTCGCCTTTCTTGAAAGCTTCAAGGATTCTGTTGACTATATGGATGCTCTTCTGCGGATGGCACAACTGGACTTTTCTGCCAATAATAGCTTTTGTTCTTATGAATATGCGTTTTTCTGCCTTATTGAAGAATTTGACAAAATCATCTTTATCTACAAAGGTTATGTCCACGGGCAAAGTGTTTAAGAGGGCCTCAACCTCCTCCTTTGTTAAAGTTCCAGTTTCAAACTGCAACGCGCTTTCGAGTACGGGCTTTTCCTCGACGGACTCTTTTACATCTTTGACCTCTTTTGTCATCAAATGTGTTGGGGTGAAACAACAATACCCAATTTCGTCAAAACTCTCTCTTACGGTAGCCCATTCCTCTTCTGTGACTACGCGCTGGGCTATTGGAAACAATATATTGTTTTCCTTATAGATGTGGCTGTTAAGTACATTAACCACAGACTTTGTCAGCTCGCCAAGTTCTCTCTTAAAATCTGAAAAGCTCATTTTCGTAACGTTCTCGATTAGGGCTTTAAGTCGCTTCTTCTTCTCCCTAAGTTGATTGTGCTCCATCCACATTATCGCTGGCGGCTCGCTTATCCCATGCTTTTCCAAAACTGGGAAAAGCGCATTCTCCTCCCTCAAATAGTGCTTTTCAGCCTCTAAAAGCTCATCTACAAAATGTTTTAGCTGTGACAATTCTTCGACCGCTGATTCTGGAATTTCTGTCCTTAGAACCTTCTCGGTTAAAATGGCAAGCTTTTCGGCGATTTGCTGAATCATTTTATGCTCTTCAAGAAGAATACCGATGGGGCTGGTTGGGACAGCTTCAATTTTCTGTCTTTCCAGTTGTTCCTTGAAAATTGTTAAATGAATGTCACAGAGCCTCTGAAGCTCCTCTCTTGAAATACCCTCGCTTACAAGCTCCTGTTCAATCTTGGCTATCTCAAGTGGACTTACACCTTCGAGAAACTGTTTAAACCGCTCCCTAACCTGTTCCGTCGAGACACCAGCATGTAGTTGCCTCAAAATCTCTTTTAGCATCTTCTTACGCTCTTCTTCTGTTACCCCACCCATTTTATGCCTCTTCTTCAAAATATTGTTAAAACTCTGTTATATTTATACATAATGGTAAACACCACTAAATGCGACATTCAGTTTTAGGCTTCAATATCATGACTGGCCGCCTCTGTAATGAATACAATCCAATCAAACACCATTGAGACAATT
>JAKCEW010000002.1 GCA_023539445.1 Candidatus Terraquivivens yellowstonensis
TTGAGCCCGGACTTGTAGGATTCTTCGAAAAGCCCGATTACCTCCTCCCTCTTGTCCTCCACGGCCCCTTTCAGAGAATTTTCTCTACCGTCTCTCATCACTAAGGATTTGCCAAGCTCCACGGCCAGATCAATAAGCTCAGCGGTCTTGCTACCGGCCTCTTTAACGATTTCGGAGAATTCCCTCCCCTCTGCCCCCTCTTCGCCTAATATCTCCAATTTTTTCATTATTTCGCTTCTTTCATCCCTAACACGCTCTACCTCTTTCTTTAAATGCTCGATGTCCTTCTCGATACTCGCGATTTCTTCTTTCAGTTTATCCTTCTGCCTTATCCTTTTCTCAACCTCATCCTTTAACTTCATCTGCTCCAATGCCGACTCGTATTCCTTCAAATCTTCCTTTCTCTTCTTAATCCAAACATTAGCGACATTCTTGATGGATCTAATTGTGGATAAAGCTTTGTAGTATGCCTCACTAAAACGTTGCATATTTTCTAGTTCAGCCTTCATTATATCCCGCTCTTCTTTTAGTTCTACAAGGCGTTGCTCCTTCTCTTTCAATTCTTCTTTAAGCTTGCTCAGAGCCTGCTCGTACTCCGAGATCTCTCTGCTAATTCTACCTACATCATCAACTGAGTATCCCGTCTCTTTCCTTACCTTTTCCTCAAAATCTTTAATCACATCACCCATCCTTTTATAGGCAACTTCCATCATGCTAAGGCCTAAGAGGTCATCGAATAGTGCTTTTATCTCCTTGGGTTGCCATGAAAGTATTCTGTCTATTTCTCCTTGCTGGATGATAACTGAAGCCCTCAACCTTTCGTATCCCATGCGCAGGATTTCTTCAACCTTTTTGGTTACCGCATCCTCCCTCTTCCTCTCACCGCTCACCAAGGGTTTTCCCTCAACCCTTAAGTAGGCATCCTCCAGCCTACCTTGGCCGTCAAAGCTCCTGCCGACCGTGTACGTCTTACCCTCAAGCACGAACTCAACTTCCACCTGACCTCTAGGCGCCCCGTCCCTAGCTATGTTTGTATTGGCCCCCCTTCCATGCTTACCGAAGAGCGCGTACGTTATCCCATCTACGACTGAAGTCTTTCCAGAACCGTTTCTACCCACGAAGACATGAAGGCCCGGTCCCAACTCTAAGTAAGTCTCCTTATGTGATGTAAAGTTCTTGAGAAAGACCTTGGTGATCACCTCAACCTCCCCTCCTTGAAGGCCTTCCAGATGATTTCCAGCGCTCCCTTCCTCCAATCCTCATCGTTAAGGGCTTTGAGCAACTCGAAGAGCGCAAACTCAGCCTTCTCGTTACTCCCCAACGCAACCTCCGTCAACCTCCTAAGCTCGGCATCCATGTCGGGAACTTCGTGCAAAACTTCTCTACCAACTTCTTTTAAGATCTGCTTGATATCGACCATGTAGGAAACGCTCAGCGAATCTTCAAACGGCTTAGGATCAAAGGGTCTATCGGTCTCTACTTTTATCAGGAGACATGGTTTCTTATGGTCTTCATGTTTAAGCGATATTAATTCCCGCACCAAGGTTTCTAGCTCTCCGAATTTCACATATCTTTCCATTCTCGGCCTTACAGACTCCAACCTAACTTTGTTTATTTTTGGTTCATCGGAAGAAAGGTCAACCAAGTTAACGAAAGAAGTTTCTGGATCGTCCCAGTCTACCCAATGGGTCATCCCTGGATACGAACCCAAACCATTACCATGCCTAAAATCGTAGGACATATGGATGTGTCCCATCGCATAGTAGTCAAAGTCCATCGGAATGTCGTCCTTGGATATTTCGCCTGCGAATCCATGCAACCCGATAAGTCCTTGATGCAGTACGAGAATCCTCCTCTTTCCATCGATCTGCTTTGCTCTATTAGCGACCTCCTTGATCTTCCTACACAACTCTTCTCTCTCAACTTTTTTGTACTTGTGAAGACCGGCCATGATGACGTCTCCTATAACCAACGGTTCTCCTGTTCCAACATAGTTAGCAATCCCTAAGACATCAAGAATGTAGGGGTGGGGTGTGCTAGGGACGTTGGATATGTCGTGTTCACCAAGAGTAAAGATGAATCTTATACCCTTTTCATTCAGCCGTTTAACTCCCTCTGCAAGAACCTTCATCGCAGTTCCGTAAGGTTTAGAAGAGTCCAGTATATCGCCCGAGTGTATGACTAGCTTAACATGGTCTTTTATGAAGATATCGACGGCTTCTTGGAAGGCATCGTAGTAATCTTGCTCCCTCTCCCTATCCTTTCCTGCGTAAGCTCCGAGATGCGTATCTGATACGTGTCCGATAATCATAGCCTGATAAGTTCCTCCGTTGATATGCCCTTCCGTCTTACGTTAGCTTCCTCGGCCCACAGCTCTATAGCATCCAAGTCCTTGCCCATGTGCTTTTCTTCGACATGATCCACCTTGACGAGTGCAGGTACAGTTACCCATTGACCCGCCAATATCATCTCGCCGGTGTTGAGGCTTGGCAAAGTTGCACCCAATTCTGTTGAAACTTCATCCGTCACATCCATGACGAAGCTTTGGTCCTTTGGATGGGTTAATCCAGATATGGCGAAGCTACCCATTTGACTCACAACGTCTGCATTTAATTTACACGGCCTTTGTGAAACTAAAATCAGAGAGACCCCGAACTTTCTCCCCTCCCTCGCTATTCTAGCTAACACATCGGAACATCTAGAACTTCTATCCTGCGGTATGAATGTGTGTGCTTCCTCGACCGCTATGATTACTGGTGATTTGAACCTCGAGCTTCTCTTGAATATTGCATTTTTCCTATCGTTCAGGATTTCTGTGAGGTAATGCGCCACGATTATCTGGGCCTGTGTTTCTGTTAGTTCTGAAAGATCTAGCACGTTTATTTTGTTAGGCTCAATAAGATTGAGCGGGCTTTCTGCCTCTGTATCGAATATCTTACCCTTTATCGCAAGCCCCCTATCGATTATCTCCAATAATCTGCTGGCGGTAGCTCTCGTTTGGAATTCTTCATCTTCATTATTTGCATAACTTTCAAGCTTCCTCTTCAAAGTTCCCCATAAGTCCGGCGACTTTACTACATCCTTACCGTATACTTTTCTCAGCAAATCCCTCTGTTTTGTAGCATCGCTCCTTATATCAAGCATATCTGCCAATTCTTCGGAATCCAGATATCTTGGGTTAATTCTTGGAGGCACAAACTTCACCTTTTCAATCTTCAGCTCATGATATTCAGCATGATAATCTAGGATTATCATTGTCCCGTTTTTCTCTGCTATCCTTTTCGCTATCAACGCCAAAAGATTCGATTTTCCTTTACCCGTAGCGGCCAGTATCGCGAGATGTCTGGAGGCGACTTTGTTCAAATTTACAGAAACCGTAACGTTCTCTCTCCTTAACAGCTTTCCGACCGCGACCCACTCTTTCGAACTATTATGGAATATTCTCTTTAACAGTTCATCCTCGGCTAGAAAGACAGGTGTTCCCGGATCGGGTGGTAGTGTAGGATAAACGCGCCTACCATTCAAAATTTCTTCGATCAGCCCAACGGCCCTTGCGGTACAGTGCCTAACGGTGTCTCTAGGGTTAACTTTGCTCGCTTCCCTGGCCTCTATCGCCGTTATATAGTCGCCCACTTTTGACAAAAGCTTGCTCTCCAATTTTGAAGATTCCACCAAGTATAGGACTCTTCCATCCACAGTATCTGCCCTGACGAACTCTCCGACCCTCACAACATCTTTAGCTAAGAATTGTATACGCTCAGGCCGTGCCTCGCCGACCACTATTCCGATTTCAACCAACTTCGAGCACCTCCCTAGCTGTAGGAAGAACAGAAAGTCCTGCCACTTCGCTGAGCATGTCTATGAGATCATTGGGTACCGAGGCCATTTCGTGGGCGATCATAAGGGCGTATGGGTATCCTTTGACTGCCGTACTATATAACGCATCAATCACGGATTTGACATATTCAGAATCAATGATCGCAGGAACCTCCACATGTATCGCGTCGGAATTTTCTGATAACCTCACGTAAAAGACCGATACGTTTACCTCCTCTTTCTCAGTTGTTATGGGTTCCGTATATCCGATACCCCTCGTCGCTTTGTTAATGTAGTAAACATCACCTAACGCTCCACCCACAAGGCTCCTGTCTTGAGAATATTTCGAGATGAAAAGGATGTTTTCTGAATTTCTCAACGGTCTGACATAAGCAGTATACTCCCTAAAGAGTTTGACCCTGTTCAAAGTACGCACTTCACTCAGCCTAGCCAAAATGGACCCATCAACCAATACCACATCAGAAAGATTTGATGCCCTTGACGCCAAGTCATGCTCATAGCATTCAGCAATGCTTTTCATGTAGAGCTCAGGGCTTAAGCCAGAACCCTCCGCCTCCATGGGTAGTATATCGACCTCAACAACGGGCTCTATAACGGTTTCTGATGATGGTGCGACGGCTATGGCCCTGATGGCATACAAGTAAAAACCGCAATACGTTCTATAGTTCCATCCGCTGTCGATTGCCGCAATTTTCTTCTTTACCTCCTTAGGTTGGTAATGCCTCCAGACATCCTTTGCCCTACCCAACCATTCCCTATACCTCTCACTACTTTCTTCTTCCTGTAATTTTTGTTTGAGCAACTTTGCGCGTTCAAAGAGTTGCTTCAGAGTCATTGGTATAAAGTTGGACACGGCTTAAAATAAAGCTTGAGTGCGGCCCATCATTCGTCACACACTGTTTAAGAAATTATAAATAATGCAACAAAGCTTAACATATCCGTGAACAAACTGGCCCTGATGAAGAAAAAGATTTTCGCGGTTGAGATATTGAGGGTTCTGAAAAAGAATTACGCCTACAAAGAGCTCTCCAAGCTGATAGACCTGCCGCCGAGTGTTTTGAGCAGATACATAAACGGCCACGTAATACCGAGCATCGAAAAGGCTGAGATGATAATAGAAGCCTTCAAGGAAAACTACATACGCGACATACTCAGGTCAAAGGTCGTAGAGAGGAATGGGGCCTATGACCTAACCTCAGTTTGCTACGATGCTGGCCTTCAACAGCTCATCGCGAAATGTGTGGCTGGTGAGTTTGAACTCATAAAGGTGGACAAGATTCTGACGGCCGCGGTTGATGGAATACCGATAGCAATCCAGCTCGGGAACGAGCTCGGCGTCAAGTCCATCGTCGTAGCAAAGGGAACAAAGGAGGTGGGTGTAGAGGAGTTCCTCGAAGAGAAGGCAGTGTTCTCACCAGCGCTCTTTAAGACCTTCTACATACCCAAGGGCTCTATCAAGAAGGATGAGAACGTCCTCGTGGTTGACGACATAATGAGAACCGGCGCGACACTCGAGGCAATGGTGAGACTCGTGGAAAAGTCGAAAGCAAAAACCGTGGGAATATTTACGTTGTTCTCAATCAGGAATTGTGAAGAAGAGCTGAAGAAGAAGTTGGGGCTAAAGTGTAAGGTCATATCGTTCTTAAACCTCTCATAGTTAGGCTTAAATCCACGCCTAAAACAGATAATTCCCAAGGCCGCGTTGGTAACGCTACACATCGGTATTGACGATACCGATTCTAAGAAGGCAATGTGCACGACATACGTAGCCGCAATAATCTACGAGGACCTGCTGAAAATGGGCTTAACCCCTGTTAAGAGGCCCCAACTTATTCGTCTTAACCCAAACTGTCCCTACAAAACGAGGGGCAATGCAGCGGTGGCCTTGAGGTTTGCGGTAAATTCGGGAAAGCTGGACAACGTCAGAAAAACAGTATTGGACAGAGTGTATGAGCTGGCTGAGCTGGAGTGTGAGGGTACGGAGCCTGGCGTCGCGTTCTACGTTGGCGAGGAGATACCGGACAAGTTAAGGGATTTCTCTATGACAGTCGTTAGGAGGATGGTTTCTGTTGAGGATGCTTTCTCTGTCGCCTCGGATGTTGGAGCCGAGCTTTATGCGCTGAAGGGAAGAAGAGGAGTAGTCGGTGCACTGGCTGCTATAGGTATGGATAAGATTCCTAGAAAAACTTACGAACTTATAGCGTATAGGGTTAAACAGAACTGGGGCACATTAAGGAGGGTTGACGAGGACTCCGTCATTAAGATGGATTCGATGACAAGTCCGTGGACTTTCGACAACTTTGACTATGAGACGAAAGAATCGAGGATAACACCACACACGCCATGTCCTGTGCTCTTGGGTATTAGGTCGCTCGACCCAGACATGGCCTTTTACGCATTCTCAATTCTAAGGATACTGGAACCAGTGGAGAGAGTATTGCTCTTCGAGACGAACCAAGCAACCGACCTGCACATACAAGAGGTAAGGATTTCGGATATAGAAGAGAACACCTCGGTATCGGTTGAAGGGATTGTCGCAGACTTGCCTAAAGTCGTGCCGGGTGGTCATGTATTCTTCACGTTGAGGGATGAGACGGGGGTAATTCAGTGCGCCGCCTTTGAACCCACGAAGTCTTTCAGAAACGTTGTGCGCGCCCTCAGGCCCGGAGATAGGGTAAGGGTTTACGGCGGCGTAAAATCTAAGCCCGGCATGCCCTTAACGATAAATTTGGAGAAGATACATGTGATAAGCCTCGCAAAATATGTCCGTGCCCTACCACCGTCCTGCAACGTTTGCGGAAAGAAAATGAAGTCAATGGGCCAAAACAAAGGCTATAGGTGCCCGAAGTGCGGGAACAAGCTGCCAGAAGATTCGAGGGTACTCGTTGAGGAGCAAAGGGCTTTAACACCGGGCGTTTATGAGGTCCCACCTTCAGCAAGAAGGCACCTATCAAGACCGTTGTCCCTCGAAGAATTGGCACACCACCAGGAAGCGTTGAAAGCTTAATGTTTATAGTTAACGAAATGTGTTGAGGTTAGGGAGAGTAAAAGGTCGTTGATAAAGAAGGTGACAATAGTCTACACACCGATGAAGGCAAAAGCTGTGGGGATGGCTAGCGAGTTATCTAAGCGCTTAAGCGATTTAGGGGTTGAGAACGAAGTCTTGGACTCTGAACGAATAATGGAAATAGGAAGTAAGATATTCGCCGACCTTGTCATAACGCTTGGCGGCGATGGCACGATACTGAGGAGTATACATTCCTTGGCCGATCATAGAACGCCCATACTTGGAGTGAATTTCGGTAGAGGTGGCTACCTCGCCGAGCTCGACCCAGAGGAAGTGCATGGAGTCTTGGATAGTGTACTTAAAGAGAACTTTGAAGTTGAAGAAGTGATGAAGCTTTCGGTCTATGCAGAAAATAGAAAGTTAGGGGATGTTGTCAACGAAGTTTACGTCTCAGGCGAATACATCGGTAAGGTCGTCGAGTTCGAGATTGTACGTGGTAGCTATGCTCTACTCGAAGGTGTGGCTGACGGTGTTATAATCGCGACACCGCTAGGTTCGACAGCTTACGCCATGTCTGCAGGAGGTCCGGCCGTTGACCATAAGCTCAACGTTGTGGTTGTTGTGCCTGTATGTCCGCTTACGAGAATGAGCCCGCTTGTGCTACCAGTTGATGGCACCATAACTCTGCGCTTAAAAGCTCCGAGGGTTCACGTGCTAATCGATGGTCAGATTAGGGAGATTCTAGATAAGGAAAGACTCATCATAAGCAAGTCCGAACAAACCGTCCGCTTCGTCCGAGTTAAGAGGGAGTGCAGCTTTGCAAGAAGACTCAGGAAACGTCTCCGCTAAGGAAGACAAAAAGCCGACGTTATATGTTCTTGATTCAACGGCTCTTATAGCCGGTCAAACGGATTTTTCGAGGAAGGAATTCGTTACCACACCTTCTGTCCTGTCAGAGGTCATGCATGATGAGTCTGTAAAAAATATCGTGGAGGTCGCCATCGATTGTGGTCAATTGGAAGTTTCCAGTCCTTCAGAAGATAATATCAAAGAAGTGGAGAAGATTGCGACCTTGACCGGTGATAAATTTAAACTATCGAGAACGGATATAGAAATCTTGGCACTCGCTCTGGAGAAGAGCAAAGCGGGAATGGATGTTACCATAATAAGTGACGATTACAGTATCCAAAACCTTGCTAGACGCATGGGTATAAAAACCGTCGGTGTCATTCATCCCGGAATCAGGAAACAAATAACTTGGGTAGCTTACTGTCCCGTGTGCGGTATGGAATATGGTGTCAGCAACTTAAACGTCTGCGCGAAGTGCGGCGTTGAGCTGAAGCGAAGGCCGGCAAAACGATAACGTCGCTTTACGACCGAAAAAGATTTAAACCATATGTATTACTAAGTTTCACGAAGTGAAAGATTCATGAAAACCGTTGCCTTAATAAAGGGTGACGGTGTTGGGCCAGAACTCGCTGAAGCATTTCTAAAGGTTTTTAATGCTGTTAAACCTAACGTCAAGATTATTCCGTTGGAAGCAGGTTTCGAATGGTGGCAGGCACACGGAGGCCCATCCCTAATACCTCCAGAAACTTGGGAAGTTTTGGAGAGGTCTGATGCGTGCTTGAAAGCTCCGACTACGACACCTTGGGAAAGGGGCATGCCTAGGAGTGTCGCAGTAAGCATCAGGCAGAGGTTCGACCTCTACGCCAATATAAGACCGATTAAGACTTTCAAGGGATTGCAGGGACGATTCGGCGACCTCGATTTCATATGCGTCAGGGAGGGCACCGAAGATCTTTACACAGGAATCGATGTTAGACTATCTGACGATTGCGCAATAGCTATCAGGAAGATTTCTAGGAAGCAGTCCGAGAGGGTAGCTAGGAAAGCGTTCGAGATAGCCAAGTCAAAGGGCTGGAGCAAGGTAATAGTTGTCACGAAGAGGAACATAATGAAGGAGGCCGATGGGATGTTCTGGGAATCTGTGGAGAGGGTTGCGAAAGAATATCCCGGCATATCTTATGAAGAGTATTTTGTCGATAATATGGCACAACAGCTTGTGAAAAATCCAGAGAGATTCAACAATAACGTGATACTCGGGACCAATATGTTCATGGATATATTGTCTGAGGAAGCCTCCGGTCTTGTTGCTAGCATAGGTTGCATATATTCTGCAAACTTTGGCGATAATTACGCGATGTTTGAACCGGCGCATGGAAGTGCGCCAAAGTACAAGGGCATGAACAAGGTAAACCCAACCGCCATGATTCTGTCGGGTGCGTGGATGCTGGAATATCTAGGAGAGGTTGATGCGGCTAAGGCGATATTTGAGGCCACGGAAGCTGTTATAGCTGAGGGGAAGAAGGTCACGTACGACCTAGGCGGCACAGCCACGACTTTTGAGATGGCAGAGGCCATAGCCGAGAAAGCAAAAGAACTGCTGAGGAAGTAGACGTCAGCAATACTTCGAAAGAAATGATAACAGTTTACTGAGTTTGTTATTTTTTTCTAACAAAGAGATCCAATCAACGAAATCCCCTCTGCCCCCCTCAGATAGTAGCTTTACTGTCATTTTTGCTGCTTTGTGTCTCCCCAAATGCGTGACATCCAATTGAGCAACTTTTGAGCGACCGAATTTGTGAACGAATTCGACATACTGTTCATCCGTAAGCTCAGCCGCGACATTCGCAGCAACCTTTCTGAGAGGATACCCGCGAGAACGCAACACGGCAAGCAGACTTAGTGGGTTCCTCCTGAGTACCACGACTCTCAACACCTTACAGTCCCTTGGCTTGAATGCTATGTGAGTGGCGACAATCGGTGGCTTTACTTCTTCCTTTATTGCTGAGCTAAGAGCGGCCGAGAGCGCTCTGAGGTCAATGATGTAAGACCTGCTGCTCCTATCGTATGCCGTATAAAGTCTCTCCGACTTCACGAATTCTGGTATATCAATGAACCTCGTACGCATCAATTTCGCGGTCAAAGAACCTATCGTCGTCTTGCCTACGCCGGGAACGCCGGCTATTATGTACAGGTCCGTCAACGCATTCCACGTAATGGCTCAAGCTTAATAAAACATTCGGTTATTATTGGAAATGTAATGCGAAGGCTCAGAATAATTCAATCAAAGTACTTAGGGAGGATCGCGGAAATCGTAGCGGGACGTCTGAAAGAAGTTTATGGACTCGATGTTGTGGTAGATGAAAAGACATTTAATGTTACTCCGTATAGCTTTAATGCTTTACGAAGACAGCACAACGCAGTCTCTATAGCAGAAGTGCTTTCGAAAATGAAGATGAACGATGAACTCCTACTTGCATTGGTTGATGTAGACACGTACGCACCTGGGTTGAATTATTGCTTCGGCATAGCTTTAAAGGATGTCGCCGTCGTTTCCACATACAGGCTCGACCCAAGGTTCTATGGCTTGCCATACGATGAGTCTCTTTACCATGAAAGGATAATTAAGGAAGCATGTCATGAAGTCGGTCACCTTCTTGGGCTCCAGCACTGCGATAACCCAAAGTGTGTGATGCACTTCAGCAACTGGATACACGATACGGATGTTAAAGGTTATATGCCGTGTGCGCGTTGCATAAGCAAGCTTAGATAACATATATACATGCCCGCAAAAATTGTACTTTTCATGAAAGCTGAGGATCTGACGTGCTTCATACCCGTTGGTGGCATGGCAAAAAGGCTAAGACCATTGACCTATGATGTATCTAAGCCATGCGTAAGATTCATGAACAGAGCGCTTATAGAGTTTCCAATACTCGCATTGGCGAGTCAAGGAGTAAGGAATTTTATACTGGGTGAGCAGGGCTACACGAACTACACAGACCTTTTTGACCAGTTTGGTGACGGTACTGGTTTCTCTGCGAAGTATGGCATAAACCCAAGAATCCACATAATGCACCAGCCGAATGTAGATGACTTGGGGAGTGCCGACTCGTACAGGATAAATGTTGAATATTATGATGTCGAAGGGCCAGTGATAGTCGTCCAAGGAGATAACATATTTGATATAAATCTCGAAGACATGATAAGGTGGCACGAGAAGAAGGGCGCATTGATGACGATTGCCCTCTTCAGGGTGAAAAATGTAGAAGAGTATGGTGTGGCCGCAGTCGATGGTGATATGAGAATAAAAAAATTTGTAGAGAAACCAACACCCGAGCAGGCTCCGAGCAATTTGATAAATGCTGGAATATACTTGCTAGCGCCTGAAGTTAGGAAGCTGGTCGGATGCGATGAAGTAAAGAAAATTTTGGATGAAAGAAAAAGGCTGGACTTCGGCTACGACCTGATACCTTATCTTGTAGATAAGGGCTTTCCAGTATACGGTTACGAGATATCTGTTTGGTACGACGTTGGCAACCCAAAGGAATACCTGAGGGCTATGGTTGAGATACTCAACGGCGCGATTGACATCAAAATGCCGGAAAGGTTGGTCCAGCTAAACAGTAAGGTTTGGGTACAAGAGTATGGTGACGAGTCCAATAAGATCAGGGATGACGTGTTGAGAAAGTACAGGGATGGCAAGATAATCGTCGAGGGTGCGGCACTGATAGGCAAGCATGTGAAAATAGGCGAACGTACGGTGATACAAGATTCCTGTATAGACAACTACTGCATAATAGGGGACAACGTCAGGATTGAAAGGTCTGCGATAATGGATGCCGTGAAGATCGGCGATAACGCTTGCATAGTTGATAGCATAATTGGTAGGAAGTCTATCATAGACTCTTCTCGGAACAATCCAACTTACATCGGCGAGTACTCAGTGATCGGCAACGCCGTCAGGATAAGGGAGGGTTGCAAGCTTATCGGGACGAGGGTGAATCCATACTTGACTATACCGCCGGGCATGAAGTACGTTAACAAGTACATCGAGGATTACAAGGACGTTGTACAGATGGCCGAGTAGGTTTATATAATTAGTTCAGCACGGTGGGAAAAAATTTTTCCCGCGGTGGGAAGCTAAAACAGCGTGGTACTGTCGTCCCATTCCCCTATGGTACGCTGGCCAAATCCTCCCCGTCCTTCGTGCCCTGCTGGGACGATTTTAGCATGGAAAGCATTTGCTGTATCTGGTTGGGTGTTAGTATGCCGGCTTGTAATAGGTTCACTATGGAGTTGGGGGAGGCATAACCAGTAAGCTTGCCGATGTTGCCCTTAATCTGCCTCCACTTTAGGCTAGTGTTCCCGCTCTTGGAGGAGTATAGGACACCAAGAACGTCGGCTACCTTCACAAACTTTACGTTTCTGATCTGGCCGAGGAAGACCTTAGATACCGCCTCCACATGAATCGTCCCTTCTTGGGGGTCCCTTTCCGGGAAAACCGTGGGGTCCTCTAGATATTCTTTGGGAATGAATGACGCGCAAGAGTTGCTTATCACAAACCTCCTGAACTTCTCGAGTGTCGTCTTCGTTTCGATCTTTGTCATAGTCTTTTTCTACAAATTGTCATAAACAGGCGCATCATTAAACCTTTACGGGAATCTTAGCCGAAAACCTGCCGCCCCTTGGCCGGTAAACTTCAGGATGGTATGCGGGGTATTAGGATACCAAGGCAACCCGTATATGGCGCCTCTATAGACGGAAAGGCATCCTTACACCCTGTCGTTTTAGAATTTGCCATTATAAACGTCTTCGTATCCCGATTCAAAAATAAAAAGACTTTCTTGAAAAACCGAGGCTATATAGAATTTTTTAGCCCAAAATAAGCCATATAAAAGGAAATCTTTGGAACAAAAACGTTAAAGCGTCCGGGCGGTATTAGAGCCTTGGGTGATTATTATGTTGAACCTAACGAGCATAATAATAGAGTCCGCAGTATTCTCGATCATCCTGATAACCCTATGGATGAGTGCTGAGAGGTTAGTGCCCAAACTCTCGGCAGCCCTTAAGGAAATCATAAGGAGGCGCCGTAAGGCTAAGTATAACAATAACCACAAGAGGAGGCGCAGGTCTTCATCGCTAGTGGTAGGGCCGAGCGTGCCACACTTCTGGAATAGGTAGTTATACCGATTTTATGGTAAAACACGCAAGTAATGTCTTGCGCAACATAAATTCGCCGGCAAAATAACGCTCTGTTAATCGTAGTTTGGACGTTGCACGGCATCTGTCATATTATGGCCAACGATGCGGCATTTGGCATCCTTAAAGTTTGGTGCGTCATGGCCTTAAGCCTCTTTACGGTAAACCCAAATATATTGCGGTTAAAATCAAAGGCAAGGGAGGAGAACCCTTAAAGTGGAAAATACAGACGAGCGCTCCGCGGGAAAGCTTGAGCTGGAGGAGAGGGTAAAATCTGTACCGCACATAAAGGAGGTAATTCTAGAGAATTTCATGTCCCATGAATACTCTAGGATACCGCTAAAACCGGGTCTTAACGTCATAATGGGGCCTAACGGTGCTGGAAAATCCTCAATACTTCTCGGGATATCCGTCGCCCTCGGCCAGACCTACACGGAGAGGGGTGAACGATTAAGTGACCTCATACGTCGTGGGAAAGATGTGGCTAGGGTCACTGTTGTGTTCAACAACAGTGCACATAACGGCAAAAGACCATTCAGAACTATAAACACGGACACAGTATCCATCGCCAGATACCTCAAGAGAAACGGAGACTACTGGCATTACGTGAACAACAGATTCATGACGAAGGCTGAGGTCGAGCACTTGCTTAAGCAGGTGGGCATAAACCCCAACAACATGCTCATAATAATGCACCAGAATATGATAGAACAGTTCGTAACAAAAAGCAGCGTTGAAAAGCTCCAGATGGTCGAGGACGCCGTAGGTGCATCGAAGCTTAGGGAGAGGATAATAGATGCCGAGGCCAAGCTGAACATGTTGCTTACAGAAGAAGCGGGCCTCAAGAAAACTCTGGAGGAAGCAAGGGCGACAGTTGAATATTGGAAGGAAGAGTACGGGAAGCTAGTAAAGCTCAGAAGGCTTGAGAACCATAGGGTTGAGCTTGAGCGTGAGCTTGCTTGGTCTCAAGTAATAGCTCTAGAGAACGATGTAAAGAGGATTGAGGATAAAATATCCTCCCTCATCTTAGAGATTGAGGATCTAAACAAAGAAGCTAAAGAGCACGAGTTAAAAGCTGGAGCTTTACGTGAGGAGATCCGCGGAGCGGTACACCAATTAAAAGGAGCGGGACCTCAAACATCCGAAGCTTTGGACGATTTGGAAAAAAGGATAGATAGGCTGATAGACGAACTCGTTGACGAAAAGGTGCAAGAAGGAATTGCAAGGTTCAAGATACGCTTAACAGAATCCGAGATGAGAAAGCTAAAGTCTCAGTTAAGCGAGCTGAAGACGAAGCTTGCCTCTCAGCTGTCTGAGGCTGAACTGAAAGGGCCTCGTGTCGAGACTAACAGAAAACCAATGGAAATCCAAGAAGATTTGAAGATCTTAGAAGTTCAAATAAACTCTTTGGGTAGCGTAACGCCCAATGCTGAAGAGATGTACCTCTTAGCGGATGCTAAGTATAGCGAGGTCGAGATGAAGGCCAAGCAGCTCTCTGAGAACATAGAAAAGGCAAAGGAAGAAGTTGAGCGTAGGAAAGAAGTTTGGAGGGAGTTCCTAAGGAAGCTTATGTCGGAGGTCGAGCCGGCTTACATCCAAATACTAAAATCTGTCGATGCGAACGGCAAAATATCTTTACGCAACCTGGAGGATATTGAGAAGGCATCCCTTGACCTTTATGTTGGCTTCAGGGGTGTCGAACCTGTCCTCCTAGACTCCCACACACAGAGTGGTGGTGAGAGGATAGTAGCGACACTCGCTTTCCTTCTTGCGTTACAGAAGTACGTTAAATCACCATTCAGGGCTGTTGATGAATTCGACGTTCACTTGGACCCGCTCAATAGGGAGAGAATGGTAAAGATGTTGACGGCAACCGCCAAGGCCGATCCGTACGTCCAGTATATAATAATAACGCCGGGTTACATAAACGTGGGCGAGGATGCGAACGTAATCATCGTCCAAAACGTAAGCGGAAAGTCATCCGTAGGTGTGGTAGAAAGGTAATGCGGTATGTCTCATGAAAGAAGAACTGTAAATAGGGAGGAGCTTGAAAGGATAATAGCGCTCTGCGAATCTATCGAGAAAAGGGGTCTGGACCCGTTCTCGGTCAATGTGAAGGAACTTCTAATGAAGCTAAGGCGCATATTGGAAGAGCAGAAAGATTTAGAGATAATAATCCTCGATGCTGAGACGCTCTACAAGATAGCGGTCCTAATATCGCTGCAACAAAAGTGGTTGAAAGAAAGGGCATCATCGCTTTTCATAGATAGTCAGCTCGTATCGCTCAAAATAACCTCTGCCGAACCAAAGCAGTTGGCTGCGGCGCTCGCTAGGAGCTGGAGACCCATCGTCAGGGCTGAGCAACTTACGCCTTACAGAGTAAGGCAGGGTATGGAATACTTTTTGATGTTGCCTCCTAGGGATAGGGCCTACGAGAAGCTTCCGACAGCGCAAGAGGAAGCATTACGCATCCTAAAGGGAGCAGAGTATGCGAAGGATGTAGTGTTGGAGGATGAAGTGAGAAAGATGCATGAAAGGTGCATTATGGCAGCAGGGAGCGATGGCGAAGTAGATTATTGGTCCATAGTAAGCGCCGACACATTTGAGGAGACTGTATGGAGGGCCTATGTACTCAGCTTCGTCATCAGCGAGGGATTAGCAGATATAAAGAAAAATCCCCTTACGGGTGAGATAAAGGTAGTGCCTTATCCTTCAAAGCGTACGAGAGAGAAGGTAGCCGCATTCGTAATCTCCTTAAAAAGCGGGGAGGTGCCAAAGGCTCTTGGAAGAGAAAAGGAATGAGGTCGAGCGAGCAAGTAAGAAGATAGCAATAGCTGCTAGTATGCTTCTCTTCTCAAGCCATAGGCTTCCAGGCGTCAGGGGCTGGGAGCTACGTAGGAGGTTGGGCAAAGATTATCTCAAGATAATTGATGCGCTGAATAATAAACTGAACAGCATAGGTCTCAGAGTAAAGATAATGTTCGACCAACCATCGGGCGAACATCCAGCTCAGGACGACTTTGACAAAGCTAGATTCTTCATAACACTCTCCGAACCGCTCACAGTCGCCGATATAGTGGCCGCAGGTTGGAGCATAGAAGATGTGGCAATATTGGCTGCTGTGCTCTCTTATATTTTCACGAAGGGTGGTAAGGCTACTGAGAAGGAACTAATGGAGCTTCTAGAGGTAAAGTTCCCAAGATGGAAGGTGGAGGCAGCCATAGAGCGGTTTATCAGGAAAGGGTACCTTACGAGAATTGAGGATAACATGATAAAGGTTGGATGGAGAACTTTGGCGGAGGTGGATGAAAAGGAGTTGTTAAAGGCTATAACGGACATCACTCCGTCGCAACCAAAGGAAGATAATAAAGAGAATATCTAGCCGAAGAATCCCTTTTCCTTTAGCTTGCGAAGCATGGCTCTTAAACTCTCCGTAATTTCCATATTCATAGCTTCGTCTACAGATGCCCAGAGTACGTCTGAGGCATCCGATGCTGCCCTGAGATTGCCGCCAACCGGTCTAGCTAGATAATCTAAGATTACATAATGGAAGGCTATGTTGCCAGCATCATCTTTCCTGATAACTTCAATAATGTCCAGCAACTCGAGCACCTCAACCACGAGACCTGTTTCTTCATAAACTTCCCTAACTACTGCATCTTTCAACGACTCTCCGAGCTCGACGGCACCTCCTGGGATTGACCACTTTCCCTTACCAGGCTCGTTTACTCTCTTAACGAGAAGTATGTTGTGGTCTTGAAGTATTAGCGCACCTACTGCGACAACCGGCATCTTTGGATATTCTTTACCCATATAGCGCTTCACCGCGTTATTTGAATGCCGAAATCAGCTTTTTCTTCTCCTCCTCGATTATGTATTGTATCAACCTATTCGTTAAACCTCCCTCTTTCTCTAAGACCCTAGCAGCGTCATTTACAGTAAAACCTTTCCCCGATAGTGCCACGAGTGCTGCCTTTCCATACTTCTCTACTAAAATCGAACTCTTCTCTATTTCCTTAAGGAGCTCCTTCTCCCTTCTGCTTATAGGCTTGCCCTTTCTAGATATCAGGCCGTAAATATCCTCCACCTCACCTCTCACGAAGCCAAGTTTTCTTGAGCCACATGCAGGACAAGATGGTCTTTCATCAACATCCTTGATAACCACTTTGTCAAAGTACTGATAACAGTCAGAACATACAAGAACGCCTGTCTCGTTCATCAATCTGGCCCTAACTGCCATCAATACCAATCTTTCAATTCTATCTGAAGATACTGTTTCGTAGGCCTCTTGGTAGCGTCTGAGCGTGAGCAACGCTAGAGGTGAGGGAGTTATGGTATCAGATGGCGAGTATATTGTAAGTTCATAATTTCCCATAGATATTGAGCGGAGAAGCTCATAAGCACCGTACTCGTCAAAATCTTGGAACAGACAATAGGACATCGCCTCATCATAAACCACAGTACCTTTCAGCACTTCAGCGATCTTCGAGAGGTTGACGTCAAGTATGCTCGCTTCTTTGCTGACGACGCCCATTTTTCTTGCCACATGAACTAGCCTCCTCCTGAATAGCGTCGACCCTTCTATAGCTTTTCTTAAGACCTCTCCGAAGGCCCCTTCGGATAAAATCTTTAAGGCCTCGAGTACGAGCTCTGGATAAACGTGCTTTGACCTTATGACAATTCTGTAAGGGTCTTGCTGAACGGCGATTGGCATTCCAATCTTTTCGGATATTAAGAACGAAATAACCTTGGCCAAAGTCCTGTTTATTCTAAGCCCTCCGTGTATGTGTATCACCGTATAGTCCCCTGCCTTTTCCACAACGATCCTCTTGTTCGTAGGCACGGGTATCCCTGAGTTGATGTGCGCCCTAACCTCAGACATACTCCTTGAGATGACCTCCTCCGAAACGCCGTATCTCTTAGCTATATCGGTGCAGATGACATCATGCGGCTCGCCTCCGCGAAGACGTTCCTCGTACTCTGCCCTTAGGCTACCGACCTCTTCTGCAACCTCGTATGGAACCGGTATCTCGTCGCCTACCCACGAAGGTACGGCACCTTCATATTCATCCAACTTCCTGACGTAAATCTTCTCACCGAGTGTGCTGAGAATCTCCCATGCCTTACCTAGCAGTATGAACCTCGTCCCAGGTTCACCATACTCAGCGACGAACTCTTCATCCAATATACCTACAGGCTCTCCCGTGCTTTCTTGAATAACTAAGTACTGTCTCTCCTCGGGTATCATGGAAAGGTTTCCGAAATAGTAATCATAAAGTGGCTTAGAATTGATAGGTTTCCAGAAATAACCATCGTCGGTAAGCACACAAATATTCAATCCCCTCATATGCTCAAGGACCCTTAGTAGCGTGTGCCTGTCAAGTTCTGAGAAGCTGTATGCCCGCCTGAACATTCTCAAAGCGTCTTCGATATTAACACGGCCGTACTCTATCAGGAGTCCGGCCAGTTGGTGCATTAAAACATCGAGGGAGTTCATGGGTATTCTGACATCTTCCAGCCTCTCCTCCAACGCTCTCTTGGCTATGACTATGGACTCGAGAGCATCATCCGAATCCATAACCAGTATGACGCCTTTCGCTATCTTCCCTATGCTGTGACCGCTCCTGCCGACCCTTTGTATGAGCCTCGTCACTTCTCTGGGCGAGTTGTACTGTATGCAGAGGTCTATCCTGCCCACGTCTATGCCGAGTTCCAAAGATGATGTGCAGACTATGCCAAGTAGCGTACCGGCCTTTAAGCCCTGTTCGGTTGATATCCTTGCGGACTTTGCTAGTGAGCCGTGATGTATGCCCACGCTGAAGCTCTCGTCCCATGCCCTAAACCTGTTCGTCAATATTTCTGCCAAAGGTCTTGTATTCGTGAATATCAGCGTCGAACCATGCGATTCTACGAGTCTCCTTATCGTCCTAAGCCTAGATGCTACATCTGGCATAATGGCGAGTTCCTCGGCCAGTACGACGTCTTCATCTTCCGGCACAGGATAGAGGACGTCTATTTTCATACCCTTGGCTACGGGAACCCTTACGATCTCGCAATCCCTTCCTGGCCCGACTAAGAATTTTGCTATGGTCTCAGGACTGCCGATTGTGGCTGATAGGCCAATCCTCTGGAACTCGGAACCAACTATCTCCAACAACCTTTCAAGTGCTATGGAGAGTTGCGCGCCTCTCTTATCTGTGGCAAGTTCGTGCACTTCGTCAACGATGACCCATTTTATACCTTTTAAATGCTTTCTGAGAACCTTTCCGCATAGGATTGCTTGGAGCGTCTCAGGGGTTGTTATCAGTATATCTGGAGGTATGAGGGTTTGTGTCCTTCTCTCCGCAACCGCAGTATCTCCGTGCCTAACGGATACTTTGATATCCAGTCTCTTTGCCCACCAGTCAAACCTTTCCAACATGTCCCTATTGAGTGCGCGAAGCGGCGTTATGTAGAGCGCCTTTATTCCTGGAAGTCCAGGATTTTGCAGTAAATTGCTAAGTATAGGTAGGAGGGCTGCCTCTGTCTTTCCAGTACCAGTCGGTGCCATTAGCAACAGGTTTTTACCCTCCAGTATCTTCGGTATGCTTTCAATCTGGGGTGGAGTTAACTCTCCGAACCTTTCGACGAAAGCTGTCCTGACAGGTTTCGCCAATAGTTCCAACACGTCCTCGCTTGTTAGGTCACCCACCTATCCTATCCCTCTCCTATCACATTTTCTATCGGCGATAAATTTAAATCCATTCGTGTAAAATTGACACATTAGTTGGTGTAACATGAATAAAGACCGAGCGATCGGTGTTTGCGTATTTGTGGTAAGCATCGCGGTCTTAGTGTTGTACTTTTGGCTCGTCTTCCTATCGCCACCAACGTGGCAGCTCTTAACGATACAAATAACGGCATTTCTTGGTGTGGGTGCGATCCTTGTAATACTGGCATGGATAGGTTATACGCTTGCAACTGCACCAGCCCCTGAGCCTCTGTCAGAGTTGACGGCAGAAATGAAGCCAGAAGAGGAGAAAAAGGAATAGCTCTTCTGACTACATGCTGCGTTTTTATTAAACATCATCATACTCGCTTGTTTTTACATTTTCCCCTACGTCTACCGGAAAAGATTCATACAAAACCTTTCGCATAGCTTCCAAGGGTTCGTACGTTAATCCAGAGAATTCTGCAGCATTACAGACACGAGTGCCGAAACTCTCCGCATACGTTATAAGCTCATTTATCCTGTCCTTCCAGCTTAGGTCCCTAAGGAGATGATGGTCGAGCACTAGAAAGGCTGGATGACAAGAAGCTACAACCTTTATGAGATTGTTTATCGATTTTTCTAGGTCCTCTTCAGTAAACCTGCTGCCGAGCATGTAGGTCATGGGCCCATCGCATATGATGATGTCGGGTTTGTTCTGGATGATAAATTTAAGTTGTCGCTCATCTACTAAGCCCTCAACATCAGATGTGTGGACTAAGCACTCATCACCTGTGCGTATGCACACCTCTACGACGTATCCAAGCTTTGGAGAATTTCCATGCTGTACTGCCTCTGAAAACTTTATTAATGTATTTCCGATCTTGACTTCTCCCCCATCAACAACTGATATTTTACAATCAACCTTTCGCAATTGTTCTAGAAAAATACGGGCTCTTGACCTTTGACTGAAGTTTATGTTATTCTCTGGGTCTTTCATCATGACAGTTTTTCCTCTGAGCCATGACACGCCTTCATAGGGTCTAGGTATATGATCATAGTGGTAGTGTGTGACTATAATCAAGTCAGCCTTCGATGTTAAGTTAACAATTTCAGCTTTATGCTCCTCTAATTTTTTGACCTCCTTCGGGTGCGGTCTGAGACCGTACCTCCAAGGACCGAGCGCCGCTCCTGGGTCTATCACTATGGTTAAGTCTCCGGTATCAACAAGCGTACACATGCTTCTTGTTCCAAGACTGTCAGCGGCTAACGGTTTTATCAGCATGGAAAGCCCGCCATGAGCGATGTTACGATAATCTCAGCCTTTTTTAACCCTTTTTCCACACAAAGGACAGAAGATAGCATCTGAGGGTATTTCGCTCCCACAGTGCGGGCATGTTATCATCTTCGTGACCTCCTCGGCCGTTTTCTTAAGAGCTTCCTGAGTTATCTCTTCCGTTGTCTGTGGGAGAGGTGTCGTGGTTTCTGGCTTTTCTTCTACAACGATCACCTCTTTTACCAGTTCCTCGATAGGAGGTGTCACCCTCTTCGGCTGTGTGGAAACTTCTATGAGTTTCGTGATGCCAGCTGTGATGCCGACCGCTATGGCAATCAGTAGTAGTCTACCGAGTATTTCCGAAACTCCGAGAATCGCAAGTGGATTCCAAAGTTGGAGCTGAATGTTGGAAATGTATGGGATTAAGAATACAAAGAGTACGGCTACGACTCCACCGATACACATGCTAACCACACTAATAACCAAAGATCTAGCTATCAGGCTGACTAATATTGCTGAAACTGCAACACTAGACACTGCGATCAATTCACACGTCTTACCGCATAAACTCTCAACAAGTGATAATACCACTATGACTGCAAACGAGGTGAACGTTGCAGCCATTAACTTAATGTATGATGCCATTTTTTCCCATCTCTGCGTTTTTAATCCTTAATGGGTGTTTAATCCGTATTTAAATAAAAACTAGGTCTTAAAAAGTATTATCATGAACTTTTGATGACATTTTTTGCGTATTTCCTCAAAAATATGTGAGTATTTTCGATCCTAAAGTTCACCATGCTTTCCTAGAATGATGAGGTCACCGACGTTCGTACCCGTAGGACCGGTAAAAATTAGACAGGATGTCTCCTTCAAGAACGTGTAGGAGTCGTTGTTTTCCAGGAATACCCTTGCATCATATCCGACCTCTCTTCCCTTCTCAAGTGTCCGGTAATCTGTTATAGCACCTGCGGCATCGGTCGGCCCATCAAGCCCATCAGTCCCTATTGATAGGCACACACAACCTCTCAAACCATTCAGCTCGATGGCCGCTGAGAGTGCTAACTCTTGGTTCCTACCACCAACTCCCTTGCCCCTCACGGTTACTGTAGTCTCACCACCCAACACCACCGCAATTGGTCTTTTTGTCTTTCCACACTTAATATCGAGTATGAATCTGGCTAGTGTCTGGCCGACGTACCGGGCCTCCCCTTCAAGTCTATGTGTCAGATAAATTGTGTTATAACCCAACTTCCTAAGCTTAGAAAAGGCAGCGTTACAAGCATCGGAGCATCCGCCTATGATTATGTTATGCACCCTTTGAAATGCTGCATCATCCGGCTTCGGTGTTTCGGGCACCTCACCATTCATACCACGTTCCAGTCTGGTCTTTACGCTTTGCGGTGAAGAATCCCAAATACCGTACTTTTTCAAAATCGACACAGCATCAGTATATGTACTTGGATCCGGCGATGTAGGCCCTGAAGCGATAACCTCCAACTTGTCCCCGACAACATCGGAGAGTATGAGCGATATAGTTCTCGCCTTCGAAAGATGACGTGCAAGCCATCCGCCCTTTATCATGGAAAGATGCTTCCTGACAGTATTCATCTCGTCGATTGTAGCACCAGATTTTAGAAGCATCCTCGTGATTTCTATCTTGTCTTCTAAAGTTACGGGCTCTGCTGGTAGTGGCATGAGGGCCGAGCCACCGCCTGAAATGAGCACTAACACTAAACTTTTTGGTCCAGTGCTCTGCGCAATCTCAACAAGCTCCTTCGCAGCCTCGTATCCTTCTTTATCTGGAACAGGATGTCCACCGCCCCTAACCTTTACTTTAGAGGATGTATAAAGCTCTGCAACATTATGCGGCACTATTATGAGCCCCCTTGTTATCTTATCGCCTAAGAGTTGCTCGATATAGCGACACATAGTGTGGACGGCCTTACCAGCCCCCAAGATAACAACCTCATCAAAATCCGTAAGTTTGACGCTTATATTACCAATCCTCAGTGTCTTACCTTTTAACTTGAGCTTCTTGCGTAAGAGTTCGTCTGGCTGTACAGCTCTTATCCCCTCCTCTGCAGAGCTAAGCAAATCTTCTCTAAACTTCCTTTCAAGTTCTGAATAACCCTCGAGTAGCTTATCCATATTCTTTATCAACCTTTCCATCATGCCGTAAAGAAAATATTACATGAACATTTATAAGCACAACGGATGGTGAACTCTGTGATGAGGTTAGCGGCTAAGCTAGTATTGATCTCGGCCTTACTGCTCATTTCAACGATTCAGCCGGCGATGTCTATTAAGGTTTTAGACTACTATAGTTTTCAGCTTAGAGGAGATCTGCCTACGCATATAGCCGTCGAAAGTCAAGAAAGGATCTGGTTATCACTACCATCAAGGATGGAGGTCGTCCTTTTCATGCCGAAAACCGGTGAGATGATTGCGGTAAGTCTCCCGGGCCTTCCATCCAAGATTTTGTATTACGAAGGAGTAGTAATCGTGGCCCTTAGTAATGCAAAGTCCGTGGCTGTTATAGACCCAAATACGTTCGAAGTAAAGACATTCGAGTTCAGGGCGAACGTCGTGGATATGTATCCAACGAAAAATGGTATATGGCTTACGCTTCCTGATATCCCTCAGGTCGTGTTATTTTCACCGTCCGAGATGAGAGTGTTAAAAGAGTTGAATTTGAACGTTGCCACCGGTGAAGGCATCATTGCAGAATCTGACTCTGGTCTATGGGTTATAGAGAAGTCCTACAGAAGCTTGCTACTTGTTGATACGCTGTCTGGCTCTATCAAAACGTATGAAGTCGGAAACCAGACTTATCTTGTAGCGCCGGCAAAGGACGGTGGTGTTTGGGCAGTGACTGTCGAGGGTTACTTAATTCGCATAACAAGGGACTTAAAGCTGGTCGAGAAAGTAGCTCTGCCAGCTGGGACAGTTGTCGCTCCACCCCTTCTTTCAACCGATTATGGCTCTGTTGTTTACTTCTGCAGGCCAAGAAATTCAGCGGGAGAGGTTTTTGATGGAAATGTGGAGGAAATTCGTATGGGCCTCGCCTCACCATGGCATCCGACAAAAGGTCCTAATAATACGTTTTGGTTCATCGATATAACGAAGAATGCCATAGGCGTTGTAACAATTTCTAAACCACCAACGATAAAGGTTGCAGGAGTCGAGAAACTTACAGATAAAGATTTCAGAGTTTTTGCTGAGGTCGAAGACAGAGAGGGTGATTTGATGCACGTTATGGCTGTCGTGGAACAGTATGTGGGCGGAAAACTCATCATGAACTCTACCTTCGAGATGGGCTTAGTCCAAGGTAACAGGTACGCCGGAGATGAGAGTATAGGAATCGATAATGGGATAGCTATGGTAAAGGTTGTTGCATCTGATGCGGTAGGTAACGTTGTTTACTTTCGTGCCGGAAACATAACAATAAAGGATGGTGTTATAACCAATATCGAGCTAAAAAAAGGTGAGGAGCAAGGAACCGGTATACAGATTTACATACTCATCTCGGAATTGCTGCTGCTTATACCGGTGGTGCTTGCAGTTTTTTACGTTATTAGGAGAAGGAAAAAGCCTCATAAGCGTAAATAGTTTAAGATTTTAAGACTCTCGATACCTTTACGACCCGACTCTAACAACTTTTTGAGCGTTTTCAAGTCTTTAGGCAAGTCCACATCCAAACATACTCCTAACGATGCGTATACCGCCACTTTTTTCCCGCATGCCTTTGCTGAAGACATGTGTTTGGAGAAGCTCGAGACTCCAAACTGCATCTTGATTATATGTGCGCCCTTCATTGCTAGGGCATTTGTACCCTTCAACCCAAAGGAAGGAGAAATTACGACTTCGTTGTACTCCAGTAGCCTTCCTATGGTTTTCACATCTTCTGGTAAGAGTAACGGAAGATCGCAGGGGAATATGGCAAAACCTCCCGCATATTTTGAGCAAAGCGCGCTAATAGTGTTCTCGAGGGATTCGTTGAGTTCATGCCATACATCGGGTATAAAAGACAACCCCCTCTGCTTAGCCAGCAACTCTACCTCGGGATCGCTTCCGATTACATATACGTTATTTAGACCAGCCCCTAGGCATGCATCAACAACTAACTCGAGCATTTTGATGATAAGCTGCTTGCGTTGCTCTTGGTTAAGTAACCTCCTAAGTCTTGATTTCCCATCCGCTAACTTCTTAACCGGAATTATAGCAAATTCAAGCAAGACAAGTCTAAGTTTAATTTTTGAAATTGTTAAATATTAAATTTCCTCACTTTTACGCTAAGTATAAACCAAAAGTAAAAATTTAGGCGGTGTTGATTACCATCAGAGGGTTTTCGCGGGGATAAAGGGTGATACCGGTAATATACGAAGATTTGTGTATTGTTTGCAAAAAGGACGTGTCCTCTGAGGAAATTTCTGAAAGAAAGTGTAGCGTCAAAAAAGTCCCCTTCAACTCGGCGATGCAGATTGTAGAAGAAGCTGGACTTGAAAACCTATTTAGGAAAACATTAGGAGAACCGAGAGAGTTGCAGAAGTTTTGGATAAAAAGGTTCATCAGAAATGAGAGCTTCACCATAGTAGCTCCGACCGGTATTGGAAAAACCGCTTTCGGGTTAATTGCCTCACTCTTTTTAGCATTAAAGAGAAAGAAAAGCTATGTTATAGTACCCACGACGATTTTGGTCGGGCAGTGTGTTAATGAGCTGAGAAATTTTTGCTCAAAGATAGGCAAAAGTGTTGGCACAAACGAAAAGGGAGATATAACCGTAGTATTCTATCATGAAAAGATTGATAAAAAAGAAAAAGAGAAATTCGAGGAAGCCCTCAATAATGGTAACTTTGACATTATGGTAACGACCGCGGCCTTTCTTTCTAAGAGGTTTGAGAAGATCAAAAACATTTTTTTCGACTTCATATTCGTTGATGATGTAGATGCCATCCTAAAAGCCTCAAAAAACGTTGAAAGGATCTTATACCTTCTAGGGTTTAGGAAAGTTGATGGGCAGTGGACGGGTGAACCGAAAGGCATCCTGATAGTCTCCACAGCGACCACGAGTAAAGGCAAGGCTACAACGCTATTTAGAAAATTGTTAAATTTTGACGTCGGCTCCTCTTTCTTCACAGTTAGAAATATTGATGATTTTTACCTAAATCTGGAAGAAATAGAAAAGATAAAGGAAATTTTGAGGACGATGGGCAATGGATGCATAATTTATGCCCGAGATGGTGAGGAGGCTGAAAAATATTACGAAGCATTAAAAAACGAATTCAGAATTGGACTTGTGTTAGCTGGAAGAAAGAGAGATTATGACCTTTTTTACGAGGGCAAGATTGACCATTTGATTGGAACATCGTATTACTATGGTTTACTCGTTAGGGGATTGGACCTTCCCCAAAAAATAAGATACGTTATTTTCATCGGCGCTCCTGTTTTAAGATTTAGATACGAAACCCTAACACCAAAGCTGATAAAAACCTTGGCCCTTGGTCTGCAGGAAGATGAATCTATACGAAAAAATCTTCCACTGATACTTAATTTGGAGAAGCACCCAGAAAAATTGGAAGAGATAAAAAAACTGATAAGCGAGGTTTTGCAAAAAAGAAAAATTGAGGACTTTGTTGTAAGGGAAAACGAGATAATATTTCCGGACATCAAAACTTACATCCAAGGATCTGGAAGATCATCTAGGCTGACGGTTAATGGTCTAACAAAGGGCGCATCGTTTTTGCTAGAAAAAGACGAAGAAATACTGAACGCATTCGTTAAAAGAGCAAAATATTACGACATAGTGTTTAAAACATTTGATGAGGCTAACTTCGAATCGCTAAAGAAGGAAATCGATGAAACCAGAGCGCCTGGATATCATGCAGTCGAGGCAATAAGGCCTGCGTTATTAATTGTCGAAAGTCCTACAAAAGCAAGGATAATCTCCCGATTTTTTGGGCGTCCAAGCGTTAAAGTTCTTAACAATTTGGTTGTGTACGAGGTTGCGAGCCAAAATTACGTATTATCTATAACCGCTTGCCTCGGTCACATCGTTGACTTGGTTACTGACAGAGGCTTTCATGGAGTTCAAGTTAACGGAAACTTCACGCCCATATATACAACAATAAAGCGGTGCAAACGATGCAACTACCAGTTCACCAACAAACAGGATAGTTGTCCAGTGTGCGGGCATAGCGAAATAGACGATTCAGCAGGAAGAATAGACTCCCTGAGGAACATTGCTTACCAAATAGGTTTTGTCATTATCGGTACAGACCCTGATGCCGAAGGTGAAAAGATTGCTTGGGACCTAAAAAACCTCTTGAGCGGATTGGCGGAAGTAAAGCGTGCTGAGTTTCATGAGGTCACGCCCTCAGCCATCATTAGAGCCATTTCAAACTTAAGGGATGTTAACGAGGATCTTGTGAAAGCTCAGATACTCCGAAGGGTAGAGGACAGATGGATAGGTTTCGTCCTTTCACAGTTACTCTGGAAACGTTTTGGAGATTATAACTTGTCTGCAGGTAGAGTCCAAACACCCGTCCTAGGGTGGATAATCCAGCGTGCGGATGAATTCAAGAGGAAAAAGAAGGTTGCTTACGCCCCGCAGTTGGGCTTGACCTTTGAAGAGCTGGAAGGTGAGCAGAAACAACTACGCGTAGAAATTTCATTAATAGAAGAAAGACAAGAAAAACGCCTACCGCTTCCACCTTATACGACAGACGAAATGTTGAGGGATGCTAACCGCATCATGCACCTAAGTTCTAATGTAGCAATGAAGTTGGCACAAGATCTTTTCGAGAGTGGTCTTATAACCTATCACAGAACAGACTCGACACACGTAAGTGATGTCGGATTAAGGATCGCAAAGGAATTTCTAGGGGAAGAGTTTGCAGGTAGGCATTGGTCAACAGCCGAGGGTGCTCATGAATGCATAAGACCCACGAGACCTTGGGATAGATTTACACTTCAGAGAATGATATACGAGGGTGTTGTACCAGTTGAGGGGTTGACTGCTGAGCACTTTGCACTCTATGACATGATTTTCAGACGCTACATGTCAAGTCAGTGCCGTGAATTTGAGGTTAAAATTAAGAAATACTTGTTAAAGTTTTTGGATAAGGAGAAAATAATCGAGAGAATAGTTGATGCAAAAGGTAGGGCTTTAGAACTCTACAGAAGCGTGGTTATCGATAAGGAACTTCCAGAAGGGGTCTTTGACGTCGAGTTGGAATACCGAATAGTACCTTCTGCCTACCCATACACACAGGCCGATGTGATAAAACTCATGAAGGAAAGAGCAATCGGTAGGCCGTCCACATACGCAACGATAATCGATAAGCTCTTCCGGAGAAAATACGTTACAGAAAGGAAGCGTCTACTCTTTCCGACGATTGTCGGGCGTAAGGTCTTTGAATTTTTGGAGAAGAATTATAGTAACTTCGTCTCCGAAGAAAGGACTAGGCTTTTACTTAAGATGATGGATGACGTTGAAAGAAGAGCGGCCAATTACGAGGATATGATAAGAGACGTTTACGAAGAAATCAAAAGGATAGGGTAAGTTACCCATACGTTCACACAACACCAAGAATTTTTATAAAGCATAATGAGAACCTGTTAAGCATGAAAGCTGCACTTCTCTACAAGCCAGCCCCTGCTGAGAAAGACCCGCTTGTTATTGAAGATTTGCCCATACCTGAACCAAAGGATGGGCAGGTTCTGGTTAAAGTGGAAGCGTGTGGTGTATGCAGATCAAACCTTCACATGATTGAAGGGGATTGGGTCAAGTATGGTTTGCCGTCTAAATCGCCGATAATACCTGGGCACGAAATAGTTGGCACTATAAGCGAAATTGGCCGGGGCGTGGAAGGTTTGGATATTGGACAGAGAGTGGGCATTCAGCCGCTATGGACCGCTTGCGGTAGGTGTGAGTATTGCTTAAAAGGGTTTGAACATCTTTGCCCTAACAAGAAGATAACTGGTGAGACTGTTGATGGAGGGTACGCCGAGTATATCCTTGCCGACTGGCGACACGTCTATCCCATACCCGACAACTTGGATCCAGTTGAAGCCGCTCCGCTGTTCTGTCCTGGTGTAACCGCTTATGGTGCGGTGCTTAAGGCTGAACTGAAGCCTGGAAAGAGGGTTGCTGTCTTCGGCATAGGCGGAGTAGGTCACATGGTTGTCCAAATCGCTAAGCTTTACGGTGCTGAAGTAATAGCGGTCAGTAGGAGCGAGGAGCACCTAAAGGTTGCAGAGGAGCTGGGAGCTGACCTAACAATAAATTCGTCAACCAGCGATCCGGTAGATGAAATAAAGAAACTGGGTGGCGTTGATGCTAGTATAGTCTTTGCACCTTCGGATATAGCCGCGGAACAAGCGATAAAGGTCACAAAGCCGCTTGGGACGATAGTCATCGGTGTTCACGTCAGGCTTGGTGAATTCTTCTTTCACGAAGAGAAAAGAATAGTCGGCTCGGTGATTGGTTCTAGATGGATGATGAATAATGTGATAAACTTAGCGCATGCCGGAAAGATAAGAGCTGTCTGTGAGAAGTATCCTCTAGAAGAGGTGAACGAAGTCCTCAAGAGGCTGAAAATGGGAAAGGTCAGGGCAAGGGCCGTCTTAGTTCCCTAAGCTTTCCTATGCATTAAGGCGGCATCCAAGACGAATTTAGCCAGCCTAACCCTATCATCTTTTGTTTTCATTAGCGTGTTGGTCGTAACGGCCTTTATGCCTAATCTTTCAACGTCGTGCATGAGCGCGGCATCAACCTCATCCATCACGAATATATCTAGGAAGTCAGCGTAAAGTTTGGCTACACCTAGAGCCGAGACTTCAATCCCCAAGTGCCTCATCATCTTATCTGCAGGTCCCTTGACGACAGTGCCGCCGATTATGGGCGAAACCGCAACCTTCTTAGCCTTAGTATTCCTAAGGGCTTGGCGCACTCCCTTAACAGCAAGTATCGTGCCTATGCTCACCAAAGGGTTGCTCGGACATATGATAACAATTTCAGCCTCCATTATCGATTCTATCACGCCCGGTGCTGGCTTCGCGTTCTCCGATCCATCATACACAATTTCACGAATGACATCAACAGAACCTCTTTTCACTAAGTATTCTTGAAAATGCATAGTCTCATTATCGGTCCTTATCTTCGTCGCGAAGTAGTCATCAGTCATCGGTATGATTCTTTGTTTGAGGCCGAGCCTAGTGCATATGTCTTTCGTTACTTCGGAGAGTCTGTAGCCAGATTTTAGCATCATCGTCCTATGGATATGGGTTGCTAGGTCTCTATCTCCGAGCTTGAACCATGTGTCGTGGCCGTAAACTTTTAACATCTCAAGGCAGTTGAATGTATCGTTCTTGATGCCCCAACCTTTCTCTTCATCGACGAGTCCCGCCAATGTGTAGATGATTATATCGATATCTGGTGAGATGTGAAGGCCGTGGAATTCGCAGTCGTCTCCTGTATTCACGATTATCGTCAGTTCTTCAGGTGGAACTATCGAAGATAGACCATCGAGAAGTTTAGCGGCCCCGACACCACCAGCAAGGGTCGTTATCATATTGGGTTCCCCCAAAAGTTTAGACATGCAACTTCGCTTAACGGTTTTCTTGGAGGTTTAGATGAAAAGCCTCCGCGTGAAACTTCCACGATCGCTTGCGGCTCAAAAGAGTCCGGCATCCTTAAAACCTTCTTCACAACTTCTGGGGCGAATAATGCGCTACTCCTCCAGCAAGCCGATATGCCCATAGCATGAAGCGCCAAGAGCAGGTTCTCTATGGCAGCGGCGACCGATTGAACTGCCATAGTGTGTTCGCACGCTTGACGTCTATCGTCAGGGTACTTATGCATATCCTCCATTGTTAAGCATACGACGATAATGACCGAAGCTTTCATGCTTCTTTCCGTTGAGGTTTTTATGATTTCATCTATGGTTCCTTCGTCCAGCCCATCCTTCCTCAAATCCTCGCGCCATAAGGCCGCCATCTCTCCTATCAGCTCCTCTTTTACTTTCGGGTCCTTAACGATGACAAACCTCCAAGGTTGAGCATTATGCGCCGAAGGTGCGGAGATCGCAACCTCCAATGCCTTTACAACTTCGTTAAGCGAAACCTCTCCATCGCCTGGGATCTTCGCGCTCGCCCTTGAGGATATAAATGAGAGTATTTTTTGGGTTTCTATCACAATATTATGTGCGCATAATCACTTATATCAATCTTATCAACCTGTTTATGCAAGGTCGGAACGATTTGGTTGAGCTTTGGCTAAAGTATGGCAAAACAGAGGTATTCGTCGACGTCCCATCAGATATGCAATATTTCGTAGCCGAGCCAAGTAAATCGGTCGAGGTCGAGAACGTTGAAGCAGATTTAGAATCGGCTATCGTGGGTTTAGGGCGTGAAGAGCTTGAAAGACTAATCCACTCATCCAAAAAAATTTCGCTCGTGGTTGATACGCAACTGCCTGCTGAAAGTTTCTTATCTGTATATAAAAAACTGATAGAATACATCGCTCAACATAAAAGCGCCGAAGCATCTTTCAGCGTATTGCTCTCACCATGGAGATATAGCGGGATAGGGATTGAGAATTTTATGAACATTGATGACATAAAGATTAATTCGATCGTTGTGGACCGTTATTCAGAAGCTTCTGAATGGACTTTGGACGATGCTACTGGTCTTCAAGTCCACCAAGAATATTTGAGTAGCGACTTAAAAATCGTGCTTCTACCCACGGAGTATCATGGTGCTTACGGTCTACTTGATTACAGACACACGATCGTTATGGGGATAGCATATTCAAAATCGAGACCAAAACGAGTAAAGAGTATAGAAAATCTGTGGGAGGTTGCTAACAGTATTAAACCTAACCTTACCATCCAAACGGTTCACTCGTATAAAAAAGGACTTGTAAAAGTTTTTGCGGGACAACCGGAACAGGTTGCGACCTCCGCATCCAGTTTAGCCCACGACACTTTAACGGTAAGGTTGAAGAATAAAACAGACATCGTCATAGTAAGCCCAGGAGGCACGCCCTACGACTTAACATTGATGAATGCGCTCCAAACTTTAGGAAACGTCGAGCATGCGATAAAGAACGATGGTATACTGATACTCGCGAGCGAGTGTACAAATGGATTGGGCGGCCCCGATTTTATAGCAGAGTTGGGTAGGTATGCGTTGGAGAAAGACGATTACCGTCCATCGAGTATAATTAATCATGAAGCCGTGCTTATCAATAAATTTAGACTCTTGTCCAGAAAGTGCAAGATAGCTCTGGTCTCGACATTGCCAAAGACATACGTGGAAAGGTTATTGGGGGCGAAGGCATTCGACACTTTATCGGATGCACTATCGTATGCTTTGAGGATAAAGGGAAAAGAATGTAGCATAAGCTTAATCCCGGATGTAGCGAGAATGTCGGTGTCGCTAGAAGGAGAGGGGAACAAAAGTCAGGATGAGAATCCCAATAACCCCTAGAAGGGCTAGCTTCCTTTTCTTTGAAAGTGGTGAGACTTGATCAAGCGGTACTATGTCAGGCGTCCGAGAAGACATTAGTAAAATTAAAATGCCCAGCAAGAAGTATCCCATCATTATTAGGACGATCGCCGAAACGTATGAGGCTATGATGTATTGTTTTCTCGAGAGTAGCGGCCTAAAAATTCTACCACCATCCAGTTGCCATGCGGGGAACAAGTTTATCGCTGTCACCACCATGCCGAGCCATGCTGCGAAACCTAGCGTGGAAAAGAAAGGCACCATGTCCGGTTTACCAAATATAGGTCTAATTAAATAGAATGCAAGCGGCGATGGCAGAAACACCCCTCCCTCTTTCTCTATTATTGTTTGGACAACCTCGTATTCTGATACGCTCAGCCAATTGGCGGTCAGAAAAGCGGCAATCGTTACGAAGATGCTCACGACGAATCCTGTGATAGGGCCGCTTATGCCGCTATCGAATAGGCTATCCTTATTTATCGCAGGATCTTTTTGAAATATGACGGCGCCAAACGTTGGCATGACGCCCGGTACTCCTGGTATAAAGTATGGAGGCGTTGCACCCATGCCGCTAGCCTTGGCCGAAAGGAGGTGACCGAATTCATGCAAACCTATTATAGACATGAGAGCAACCGCGAAAAGTAATGTGTTTAGTAAAATGTCCATAGTACTGAACCGACCGAATATTCTCGAAAATACATCAGCATAAGACGCAGAGCGCAGATAACCGTCGATAAGTACTGTGCCCATAGTCACAAAGAACAGTATTAAAGGCATCCTGCTCGTTTTCTCGGCGACTCTCCTGTAAGGAAACACCCTTATGAGCACTCTATCCTTATCCTGAACTGCCATGGGAACGTATCCGATCTTTCTCAGGTCAAAAACTAACTCTTTGAATGGCTCTTTAATGGTGCGCTCCTTTATAACAAAGGATAGAACATTTTCCTCAAAAAACACGTCTTCGACCGTGAACCTTTTCATAACAAATGTCTTTATATTCTCTAAGTCGTCTAGGCCGTATCCGAATTCTGACAAATGCACCCGCAACAACTTTTACATCTAAGCCTCAATAAATATCTTTATCTAACCCCCGGATTGTATAATATGTGCTGGTGATGTATAGGTGGAAGATCTTTCGAAATGCGTCGAAATTCCACCAAACATAGTTATAAGAAACGTAAACTCAGACGAGTTGCTTCAAGTAATGCATATTAATAGATTATGCCTCCCGGAAAATTATACTTTCTCCTTTTTCGAAACGCTTTACAGAGATGCTCCCAAAGCGTTTTTTGTTGCAGAATGTAACGGAAAGATAGTGGGTTATGTTATGTGTAGAGTAGAAAGGACGTTTTCGAAGATAGATAGACTTAAGTTAAAGAGGGTGGGTCACATAGTCTCTATAGCGGTCCTTCCAGAATATCGACGGATGCATATAGGTACCACCTTGATGAAATGCGCGATGGAGGCGCTGAAGAATGAGTATAATTGTTACGAAGTTTACCTAGAGGTAAGGGTTTCCAATGAACCCGCTATCGCAATGTACGAGAAGCTTGGCTTCCAAAAAGTTGAGATACAGTCACATTATTACATGGATGGTGAGGATGCGTACGTTATGGCGAAAAAGCTATAGCGTTGCTTAAAGATTAAAGCATAAGCTCTTTACGAGTTTTGCTGCCTCTTCAAGGTCCTTATGCGTGTCTATGCTCATCCATTCGCACTCGTTAAACGGCACGGCTTTAAGCAATCCTTGGCCCGCTAGCTCAGGAAAAGTGGTCTTCTCCAAATCGCCTTGTTGTGGTAGGTAGTTAAAGATCTTGGAGGTAAATGCATAGACGCCGGCGTTTATCCAATAATCGGAAAGCCTAGGCTTTTCCTTAAATTCACTTATTTTAAATGTAACGTTATCAAAACTCACTATTCCGTATGGTGACGGTAAAGGAATCACAGCTATGGCTCCTACAGTATCATCCCGAAGTACCTTGATAAGTTCTATTGGATTCAGGTTTGTTAAGACATCGCCGTTGATTACGATAAACGCCTCTTCTTTATTTAGAAGGTGCATCGCATTTTTTAGAGCTCCACCCGTCCCTAAAGGCTCATCCTCCACCACGTAGCCTATCATCACACCGAACTTTTGGCCGCTGCCAATGTCCTCCATGATCTTTTCCTTTAAGTGGCCCGCGCATATTATTATTTCCGTGATACCGTGAGCCTTCAACCATTCAAACTGCCAGCAGAGTATCGGTTTTCCTGAAATATTGAGTAAGGGCTTTGGAATGTTCTCGGTTAGGGGTCTGAGTCTTTTACCATAACCTCCCGCGAGTATTATGGCTTTCAGTTTTACAGCACCCTAACTTTTCACAAAGCATAAGGATATATAAAATTAGTGAAACGTTACCTCTTTAACCTCACCCTTTGTCCTTCTTTTGTATCTTCGATTATTATCCCAACCTCTTTGAGACTTTCCCTAATACGGTCACTTAAATCGTACATACCCCTTTTCCTCAATTCTTCCCTGATGTTGAGTAGTATCTGTAAAATCCCTGAAGCGGTTAAATTATTTATCTCCGTCTCTGGTTTAAAGCCCTGCAGTAGGCCTATAGAATTGCAAAGTTCTAGTATCGTGTTATAATAAGCATCGATACCTGCAATTGTCGTGGTTTTTGATGAAAGATACGCATTCGCTTTGCGTATAAGTTCGTGGAGTACAGAGAGGGCTTCTGGTGTGTTGAAATCCATCTCCATGGCTTCTATGAATCTTCTCTTCATTTCTGTACAAACATTCGATGCCATTTCATCGTGTCCAGCACGAGCGTCCTCCTTTTCGTAATACAATTCCCTTAGCGTGGACTTAATCTTATCTATGGCGTCAGCTGCCCTCTTTATGGCCTCCTCGTTATAATCTATGTTGCTTCTGTAGTGTGAAGAGAGTACGAAGAACCTTATTGCATCTGCATCGTACTTCTTCAGTACCTCCCTTATCGTCACGAAGTTTCCTAAAGATTTGGACATCTTCTCACCAGCTATCGTCAGATAGCCTGTATGAAGCCAATACTTAACGAAAGGTTTCTTACCTGTAAAAGCCTCCGATTGAGCTATCTCGTTTTCATGATGGGGTAGTATGAGTTCTTGTCCTCCACCATGTATGTCTATTTGTGGTCCCAAGTATTTCATGCTCATTACTGAGCATTCTATGTGCCATCCAGGGAATCCTTCACCCCATATGCTGGGCCATTTTAGCAAATAACCCTTTTCAGCTTTCTTCCAAAGTGCAAAATCAGCTGGATTCCTCTTTCTCGGGTCGGGCTCTATCCTATGTTTAATGAGTTCTTCGTATTTGATTCCTGATAGCTTACCGTAGTCCGGGAATTTGGATACATCAAAGTATACGTTACCATCTACTTCGTATGCGTACCCCTTTTCTATCAGCGATTTGGTCATTTCGATCATGTCTAATATGTGCATCGTTGCCCTAGGTTGTATGTTCGGTCTTCTGAGCTTTAATGCGTCCATGTCCTCAAAGAACATCAGCATATATTTGTCCACAAGTTCCATCGGTTCAAGCTTCTCTCTATCAGCACCCTCTAGTATCCTATCCCTACCAGACTCTTCTCTTATGTGTCCAACATCCGTGATATTCCTAACGTAGAATACTCTATACCCTCTGTACTCAAGGAATCTTATTATGGCGTCGAAGGCTATGTAGGTTCTTGCATGACCCAAGTGCGCTACGTCTTGGACGGTCGGTCCGCATACGTACATCTTTACAAAATTGTCCTCAAAAGGCTCAAAATTTTCCAGCCGCCTAGTAAGGGTGTTATAAACTTTTATTCCCATTTTCGAGACTTTTGTGATAGCGGTTACTAATATCTTTATAACGATATAAGACCTGTCTCTGACTAGGGTGGTCTATGCGTTATACCGCCGCCACAATGAAGCAAAAAGCTTATATATTGGATATGCAGATACAATTATAGATTTCGTAACCTTTATATAAAAATTAGGTGAGGGGTGACGTCCAGTAATAGTGGTAATGAAGGGGTGAAAAGGCGCATGCCAAAGATGAGAGGCTTGAAGGACGAAATGGTTTGTCCAGAATGCGGAAACGCTGCTTTAATAACTGATGCTAAGACTGGCGAAGTAAGCTGCCCAGTCTGCGGTTACGTCATCCTTGAGAGGGACGTTGATTGGGGTCCTGAATGGAGAAACATAGATGAAGAGGATGAGAGCCGCAGCAGAGTTGGTGCGCCACTTTCCATAATGTATAGGGACCATGGATTATCAACGGTTATCGAAAAAGTGGACGAGGATGCCGCAGGGAGGAAACTCCCCAAAGAAGTTAAGGAGAAAATGCTAAGACTCAAGAAGCTTGATGCGATATCACAGGTCAACACGTCTGAGACTAGAAACCTTCAACAAGCAGTGAACATTCTTGAAATATACGTTGACAAGTTACACCTATCGAAGGCAGTTGCGGAAAGGGCTATGCTGATATACAGGAATGCACTGAAGGCTGGTCTTGTTCGTGGAAGGTCGATAAGGTCTATAATGGCCGCGGCGACTTATGCAGCTTGCAGGATGATGGATACGCCAAGGGACTTAAGGGAATTCGAAAAAGCTTATCCTGTAGTGAAGAGGAAGACAATAGCCCAAGGCTACCGTCTGCTCTTAAAGCACCTGAACCTTAAAGTACCAGTTGCCGACCCCAAGATCTACCTTTACAAAATAGCGTCAAAATTAGGCTTAGAAGAAAAGGTCGTACAAGAGGCCATCAAGGTGCTAGCGACAGCCTCATCAAAGGGTGCGACTGTGGGAAAGGACCCAGTAGGCATGGCAGCAGCTGCGCTCTATATGGCTTGTCAAGAGACGGGTCAGAACGTAACGCAGAAGGACATAGCAAGGGCGGCTGGTGTGACAGAAGTAACTGTCCGCAACAGATTCAAAGGTTTAAAGGACATCCTAGAAGGTATAACATCCACACAGACTTCCACTACAAGTACAAGTTAACATATGTAACCCTTATATCACGTCAATGTTTTCAGGCTGTATGCCCATACTCACCAAAACCTCTTTTACTTTCTCCCTATGATCGCCTTGGAGAATTATGACACCATCCTTAAGGGCGCCACCGCATGCGCACACAGACTTTAGTTTTGATGCTATCTCCATCAAGTCTTTCTTGTTACCATCTAAACCTTCTATAATAGTAGATACTTTACCCCACTTCCTCATTTCTAGCTTCACTCTAACGTGCTGTTGTTCACGGCTTATCGTCTCGCAAGCACAAATCGATTTCGGTAGTCCACAACGCGGGCATATATCCGGCATTACCCACTCTCCTTAGCAAAGTACTAATATGATTTTTGTAAATTTAAACTTAACCTCTATATACCATGGCTCCCCCTCATTTATGAGTAGATGATTTATATATCGTGCCGTGAACCCTTGACCTCATAATCAGACTTTTTCTTTAGGAATTCGTCCTTGGTCATGTACAATCTAGCAGGTACGCCTTTAACAACAACGCCGGGCGGGACGTCTTTCGTGACTACAGCACCGGCGGCGACGACCGCCCCCTTTCCGACAGTTATTCCGGCTAGTAATATTGCTCCGCAACCTATCGAAGCACCATCTTCTATACGTACCCCTAGGAGTCTTTTACTTGGCGGGTACAAATCGTTCGTCACCTTGACGCCCGGTCCCAAAAACACATTGTCGCCGACTTCGGTTAAGTGAGGCAAATAAACCATCGATTCAACCCTGACATTACTGCCGATCTTTACGGAACCGTCAAGTTGAGTTCCTGTGCCTATAACGCAATTATCGCCTATTTTTGAGCCAGACCTTATGAGGACGTTGTGGCCTGTCTCCACACAATTTCCCACGTCTACATCTTCGTATATAACAGTACCGCATCTTACGATACAGCCGTCGCCTATTTTGGAACCATTACTCAAACTATCCAAAACTTCGATTGCCTGCCGGCCCTCAAATCCTGCCTTTATAAGCTTGCCTCTAGAAGGATAGCCTACCACAACGTTCGTGTCGATGAACGTGCCGGTACCAATATAGCTGCTACCGAACACATAGCAGCCTTGGCATGGATATCCTTTCACGGTTGCCCTTTTCGAGACGAACATGCCTTTTAGAAAGCCCATAAAAATATAACCGTTTCCCAAACTCTACATGCATAACTTTAAAGCGCCTTCATATTAAGCAAAATGTGGTCAGTAAACGGTGAGTCTCTTGACCCTTAAACTTTCTGTAGAGTTTGCACCAAAGTGGCCTCCCCCCGTTCTTAGGGACTTAGCTAAATTGATTGATGGACTTGGTTTCGATACGATCTGGGTCAGCGACCATTATCATAACAGAAACGTATTCATTACCTTAGCCATTATCGCCTCGGCTACTCATCGTACCAAAATAGGTCCCGGGATCCTAAGCCCGTACATACACCACCCAGCATACATAGCCCAGAGCGTCTTAACCCTGACGGATTTGGCAAAGGGCAGGGTTGTATGTGGTATAGGGGCAGGCGACTTTCTGAGTCTTATGCAGCTAGGTTTTGAAAGACCTAACCCTGTAGGAGTCGTAAGGGATGCGCTGTTTATCATCAGGAGTCTCTTGAGGGGAGAATCTATGAATGTTTGCAGCTCTATGTTTAAGTTAATCAACGTGAAGATAAATTTCGGAGTTCAAGATAACGTCCCCATATATGTAGGCGCTCAGGGTGATAACATGCTCAGAATGGCAGCACGCTTTGCGGATGGTGTACTCATAAACTTCTCTGATGAGAATATGTTAAAATCTGCACGCGATTTGGTATGTTGCACGAGTGCAGAAGCCGGAAGGCGTGTATCAGATATTGACATAGTGGCCCACACACCCGTCTCAATATCCGATGACGTTTTACTTGCGAAAAAGGCAGTGCTGCCTTATGCTGCATACATACTTGCGGGCTCAAGTGATGCAGTCCTCAAACGGTTGGACGTAAACATAGAAAAAGCATCAAAAGTTAGGTCGGCGATCATGCGTATGAATCTTCAAGAAGCTAAGTCTTTAGTCGAGGATGAGGTTGATAAGTTTGCAATTTATGGGACGCCTAAACAGGTAAGTGAGAGACTTCTTGCCATACGGTCTCTTGGTTATGAACACATAGTTATCGGTTCACCAATTGGACCCGACCCGCAAAGGGCTATGGTGCTTTTGAGTAAAAATGTGTTGCCGGCGTTAAGGGGCGAATAGGATTAAAGTAAGATATTGCCTGTAGGGTGATGAGGATGATGGTGAAGGAGGCCGCATTAAAAGAGTTCGCGAAAGCTCTTATGGATAGGTGTCGCGGAGGCTTTAGCGGAAACATTTCAAGTCTTAAGATATCCGTTGCTAAGGAGATGAACTTTGGTCGCGTACCATCAAACTTAGAGATTTTAGGGGCGATTACGGATGAAAGCGAGAGAAAGAAACTTGCCCGCATACTAAGGATTAAACCGGTCAGAACGGCCTCTGGCGTATCTATAATTACTGTTGTAACACCGCCTAGCAGATGTCCGCATGGCAAGTGCGTTTATTGTCCAGGAGGTGTTGAGCACAATACGCCTCAGAGCTACACTGGTGAGGAAGCCGCCGTCAAGTTGGCTAGCATGAGCTCCTACGATCCATATTTACAAGCAAAGAAAAAGGTTGAGACTTTACGTTCTATGGGCCATGAAGTTGATAAGGTCGAGATCATAGTAATAGGTGGCACCTTTACGGCTTTTCCCATCCCTTTCCAGCGCTATTTTTTGAAACGTTGTTTGGAAGCGGTAGCTGAGCTAGAGGCTATAACACTCGAGGAGGCTTTAACTAAGGCAGAATTCAGCAATAGAAGGGTATCTGGAATAACTGTGGAGACAAGACCGGATTGTGTCTCATTAGAACAGGCTAACGCCCTTCTCGAAATGGGAGTAACTAGGGTGGAGTTGGGTGTTCAAGCACCTGATGATGAAATCTACAGAATATGCAAGAGAAATCATACAGTCGCTGACGTCATTAATTCCACAAGGATTCTGAAGGATTTAGCGTTCAAAGTTTGTTACCATCTTATGCCCAACTTACCAGGATCGAGTTATGAGAAGGACTTAGAAATGTTCAAGGAGTTATTCGAGAACCCTGACTTCAGGCCAGACATGCTGAAAATCTATCCCACACTAGTCCTTCCAGGCACTGAGCTTTACAAAATGTGGCAAGAAGGCATGTACAGGTCTTATAATGATGAGGAGTTGGTCAACCTTCTTTGTGAATGGTTCAGCATGGTGCCCCCCTATGTTAGGATAATCAGGGTCCAAAGAGAAATCCCTCTACAATTGGCGGTCTCAGGAAACAGGTTGTACAACTTAAGGGAAATAGTTGAGAGAAGATTAAAAAAGATGGGCAGGCCTTGCAGATGCATAAGATGTCGTGAAGCTGGTCATAAGGCCTTAAAGGAAGGTATCTATCCGGACATGGACAATATAGAGTTAAGAACCTTAAAGTATGAAGCGTCAAATGGTTTGGAGTATTTTCTATCCTATGAAGACGTGAAGAACGACATACTTCTTGGCTTCATTAGGTTGAGGATACCATCAGAAGCGCTGAGATCTGAGCTGGAAGGGGCTGCTTTGGTGAGAGAGTTACACGTATACGGTCAGATGACACCAGTAGGTGATGAACCGTCAGATAAGAGTTGGCAGCACAGGGGTTTTGGATCAAAATTACTCTCCGAGGCGGAAAGAATCTCGGCTGAGGAAGGATGTAGAAAGGTTGTCGTGATAAGCGGCGTAGGTGTTAGGGAATATTACTATAAGCACGGATATGTGAAAGAAGGACCTTACGTTACGAAAAAACTCTATTGAAAGTTGAGTGAGCGATGCGCTTTAAAGCTCCCTCCTTATCAATGAGATGCCTTAATAGGATATACGAATTTTTTCAAAAATACTTCATCCTAATATTAACGACCGCTGTTCTAGCTGTCAAGTTGCTTATAGTGAATATTCCAAGCCCTTCTGCGCCGCCTGAAGCGTGTATGAGTATGAGGGGTGAGGGTTGTGGTTTTATTTTTGATGAAGCCCACTACATTCCAGCAGTAAGAAAGCTCATGAGAGGTGAGGCGGCAAACAATGAGCACCCTCCTCTCGCCAAATTCATCATCATGGCAGGTATGTTGCTTCTCGGAGATGGTGTAGGTAATGCTGCTGGGTGGAGAATCTTCATAGCAATTTCCGGTGCGATATCTGTAATGATGGTCGGCCTTATAGCCCAAGAAATTTCCAGCAGAAAGTCTGTGGGATATGTTGCGTCCTTATTGTTTGCCACGGATGTCATGTCATTTAACTTAAGCTCAATAGCCATGCTCGACGCACCTGCCATGGCTTTTTCCCTAATTGCGGTTTACTTTGCTCTTAGAAAGAGGTACGTTCTGGCAGGTATTTTCATGGGCTTGTCCTTACTTTGTAAGCTCAGTTTTTTGAGCATTCTTGGCCCAATCTTGGTAATAGTTGTTGCACAAAGTCTAAGGGGATGGACAAAGAAATTAGACAAGTTTCCGTTTTTGTTCAAGAATCTTTGTAAAGTGTTCCTAATAACGGCTGCCGTTTTTCTCTTGGGATTATGGCTCTATGATTATACGTACAACACCTTTCAAACACCTTTTGAACACATAGCATTCATGTTAAATTATCACAGCAAGCTCAAGTATACAAATCCGTCTGAAGTTGATATGCCCCTATCATGGATAAACCTGATAAGTCCTTTTAAACCTGCACCTTATTACATAGAGACGGTAAAGTCAGACTCTGCAGTTTATCACCCTGTTGCTTACTGGGGCATCCATAGTCCGGTATGGTGGTCAATATGGTTTCTTATTCCGATCTATGTCTATAAACTAGTGTTCAACATTAGGAAAAACCATGCTATATTTGGTGAAGTCTTGGTCTTGAGCTGGATAGCATTTACCTATCTACCATACTTTCCAATAGCGCACATCTTGGAGCGTTGGGTCTTTCCGTTTTACTTCTATGCGACAGTACCGGCTCTTGCGATCGGTTTGTGTCGGTTTAAGGAATGGGGGGATTGGATGACGACGTTGCTGATTGCAGTAATATCTGCGCAACTCATTTGGTTTTTCATATGGTTCCCAGTAAAAAACGACGTTTACATAACGATCTTGAGATTACTAAATCTGCCTACATGAACGAGACATTATTTTTAGAATAGCGTAGTCTTACCTTCTAAGACTATTTTCGTTATGTCCCTGATGTTCCTAAGACCTTCCTTTACTATTTCTGTAATTTCATAATGTAGGCTGTTTTCGCTACATCCATGCGATGGTATGTACTCTACCGAGACGACCTGTGGTTTGTCTATCGGTTTCCCTATCTGGCTGAGAATCTTCACGTAGACTTCTTCGACACCTTTCGTCTCTTCGTATATTCTTTCTGCCATCAACTTGGCAGCAACATTGTATATCTTCCCGACATGCGACACAGGGTTCTTTCCAGCCGTCGCCTCTAACGACATTTGTCTGTTCGGTGTTATGAGGCCGTTAACCCTATTGCCTCTACCTGTGTTACCGTCATCACCAGCTTCTGCAGAAGTGCCTGTAACCGTTAAGTATACAACCTCCTCTCCTGGACGCTTACCAAATATATCGGCCGTGTTCACGTAAACTTCGACATCATGGTCACTAGCATACTTAGAGGCTAGGTCTAGGACCTTCTCCCTTATCGCCTCCTTCGTCGCTTTGTACTCGTCCACGTTATGTGTAAGACTACTGACGATACCATCAGCAACAGTTAGGCGTATCTTCTTACCCACTCGCAAGCCCATAACCTTACAGTCTTCTCCACTAGCAGGGATCTCTCTCTTGAAATCTTTTGAATTTATCATCCTCTCGCACTCGTAAACAAGCTTTTCCAGCTGGGTCATGGGCGCATAGCCAACACCGAATGATGTATCATTCGCCAACGGCATCTCATCAGAGGCCTCCACTATTGCTTTAAGATCAGCCGAACCCTGTCTAACTTTGAAGTCTATTACCACGTGCTTCTCAGCGTCAAGGAATCTGAAGTTTTTCTTGATAAACTCTTTGACTGCTTCCATCATTATGTCCTCTACAGGTATCCTCGTCTTACCAGTTGGGCTATTTACCTCTACAGTTGCACGACCGGCCACTAGTATGTAAATCGGCACCTCAACAATACCGCCACCAAACCTTGGAACGGCTCTGCCTCCGACCAGCAGACCTTTGTCAACGTTATGATGCAAGATTTTTCCAAAATTTTGCAGATAGTATTTTGAGAGGGCTACACTAGCAGCCTCGCATGCAGAGTCTATTATGTAATCTGGATGACCTAAGCCTTTCCGCTCAACAAACTCGCAGGCATGCTCACTAACTGGTTTATGTCTTAATGGCTCGATGATTATGTCGCCGCTCACGTCAACACCGCCTACGTTAAGCGTAGACGTCCTCGTTATAAATCTACTACTCACTATTAATCCTCTAAAATGGGAGTTAATTGTATGTAAATTATGTTATTTCCACGTATTAGGATTTTTGAATACTTCACCTTCTTGCCGTCTCCCTGATATTCGGCGGCCTTCTCGATCACAAGGTTCATATAACTGTCACACTCCACCATCGTCCCACCATAAACTAAGTCGTTCTTTAGGACAACCTTGATGGGTTTATTAAGGTATTTGGTGATGACCGTCAAAGGTCTTTCGATCGTTGGCATACAGATCACGCGCTTTACTTTTACATAATTTTAATCATACTTAAAGCTTTTTCGAAAGTTCCTTCGGAATCTCTAACTCACTGAAGCATACCCTGCAAACATATATTTTATCAGTCAACTTCTGTGGGTTCTTCAAGGGAGCATCACATACCGGGCAGCTCGGAAGGTTAGGGTCTTCAACATAAATATCGGCCCCGCACTCCGTGCATTTTTTCTGGCCTAAGGGATTTATGGCCCCGCAGGATGGGCACACTTCATCCGTGCCTGCTGTAATAACTTTTATAGCGGCCTTCTGTTGAACCTCTTGTTGTGGTTTTGGTGGAGGGGTAGGCTGTTCCACAGACGCTTTGTTTATAGCCTCCTCTAGCTCCTTTTCTATAGATTCAACGACTTCTTCAATACGCTTCACCGGTGGTTGCCGAGTTACGGCTCCCCTTGTGGGTGTCGGCCTAGCTACGGTTGGGGTTGGCGATACAATCCTAGGCATGGTTCCCGTCCTAACACGTGGTGCGCTAGGTTCTTGCGCGTGCCTGATAGCTCTTACAAACGTTATTAGCCCTACGAGCGTCACCGCGACTCCCACGAACGAAAACACTAGGTATAGTGGTATGCCACTCGCAACTTCGGTTTCTAGTGTTTTCAAAAAACTGAGCTCCTGAGAATACGCGATATAAAGAACCGTTGGAATGAGTGCTATTGCTATACCAATGGCACACAAAATTATGGATGCTCTATAAAAGCCCATGCCGCCTTGTCCCTATCGCTCTTTGTCACTCGTAATATATATTAATGCTTTTCCCAGTAATTTCCTCAATAATCTTCTCATATTCCGGGGGTATATTCCGAACATCCCATTTTCTAGCAAAAAAACTCAGTATGTTCTTAACATCCCTTTCTAGATAAAGGGATGCCTGCGGATGGCTCCTTTTCACCCATTGAGGCCAGTCTATCAGCATTATGCTCCCATCAGGTTTGATTAAGACGTTATAGGCACTAAGATCTCTATGAACCACGCCAGCCTCGTAAGCGGACTTTATGGCATCTATTATCTTTAGTAAAACTTTTTCGGCATTCTCAAGCTCAGAAAGTGAAGCAAGCTCGATCCCCTCGAATAGCTCAGTTACTACAACATGCCTTGTCCTATAGACCGGTGCAGGAACTGGTACCTTTCCGACGAGCAGCAACAAGGCTTTGAATTCCATTTGCGCAGCCTTAATGGATGCCTCTAAGTAGTTATGAACTCTAACCAAGGATTCTCTAACCCTTTCGTATTTTTTAAAGCTCGGCCTTCCAATCCTGAAAAACTTTACCGCGAGTCTCCTCCCTTCACGGCTTATTGCGTCATAAACATCCGCTTCCTTTCCCATACCGATGGGCATGCCCAGCCCGGATATTATTCCCTTTGATGATAGAGTCCTTAGGGCAAGGGCGTCCAAGCCGAGATAATTTAACACGTACGCAATTTTCTTACCCTTTGGGCTCCAGATAAGCCTTAGACGGTGAAGTTTTTCCAAACTCCGCTCTAACTTTGTTTCGCTGAACTTAATTGACTGTAAGATGACCTGATATGGTACCTCACGAAATTTCCCCAAATTCCTTTCCATAATAGAAAGGACACAGTAATCCTCCTCCGTAAGTTCACCAAACCTTCTAACAAGCTCATGCAAGGGTAACGACATGTTCTCCTGCTACTTTTTCATTCTTTACTTAAAGCTATCCTTACCTGTACTTGGCCTATCTTCCAGTCCTTTTTATAAAACTTCTCTTCTGGCTCGGATGTCTGTTCATAAACCTTCAGCCTCGTTCTTGTTTCCTCCTCGATGTAATCACTCATTCTCTCAACAACTTTAACAAGTTCTTCGGAACTAGATACCAATATACACTCAACGACCTTGTCGATATCGAGCCCTATTTCTCTACGCATGACCTGTATCCTCCTTATCAACTCGTTGGCTAATGACACTAATTTTATGGTCTCTGTCTCAGTCAGATCGACGTAAACTTCAGCAAAGCGTCCGTCCTCATAACTTAAATTCTCTGGTATTTCATCAAGGAAATTTACGTCAGAACCCGTTAGCTCCACTATCGTCCCATCTTGGAGTGTCATCTTTACAACACCGTCGTTTGTTATGGTTTCTTCAAGCTTTTCGGCTGGAAATGAACGGATCGTCTTGAGAACGTCGCCGAGTCTTGGGCCAAACTTAGGGCCAAGGGACGAAAGAACAGGTACGGCCTTTCTACGGAGCCATCTTGGCCTTTCGCCCACATTTAATATGATGAGCTCCTCGGTGTTAGCTTGAGATTTCAAATAATCTCTAAACTGATTTAGAGCGTGCTTAGCCTTCAAAGTCTTTGGGACTAACGTTATGGATTTAACTGGCCACCTGAGCTTTCTTCCTGCTTTCTGCCTCGCTGCTAGTATACTACTCAACACGGACTGGACGATATCCATGTTGTCCTCTAACTCTTGGTTTATGAACTCCTCGTCAACTCTTGGCCATCTTAACAGATGAACGCTCTCCGGATCATCCTTTTGCTTTATTGCAGCAAAAATGTACTCAGAGAGATACGGTACGAAGGGTGCCAGCAGGGTCACCAACTTTCTCATCAAATAGAAGAGCACGGAATATGCAGTAAGCTTATCCACAGTCGCCTTTTCCACCCATATCTTGCGCCTTATGCTTCTGATATAAATATGACTCAGATCTTCTACAATGAAGCTCCTTATGGATTTTGCGGCAGTATATATCTCCAAATCTTCAAGAGAGTTTGTAACGAGCTTTACTAGGGAGTTTATTCTCGATAATACCCATTTATCAACAGGATCAGCATACTTTAACATTGCCTCTACTCGGTATTTCTCTGGGTCAAATTTATCGAGGTCGAAGTAGGTTTTTGCAAAAGCAAAAACGTTCCAAAGTATGTTCAACTCCTCGGCAACTCTATCAACCTCTTCTGGTACGAAATTGATAGTGTCCCAAGGTTTGGCTTTCGAAACTAAGTATAACCTTAGTGGGTCAACACCAAACCTCTCAAAGGCATCCATGGCCCATACCACGTTGCCTTTAGACTTTGACATTTTCTTGCCCTCGCTATCAAGAACGTGTCCTTGGTTAAGCACGGAACTGAAGGGCGCTCTTCCGAAATAGAGTACTGATGTGAAGAGAAGCGTATAGAACCATCCCCTAGTTTGATCTATAGCCTCTGTTATGAAATCGTAAGGGAATAACTTTTCGAACAAATTTTTGTTCCTTAAATAATCAACGCTTGCGAAATGGGCTACGCCAGAATCCAGCCAAGTATCCAATACGAATGGCTCCCTCTTCATCTCGCCACCGCAATTTTCGCACCTGAAAACAACTTCATCTATCCAAGGTCTTAAGAGTCTGATTTTTTCGGGCTTCTTTATGGCACTTTCGAGCTCAGCTTTGTTACCTACAACTTTTTTCGCTCCACAATTTGTGCAAGTCCAAACTGGTAACGGTGTACCCCATATTTTTGTCCTTGATATGCACCAATCCTCCGCGCCCGCTATCCAGTCTCCAAATCTACCCATTCCAGCCCATTGAGGCTGCCACCTTACTTTCTTATTCTCTTCCAACATTTTCTCCTTAATTTTGTCTATCTTAAGAAACCATTGACGGCTTGCCAGATATATGAGTGGGGTCCCGCATCTCCAGCAGAATGGATACGTATGAACAATTTTTCCTTCTTTCACCAACAAACCTTTTGACTTTAGGTCTTGTAACACCCGTTCACCGGCTTGCTTGAAATACATGCCAGCATACATACCGCCCTCCTCTGTGAATGTACCGTTAGGTCTTATAGGACAAAATATTGGTATACCCAACGACTTTCCAAGTTCGAAGTCTTCTGGTCCGTGCGCTGGTGCGACGTGCACGCATCCTGTACCCTCAACCATTGTAACAAAATCTGCGGCCACTATCATGTGAGCTGGGTTGTTGTGCTTCTTATGTGCAGGAACTTCTTCAGCAAGTGGATGCCAATAACTTTCACCCACAAGTTCTGATCCTTTCACCCTCCGAATTACTTTGTAACTTTCCACACCCATGTCACTCATCGCCCTTTCCAATGCTTCTTCACCAATTATCCATATTTCGTCCCCGACTTCGCACTCGACATATTTTGAGTTTGGATTAACCGCGACAGCCTCATTCCCCGGAAGTGTCCAAGGTGTTGTTGTCCATATCACAACGTACTCGTTTTTACTTCGTTTAAGGGGGAACTTTACATATACGGACGGGTCTTCTACTTCTTCGTAACCTTGCGATACTTCATGGGAGGAAAGTGGTGTTTCGCATGAAGGACAGTAGTGAACAACCTTAAAGCTTTCAACAAGGTTGCCATCTTCATATGCTTTCTTGAGTAAGGTCCAGACGTGCTCCATATAATTCTCTTTTCTCGTTTCGTATGCGTTCTCATAGTCAAGCCACAACGCAAGCCTTTCGGAAGCCCTTCTCCAATGGTCTATGTAAAAGTCTACGAGTTTATTGGCCTCCTCGACGAAACGCTCGAGACCAAACATTTCCACATCCTTTTTAGAGGTAAAGCCTAATTTTTTCTCAACTTCTAGCTCTGTAGGTAATCCTAGGCAGTCCCAGCCGGCCCTCCTCCACACGTTCAGACCTTTCATCGTCTGGTATCTGAGCACTATGTCCTTGTATACCCGGCCTCTGGCATGGCCCACATGCATGAAACCGTTTGCCGTCGGCGGCCCCTCTAAGAAAGAAAATATGGGTGCGTTTTTATTGGCTTCGAAGACTTTCTTTTGAATATCTCTCTCACGCCACCAGTTCGCTACTGCTTCCTCAATCTTCTTGGGGTCGTATCTACCTTGGAAAAGCGACAAATAGGTCACACTCCACCTTATTATTGCCCACTCCTTCCGGAAGGGCTATCGAATTTGGCGGTACATTTCACCTGCACGGATGAGGGTTAGTTGTATAATATAGCTTTTCTTTTTTGATTGTACATGTGGAACCGCAATGCTTTTACGATGGTTAAGTAACAATGAAAAAGGTTACGGTATATCTATTAATCGTTAATTCAAGTCATAGAAGTCAGGAAATGCTCTGATCGCAAAACTTTTTTACACGACACTACGATGCAAGTTGTTGCTTGCTTACTTAAGAGCCCTATTACACTTCGGACAAAATACGTCATCCGGTGAAATTTCAGCACCGCAGAACTTGCACTTAAGCTCACCATACAACTCTTTAAACCTCTGTTTTTCATACCTTCTCCCAATAATAAGCGCAACTTCAAACATTACAACGAGTGGTATGAACAGTATGAAGTTGCCTGCTATTCCACCATCTGGTGTAATAAATGCCACAACTATATACATAAATGCATAAATGTATCCTCTGTATTTCTTGAACGGAGCTGTTCCAACTATACCGACTCTTATGAGAAGAATGAGTATCACGGGAAAAGTAAAGACCATACCAGTGGCTAAAGCTGTAAAAAAGACCATCGTGTAGAAGGATATGGCGGTAATTGTCGCCTCTATTTTAAACATGACGGCGAATATCAATAAGAACCTCATCAAAGCTGGCAGGACAAAAAATAATGCAAAGGCAACACCAACGAAGAAGAGGGTTATGAACGCCGTTAAGAACGGATAGATGAGTCTCCTTTCATGAGGATAGAATGCAGGGTTAACAAAAGCGTATATCTCATAACCAACGACGGGCATGCTGAGAAGGAGTCCGATGAGTATTGAAGCCACAATCCAGATCTCAAAAGGTGATGAAAGTTCGCCGGCTATCAGCTTCACACCTTCAGGAAGTATGTAACTATTAACCAACGTAAGCACTCTTGCCACAATAGGCTCATACATTTCTAGAAACTGTATGGGGTTTGCGATGAGTGCAACAGGGTCTGCGGGGAATACCATCATGAATATTGTCGCGGCGAATACTGCTATGAGTATACGTTTAAGCCTCATACCCAGCTCTCTAACATGATCCCAGAAAGGAGCCTCTTTGCTAGACATCAGGTTATGCCTCCGACTTTTTGCTTGTTATTCAGAAATATTGTTAAGATAAATGTTTTATAGATTGGTTGTCAATAGCCCATTTTACGTAAACGTTCCTCCAGATCTCCAATGGCTTGACGATTTATACCATCAACCTTGAATGACATGACATCTAAGATGGCATCATAAACCTTAACAGTTTTTTCCACGCTAAGGTTTCCCATGTTGGCGACCCTTATAAGCGAGCCTTTCATGCTTCCCATACCGCCAGCGGCTACTATGCCATACTTAACCCTGAGCTCTTTGAGAATTTCAGAATCCGTCACGTTGTTCGGTAACGAAATCGAGATTGTTGTAGGTGATCTATAATCTTTCTCTGCGAATAGCCTCACGTTAGCTTTCTCAAGAACTTCGTAGATGTTGTTAGCAAAGTCTATGTGCCTTTTTATCCAATTATCCGCTCCATACTCTAAGACGATATTAAGCGCCTCATCCATTCCATACATCAGGTTGACTGCCGGTGTGAAAGGTGTCTCACGGTTTTCCTCATAAGATTTTTTATACTTGATGAGGTCAAAGTAGAAAGGTCTCCTAGAACTTCTAATTTTATTCCAAGCCTCTTCGCTTACGGTTATTATCGAAAGACCCGGTGGGCCTGCATAACACTTTTGGCTACCGATAACACAAACATCTATACCCCAAGTATCAATTTTGAGGGGTAGTCCTCCAGCTGCAGAGACCGCATCTACTGCGACGAGAACGTTACGCTCCTTACACGCCCTAACAATTTCGTGAAGTTCTCTACTTGTTGTACCAGTTGAGGTTTCGTTGTATACCAACAATGCGACGTCGTATGCTCTTTCGTCGAGTGCTCTCTTGATGATTTCAGGATTTGGGGCAGTTTGTGGTTTGATGTTTAAATAGGTAATCTCAGCGCCGTAGAACTTTGCAGCTTCAGCGAACCTTTCGGAGAAAACACCGAACACCGGCGATAGCACCTTATCGCCTTTGTTTATTATATTTGAGACAGCACACTCTATGCCGCCTGTGGCGGAACATGCAAGAACAAATACGCTACCATCGGTTTTGAGCAACTTCCTAAACTTCTCGACTAAAGAAGTGTAGAGTTCCCGAAGCTCGGGCCCTCTATGGCTGACTACCTGCTTGGACATCGCCTCAAGGACACGCTTGTGAAGTTCCGTAGGACCTGGTGTTACCAGCAACATTAAAAAATTGCAAAATAGTGGGTATTTTAAATCTTTTACCTAGATTGCCTTATGCTATGCGTGCACATATTTGTGCATATAAACATTCTAATGGTTCAAGTAAACATTCTATACATTTTAAAGGGCATGCTTTCCGATTGTCGTAGTTTACTTGAATTTTTTTGACGTATGTTGAATACACAATTTTGTTCATTGTTGCGAATGCATTCATTTTTGCACATAACGTTTATTAAAGCTCAAAATTCGAAAAAGACACCATGCAGCGTAAAGTAGTCCTAAACGATAGTGAAATACCAAAAGAATGGTACAACATACTGCCAGATCTGCCAAAGCCCCTCCCTCCACCAATAGATCCTGAGACGAGAGCTCCGGTCTCACCGGCAAAGCTTGAGAGAGTCTTTGCGAAGGAGTTGCTCAGGCAAGAGATGAGCATGGAGAGATGGATTCCAATACCTGAGGAGATAAGGGAGGTCTATGCTCTGTGGAGACCAACACCGTTATATAGGGCGATAGGACTCGAGAGGTATCTGAAGACGCCGGCAAAGATTTACTATAAGTTCGAGGGCGTTAGTCCGCCTGGTTCCCATAAACCAAACACTGCTGTCGCACAGGCTTACTACAACATGAAAGAGGGACAGGAGAGGCTAACCACGGAGACTGGTGCCGGCCAGTGGGGTTCTGCGCTTGCCTTCGGTTGTATGTTGTTCAATCTAAAGTGCACGGTTTACATGGTAAGAGCGAGCTATGATCAAAAGCCTTATAGGAAGATAATGATGCAGGTTTGGGGTGCAGAGGTTCTACCAAGTCCCAGCGATAGGACAAACTTTGGAAGAAGCATATTGAAGAACGATCCGCAGAATCCAGGAAGCTTAGGTATAGCGATAAGCGAGGCCATTGAAGATGCTTTGTCACATGAAGGCACGAAGTACACGCTGGGTAGTGTGCTTAACCACGTTCTAATGCATCAGACGGTCCAAGGTCTCGAGGCGAAGAAGCAATTAGAGGTTTTGGACGAGTATCCTGATGTGGTGGCTGGTTGCGTTGGAGGTGGGAGTAGCTTCTCAGGTCTCTTTTGGCCATTCTACTACGACAAAGTAACGAAGAAGGCTGAGAAGGACATAGAGTTTATCGCAACAGAGCCCACGGCCTGCCCCACCCTAACTAAGGGTATATACACTTACGACCACGGCGACACAGCAAGGTTGACACCGCTTTTAGCAATGTACACAGTAGGTTCGGACTTCATCCCACCGCCTATACATGCTGGAGGGTTAAGGTACCATGGCGATGCGCCGACACTCTGCCTACTCGCGAAGGAAGGTTATATTAAGGCTGTAGCCTATGACCAAGTATCCGTCTTCGAAGCCGCAACGATATTCGCTAGGACAGAGGGAATCGTGCCCGCGCCTGAGCCATCTCACACTATAAGGTATGTGATAGATGAGGCTTTGAGGTGTAAGAGGACGGGTGAGAAGAAGACGATACTCTTTAACCTTTGTGGTCACGGGCACTTCGATATGCATGCCTATGACGAGTTCTTTGCAGGAAGGCTGCCTAAATGGGAATATCCCGAGAGCGCCATAAGGGATTCTATAGAAAAGTTAAAGAGGCTCTATCCATGGATTAAAGACCTGCCGTACCTAGGGTGATCCGTTTGATTGACGACCCTCCGAAAGTCTTAGTTTGCGATAAGGTCCATAATGCTGGAATAAGAATGCTAAAAGACGCAGGCTTTGAGGTTACCTTAGCCGAGGGAATCTCCCACGAAGAGTTATTGAATGTTATTTCAGAATACGACATAATTATGGTCAGAAGTAGAACAAAAGTAAGCAGGGACGTCATAAAAGCAGCAAAGAAGCTGAAGGTAATCGCAAGGGTTGGGGCTGGTACGGATAACATAGATGTTGATGCTGCTCATGGAATGGGAATAAAGGTAATCTGCGCCGGTGATGCGGTTGCGAATGCAACAGCTGAACTGACCGTGGGTCTTATGTTGGCCCTCTCACGAAACATATGCCTACTAAATGAGGAAATGAAGAAGGGCGTTTGGCCTAAAGGAAAATGCGAAGGTGTGGAATTAAGGGGCAAGACCGTAGGTATAATCGGTGTGGGAAGAATAGGTAGGAGGGTCGCGGAGTTAACTAAGGCATTCGGTATGGAAGTACTAATGAATGATGTAGTTCCAATACCTGAAGACTTTCTGAAGAAAGTTTCGGGAAGGTTTCTTCCACTAGTAGATCTTTTGAAGGAATCGGATTACATAACGCTCCATGTTTCCTTGACACCTTCAACTAGGAATTTGTTGAACAAAGACAATATGCGCTTCATAAAACAGGGAGCATTCTTAATTAACACGTCGAGAGGTGCCGTAATAGATGAGGATGCTCTCTATGAAGCCTTGGTAACCGGTCGGCTCAAGGGCGCTGCTTTGGATGTATACAGCGTGGAGCCGCCTATTAACAAGAAGTTACTCGAACTCCCAAATGTTATATGCACACCGCATATAGGTGCCCAGACCCTAGAGGCTCAAGAGAGGGCCTCCATTGAGGTTGCAACGAAGATAATAGATCTTTTTTCTTATGCAACCATCCGATAACTTAAGCCAGTTAATTTTTATTACGTCCCTCAAGAAAATATGATGTTTGACCTTGAGAAGGGATTATGTAAAAAACCCTCTATGGAAGATTCTTGTGGATACTGTTAGGAGCATGAGCCTCTATCCCGTTCACAAGTCTTACGTTAGAGACAAAATAATCATGAACGAACCATCCATAAGTGCAGAAGAGTTGAGCGTGAGACTGAGTATGCCGTTGGGTGAGGCTATGGTTATCTTGGATGAGTTAAGGATGTACGCGGCAGATTTTGAGGAAGAACTCAAGGCCCCTCTACCGACTGAGCGAAAGTATAACCGTGTATGCTTAGGAGGCACCTTTGATGTAATCCATTATGGACATCTTGCTTTACTCCTGACGGCTTTCAGGAGTGGTAAGAAAGTGACGATAGGTGTTACTAGCGATGAGCTTGCCAAGAAATTGGGGAAGACTCATGATGTAAGGCCTTATAATGAACGCATGAATAACCTAAGAAAGATTTTAGAGAAATATGACTGGATTGATGACGCAACAATAGTAAAACTTGACGACCCCTATGGCCCTGCGGTAACTGACGCTATTATGGAAGCAATCGTGGTCAGCCCATTTACAGCATTCAGAGCTCTAGAAATAAACACAATAAGGACCGAGAGTTTGATGAAGCCTTTGGATGTGATAGAATGCCCGTTAATCCTAGCAGAAGACGGAAAGCCGATATCGTCATCAAGGATAATTAGGGGCGAGGTAACACCTGAAGGGAGGCTTGTCCGCTCTTAGCCTCCTTTGAAGGACCTTGGTATGGGTGTAGTGTACATAACGTACCCTATCCATCCTACGACAAAGAAGAAGAATAAGACAATGATTAGTATTGGTATCTTCACGGCGAGTTCAGGATCAAGACCGTTTATGAAACCGAAAAACCACGTCATGTAGAACGTAGCCAAGATGACAGAGACCAGCATCAGAAAAAAGCCGAAAGCCTTACCTAACCTCATAGGATTTCAAGCCGAATAACATAGTGTACCTAAAATTAAATGTATCCTTCAACAATAATTGGCTATCTTCTCAGCTTTCTCAGGAGTGTTATATCCAACGTCTTGTACGTTCTGTATACATGGACGCTAAGCAGTAGGGCTAATGCTATGACTGCTGCTCCCACGGCCATAGAGATAAGGACGACGCTCTGAGCGAATGGGTCTATCATGCCTCCAGGAAAGTTTGTAGATAGTGCTATAAAGTTTAAGTGGGCAGCGTTTATCATAATCTCAATACCTATTATCATCTTTATGATGCTTCTCTTTGTTGCTAGGACATAGATGCCGATTATGAAAAGCAGAACGGCAGTAAGAACATAGTATAAGATAAAAAGCGACAACTTTCATTCCCTCCTAAGTAAGACTACAAGGGCCATAACAAAGGCCAATAAAGCTATAACCAATGCGATTACTGCCGGGAATAAATCCTCCCATATGTAAATACTTATAGCTTTACCGGATTCTAAAGCGCTAGGCATTATGAGCCTGCTTGTTGCATCATTCCAATGCTCGTATGTAGGTGGACTGGTAGCAAAACTGTACAGGATTGCTATTGCAAGTACGAGCGTTGATATCGAACCTAAAAGCTCCGTACGCTTCATTTCTCTTTACCCACCGTCAGAGAGACTACGATCAGCATAAGGGCTATCAAACCACCCGCATAAACTAGCAGTTGTGCTATGCCAGCATAGTACGCTCCCATCAGTATGAATAATATGGCTATAGTGGCTGTCATACCAAAAAGCCCAAATATGGACCTATACAGGCTATTTGCTTCAACGGCTAGAATTGAGAACACTACGGAGAGTGAAAGCAGTAACAGCGAAGCGACCTCGTATATCATGTGACCACCTCTAAACCACACTAACACATGGGTAATAAAGGTTATTCCACTCAAGTCACGCTAAAACTTATCTTTGGGTCGTGTTGTTTTGGAATGGGTTGTCCGAAGTCAGCGTTAGACGAAGAAAGGTAATGCGTTTCATCATGTTGACTTTCGTTCTGACTTACGGCTTAAACTTAGGTATGGCCCTAGCGTTCGGCTTCAAGCTACCGGCTGAGGCTAGAACTTCCATGATGACTATGATGCTTGTGCCGGCCTTCTCGGCAATCGTCCTTAAGATGTTCTTCGAAAAAGACAGCAACATATATTTTAGAACTTTCCGAGAAAAAACTAGGCTGTTCTTTTATTTCTTCCTTCTTTACTTTGCTGTCTTTCTAACACTCTCTATAGCATCATGGATTTCACCCCAATACGTTGAGTTGGCAGACACGCTGACGTTCGCTATGACAAGCTTAGGTTTACTGTTCCTAGTAGCTCTTAGGTTCATGTTGGGTGGTGATGCTTTCCGTAGGGCGGGGCTATCTTTCGGAAGCTCCAAATATTATCTTATATTCGGCTCACTTCTGGTGGCGCTTTACGGTGGTATGGCATGGCTAAACTGCAACCTTGGCTTGGGCACACCTGTCAGATTAGAGGAGTTGTTTGTTACTTCGGATATTGAAGCATCTGGATTAATGGGCGCCCTTATCTTAATGGGAATCCAGCTGATAATCATATCGCCCTTTCTCACGTTACTCGTAACGTTTGGTGAGGAGTATGGCTGGAGAGGTTACCTCCAAACGGAGCTGACGGGCATCGTAGGTAAGTTAAAGGCCGCCCTTCTCGTCGGTCTGGTATGGGGTGTATGGCATGCACCCGTTATAGCTATGGGTCACAACTATCCAGGTTATCCTGTGCAAGGTGTGTTCTTGATGATCGCATACACAGTTGCCTTGTCCGTGATCTTCGGTCTAGCTTTTCTCAAATCAGGTAGCGTCTGGCTCGTATCCTATATGCATGGTGTGAACAATCAGTCCGCATCGTTCTTCCATGCCTTTTGTTGCACACCTTCAGATCCCGTATTATCCTTCGGCATAGGTCTGTACGGTATAGCAATATTCGCCGTAGTAGCCTTGCTATTGTTAAAGAGTAAAGCATGGAAGTAAACTTGCCCAAAAATAGGACATCGTCGAACATTGCCTGATTCCAATACTTATGGTACCGGCGCTCTATAGAGCGAATATTTCAACCAAATCCTTATCTTGCAATACGTGGTCGATGCCTACTTTTTGACCTTGTACTTTAACTGAATTGCCCCAAACCTTCGCGTACCTGAAGCCCCTTGCAAGCTCTTTATGGATGAGATATGCAAGTTGACCAACGGTTGTGCCACTCGGCACGACAATCGGTTTCCTCGCGACAATACCGTCCTTCTGTGTATAAACCCTTATGAGTTCTAAGGTTTTGAATATCAGTTGCTTCAATTCTTCCAACCCCTTCCCTTCTTTTGCCGAGAACCTTACCAGCGGAATTCCAAGCCGTGCGGTCATTTCCTCGATTTCGCTCGAGTATTCCGAGTTAAGGTCAAGCTTATTAAGTATCACAAGGCCCTTCTTATAAACAAATTCGTATATGACCTGTTCTTCGACATCTTCTATTGTGGCATCGCCGATTATCTTGACCACGGCATTTCTTATACCGACGCTTTCAAGTAGCTTCTTAACATCATCTATGTTGCCTTGAAACTTGCCGAATGTAACAAGTCTTATGCCGCCGCTGTCTTTCTTCTCAAGGATGACCCTAGTCCGTTCCCTCTTCAACACTACGCCAATATCCTCTAACATTTCAACAATCTTTCTGAGCTGCTCATGAGGCCTGTTTGTCGCGTCCAGAACGACCGCTATAAGATCAGCATTTCTCGCCATACCAAGACTCTTGTATGCTATGCTGGTCTCTTCCAATGCTTCTGTCAAAATTGCTGGGAGTTCCACCACCTGTATTTCAACATCCTCGTACACCATCATGCCCGGTACTGGTCTCTTTGTCGTCATTGGGTATTCGGCTATCTCAGGGTTTGCATTCGTAAGCAATGCGAGTAATGAAGATTTGCCGCTGTTTGTAGCACCCAATAGTACGACTTGGGCTGCCCCCTCTTTTTCAATACTGAACTCATCCTTCCTACCACCTTTTACTGGTTTACGCTCGAGCTCGCGCCTGAGTTGGGCAAGCCTCTTTTTCAGTTGTCTGAGCATTTTTTCTGTATGCTTATGGTGGGGTATGCAGGATATTGCTTCCTCTAATGCCTTAATTTTTTCCTCGTGCGTCCTAGCCTCTCTGTACTTAGCTAGCTTGGCCTTTGCCTCCGCCGGCAGGTTCGTTGGCATAGTCAGCCCATTTTAACATTATGTGGAACTCTCTTATTTGCGTTCTTTTTATCTTAATAAGGGCAGTTTTTTACTTCAACCTTCTCGCAAAGGTTACTGCGGTTGCTCCAATAAAGCATATGGGGGCTAGCGTTGCGAAGGCGATGTTCCATCCCATCGGAATTATAATGCCAAGCACTAATGGGCCTATGAGGTATCCAATGTTGCTCATGAAATTAAGGATTCCTAGTCCAACGCTAGCCAATTTAGGTCCCAATAATGCGCCCGAGCTGGCAAGGGTAGGTGCTGGCACGAATCCCCATATTGTACCAAGGGCGATCACGTATGCGGTCAATATCCAAAAATTGCTTGTGAAAAATATGTAAAGCGGAAATGCAATGCCTGAAAGGATGCAGGACGTAACGATAAGTTTCTTCATAGATTTTATCTTGTCAACAACAACTCCTGCTATTGGACCGATAGGTATGCACATAACCATCGGAATTGTTGAGACTACTGATGCTAATGTCAGCGAGTAACCAATTTCGGTAAGGTGTGTGGGTAACCAAGTTGAGAAGCCTATTGCTGCAAAGTTAAAGCAAAGCCATCCAAAGGCCACTAACCATATATCAGTGTGCCTATAAGCAGCCACTCCGCTTGCTTTCTTTTCTTCTTTGTAGGTTATAGTGGTTGGGGGCGTTTTAATTAATGTCACGAAAAACACGCATGCTATTATCGAGAGCAATGTGGTAAACCACCACATACTTTGCCACGATGTTGTTACGAGTGCGGGTGCCACCGCATAAGATAGAAGCATTCCTATTGGGACACATGGTGCAAAGATACCCAAAGCCTTTCCCAACTCATTCGGAGGAAACCACATGGTTATTAGCGCTGGTGCGAATATTAGTGCAGAACCGAATGCAAACCCCTCGAGGAACCGTGATATAAGTAAGGTTGTATAGTTCGGGGCGAAGCTCCCGATTATCGAGCCCATTGTGAGACATGCAAGCATAAGAGTCCCTATCTTTTTAGGACCAAAACGTTCAGTTAACGACCCCGTGGGGAGCGATACGATAACTGCAGAGATAGAGAAAGAGGACATAAGAAGACTGGCCATCGCATAATCTAGCCTGAAGGCCTCGATCAAAATAGGCATTATTGGCGGAGGTTTAAAGTAATTTATGGCAGCAACCACGCTTACGAACACTGCTACGAAGAGTATGACCCAGCGGTATTTTGTTATCACGCTCGCTCCCTTTAATTTTACGCTTGTTTTTACTTTCGACTTAATAAGCCCAATCTTAAAGATTTATCAAGGCTTTTGAGACCTTAGGTGGGAAGAAAGCCGTTGACCGTGAAGACATTGCTTGCGGAATCAGCGAAAATTCTAGAGGAAGCTGGGTTGCCAGACCCAAAGCTCGAGATACCCAAATCCCCGGAGCATGGTGAGGTCTCATGTACCTCTGCCTTCGAGCTTGCCAAAAAATTGAACAAGAGTCCGATGGATATTGCTCTAGATGTCGCATCGAGGGCTAAGGAGGTTATTGAAAGAAAAAGAGGTTTAGTAAAGTCCGTGGAGGTCGTTAGGCCGGGGTTCATCAATTTTTATGCTGATTGGCCCTCCTACGCCGTCAAGATAATTGAAAATGTTCTAAACTCCGCCGAGGCATATGGCTCATCTGACATGGGAAAGGGGCGGCGTATACTCATAGAACATACGAGCGTGAACCCGAACAAGGCGTTACATGTAGGCCATGCAAGGAACGTATGTCTAGGTAGTGCGCTGGCCAGATTGTACAAGTTTGCGGGCTTCAACGTTTTGGTGGCTAACTACATTGATGACAGCGGAAGCCAGATGGCCGACATCATATTGGGCATCAAGTATCTAGGGTATCCAATGGAGCCGCCGGAAGGTATGAGGTTTGATGAATACTGCGGTGACAAAGTGTACGTCGAGGTCAATAAGTTATTAGAGCAGAAGCCTGAGTTATCCGAGAAGAAGCGTCTGTTGATCAAGGAGATAGAGGATAGGTCGAGCGATAGCTTCGCACTTAGCAGAGAGATAGCCCTCAGAGTCTTAAAGGAACAACTAAAGACATGCTGGAGGTTAGGTGCCTCATATGACATTCTAAACAGAGAAAGCGATGTGGTTGCCTTCGGATTGTGGGAAGAAGTCTTTTCAAAACTCAAGAAAAATAATGCTTGTTACCTCGCTACATCTGGGCCCAAGGCAGGTTGCTGGATGCTAGACCTTTCAGCTCACAAAACGCTTAGTAAAGAGGGCGATGAGGTGTTAGTAAAAAGTGATGGGACTACTACGTATGTGGCAAGGGACATAGCGTATGCAGCATGGAAACTCGGAATAGTTGAAAGAGACTTCAAATACAAATTATTCGGCAAGAACAAAGATCAAAGCGATATACTCATAACCGACATAGATGGTGATATCGATTTTAAAGTTAAGGATGTTGATATAACAATAGCCGTTGTGGACGTAAGGCAAAGGAGGCCGCAAGAAATAGTGAAGTATGCCCTTGGCCTAATTGGTGCAGACCCCTCGAAATATGTGCACTTCGCTTACGAGGTTGTTTCTCTAAGCGCAAAAGAGGCGGAGAGGATGGGCTTAAACGTCAGCGGCGCCGAGTTCGTTCATATGAAAGGTAGGGAAGGTATATACGTAAAGGTCGACTCAGTCATAGATTCCATAAAGAATAAGATAATATCCGAAACATCTCAAAGGCATCCAGATTGGCACCCACAAAAGGTCGAAAGCGTTGCGGAAAATGTGGCCATTGGGGCACTCGTATACGCTCTGGTGAAAGGTGATGCGGATAAAATAATAGTCTTTGATAGAGAGGACGCTCTAAAGATTGAGGGAGATACCGGGCCCTACTTACAGTACTCTTATGCAAGGGCTTGCAGGATACTCGAAAAGTCGCCGATAAAACAGGAGGAAGTTAAGCGGAGGGAAACCTTAGAAATGCAAGAGATATCACTCCTCAGGGAGATATCGCTCTTTCCCCTTTTGGTGGAGGAATCCGTAAAGTTGATGTTGCTCAAAAAGCTTGCCAACTACGCCTATAACTTGGCATCGGCTTTCAATAACTTTTACGAATCCTGTCCCGTGTTAACGGATGATGAGGAGGTTATGAAATTTAGGCTGGCCCTTACGAGGGCTTATCTGATAACCATGGGCAATTGCTTAAGGATCCTTGGAATACCAATAGTCGAAGAAATGTAAGCCTAAATAAAGGCCCTTTTCCTAATGAAAAGGTATTTAGCTAACAGCTAATAAAAGGTCGGAAGAGACCGATAAGGCATGAGCGGCGGAAATATGGTCGTTAGGCTGTTAGAGTCGAACGGTAAGTCGATGAAGATTGAGTTTGAGGGTGTGCCCTTAGCGGTAGCTAACGCCATAAGGAGACTCATAATATCTGAGGTACCTACAATGGCGGTCGAGGAGGTGCTTATCATAGAGAACAGCTCTGGAATGACAAACGAGGTGCTTGCCCACAGGATATCTTTGATCCCCTTCGTCTCAGACATCGACCGTTATGTGCCGCCAGAGGAGTGCACATGTGGTAGCAAACTGGGTTGTGAAAAATGCGTCGTTAGATATGTCCTAAAAGCAGAGGCGGGTGACCAGCCCATAACGGTATACTCTAGAGATATGGTACCAGAAGATCCGAACACAACGGTGATTCCCGTTAGCGGGAACATACCAATCGTTAAGCTAGCGCCCGGTGAGAAGATAGAGCTTGAACTCTACGTGAGGGTTGGAAAAGGGAAGAAGCATGCCAAATGGCAGCCAGGTATAGCCACTTTGTATGAATCTAAAGAAAGTGCCGATAAAAGAATACTTTTCGTGGAGTCTTTTGGATTCTTAGAACCTAAGAGGATGGTGCTTGAGGCCATCAAGATTCTTAACAAGAAAGTAAGCAACTTAATGCACGTGATTAGGGAGTGTGAGCAACATGCTTAGCTTACAGGTATATCGCACTCTCAAAAAGTTAGCAAAAGAATCTAGATTTTGGAGAGCAATACTCAAGGAGGCTAGTAAGCCCAGAAGGGTGGTAAATGTATATAGGTTGAACAGATATACAAAAGGCGGCGAGGTAGTCTTCGTCCCAGGCAAGTTACTGGGCTTTGGGAACATAGACCACCCTGTTACAGTATCTGCCTTCGCTTTCTCCAAATCTGCGTATGAGAAGGTTATAAGAGCAGGTGGCAACGTCCTCTCCATGGAAGATTTTATGAAACTTTATCCAAAAGGAAGGGGTGTGAAGATAATTGGTTAATATTCAAACTTATGCACAGGAAGAAGAAATAGTCGTCGATGCCACGAACCTAAAGTTAGGCAGAATGGCGTCTTACATAGCAAAGAACCTTATGCAAGGTAAGAGGGTCACCGTTGTAAACGCCGAGAAAGCCATCGTTACTGGGAATAAGAAAGCTATACTCGAAAGGTATCTTATGCTCTTGGGAAGAAGCCAGAAGAGGTCGATACATAGGCCCAGTGTATGGTATCCGAGGACGCCGAATAAATTGGTGTGGTACACTATAGTAAGAATGTTACCAAGGAAGAAGGCCAAGGGCAAGATGGCGATGCATAGACTCAAGGTGTATGTAGGCGTACCTGAAAAGTATAAGAATGCAACGCTGACGTCTTTTGAAGAAGCCAAGCTAATTAGTACTAGGAATAGGAGTGGTAAGCTTATAAGATACATGACGATTGAACAAATATCTAGAGAATTAAAAGGTGGGAGACAAACGTGAGCAAGGTACTCGAACAAATATTTGTGGGAAAGAGGAAGACGGCTGTTGCAAGGCTTAAGGTGAGACATGGAAACGGTGAAGTGCTAATAAATAACATGCCCGTCGAGATGCTTGGGCACGAAATCGCCATCAAAAAAATTTTAACCCCGCTATATTTCGATGAGAAATTTTGGAAAACTCACACGTTTGATGTAAATGTTTCAGGTGGTGGAGTTCTCGCTGCTGCTGATGCTATAGCTATTGCGATAGCGAAGGCTGTTGCAGCTCACAGCTCGAAGGCAAGAGAGGCTATATTGCAGTTTGACCGTGCATTATTGGTCGACGACCCTCGCAGGACTGAGCCCAAAAAACCAAACAGGAGATCAGCAAGAAGATTCAAGCAAAAGTCATACAGGTAAATTATGGGTGGTGTTATCTGGTTTGATGTTTCCTATTAGATGTTTCACATGTGGTGCACTCATAGCCGATAAGTGGGAGGAATACAAAGCTAGGGTGGATGCAGGTGAGAGTCCTGCTAAGGTTCTTGACGAGCTAGGTATAAAGAGATATTGTTGCAGGAGGATGTTCATATCCGCAGAAGATTATTTCGATGAGATTGTTGAGTTTAGGTCAAGGTTTGGTAAGAGGGGAGACATAAAGACGTGAATACATCTTCAAAAATAGTAGATGCTTATGCAAGGATAGTGCTCGATAGTAGGGGCGATGAAACAATAGAGGTCGAAATTAGGACTGCTAAAGGTCTTGGAAGGGCCGCGGCCCCCGCTGGTAAGAGTAGGGGCATAAAGGAAGCCGTTCCCTATCCTCCGGGCGGTGTCAGAGAATCTCTTGAAATCTTCAAAAGAACTATAAGGCAACGCTTGATAGGTCTCGATGCGTCTGAACAAGAATCAATAGATTATATGCTTAAAGAAATTGATGGCACTGATAGATTCGAAAAGATTGGAGGAAATCTCGCTTATGCCATATCCCTCGCGACGGCGCTAGCAGCATCCGCGGCTTTGGAAAAGCCGCTTTATGAGTTTTTGGATCCTGACGCATCATCCATCCCATTGCCGCTTGGTAATGTACTGGGCGGAGGCAAGCATGCAGGTAAGGGAGCGCCGGACATACAGGAGATGTTGACAGTCCCGCTTAACCCTAAGACACCTTTTGATGCGATAATGGCAAACGCCTTAGTCCATAAGGAGCTTGGAAAAATTCTCCAGAAGAAGCTGCCGAACTTTCCGCTTGGAAGGGGCGATGAGGGAGCCTACGCGCCGAACATGCGCATCCATGAGGCTCTGGAGAGTGTTGTTGAAGCTGCTAACAGGGTTTCAGAGATAACGGGCATAAAGCTTGGTGTCGGTATAGATGTGGCAGCATCAAGCTTATGGGACGAAAAGAAAAGATGTTACGTTTATGAGAACGAGGGCAAATGTATGACGAGAGATGAACACATAAACTACGTAATATCCCTTATACGAGAATTTAATCTGGTTTATGTTGAAGACCCTGTTGAAGAATACGACTTCGAGGGCTTCAAGGAGGTTCTTAAAGCTGTGCCGGACATTTTGATCTGTGCCGATGACTTAGTAGTGACTAATGCAACGCTTATCAAAAAAGCTGGCGAGATCGGGGCCGCTAACGCTGTAATTATCAAACCCAATCAAATTGGGACGCTTACCGATACGCGGCGTGCATGCAGAGTTGCGCAGGGGTATGGTATGGTAACTGTAGCGTCCCATAGGTCGGGAGAGACACCCGAAGGGCACCTCGCCCATATAGCGGTCGGACTCGGGTGTAAATTAATTAAGTCGGGCGTAATTGGTGGTGAGAGGGTCGCAAAGGCGAACGAGTTGCTAAGGATTGGAGAAAACTTAGGTAGTAAACTAAAAATGGCAACGTTAGGGGGTGGGTGAATGGAGTCAACACAATCAGCAGAAGCGGAAATTATAGAGCTGTTCGTGAAGAATGCCATGCATGTGGGTTCAAAGGTTAAAGTGAAGCATGCCGAGAAGTTCATATTCAAGCTTAGGCAAGATGGCATATATCTAATAGACGTGAAAAAGACAATCGAAAGACTTAACATTGCCGCAAAATTCATTTCATACTTTCCGCCGGAAAAGGTAGCCGTAGTATCTACACACGTTTACGGTATCAGGGCAGTCCAAAGGTTTTGTGAGCTTACCGGTTGTATACCCGTCGTTCAAAAGATCCGTTCGGGAATGTTCACGAACAGAGTATTAAAATACTACATAGAGCCACAGCTGGTGCTGGTTTCTGATCCCCGCTACGATGCCCAAGCTATAAAGGAAGCGGCGATAGCTAGGATACCGGTAATAGCATTTTGCAGCACGGACAACATGCTCAGCAACATAGATTTAGCAGTTCCGATAAACAACAGGGGAAAATCTTCCTTACCATACGCATTTTGGTACTTGGCGAAACGTGTTCTCATGGAAAGAGGGTTGCTGACACCAGAGAAAGAAGCAGAGATACTGCCCGAAAGTTTCATGCCGACATCGGTCGCTTAGGTTTTATGTGAAGTTTTAATAGCAGGTAATCGACGATTATACGTAGATTAGGAATGGGTATACGTAGACCGATAGTTGCTGGTAGTTTTTATGCTAGTACTCAAAAGCTCTTGAGAGAGCAGATAAAAGAAGCATTTTTACATCCAATTGGGCCGGGAAGGCTACCAAGGGATGTATGGGGCGATAAAAGAATACCTGCGCTTATATGTCCCCATGCGGGTTACATGTATTCTGGACCTGTAGCAGCCCATTCTTACATCTCTTTAGAAGGGAGGAAGAAGCCGAAAGTCGTACTCATAGTAGGACCCAACCATTCTGGCATAGGTTCAGAAGTTTCTGTATATCCAGAAGGCGAATGGTTTACTCCGCTTGGTAGTGTGCCGATCGACTCGGAATTAGCCAAAATTCTCTCGAAGAACTCAGATCTGATAAGCCTTGACGAGTACTCGCACGATGAAGAACATTCACTTGAGGTTCAGCTTCCATTTCTTCAGTACGTGTTAGGGTCATTCAGACTTGTACCTATCGTGATGCTAAACCAAGATAAGGACGTGGCAGAAGAAGTCGGCAGGGCTATAGCAGAATCGGTTAGCGAGCGGGATGTGTTACTTATAGCTTCGTCGGATTTCACTCATTATGAACCGGATGCTGTTGCTAAGAAAAAAGATATGATGGCCATAGATCGCATAAGTGCTTTGGATGTTGAAGGGTTTTATGACGTGATATTCAGACATAAGATTACGGCGTGCGGCTACGGGCCGATCGCTGCCATAATGACAGCGTCGAAGATTTTGGGTGCCAAGAATGCCAATTTATTGAAGTATGCAACTAGCGGGGATGTTACAGGCGATAGGTCGGCAGTCGTGGGTTATGCTTCTATACTCATTGAGTTAGAGGGTCAGTAAGTGGTTTGTTATGGTTATTGATATAAGTAGGCGCCCATTCTATAATGCCCATGAAAGCGAGCTTAAAGAGCATCGTTGAAGACATGCTTGCAAAGATTGAGGACAAGCATGTTATAGGCCTAATAACTTACCGTCATTATGCTGAAGAGCTTGCCCTTTATGAAAAGTTTGGTAGATGTGGCTTTGCTATAACTGTTGTCATGGCGAACGGTGGCAGAATCGCATACCACATGCTGGTAGAGGTCGAAAAAGATTTCAGACATAAAGAAGCGGGTGGCACCGTCAAATACATGCTGTTAAAGGAGGAAGGGGGTAAAAGGACCCTTAACGTTGTAAAGGCTAGGTACAGAACCCGAAAAGAACTCCTTAGGAGTGTGGAGAGAGTCAGAAGATCCTTTTACAGACGTGTACTTCAAGGCCAGGCATAATGCTCAAACTTCTAAGGTTTAATGGGTTACGAATCTCGAAACATTCCAAGTAAACCTAAAACAGAAATAAGCGAACGTTCAATGTAAAAAGTAGCGGATTAGGTGGATATGATCCTTGAGAGCAGTTGCCGTAGCGCCCGGTAAAGTTATCCTGTACGGTGAACACTTTGTAGTCTACAACGTGCCTGCGATAGTCATGGCTATAGATAGAGTGGTTAAGGTGTCCGTTTCTCCAAGAGAGGATGGGTCGTTAAGGATATGCTCAGACTTAGGTTTTGCTTGCGAGTACAGTGATGGTGATGTTAAACCAATTATGGGTGGTAAAAAGGCTGTAACTTTTCTTGAACCCGTAAGAATAGCGGCTAGAACTGTCTTGGAATATTTCAATGAAAAGAAGGGATTATCCATAGATGTGCATTCTGCGATTCCATCATCTGTTGGTCTAGGTTCCTCGGGAGCAATATCCGTAGCTACTGTAGCGGCTGTTAGCAAAGTTTTAGGCCATGAAATCAGTAAAGAACAAGTATGGAGGCTCTCATTACGGGCTGAGAGGTACGTCCACGTAACGCCCTCTGGTATAGACCCCCTCGTTTCGACTTATGGAGGCCTTCTGGTTTGGAGAATACAGGATGGCACTAAACCGAAGAAAATAAACCGCGACATCGAGATTGTTGTGGGCAATACAGGAATACAGCGCTCAACTGGTAAGTTCGTGTCAATGGTAGGGAGAAAGAAAACCAAGAAGATTGAAGGAATAAGTCAGCTTATGGGTGTCATGAGCTGGATATCGAACCTAGCTTTAAAGGCCTTCAAGGAAATGGATATCGTTACTTTAGGGGCTTTGATGAACATGAACCATGAGCTACTTAGGATCATCGGCGTTTCTAATGAGTCGTTAGATAGGTTGGTAGAAGCTACGAGGAAGGCTGGTGCTTTGGGGAGCAAGCTGACGGGTGGCGGAGGTGGCGGTTGCATGATAAGCCTCACAACTTTGAGTAAAAGGGCGGCTGTATGTAAAGCTATAAAGGAGAACGGTGGCCAGCCGATGATCGTTAGGAAGAATAATGCCGGCGTAAAGGCTTGGCTCGTAAAAAACTAATACAAATCATGAGTACTCTTATCCAAGGCACGATCTCACGAAAAACTTTGCTCAAACGCTTTCTGCGAATAAATATAAGTACGAAATCCGTTATAAAACGTCTTTTAACGTTAACGTAAGAAATTTATCTATCGTTTTCTAAAAAATATGTCATGAAATCGTCCAGAATACCTCGATTTTATCAACTTTCACCTGAAGAGAGGCTGAAGTACGTGGCGGAATTTGCTGAACTTACACCCGAAGAGGTCGAGCTTCTGAAGAAGCATGGTGGTCTAGATTTATCCGTGGCAAACAGAATGATAGAGAACGTTATAGGAACTTTCGGGCTACCGTTAGGTATAGCAACGAACTTCTTGATAAATGGGAAGGAGTACTTGATACCAATGGTGATCGAGGAGCCCTCGGTCGTCGCAGCTGCCTCCAATGCAGCAAGAATGACGAGGGAAGGTGGTGGAATATTCTCAATAAGCACAGAGCCTGTGATGATAGGTCAGGTACAGGTCGTCGGAATCAAAGACATAGAAGGTGCAAGGTTTGATGTTCTAAAGGTTAAGGATGAGATACTCAGGATGGCTAACGAGAAAGACCCGGTATTAGTAAGTCTAGGTGGTGGTGCTAAGGATTTGGAGGCTAGGGTAGTCAATTCTCCGGAGGGACCGATGCTTATCGTTCATCTTCTGGTAGATGTAAGGGATGCCATGGGAGCGAATGCCGTAAACACAATGGCCGAGGCGGTCGCTCCCTATATATCACAGATAACTGGCGGGAAAGTCTATCTCAGAATATTATCCAACTTAGCGGATAGAAGACTTGTAAGGGCGAAAACCGTCGTACCGAAGGATGCAGTTGGAGGAGAAGAGGTAGCGAAAGGTATAGTTTATGCGTGGGCCTTTGCGGCCGCTGATCCGTATAGGGCTGCAACACATAATAAGGGAATAATGAATGGTGTGGATGCGGTAGTTATAGCCACAGGAAACGATTGGAGGGCAGTAGAGGCGGGAGCTCATGCTTACGCCGCGAGGAACGGAAGATATGAGCCCTTATCAAGATGGGAGCTTGATGAACACGGCAACCTCGTCGGTACCTTAGAGATGCCCCTAGCCCTAGGTATAGTTGGTGGTGCCACAAAAACCAACCCCCTGGCGAGAATATGTCTTAAGATACTTCGCGTCAAGACAGCATCCGAGTTAGCCGAAGTCGTTGGAGCCGTAGGTCTTGCTCAGAACCTTGCAGCGTTAAGGGCATTGGCGGCAGAGGGTATTCAGAGGGGTCACATGTCTTTACATGCCAAGAACATTGCTGTAATGGCCGGTGCTGTTGGCGATGAGGTGGATAAGGTAGCAGAGTTAATGGTAAAGGATGGAGTTATAAGGCTGGACAAGGCAATTGAGATATTACAAAAATTGAGAGGGAGGGCAACCTAGGTAGGTGCGTTATTGATGACAGTATTCGGGGACAAAAAGACGGTAATAGTAGGTTATGGCTCCTATATACCGAGATACAGGATTAAGATAGAAAGCATAGCGCATGCATGGGGCGAATCATTAGATACGTTAAGGGGGCTAAGGGTCCAGGAAATTTCTGTGAAGGGTCCAGACGAGGACCAAGTTACGATAGCTGTAGAGGCAGCTAGGAATGCTTTAAGGAGAGCGCCCGAAGTGAGCCCGAAGGACATAGGGGCGATATACTCGGGCTCGGAGTCTAAACCTTATGCTGTTAAACCAACATCAACAATAGTCGCGGCCGCGATAGGGGCGTCGATGTCTGTGAGGCTGGCTGATTACGAATTTGCATGCAAAGGTGGTACTGAAGCTATCATAAGCTGTATATCTCAGGCTAGGTCGGGTATGATTAAGTATGGGCTTGCAATCGCAGCTGACTGCTCCCAATCCCTGCCCGGTGACGTGTTGGAGTACACCGCATCGGCGGGCGGCTCCGCATTCGTCATAGGCCACGATTCAGGCGATCCGATAGCCTATTTTGAAGGACAGTATTCGGTAGGTACGGATACACCGGATTTTTGGAGGAGAGACTTGATTAAGTATCCAAGACACGGTGGAAGGTTTACAGGAGAGCCCGCGTACTTTAGACACGTAATTGCGGCCGCTACCGGTTTAATGAAGGAACTTGATATGAAGCCGGAGGATTTTGATTATATAGTTCCGCATCAACCCAATGGCTCATTCCCGATCGAGGTTGCTAAAAGATTAGGTTTCAGCGAGAGTAAAGTATTGCCGGGCTTATTGTCTCCTATCGTAGGGAACTTCTACTCCGGTTCATCACCTACAGGGCTTTGTAAAGTACTTGATCAAGCTAAGCCCGGCCAGAGAATACTCTTAGTGTCCTTCGGCTCCGGTGCTGGATCCGATGCTTTCAGTATAGTTGTGGCTGAGGGGATAGAAAGGAAGAGAGGCTTGGCACCTAAGGTTGAGGATTACATTAATAGAAAGAAGTACGTTGACTATAGCCTCTACGCAAAGTTCTGGGGTAAAATAGCGCGGTGAGGTGAATGTTTTGCGCGAGATAGCGGTTGTAGGGGTTGGGATGACAAAGTTCGGTGAGAGATGGGATAAGCAGCTCAGAGACCTTTTTGTTGAAGCTGCAAATGAAGCGCTCAAAGACGCAAACATGGAAAGAAATGAAATCCAAGCGCTTTATGTGGGCAATTTCTCTGCTGGCAGTTTTGTAGGGCAGGAACATGTGGGGCCTCTCTTGGCAGATTATCTATCATTGAAATATAAGCCTGCCTTCAGAGTTGAGAGCGCATGCGCATCATCTGGTATGGCGTTTAACCTAGCTTGCATGGCGATTGCATCGGGTATGTACGACATAGTGATGGTTGGTGGTGTGGAAAAGATGACGGACATATCAGCACCTGAAGTAACAAGCGTGCATGCGAAGGCGATGGATGCGGAGTGGGAATCATTTTTTGGACTTACACTCCCAGCAGCGTTTGCTCTGATCGCTAGGAGACACTTCGTTCAATATGGAACAAAGCCAGAACAGCTGGCAATGGTTTCCGTCAAAAACCACAGGAATGCGACAAAGAACCCGTTAGCACAATTCCAATTCGAAGTCACAGTAGAACGTGTGCTTACGTCCCCTATAGTTTCTGATCCGTTACATGTATTGGATTGCTCGCCTGTGACAGATGGGGCGGCCGCTGTCATACTATGTTCTGCAGAACTTGCAAAGAAGTATACGGACACCCCTGTATACGTGCTTGGATTTGGTACAGCATCAGATACAATCGCTTTACATGACAGGTCCGACATAACCACGCTGGGCGCCGTCGTGGAAGCATCAAGACAGGCGTACAAGATGGCTGGTATAGAACCTAAGAACATTGACGTCGCCGAGTTACACGATAGCTTCACGATCACAGAAATAATATCATACGAGGATTTAGGTTTCTGCGAAAAGGGAAAAGGAGGGCTGATGATACAGGAAGGTGAGACAGAAATTGGCGGCAGAATATCCGTTAACCCAAGTGGCGGACTAAAGGCTAGAGGTAACCCTATAGGTGCAACCGGCGTTGCACAGGTTGTCGAGATAGTACAGCAGCTAAGGGGTGCGGCTGGAAAGAGACAGGTCTCCGGTGCTGAGATAGGCATGACACAAAACATCGGAGGTACCGGAAGCACATGTGTAATTCACATATTCGGAAGACAGAGGAGGTGAATTAAAAATGATGCCAAAGTCACCAAGAATATGGCAGTTGGCTGAAAGAAGATATAGACTGCTGGGATCAAAGTGCGTGTTATGTGGAAAGACAAGTGTGGGCCCAAGAAGCATCTGCCCCGCTTGCGGCTCTGATAAGGTTGAAACGGTCCAACTCCCTTCAACTGGTACCATATATTCCTACACGGTTGTCCATTCATTACCAGCCGAGAAGAACGGTTACGGACCATACATAATGGCTATCGTAGCGCTGGAAGACGGGACCAAACTCACCGCGGAAATAGTGGATTGCGATCCAGAAGACGTTAAAATCGGTATGCCTGTGGAGTTAGCGTTTAGGTTAATAGGACAAGAATCCGAACATGGCATCATATACTACGGTTACAAATTCAGACCGATTATACCGCGAACATAAGCGAAACAGGTTTGGCTAGCAAAACCAATTAAACCCCCTTTTTATAATTTTCTTTGTGATCAAGAAGCATGGGTAAACTAATTGTCCTAAAGCTCGGGGGCTCTATCATAACGAACAAAAAGGAGCCGTTCTCTTTCAACCGGGATGTTCTTCTAAGGATAGGCAATGAACTGAAGTCAAGCTGGCCTATGCCTCTCATAATCATTCATGGAGGGGGGTCATTCGGTCATCCGATAGCCGAGGCATACGAAATAAAGAAAGGCTACCGGAGAGCCGAACAACTCAAGGGTTTCATAGAAACGGTTAACGCTATGAGGAGGCTTAACGACCTCGTGGTTTCTGCGCTTAATGACGCTAGCCTTCCAGTAATAGGCATACCACCCTCATGTACCGTCACTACAAACGATGGTGATATAGAGACGTGCAACTTTGATCCAATATTCTCGGCTATGGAGATAGGTCTTGTGCCGGTTATGTATGGTGATGCTGTGTTTGATAGAAAGTTAAAGTTTACAATACTTTCCGGTGATGCGTTAGCATCATACATCGCTAGGAGGCTTAAAGCTAAGCAACTCATATTTGCCGTAGATGTAGATGGTGTTTATGGTTTTGATAGAGAGACCTCTCAGCGCTTTCTTATAGAAGAGTTAACTGAGAAAATTCATATGAACATCAAATATGAGCCAACTGAAGGCGATGTTACGGGTGGTATGTTCTACAAAGTTGAGGAGGCGCTCGCGGCAGCAAGGCATGGTGTAGATGTTTATATAATAAATGGACTCGTTCCAGGCCGTATAGAGGCGGTAATTAAAGGACAAAAGGTTATTGGTACTAGAGTTAAAATTATGTAACCGTCACGTATTTATCAGAGATAGTTCTTAAGCTTTAAGGTCTACATGGGTGAAAGTAGCACAGAAGTTAGGAAGCTGGACCACATAAGGATTTGCTTAGAGAAAGACGTTGAGTTTAAACAGAAGACGTCGTGGTTTGAGTTTGTAGAGCTTATACACGTAGCAGCGCCGGAGTTAAACTATGCTGATGTTGATACCTCGACAGAGTTTCTTGGCAGAAAATTCTCTGCACCTATACTAATAGAGGGTATGACAGGAGGCGCAAAAGGTACGGAGATGATAAATAGAAACTTGGCAATGGCTGCTTTAGAACTTAACATACCTATGGGGGTAGGAAGTCAAAGGGCCGCTGTGGAGAAACCGGAGCTGGCCGAAAGTTTTAGGGTTGTAAGAGATGTTGCACCAAACGTCTTCCTCATCGCTAATATAGGTGGTGTGCAGCTTATCGAAGGCGGTGTGAAGTTAGCAGAAGAGGTCGTTAATATGATCGACGCAAACGCGCTGGCAATACACCTCAACCCGCTTCATGAAATCGTTCAACCTCACGGCACAACCACTTTTAAAGGGGTGCTCGATGCGATAAAAAAAGTCGTGGAAAAATTGTCAGTACCTATCATCGTGAAGGAGGTGGGCTGCGGAATATCTGGCGAGCTTTCGAGAAGGCTTGAGGAGATAGGCGTGGCCGTGATAGATGTGGGCGGCGCTGGTGGTACGAATTGGGCGTTAATCGAGAGAATAAGGGCCTTAGAGAAAGGTTTCCTCGAAAACGCCGCCATAGGGAAGGCCTTTTTAGAGTGGGGGATACCAACGGCCGCGGCCACGATGGAAGCTTATACGTCAACAAAAATTCCGATAATATCGTCAGGTGGTATAAGAAGTGGTCTGGACGTCGCTAAGGCCCTTGCAATAGGTGCGAGCATGGCTGGTATAGCTCGACCGCTACTTCACCATGCTGTTGTCGGTTCAGAGAGGGTCATTACAGCACTAAAGCAGATAATTTCGGAGTTAAAGACTGCTATGTTCTTGACGGGCTCTCAGGACATCGCATCTCTCAAAAGAGTAGAAGTCGTGATAACGGGTCATTTATTGGAGTGGGTTAAACAAAGAAACATACAGCATCCAAAAGTTAGACTTTGACGATTGCGACTCTGTTAAGTATGTATGAATATGAAATCTAAGGCGTTTGCGTCATCTCTTATACAGAAACCGAAACGTTCGAATTGAACACGCTCCCCATGTTTAATTTCTATGCATGCTTTCTCCCCAAACCCGTGGACGATCTTTAAACTATCAGGGTTCAATTCTCCGTTGTCTTGATAGAGAACATCTGGCACAAAAACCCTAACGTTAACGTAATCTTCAGTTACCCATTGAACTATAGGCACCCCTTCGATAACCTCCCTACACACAAAGTTTGCGTTTACAAAATCGTTGGCAACATCTTTAATTGAAATGTTATATAGGTACTTGAGCCTAAGTACATCTCCCTTCTTAAGTCCTTGCAAATCCCTTCTCGGTATGTAGAGTTTGTTACCAACGTGTACCAACCTCTTACCGAGTGGCTCTGATGGATGAAGTGGTAGCTCAACATGAAGTTCTGGTGCGCCTTCGACTTCTACCAAAATCGGATCTGGAACAAAAAAGTATCTTTTTGCAATCGGATCCAGCATACGCCTGTTGATGGCATATAAGAGTTCCCATGCATAAACCCTTTTCGTATATGTTAATCCTGTCTGTGATATTGTGAACTCTTTTATCGCCTCTGGAAGTAGTCCCCTTCTCTTTATCCCATCAACCGTCGCTAACCTTGGATCGTCCCATCTAGATACTATTCCTTGTTCTATTAGGCGTCTTATTTCCCTCTTGGCCAGAGGTGTGCCCTTAAACTCAAACCTAGAGTACTCTACAAAAACTGGATTTTGTAAACCTAGTAGAGATCTTATGTAGTTCTGTAATTCATCACGCAAAGCAAACTCGCTACTTCTCAAGACATGTGTTACACCACAAATAGCGTCTTCTACAGCAGCAGCAATATCATATGTCGGCCAAACTCTGTACTTATCGCCCACAATTGGATGTGGATGCTCGATTATACGAAACAGTGTGGGATCGCGCATTACTGTATTCTTACTCGTCATATCTCCTTTAAGTCTGAGCACAGCCGCTCCTTCTTCCAATTCCCCCGATAACATTTCCTTCCATAATGACAAATTTAATTGAACAGGTTGTTCTCTATGCGCGCACCCGACCATCATAAACCTTCCTTTACTCATCTCTTCCTTGCTACAGAAACATACATAAGCCAAACCTTTTCTTATCAGCTCGTTTGCGTATTCATAGTATAGATTCAAATCTTCAGAATTGCACTTTTCATAATCCCATTCTATCCCAAACCATTTGTAGCCCTTCCTAAAGTTTTCATAATATTCGAGCTTAACCTTTCTTGGGTTCGTGTCCTCAAATCTGAGCCAAAGTTTTCCGTCATACATCTTAGCGTATATGTAGTTTAAAATACCGCTCATTGCATGTCCTATATGCATGTAACCGCTCGGCTCTGGCGGCAATCTCGTGACAACTTTACCAAACTCAGCATTTGGTAGTGGTGGTAGTCTCTTTTCTTCTTTTGTTTTATGCTTTACGAGTAACGTTGGTGCTATCTCCTCCAACATCTTTATCTGCTGCTCAACTCCCATTTGGTTGACATTCGCCACAACTTCCTCAGCTAACTTCAATACTTCTCCAATAGTGTTTCTAAGTTCAGGTTTCTCACCCAGCACTTTCGATACGACCGCTTTTACAGTGGCTTTACCGTCATGCTCGATGGCATTCTTCAAGGCCCACTTAAGGATCAGCGCCCGTATTTCCATCGTCATGCTCATCTTATGAGGCACTAAAAAGTATTAATTCACCCTTCACGGAGACGAACCCTAACAGCTATATAGATAAATAGAGGTCTAATTTCTACAGTTGGGAAGTGGTGCAAGCGGGCTGAGGGTGAGAAGCTGATGAAGTCTGCTACGGGAGCTTATTATGTGACTTTTAATCCGCCTGAGGAGCTGGTTAAAGCAACTCTAGAGGCGGTAAAGATCGCGAGACTTACAGGAAAAACTCGTAAGGGTGTTAATGAAGTGATAAAGTCCATCGAAAGAGGGCAAGCCAAATTCGTTGTAATTGCAATGGACGTTGACCCGCCCGAGATCGTAGCCTTTTTACCCGCACTATGTGATGAGAAAAAAATACCTTATATGTTCGTCCCATCTAAGAAGGAGTTAGGCGAGGTTGCTGGTATATCGGTTGCCGCAAGCTCAGTTTCTATAATAGATCCAGGCGACGCAAAAGGTTACATCGATGAGATAGCCAAAAAGGTAGCAGAGATAAGGTCTGCCAAGTCGAAGTGAGCAATATGAGCGAGAAAGCACCTCCGCCTGTTGAAGAACCAGTGCCGGCAGTAGTCGAGCAAATTGTAGGAAGGACGGGAGTCACAGGAGAGGTAACTCAGGTTAGAGTCCGGATACTCAAGGGCAAATACCAAGGCAGGGTAATATCGAGGAACGTTAAAGGCCCCGTCAGAATTGGTGATATACTTCTTCTGTTGGATACAGAGCGTGAAGCAGAAAAGATAAAGTAAAGTAGTAGCGTTTAAGCAATGGTGGGACGAGAGACCCATGCCGACTATGCATAGATGCGCTTTCTGCGGAAGAGAGTTTTTACATGGCAGTGGCATGCTATTCGTAAAGAATGACGGTTCTACCTTTTGGTTCTGTTCCCGAAAATGTAGAGTCTACATGCTTGAGCATAAGAAAGACCCCAGAAAGGTTAAATGGACAGAATTTCACGGTAAGGAAAGACGTGCTTAGCAATTCCTAAAGTAATAAGAGGGAGTAGAAATGAGTGTGGAAAGATCCTTTGTAATACTTAAGCCTAGTTGCTTAAAGAGAGGACTCGTCGGTGAGATAATCTCAAGGTTTGAGAAAAAGGGTTTGAAGATAATCCAACTAAAAGTCGCAAAGCTTCCAAGGGGAAAAGTTGAGGAACTCTATCGGCAACACTTAGGAAAACCGTTCTACGATGATTTAGTGACTTGTATGACAAGCGATAGGGTCGTCCTCATGGTGGTTGAGGGTAGGGATGCCATAGGGGTAGTGAGAAGGTTGATAGGTGCCACGGACCCTGCCGAGGCAAGTCCTGGAACCATAAGGGGCGACTTGGCTTTGGACAAGACTGACAACCTAATACACGCATGTGACAGTCCAGAATCTTACGAAAGGGAAGTTAGGATATTCTTTGATGAGAAAGAACTCTTAGAATCTTAGCAGGAAATTTACGTAGAAACGTTAAAGTACGAGAAGAGGCATAAAACCCAAAAATAGTGAACATGAAATTTAACCTATATAAACAGCATGGATTAATAAAAACCCTTAGATGATGAGCAAACCTTTACCAAAGCAACCTGAGGTTAACATAGGAACGTTAGGTCACGTTGACAATGGTAAGACGACGATTGTTCAGAGTATTACTGGTATATGGACCGCAAAACACTCCGAAGAGCTTAAGCGCGGTATCACTATAAGGATAGGATATGCAGACGCCCCAATCTATAGATGCCCGTCCTGTGAGGAGCCTTATAATTATACGACGGAGGAGGTTTGTCCCAAATGCGGCTCGAAAACTGAATTTGAGAGGGCAATCTCATTCATAGACTGTCCGGGCCATCACTCGTTAATGATTACGATGCTTTCAAGCGCGCCCCTTTTTGATGGGGCATTATTCGTGGTTGATGCAAGGTTCAAATTCCCTCAACTTCAAGATAGCGAACATTTTCATGCGGTAAAGATATTGGGCATCAATAGGCTGATATTCTCCCAAAACAAGATCGATCTAGTAACGAAAGAGAGAGCGTTACAGAATTATGAGGAAATTAGAGAGTTTATTAAGGACTCAAACGTCGCTAATGCGCCTATAGTGCCCGTATCTGGCCAGCATAACTTAGGCATAGACGTCTTACTCTATACAATCCAGAAGTATATTCCTACACCCAAAAGAAATTTGGACTTGCCCTTTATGATGCCAATATTAAGGTCGTTTGATGTGAACCGTCCGGGAATGCGTGCAGACGAGCTTAAGGGAGGAGTCATAGGTGGTTCGATAACTCAGGGAAAAGTACGTGTGGGCGATGAGATAGAGATAGCGCCAGGTCTACCAAAGAACCCAGACAAACCCCAAGGAGAATATGAGCCTTTATACACTAGGGTCGTGAATATACGTGCAGGCGGTAGGGACGTCGAAGAAGCAGTAAGCGGAGGTCTCACGGGCATCGAAACGGAGCTCGACCCTTCACTAACAAAATCAGATGGATTGACTGGGAATATTGCAGGTAAGCCAGGAACTCTACCACCAACGATGTATCACCTACACTTGGAGTATGAGCTCTTCAACAAAGTCGTCGGTCTTGAAGGTAACGTTGAGGTTAAAGCATTGTCAGAAAAAGAACAACTCGTCATAAATGCCTATTCTGCGGTGGCAAAAGGAGTGGTAACGAAAAAGACTGGTACGACGATAGAGTTTGCACTCACAAGACCAGTATGCGTCAATGTTGGCGACAGAGTGACAATAAGCAGAAAGATAGGGGCAAGCTGGAGATTAATAGGTTACGGTATAGTGAGATAACCTGTGCCTTGAGAACGCTTGTTGATACGAGTTTTTTAATAAGGGTGGCAGAATTAGGTGCAGATTTACTTGCAAGGGTTGAAGAAAAGCTGAACACAAAAATCGTCCCCGTCGTGATACCTAACGTTATCGAAGAACTCAGATCTCTTGCAAAGGGCAGGGGTGTAAAGGCTAAAAGGGCAGGCTTAGCCCTCATCTTTTGCGAGACATTAAAGCAACTAGATGTGAACGTAAAGGAGGAAGACGTGGACCTCGCCCTAATCAGAGCTGCTAAAGCGTTAGGGTTGCCTGTATTAACGTCGGATAGAGGTTTAAGGAAAAGTCTGAGAAATGCCGGCGTCTGCGCAATATATGTTAACAAAAAAGGAGAAGTAAGGGTAGAGGGTTTCATCCCCTGAAAAGTATATATTAGGCCAAGTAGAAAATGGCGTAATAAGTTGGTTTAATCAGCGGTAACAGGGTGTCCGAGAGTTGTTCATGTTATTTGAGATTGAGGAGGCAATAGGTATTCCTCCAAAAGAATTTCACAAACCGTTGAAAGAAGTCGCTATGCAGCAATTGAAGAACGTATACGAAGGCATAATAGACGAGGAGCTTGGATACGTCATAGCTATAGTTGACGTTGATGTTGAACCGATTGGCTACCTCCTGCCCCGAGATGGTTCAACGTATCATAAATACAGGCTAAAGCTTCTTACATATCTGCCTAAGGTCCAAGAAGTCGTTGAGGGGGAAATAGTTGAGCTTACGGATTTTGGTGCTTTCGTAAGGATAGGGCCGGTGGACGCCTTACTGCATATATCTCAAATAATGGACGATTACTTAGATTACGATGAAAAACACTCCATACTAACTGGAAAGAAAACTGGAAAAAAGCTGGTCGTGGGAGATAGCGTTAGGGCTAGAATAGTCGCAGTTTCCTTAACGAGTGGCGCTTCAGGCAAAATAGGTATAACAACTAGGCAGCCGTTTTTGGGTAAGATTGAATGGATAAAAGAAGAAACAAAAAAGTTAAAGGGGTCTGAGAGTAAAGTTGAAACAAGCGTCAGTTAAGGAAAGAGTATGTAGGAACTGTAAAAGAATAGTGGTTGGTGATACATGCGATTTATGCGGATCTACAAATCTCGCTTCGACATACCAAGGTCTTCTAATAATCATAAAACCGGAGCTCTCAGAAATAGCAGCGCTCCTAAATATTAAGAAAGAAGGCTACTATGCAGTTAAAGTCAAGTGAGGTTATAAAACATCAAGTCCTAGCATCCACGTTTCAATGGTGTCTAACACAAAGAAGCACGCAAGGATGTCTGCCTTGCGACGTACTTCTTTGAGAGAATTCCTAAAATCAAGGCTCACAAACATTGATCCAAGTACGCTTCCAAAAAAAGCGAAGATTATAGGACATGTAGCACTCGTAAGATTTCAGGATGAAGGAATAGATCCGAAGGAGTTGGGTAAAGCTATTGTCGAATTCTACCCAACGGTAAGGACAGTTTTAAGGTTACGAGGCATCACTGGCAAGCTAAGACAGCCGATTGTAGAATTTATGTACGGTGATCCAAATACCGAGACAATTTACAAAGAATACGGATACAAGTTTATGCTTGATGTATCGAAGTTAATGCTATGTTTAGGAAATAGTTACGAGCGTCTTAGGACAGCAAAATCCGTTAGGTCCGGAGAGGTGGTAGTTGATATGTTCGCTGGCATAGGTCAGTTTTCAATACCATGTGCTGTGATTTCAAGACCTTCTAAAGTTTACGCCATAGAGATTAACGAAGAGGCTTACAGGTATCTTAAAATAAACACAGTGCTTAACAACGTCGAGTCCATAGTGGAACCTATGCTTGGTGACTGTAAGGAATTGACCCCAACACTTGGCCGTATAGCGGATAGGATTATAATGGGTTTTTTCGGGGGAACAATAGAAGCCCTACCAGCCGCTCTGAAAGTAGTTAAACCTGAAGGTACTGTGATTCATTTTCATGAACTTGTGAGGAGGGGGGATGGGAAAGATGAGCTGTGGAAGGAGATAAGTGAGCTGTGTCTGCGTCTAGGTTATACAAGCACACTAATAGGTTTAAGAATTGTAAAGTCTTACTCTGCGACAAGGGAACACGTGGTTATAGATTTCAAAGTGAGGCCGTGTATTGATTTATCGACAATACCTTCTAACGCTACGTAAAACTTTAATTGAGAATTGATAGGTGCTTATGTATGGAAATAGCAATCGAGGAACTTGCAAAATCCATTGTCGCGCTCTTTATCATAGTTGATCCTATCGGAAACGTACCAATATTCATGGGTCTAACCAGCAATATGAGTCGGGAGGAAAGACGTAAAACATTCGAGACGGCTATAATCATCTCCTTCGTTCTGCTTAATATCTTCGCATTGGCTGGTCAAAGCATCCTCTCAATATTTAATATATCCATCCACAGTTTCAAGATAGCGGGAGGTCTTCTATTGTTAATAATCTCAATGAAAATACTCCTTCATGGTATGTGGGAGGAAAAGTACCTGTCGAGCAGAAGCATAGGCGTCGTGCCTATTGCATTCCCTTTGCTGGTTGGACCTGGTGCTATAACTCTAACGATAGTTAACATTCAGACGGCTGGCGTTCTTATAACCGTGATATCTGTTATAGTTGTGTTACTCATAACTTGGCTGATACTCAGGGCTATAGAACCTATAAATAGCTTCTTAGGCGAGACGGGGTCTGTCGTTATTTCAAGGTTGATGGCAGTCTTTATAGCGGCAATAGCGATCGAGTTCATCGCAAGCGGGATTAGATTTATGCTCTAGAAAAAAGATGTTGTGCCTATAACTTGATTAGTAACCTTAAAGTAAAATTAGTTGAGCGCACCCATGAGGCGCCTATTCACAACACCAATATGGCAGAACCGAGAGGTTAGGGAAAGGCTTAAGTGGTACTATGGCGTTATGAGCGATTTGAAGCCCGCAAAGTTTCTTATCGCAAAAAGGATACCTTGCGAAATAAACATAGAGCATAGTTCAGATGAAAGGCTTTGGGAAGAGCATGAAAGGCTCAGCAAAACCTTTAACGAAATATTGAACGAGATAAAGAATGATAGGATGTTATTTGATGAATTAAAGCCGGTGACTGTAAGTTACATCGACCTGAAGGTCGAGATTGCCAAGAGGATACTAAAAAGTTGCCATTTCTGCGAGTGGAAGTGTAAAGTGAATAGATACGAGAGCAAAAAGCTCGGTGCCTGTAGGGTCGATAGTAAATCCAGGGTCTCCACATGGTTCCACCATTTTGGGGAAGAGCCGCCTTTAGTAGGCTATGGTGGCTCGGGAACTATATTCTTCGCAGGCTGCACCTTTAAGTGCGTCTTTTGTCAGAATTGGGACATATCACAAGACCCATTTAACGGTGTAGAGGTTGATGGGAAAAAATTGGCTCTTATAATGAGGGAACTGAGAAACACTGGTGCTTTAAATATAAACTTCGTAGGTGGCGAGCCTACACCAAATCTTCACACAATACTTGAAGGTATGAAACATCTTGGGACAAACGTGCCGATGCTCTGGAACAGTAACATGTATATGTCTTTAGAAAGCATGGCGCTCCTAGTTGATGTCATAGATATATGGTTACCGGACTTCAAATATGGAAACGATAACTGTGCAATTAGGCTATCAAAAATTCCGCGTTACTTCGAAGTCGTATCAAGGAACCATAAAATAGCGCATGATTATGGTGACATGATAATCAGACACCTTGTATTGCCGAACCATCTGGATTGTTGCACTAAACCTGTACTAAAGTGGATATCCGAAAATTGTCCTAGGGCCCTAGTAAATATAATGGAGCAGTATAGGCCTGAGTACATAGTCGCCGAGAGATACGAGGAGTATCCAGATATAGCACGTAGGCCAACACATCAGGAGATGGAGGAAGCATACGCATTTGCCGATTCTTTGAACATCGTCTACAAACCTGTATCTTGAATGGCTAGGGCGGTGCTACGCTGAGAAGATGCGCGTTCCCTAGATTGACGTTTTTTAGATGCTTCTTTGCGGCCGCGACACATTTTCTTACTTGGGAGATTGGGGTTATCGTTAGATCACGCATCATATACTCTGGGTGAAAGATTAACAGGCTGTATGGTATGTTTTCATCATGTTCTGATATGAACTTAGCAATGTTCTCCACTTCGTTTTCATCAACATAGCCAGGAACTAAGAGTGTGGTAGCTGTAAGTACTGGTAACTCTTTCCTTTCTTTATAAAACTCGTTAAACAGCATACTAAAGTTTTTGTAAGCCCTATCGTTTTTAACTCCGCTTAGTGCCAAGCTAAGTGTAGGGTCAAATGCCTTCAGGTCAAACTTTATGTTTCCGCCGCTAATGAATGCCACCTCACCACATCTTTTAACTAAGTGTTCATTACCACAACCATTCCACTCGAAGCATATTCTCATAACCCTCCCTTCCTTTATTGATTCCAAAACTTTCCGCGAAGCATTTATTGCAAACGGTAAGTGCGGTTCTGGAGAACCTCCGAAGAAGCACCAGCATGTTATCTTATCGTTTTTCAACGTGACGCTGAGTAGTTCTTCTACAGTGACTTGTGAGGAAGTGCTTATCTCTTTATGACTCCAGTTTTGACAAAATAGACAATCGAAGTTGCATCCGTAGAAGAATATCGCCAAGTTGTAGTATCCATACTCAGGACCGCTTTTGCATGCATACTTTGGATATCCAGAACCTGTACCAGCAGGACAGAACCAGGCGGAGCAACAGTTTGTTACGTGCGGGTCGAGGTAGTAATGTAATGGTGCTTTTTTAGGTGTGGAGAGTGAAACAAGCCTCCCTCCCACATTACGCCTAATGCCGCAGAAACCCTGTTCACCATCCTCCAACGTACACTCATTAGCACATATTGTGCATTTTAACCCTCTGCCCTTAGGTGGCTTTGGGGGCAAGTTGTATACCGTTCTTGCACTAGCATGTTTCTGCATTATGATTGGTACGACTTCATCCGGTTTACTCCTTATGCATTCAATACATACACCAATACTGTTCGATATCGTGTTCGAGATGTTGCCACAAAGTAGACATTTTGCCATACTCAGCTCTTAGAAGTATTGCGTAACCTTTAACTTTTAACCCCAAAAAGCGCGAACTTAGAACTCGAGGTTGTTATTAACTATTCGGTAATCAAAGGTTTTTTAGTCGTTTGATTACGACTTCTTCAGATAAAATAAGCGTGGGGGCTGAGCGTAACGAATGATGATGACAAGAAGAGGATACTGAATATCATATCTGTAACAACTATAGCATCTTTTATGACTGGGTTGAACGCTAGGCTGGCGGCAGTAGGCTTTCCAGTAATCGTTCATGAATTAAACTGCGGTATCGACAATGTCGTTTGGATAATACAGGGTTTCATGGTAGGGTCGACGATAATCCAGTTAATCGTTGGAGGTTTAGCAGATGTTTATGGTAGAGTCAGGCTCTTCAATATTGGTCTAATAGTTTTTTCATTAGGTGGTCTTGGCTCTGGTTTAGCTACCGATGCGTTACTCTTAACAATCTTCAGAATAGTCCAAGGTATAGGCGCAGCATTCTTAATGACTTTGAGTATAACAATACTGACGGATAACATTCCTAAGAACATGCTGGGAACGTGGCTCGGAATAAACCAGATTGCTTGGAGAGCTGGTGCGATCATAGGTTTGACGTTTAGTGGCATAATCATAGATTACTTGGGGTGGAGATGGATATATCTGATAAACTTCCCGATAGGGATTATATCTTATTTGTGGAGCTTGAAGAGTTTAAAGGAAACATACAGACCAACCAGCAATCGTTGTTTAGATTGGACTGGCTTTATACTCTTCACACTCTTCGTGATGTTCTTGGCATCCTCGTTAACCATGATGATGAACATTAAAAGTTGGGGATATTTGGTGCCCATTTTCTTCCTACTTTCTGCCGTGTCGCTAATATTTTTCATAATTCATGAGAGCAAAAGCGGGTGTAGGGCTCTTGACTTATCGATTTTTAAAATACAGCAATTTTCGAGCGGAATAACTGCTCAATTTTTGTACGCAATAGGCTTCGGATCTTTTATAACGTTGTTAGTAGTATTTATCGAGGTTGTAAGGGGTTACTCTGCCTCGTTAACTGGTATCTTATTAACACCATTCGAGTTATCATTTTTAATTTTTGGTGTTGTGGGTGGAAGGTTGTCAGATAGCTTTGGTTTTGCTCCAGTAGCAACCACGGGACTTTTAATGGCTTCCTCGTCACTTTATATGCTCTCAAGAGTAGGGATGAATGTAAGCTTAGAACATTTAACGATGTACGTTTTCCTTTTTGGTATGGGTGCAGGTCTTTTCATTGCTCCAAATACGAGCGCTATAATGACTTCAATCCCTCCCGAGAAAAGGGGCGTAGCATCTGCTATTAGGACGCTTTCTTTTAATATTGGTTTTCTTGTCAGCTTAAACATTGCCATGTTGTCATTGGTAAGTTCCACATCCTATGAAATTGCAACAAAGTTAATAATATCGGAGGGACATGTGGAAAATTTGAGCGGTGTACCTTTGGAAAAAGTTTACATGGGGATATCGAACTCTTTTTTGATAATGGCGATAATTATGATCGTTGCTTTGTTGCTATCCGTCTATCAGCTAAAAATCAAGTATCTGAACAAAAATGATGAAGGGTGTGGATAAGCCCCAGATATTGTATGTTCAAAAACGCTAAACGATGAAAGAGCGCCGGGGGTGGGATTCGAACCCACGAGGCCCGAAAGGGCCACAGGCTCTCAAGGCCTGCGCCTTATCCGCTAGGCTACCCCGGCAATAATTTTTCTAAAATTATAATTTAAATCGAATCATTAAATTTTTTGCTGCCCTTTTTCCAGACGGAAGGGTAGGTGCCCCTGTTCATAATAACTCTATCGGTATCTACTGCTATCCCCTTAGTGGAGTCTAAGATTTCTTCGGTACTCATCTGTGCCCTACCAAGAGCAACTAGCTCGCCTTTTAGCGTCATGATTGCTATCTCATCACCGCGTTTTATCCCTTCGTCAAGCTTAGATATGCCGGCTACCGCTAGGTCAGCTCCATGACATATTGCATCAACGGCTGAATCCAATACATAGACTTTCGGTAAAAATTTGACAGCAGTCTCTACTGGTTGAACGACCCCCCTCAAAGTACGTTCTTCGCCATTTTCTTTGTAAAGTTTGACAGCTTCGTACACATCCAATAACGTGACCGAACGTCCCTCATCATAGGGTCCAGCCCTTGTCCTTCTAAGTTCCTGCATATGTGCTCCGCATCCTAAGTACAACCCTACGTCGTAGCAATACTTCCTTATGTAAGTTCCACCAGAGCAAGCTATTCTCAGCAGGACATCCCTACCGCTCCGCTCGATTATCTCTGCCGAATATATTGTTCTTATCCTAGGCTTTCTCGCGACGGACGACCTTACCGGTGGTATCTGATATATCTGCCCAGTAAAGAGCTTTATTGCATCAAGGAGTTTTTCGTCCGAAACCTCACCATGTAGCCTCATCAGGCAGATGTACTCTTTCCCAGTTTGCATTATTGCCCTGGCGCATTTTGTAGAATCTTCTAGAAGTATTGGCAATACACCAGAAACGGCCGGATGTCCCCAGGCTTAAAGCCTCCTAGGGTCCCGCCATGACCAGCCCGCTCGACATCTAACAAATCTTTTATTTTCGAAGATACCTCATGACTCGTAGGCCCCCTCGGCTTATCGAGGTTAATGACGCCCAACCTTAAGTACATCCTAAGGGGTCTCTCATAGGGATTGTATCCATACTTCGGGTCTGTTTCAGCTTCAAGCCTCACTACTGTTTTTCTTTCATGTTGCCAAGGCGGAACGACCCCCTCAATCATGCTATTCAAACTTAACCTTCGCCTCCTCTTTCATGAAATCCACAAGCCCAGATTCTTGTATGGTTTTCAATATTTCTTCATCCGATGCATTCTCCTTTATGTTCAGTTTATATGGCGTAAAAGCTAGATGTGAAACGTTCACTCTTCTGCGTCTGACACCGGTCAAACTTTTCGGCCCTGTCACCACGACAAAATTTTTATCAACGACGCTGACGATCACACATTTTTGTCCGGCCTCCCTGCCCGCCATCTTAAAGCATATCCTTCCAATCTCAGCCTTCAAGTTCTCTCACCGATTCCTTCACGGTAAATGGCTGAGTTAAATACATTATCGTCTATTGGACTTAGTAAATCTTTATCTTGCAATTTGTGGACAATCCTTCCTTATCAAATATCGAACATCTTAAACTTGTCGGAAATGGAATTTTTAACAAACTCTTTTTACAATAATTTAATAAGCACAATACGGCCTGTGTAGTCATGATTACTTATAGGGTGGGGCTTTAGGTTTGAAGGTGGTAGCAATTCTTGGACATAAAAAATCCGGGAAGACCAGACTTGCAACGATGTTGATAAGAGCTCTAAGAGAAATGAATTATAAGGTTGCCAGTGCCAAGCACGTTCACCATGCAGACTTCAGCGTTGACCGTCCAGAGAAAGATAGTTGGAAACATAGAGAGGCCGGGGCGAATACTGTCATAATAGTGTCTCCTAGAGAGGTCGCGATTATGTTAGTGGAGAAAACCATTGAGACGCTATCAGACTTAGTCAAGCTCGCTGGCGATTCTGATGTTCTGGTCTTAGAAGGGTTCTACGGAATGCTCAAAGAAAGTGATGACGCTATAAAAATAACCTTGGTAAGAAATGCAGAAGAGTTAAACACTATGAAGGGTGAAATAATGGCCACGTTTGAGGATCTAAATGAGGAAGGTGTTTATAGGCTTCCAGAGGAGTTCCCCCAACTCTTTAAACTAATCCTAGATAAAATATCTTGCTAATATGTTACGAAAATATGCGAGTGGTGTAACAATTATTCCTCGTAACAGTTAGGTGTTGATTCCCAGTCTCTGCCGACGCTTAAGTGCTTCCATTGCTATAAAATCTCCTTAATATAACACCCAAGATTATTAATCAGAACAACAAACTGAAAGGTATGGAAAGTTGCCGCAGAAGAAGGCTAGTAATATGCATTAGCGGTCTTGCAGCTACGGGGAAGAGTACAGTTGCCAGAAAACTTGCTAAAGCTTTGAACATTAAATATGTTTCTGGTGGTCAGGCATTAAAACAGCTGGCCATTGAGAGAGGCTATAAGCCAGGGGGCGAAGACTGGTGGGAAAAACCAGAAGGTCTTAAGTTTCTTGAAGAAAGGTCGTCAAACCCTGAGTTTGATAAACTCGTTGATGCAAAGTTGCTTGAGTTGGCATCCGAAGGGGATGTTGTGATCGATAGCTGGGTTATGCCCTGGTTGCTGAAAGACGGTTACAAGATATGGCTTAAGGCTAGCGAGGATGAAAGAGCTAGGAGACTTTCGAAGAGAAGCGGGTTACCTGTGGATGTCGCAAAAGAAGTACTAAGGAAACGCGACTCAGAAAGTAAGGACATTTACAACAGATTGTATGGAATTTCACTTGAAAGCGATTTAAGCCCATTCGACGTCGTTTTGGACACGACTGGGATGGACGAAGATGAAGTTTACAAAGTTTTGCTTTCTTTGATCAAGCATCACTATGGGCTAGATTAAGCCTGACCTTTCCCGGTTTATTCCTCCAATTTGCTATTATGTTTCGATGAAGCTTTCTAGTGAAACCTGCTTTGTAGCCGGAGGTGTTTCGCCTTGACCTGTAAACGTGCTTCGAACGTTTTCTATTACTATGATTATCCTTTCTTTGAGGTATGGGGTACGTATGTATTTAGATAATATGTATTCCAACAAATCAACGTATTTCTCGATGGCACCGCGGAAAACTGTTTGTATTAAATTAGATCCACATTTATTACATTGACCATTTAACGGAAGTCGTCTGAACTTGGCATTGCATTTTTTGCATCTGAAACTTTGAACGAAAAATGCCTTCATGTTGCCGGCAACGTCTGGAAGTATGTGCGATGATACGATGTTCTCAACAACTTTTTCTATATTTACAGAGGATAATTTTTCTGTTAACCTGATCTGGTCCACAACTTTTTCAAACATTGATCTGCTCTGCTTGTAAGCGGAAATCACGTTGGCGATGATGTTGCATGTTCGATGCGTAAATCCAAATCCACCGTACTGTTCAGCGGATCCAAGCTTCGACTTTATGGTCGCGATTAAGTTTGATAACTTAGCAGACGGCTCCTTCTTTTCTGCCAAATCATACAACTCCAACGGATATACGTAAGCGACGTCTAAGTTATGCGCCTGTTCGTCAACCTCATCCGGATAAACTATTGGGGTTATCAGTAAAGGAGCATCCATCTTCCCACCGATTCTATCAGGAAGGTATAGCCTAGAGAAGTTGATGAAAACGTCAAGTGGGAGCATTAGGCTATCCTCATCACCATCACAATCGCGTCTTTTGGATGCATGAAAAAGTGGATGCGCAAAGCATACATCACAATCCGTGAAACCAATAATCCTTCCTATCGTCGCTACGTAAGTATGCGGGGAAAGCGATGCGACTAGTTTGCCAATAAGATCCTCGGGTTTATTGCACATATAGTAAGGCTGCATACCAGCAAGCTTTTCCAGAAGTTCGTCTACAAACTTGGAGACTTTAATGAGATGTTCAGCAGCCTTTCTGGGTATTATTAAATCTTGGGGTTTCAGCTCGCATATTTGGTCGGCGTTCACCAATGGTTTCCCTTTGATATCATGCGTGTAGCCCAAGCTTCTTAGAACACTAACATCCGTTGAAATTTGACGTGGCGTAAAATGAGTAAGTGGTGCATTCGTCACATCGAACCTGATGGTCCCGTCTTTGTAAACGGATAGACCATATTTGGCCCTAAGAATGCCTTTCGCAACATCTTCCGGGATTTTAATTCTGCTTGTAAGTGCTCGAACTCCTTTAATCTTTGCAGGCATTTCGGTAGATAATCGCTGACATTCTTGCAGAAATTCTGTCTTAACATCCAGAGAAAACTTCTCTGTATATGAAATCTTTCCCCCACATTTTTCACAGGTTTTAATTTCGACATTATAATTTTTTTGCGAACATTTTGTGCATATGCCTAATGGTTTTCTTTTTGTACCGCAATTTTCACAAACTACTTTCCAACCTATGGAACCGCATTTTGGACATTCCAGTCGGGCGGCTTCTACGAATACCTTCTCTCCGGATTTAACTATATTTGCTATATCTCTTGAAGCGCCCCCTTTAAGACCTATCGGGAATAGTATGTGTACAGGCGGTTCCATCATCCTCATGCCTGCCTTCTCCGGCCTGCCCATTCTTGCACCTAGAAAAGTCCCGCTCTTTCTTCTCAGGTTTATGCCCGAAATCGCAGATATTGCCTCTAAAGTATCACTGACGTTGTTCGGTATTTTCCTTGGTTGTGCCAGAAGTGCTAAGAGTATTCTGTAGGTTGATATATCGAGAACCACGTATGTTCCATCAACTCTATACTCAAGCAAAATCTTGATCAATATATTACGTATCGTTTCTGTGAATGGTAACCAAACTTTTCCGTTGCGGATTTTGCATTGTGTCCTAGATTTCTCCAACCAATCCCTTAATACCATCAACTCTTCTATGTTGATATTCTCCCAAAAACAACAATAAGACGGATGAAGCGGAACTTTGAGCTTGAAGCTTAGCCTTAAAGCCTCCCTATCCGTTGGCTTGAAGATAAGAGGGTCTTCTATCAAGAGTCTAAGGCGTCCAGGCTCTATATCCAACATTCCCGCGACTTTTTCAATCCCACCAACCATCGTTATTTCCTTCTTTAACTCCAGTGCCCACCACTCTTCACAATAACCGACTGGTCTAAGTTCAACGTTGTTCTCTATACAATCTCCGAACGATATTAGAATATCACCAAGAAAAAGAATCTTTACGATTTTGTTTCTTACCTCTGCATAAGTTAGATCGTTATCAACTTTTACGACTGATCCATCGTCAAGTAACACTCTCGGCGGCTCTATTGTGTCAACTGGCATGGCGATGCCACCTTTTCCAGGATAATCAAGCTTTAATTGCGTGCCTGTTGCTATGTATCCCTCAAGCACTTTCATAGTCATGGGGTGCACACCAACGGCTGCCATGCCGGTGTTGTATGAACGGCCATACCTTAACCTAAATCCGCCAAACAAATCAGGCAAGGAGAAAACTGGTCTACCTCCTATGACCTCATTTAGATAACTTTCTTCGGCCGAACTCGCCGAGTGTATTTTGCTGAACTCTTCGGCAACCTCCCGTAACCATTCCCATCCAGACAAACCGAGCATCTCGACGAGCTTAAGCGCCTTCCTCGCCCTTCCGATTATCCCGTCATTTACAACCCTAAGGGCGCCACCCCTTAAGTAGTTCGTCTCAACCCTAGGTAGGTTCCTATAGGATGGTGCCAAAATGTTATCCGTAGGAATGCCTGTAATTTCTATTGGTATGTTTCTTAACGCTTTCTCTACCAAGTGATCAGGAACATTATACTGAAATCTGCTGACCATGCGTACGTAGGTCCTGAGCTCCTCTTTAAACCGCTTGATCTCCTCTTCCGTAGGCTTATACCTGTCTAGGTTCAATAACCTTCTGATGTAATCTGCCAATATGACGGTCGCGGTAAGCTCGGTTCCACCAGCTGCCCTTATTGGGCCTGCGAAGTAAACTGCTAAGTAGCTTGAACCATCCGGGTTCTTTTTAATCTTCACGTCTGCAATACCTTCGCTTGGTGCAGCGGTTATGCAAGGTGGAGTCATGACAGCGAGTGCAGTACAGAGTGCCTGCTTGATAGCAGCCTCCTCTTTCAGTTTTCCTATCGAACTGTAGATGATGTCCTCTGCCAGCTTAAACGCTAGGCGCTCCCTTGAAAGCTTATTTTTTAGAAACCTTATCTTCTCAGCGATGCCCTGTGGACCAACAAGTAGCTCAACCCTTTCAGCCATGTCTTCTGCGATTATTGTCTCGACTTTATCAACAACTGTACCTAGCTTCTCCCTCGCTTCGGATGCTATTCCATACTCTTCCTTGACCTTTTCCACTATCTGAGCATAATATTCAGCGAACTCGGGCGGTATTCTGTACAAGCCACGAACTTCTCTAGCTACAGCTAATTATATCTATTCAAAGGACATTAGGGTTTATCACGTCAAAAAATTGGGGATAGTGTCTTCTTTGGCCATGGTCTTGAGGCCGCACCTTCTTTTGCGGCTTGAATTATCTTTGACAACAATTCAGCGTTTTTGCTTTTTTCAACCACCGTTCCCGTGACTATTACGTCAGCACCTGCCTTAGCCACCACATACGAGTGCTCAGGAGAAGTGATGCCGCCGCCGACTACGATTGTTATATCGACGACATCCCTGACAGCTCTTATAGTCTCAGGTGGTATGTGATTTTGTGCACCAGAGCCCGCCTCAAGGTAAACAAACCTCATCCCAAGATACTGAGCGGCTAGAGCGTATCCAGCAGCAACCTCTCCTTTGTTAAGCGGAAGCGGAAGTGCCCTCCCTACGGCGGAGACCGCTGTATCCGAACCGAAAACCAGATAGCCCATGGGTATGGCCTCAAGGTCGTACTTCTTAACCAAGAACGACCCTTGCATCTGCGCACCAATGATGTAGTACCAATCAGTCGAATTCAATAATGACATGAACCATATGGCATCGGCATATTTGCTGATTGCGTTGACATTATTGGGAAAAAGTATTACGGGTATGGAGACGTTTTCTTTTATCATTCTAACACATTCGTCTAATGTTGTTTGTGAGTGGAGTATGGAGCCGCCAACCATTATAGCACCCGTGCCTTGTTCTTCGCACATCTTTGCACACTTAGCTATCTCTTGCGGGGAAAAGTTTTCTGGGTCAAGTAACGTCATATGAATACAGCCATTTTTTCCTATCTCCTCAAGTATGTAGCGTTCAACTCTGCCCAGTTTCAACATTTTCGACCTCTTTGGTAACGAGATCGTACCATGCCGCATAGGCATCTACAGGGGTATAGGATGGATACCAAGGTACTTCCCTCGATACTTTGCAGAATCCACAGGTAACTCTAGCAACGTCCGAACCTTTCTCATGCACTACTGATACAGCTTCATGATTACACAATGGACAGACGAAGATTGACGGTGGCGGCTTAACAGTCTTTCGTATTATCTTTCTTCTCTTCCTTCCCAACTCCCATCCACAATGTCTGACACCATTTTTCTATAAAAACCCTTATCTTCGATTGGCATGGGACAGGCTTACTTTACCTTAGTCTCTTACTGCGAATAAACGTCAACCAAAGACTAAATATGTGCAAGTAGACGCTTCTATGAATTGAAAAAGGTAAGGAAGCTTAGAAAACACAGGGTAACTATCGGCCTTCTTTTATCCGACTTTAGAACAGTCCACAATATAATATCTGAGGCCCGGAGGAGGGGTATAGAGGTGCTGTCTGTAAGTAGCCTCGCCGATTTGCCCCTTAACGCAAAGGTGATCATAACCAGTAAAAAGGAAGATCCTAAGCTTCCTATCCCCACTCTTTTTATAGAGGAGTTGCCCTCCTATAAGGCCCTCCTAGACAGGGCATATGAAATAGCCTTTGGGAAGGATCGTCCAAAATTCGTGACGGTCTCTATAGACCCTGGTGAGAAAAGGACCGGTTGTGCCTTCTTTACTGAAGACATCCTACTCAGAACCTCGACCTATTCTGACAGAGATCGCCTCTTTGAGGACATTGATGATTTTTTCAACACACATAAAAGTTGTAAGAAGTATATAATAATCGGAAAAGGGGCAAGTGGTCTCTCTCATGCCCTTGAGAAGGACATCTATGATAGGTTTCTGGAGGCTGGACAGGTTGAGATAATGACGGTATCAGAAAATAGCTCGAACCGAAGGAACGTTTTTATTCCTGCACATCCATCTGATGAAAGCGCGGCTCTCATGCTCTTCGTCAAAGTTAGAGGAAAGCTGATGCTGTCCGGGAGGTGAGGACTTTATGAATGTAGGAGCTGGCAAGACTTTGCTCGTTAAAGGTCCCGCATCAGTAAAGTTGTTATCGGGCTCAGGAAAAGTCTTCGGGTATACATTAATCCAGAAAAAACCGCTATTCGTAAGGGACTCGAGAGCCCTACCGATATTCACGGACGTAGGCATGGAGGTTGAGCTGAGCCTAGGAGAGGGATCATCCGTTGAGATAATAGACCGAGACACAGTACCAGACGACTGGAAGGTATTGGTATCTCAAACCGTTAAGAATCATAAGAGGATTGTTGTGATGGGAGGGACGGATTCGGGGAAGACATCCTTGACCACTTTTATCATAAACTCGTTATTGGGTGAGGGTAAAAAAGCATGCTTGGTAGATTTAGACCTAGGCCAATCAAATATATGCCCTCCCACTACCATAGGGTCTGTTCTAACGACGAAACAAGTCCCAGACATTTACCAACTCAAGGCGGAGTTTATCGTACCCGTTGGCTTTACATCACCTTCGTTTGCAAAGGAGTATCATCTCAAAAAAACTGGCGAACTCTTGAGCTATGCAGTCAACGAAGAAGGTTATGCAGTTATCGATTGTGATGGTTGGGTAGAAGGTAAGGATGCAGAGGAGCACAAGATTAACCTCCTCAACGTAATTAAACCCACCCTCGTGGTATTCCTCGAAAAATCACAAGAAAAAGTTGAAAGCTATTGCAGGGATGCCGGCATAGAGTGCGTCGTCGTAAGTAAGTCAGAGTACGTACACAAGCGGAACCAAGAGGCACGCAAAAGGCTTAGAGAAAGCTCGTTCAGGAGGTATCTGAAGGACGGTTCCATAAAGACTATACCGCTTTCTTGGCTTAAGCTTTCAACGATACCGGCTGAAGCGCATAACGTAACAATCAATCCTTTACAGTATGTAAAGTCGCTGATAGATGCCTACAACGCACAGTCTATGAATGTGCCGCCGTTAGATAGTGAATCGCTTTCAAAAAACAAGGCTGGCATCCTTTCGTACATGTATGACGCTGATGGACGGTGCTTGGGTATAGGGTTGGTGAGCGATATAGATGGTAAGAGGAACACCGTTAAACTATACTCAAAGGTTGAAACGATTCCCAAGAAGCTCGTCATAGGTTGTATGTTGTTATCCTATCATGGTGACGAACTGTTTGTCTGGACAACGCCGCATATCTAAGCTAATTCCAAAAGCCTTGCTGCTTGTTTCGTTACAAGCAGCCTAGCGCTTTCTGGTGGTAAGGTGGCAATGTCGTATTGTCTAAATGGTCCATAGTTTTTCATGTCTTCGCATACAATCTTTGGGAACGTCTGTATGAAGCAAACTATTCTGTATTTTGCCGATCTATCTTCGATTTTTGGAATTCTGAGTTCATGTGCAATCGAATTTATTCGTTTTCTATATTCGTAAATTAGCTTAGAAAGTTCCTCAACAAAACGTTTCTCCACTCCTAGAAGGTTCTCGGGCTGGTCCCCTTTGAGTAGGGCTCGGACGATCTTTCTGAACCTTATATCGAATAATGAAGATAACAATTTCTTGACAATATCCAGCTCAGCATGTTTGACCAATGTCGATACTGCTTTTTTGTCAGATACTTTCAGCTGTTGTCTTACCGAAGAGGCATAAGTATATAATTTGGTCTCAAAATCCTGTGGTATAGGCACAAGGTTTTCTTGCTCCTTCTCTTTAAGCCATATATCCACGAGCTCCTCATAAAATCCTTCTGCTGTTACTTCTGACATCCCGCTAAAATTAGGACATCCCGCTCTTAAACTGTTGCTCTATTATGCGAGGGTCGCTATGCCTTTACAAAGTAACAGGACGGCTAGGCAAGTCGGTACCTTTACATCCTCATTGTTATAGGGTCCATACCATTCCCCACATATGCGGATTTTTGGCATATATATTACGTGCACTTTGCACGCTTCGTCAGGCATTACAACGGCATCCACGAATGGGTTAAACTGCTCCAAAGTCTCAGGCTCAAGTCTTTTTGCTAGGAAGCCTGTCTTTCCGTTAAGTGTGTTGGCAAGCCTCAGAAGACGGTGGATATCAGTCGTAACAATTGTGTCTATCGAACTCCTTACCTCTTCCACGGCCAACGTTATGATCGCTTTTATAACGCTGGGCTTTAGGGTCTCCCATTTAGGCGAGTCAAGCCACGATGTCAACAATGAATCCTTAATCTGTAACAACTTATTGTACTCCTTATTCCCGATCAACTTTATCAGCTTCTCAGCGATGCCTGGCTTATGAAGGTCTTTAATGACCTCGAAAGCTCCCCTCGCCAGCCTACCCCTCCATGAACCATCCGTATACTCAAGCGTAGCTGAAGGGTAACGCCTTTTGCCTGTGGGTAATCCGTAAAGATTAAGGTCAAGACCGTTTCCGAGGATATAGTCAGTAATCTCCTTTCTCGACACTTGATCTAGCGTAAAAAGTTTTTCATCATTCACTATTACATGGAAACCTCTATTCCCCGAGAAATTCACCGAAATCTTCGAATAGGGTATGCCGAAATCCATCTCAAGGAAGTCCAAAAGCTTGTAAACTTCCCCTTTTGCCGCCTCTATACAGTTTTCGCAAACCCAGTCGGTACGTTTAACCTTCGTGCTGCCACAATTGTTACACTGCTCTGACCCAGGTGGTAGCATGCTTTTACAATCTTCGCATATCGAAAAATCGTGCCTCTCTTTGCATGGAAGGTTCAGGTGATCAGCATCTATGTCAAATATAAGCTCAGCACCTAACCACACTTTTTCTTCCATGGGGGCCTGAGGGTATTGGTAATGGGCCGCCGAGTGGTACATGTGCAAAGGCGTTACCTTTTTTATTAACTCAAATAGCTCAGATGAGCTTTTTAACGATATGTGCCTTACCATGACCTTTTGTCCAAAGGTGAAATAACCAAACTCCCTCTTTTCAACCATGTGGGGCACATATACGTTCTCTGCATTTCTTGTATAATATTCGCTAAACAGAATGTGGACATATTCCGCATCCTTGTTCGTTAGGAAACTCAGGTTTTCTCACCGCGAGTCTTTATCGTGTACGTCAGCACCAAAAACAACACGAACAAAATTAGCCAGTAAATGTTTAGTCTCACTTGATCGAGGAATACTTCCAGCGACATGGTGTTCCCATAAAATGTTGTCCTAACGTAAAAGCTTTTTCCAAAATAATGGCTACTGGCTGACTTGTGCTTCATGTGCAGTCCATAAATCGTACGCAAAGTTCGTTAGAGCGTTCCTTAGGCAAGAGGCACAAACATTGCCTCCATAAATCCTTGACACGGTCCTCTCACTTTTGGACGTCTTTGAAGGACTTTCGACCCGGATGCCGTGCAACGGCTTGCCACATATGCCGCAACGAGGCGCCCCGGGTCTTTCATCAAAATAGTGGATAACAAGCCTCCCGCCAGGTGTTCTAACTTTCTTTCTTTTCCTGCTTCTTGTCCTGAGGGCTCTTCTCGGCAAGACCACCACCCGTCATACTTAGACCGAATGCTTTGGACAGAGGTAAACTTACTGCAAAGAACGCTAAGATATACCATCCATAAAAAGTTAACGCGCCTTCTTGACTTATAAAAGGTATAAAAAAGTCACCAGGTAAGGGGATTTCGATATCACCGAAAAACATCGCCGTAGCCCAGTATGCGCCCAGAAAAAGCGCCATGCTAATTATTATTACCGTAAAATTCTTCTTCATGATGTCAAACTCTACCTTCTTTATGTAATCCATTCGTTTCTCTAACTTCTGAAGGGTTTTTTGGTCACCTCGCCTTTTTGCCTTCATGAGTTCTTGCCTGAATAGGTTTGCCTCCATCATTTTTTCCATGTCTTGTTTTTTGATTATGGTTCTTCTGACAAAATTTGTTAGAGAAATTGTTGCTAAAGCTATGGCTACTATAAGCAACATAGAAAAAACGCTCGCATCCATCATGTCTCACCGAGTAGCCTACCTAGTGCTGGATACATTTCCGCAACCCTTTCCCTAACCAAGATTTGGTAATACTGATACATGATTCCTATCAGTAGGAGGAGACCGCTGCCGGTTCCGAAGGCATTAGTGTAGTCCGCGACACCTGCTATGAGTCCCACAAGTATTGCACCTAATATCGTAACCGTCGAGATGTACTTTCCTATTATTTTTTCTATAACTTCGGGGGACCTTCTGAATCCAGGAACTTGCATACCCGCGCTGACTAGTTGTTTTGCGACTTTCGAAGGACTTAGCCCCCCTATGTTTACCCAAAATTTGGCAAATAGTACACAAAAACCGATGAGCAAACCAGCGTATACGATACCTTTAACGGGGTCTTGCAACAAGCCTTCAATGGAACCGGGTGGTGTCATGTAATAGGCTAATCCACCCGTAGGCACTATTTGATCGCTTTCGGTCCTCTTGAACGTGCCCAACAAGTTCAAAAAGACATTATTCCCATCTTGGTTGTAGCTATTCCATAAAATTGATGACAAATAATAGACGTTGCCGAATATCATGCTAGCAAATATCACAGGTATAACCGAGACGTACAGTAACTTTATTGGATACTTTGCCTTAAATCCTGAAAACTTAGCATAGGATAACGGTATCTCGACCTCGACCGCATGGAGGTATATTATCACTAAAATTATGACGATGGTCGTCAGGAGGCCTATAAGATCCGGCATATTCTGGGCACGCATGATTACTGGGGATAACCCCGTTCCTGAAAATATTGACTGAAAAGTCGCCAATATGACTCCCTGATAAAGCCCGTCCGAAGATACGATCATCGGCGAGAATAACCTGATCATTATATCTTGTGTGACACCAGTTGCTATGAACAAGCTTATGCCGCTACCGAGTCCCCAACCTCTCTGTATCAACTCGTCGAGCATCATTATGATGAATGTGGCTACGATTAGTTGGATGAATATTAAAATAGCCTGTGCCGTCGTTATTGTACCAAATATTCCGCCTATGCTAAATGCGAGTGCCTGAATGGCAGCAACCACGAGTGATAGAATCTTGCTTGCAGACGTGAAAAGTGCCCTATCTTCGGGTTTAGTCAAATCCAATTTTATTATTTCTGCTCCGACCAGTAACTGGAGAAGTATGCCTGCCGTGACTATAGGCCCAATACCGAGGGTGGTTAGAGTTCCAATTTTTTGGGCGAAGACCACGTGAAGTATGAATATGCTTTCAGTAACTTGGGTCCTTGGTATGCCGTAAAGGTACACTTCCCCCATAATGAGATATATGAGCATAGCCAGAGCTGTCCATACAAGTTTTTCAGCTAGGCCGACCCTTCTCTTCGGTTTGGCCACTTCTGGCATAAGCCGGCTTATGTTTTCGATGAGTCTTCTTGCTGCTGACAATCGCTCCACGTCCGCCTTATCCTATTAAAGCAGTCAGTTCTTCAGGTTTTATAATTTTGCCCCCGGCATCGGATATTTTTTTACTTGCTTGTTCGGTCCATCTTTCTACGACAACCAATAGCGGCTTATAAACGTCGCCGCCACCTAAGAGTTTTTCTATACCTATGGACTTAAGGTTGACGAGCAGCATGCTGTCCACTTTTTGCGCATTTTCGCTTTTTTCAAGCGTTTCGGCTAATTCAGAGAGCTGTTTTAGGTTGATGGCTCTGTAAACCTTCCTATTCGGTCTGAAGAATCCGTGCTTGCCGAAGTAGTCGGGCGCATACTTCAAAATCCAAGTCCACTTGTGCTTATGGCCTCCCGCCATGCCTCTCCCTCCTTTGGAGCCCGTCTTCCTATGTTGCCCTATCTGGCCCCAGCCGCACGTCCTCGAACCCCTCAACTTTCTTATCTTTCTTAATCTCGTTGGCAAAGTTCCCACCCGTTGCTTATGCTTGTTCACGGTCTTCTCTGACCGGGAAGATATATAGTTTATACCCTTCGTCTACAAAAAAGGTATAAAGAGTTGGTACTCAGGATGCCTGCGTCTTCTTCTTTATGTAGGGCAGAAGACCTCCGGCCAGCAAAATTTCCTTTTGCCTCTCTATGAGGCTATATGTTGTAACGAACTCTATGCCCTTAGTCTTGTTTATGATTTTTACCGGTTCGCCCTTCCTTACGGCCTCTGCCAATTTTGGTATTTCTAATTCATCACCAACGTCTATCCTATCGTAATCCGATGGGTCCTTGAACGTCAGTGGAATTATTCCAAAATTGATCAAGTTCTCTTTATGTATTCTAGCCAGAGATTTTGCTATCACTGCTTTAACGCCTAAATATGCGGGCGCGATTGCCGCATGTTCCCTCGAAGAACCTTGGCCGTAGTTTTCTCCGCCCACGATCACGCCGACCTTGGCATCCCTTGCCCTCTCATAAAATGTGGGGTCTATCCTGCTAAATGTGTACTTAGAGATTTCAGGTATGTTGGATCTGAGTGGCAGAATCTTTGCGCCAGCTGGAAGTATGTCGTCGGTACTTATGTTATCACCGACCTTTATTAAAACCTTGGCAGTCAAGGATTCTGCTAAAGGTTCCTTCACTGGCACCTCCTTTATGTTCGGACCTTTTATCACCTCGACAGTCTCGGGCTTTTCTGATGGAGGAATTATCATGTTGTCGTTTATTAAAAAGTGATCAGGTTCTTCAACATAAGTCACGTTTATGTCTGATTCTCTTGGGTCTGCGAACTCCCCTCTTAGAGCTATGTAGGTTGCGACTAGCGGGTTAGTCAAGTATACACTTGCCTCAAGTGTTCCCGACCTGCCCTTAAAGTTCCTGTTAAACGACCTGACCGATACGCCGTTATAAGGTGGTGCCTGACCCATGCCGATGCAAGGACCACACGCCACCTCAAGAATCCTTGCACCAGCCGCTATCATGTCAGCTAGCGCGCCTTCCCTAGCCAGCATCTCGTAAACCTGTCTAGACCCTGGTGAGATTGTCATGCTCACATTCGGTGCAACCGTTCTCCCCTTAAGTATCTGGGCTACGGTCTTCATCACTTGGTATGATGAGTTTGTGCAACTTCCGATACACACTTGGTCCACCTTTATGCCCTTGAGTTCGCTTATTTTCACAACGTTGTCGGGTTGGTGCGGCTTAGCGACGTAAGGTTCCAACTCGCTTAAATTCACAGTAATTGTATCTGCATATTCTGCATCGGGGTCTGGGCTTAGCTCCCTCCACACATTTCCTCTATTCTGAGCCTCAAGGTAGTGCTTCGTCCTCATATCTGAGGGAAATATTGAGGTCGTTAAACCTAGTTCGGCTCCAAAGTTGGTGACAGTTGCCCTCTCTGTTACTGTGAGGGTCTTAACACCCGGGCCGACGTATTCAAATATTTTTCCGACACCACCCTTGACCGTAAACCTTCTCAACAATTCAAACACGATGTCCATGGCCGTAACCCAAGGTCTCTTCAGCTCGCCCTCAAGGACAACCTTGACGATTTCAGGTACCTTGAACTCGTAAGGCTCTCCTGCCATAGCTGCGGCAACCTCCAGACCGCCGACGCCTATTGCAAGCATGCCCATGCCGCCAGCTGTCGGTGTATGGCTATCAGAACCGAGTAGCACTTGTCCAGGGGCTGCGAACCTCTCTAAATGTACTTGATGACAGATACCATTCCCTGGCCTAGAATAGTATATACCGTACTTCGCCGCCGCCGTCCTTAGGAATACGTGGTCGTCGGCGTTTAAATTATCGATCTGGAGTATGTTGTGGTCAACATAAACTACTGCAAGAGGAACCTTTACACGCGGTACACCCATGGCCTCGAACTCTAGCATAGCCATTGTACCTGTTGCATCTTGCATCAACACTTGGTCCACTTTTATAGAAACAACCTCACCGGGCTCGGGCTTTCCGCTTACAAGATGCTCCTTTATTATCTTCTGGGTCATTGTTAGACCCATATAGATAACCTGTTGTGTTATTTTCAAAATCGGATATTTAAGGTTTACCAGAGCTCTCTTGGGCCCATGGTACTAGGGGCGTAGTGTACCACTTCAATCAGTTCAGCACCGCGGGAAAAAATTTCTGAGGATGTCAAACTAATTCTTGGCATGCTTGGTGTCCAATACGCCCGTCATAATTAATATAGGATGTGTTAGCCCGTAGTAGGTGGTTGAGGTAGAATGAGCACAAAAAGCATAGCTCTGAGGATACTCATGGTTGCTATAGTGTTGGGCCTCCTAGCTGCAGTCGTGTGGCTCCTATTGAATGCTGGTATAATCCCGCCCGTCGTTTCCCTCAGCGTTGTCTACGCACTCCTAGCGGCCGCAGGTATCTTGCTGATAGTTTACAGCATAAGTGGCCCAATCCTCAAGAGCCTCCTACCTAACTACGGACGTAAAGCTTACGCGATAATGAGCCTCATTAAGATCTTTGCCTATGTAATAGCTGGCATCGTCCTTCTCACATCATTAGGGTTAAGCCCTGAGGTAGCCCTTGCAGGAGGAACATTTTCCGGACTGATAATCGGTCTGGCCGTACAGCCCGTGCTTAGCAACTTCTTCTCAGGCCTTCTAGTGTTGCTTACGGGTTATGTGAAGCCCGGAGATGATGTTAGGCTTGTGACGACTGAGATACCATACCAATGGGCATTCTTGCCCGGTTACAAGTATTTCTCGCCTGACTACGTATTCGTTGGCTATAGGGGCAGAATCATTGAAGTCGGTCTGCTTTACACTTTGATGGTGTCGGATAGCGGCGTAGAATTGAAAATCCCGAACAGGATAATATTCAATGCAACAATCGTCAATTATACGCCTGAAACTCAGCTAGAAAGGGTATTACAGGTTCGTTACGAATTTAAGGTGGAATACGATCCAGATCTGGTTCTTGAACGGATTAGGAATGTACTAAGCGATATGGAGGAAATAGAAGATATAACGATTAATGAGCAAAGCGATAAAGAATACTATATCGTTCAGATCCGATTCCTCACACCTGTGGGTAAGGATTGGAGGGCAATAAAGTCCGAGATATTGAAGAGGCTTATAAAAGTTCACAGAGAACTCAAGCTTATTGAAAAAACTACAACCTGATGAACTCGGGTTAAAAGATAAAAAGCACAATCCCATCATAAAATGCTTGTTGGGATAGAAATGCCCGTACTTCCTATAGATTCCGAAAGATACGGTAGCAAAGAAATGAAGGAGATCTTCGAGGAGAGTAGCAGGCTTAAGTATATACTTGCAGTCGAGGCTGCAGTCGCGGAAGCTCAGGCAGAGTTAGGGATTATACCGGCAGATGCTGGTAGGGAGATAGCATCAAAGGCCAACATAAAGTACGTAACCCTAGAAAGGTGCAAAGAGGTCGAGAAGAAAATAGCTCATGAACCCGCAAACATAGTGGAGGTTTTGGTTGACGTATGCGAAGAACATGCAAAGCCGTGGGTTCATTATGGGCTGACGAGCAACGACCTCCTGGATACTGCCACGTCCTTACAGATAAGAGATGCTATGAGAATAATTGAGAGTAGGATGCGTGAGTTTACAATTTTACTAGCTGAGATGGCACGACGATATGCTGACCTGCCCGCGGTCGGGAGAACCCATGGGCAACACGCAAGCATAATATCTTTTGGTCTAAAATTTGCCGTCTGGGCCTCTGAAATGTTGAGACACATTGAGAGGCTCAATCAATTGCTTGAGAGGGTGTTGGTATGCAAAACATTGGGTGTGGTCGGTACAGGTTCTGTCATGGGCGAGAAGGCACTCGACGTCCAGAGGCGGGTTGCAGAAAAGCTTGCCTTGAAGCCTATTGATGCCGCAACACAGGTCGTTCCTAGGGAGCTTCATGCAGAGGTTGTTTTCTTCGCCGCGATCCTTGCATCCACTCTAGATAGGATTGCCACGGAGATAAGGAACCTACAAAGGACGGAAATAGGCGAGGTCGAGGAACCATTCAGGCCAGGGCAGGTTGGGAGTTCAGCAGTTCCCGTGAAAAGAAACCCCATAAGGTCTGAAAAGGTCTCCTCGATAGCACGCTTACTAAGACCTCTAGTTCAGGTTGCCCTTGACAACATACCGCTGTGGCATGAGAGGGATTTGACCAACTCGGCGAACGAACGATTCATAATACCTATGAGCCTCATCTTACTCGACGAAGCTCTCAGAACAATGACGGAAGTAATAAAGGGGCTTAAGGTTAATGAGGAATCCATAATGGCTAACATCCAAAAGACTGGCGGAAGGATATTTTCTGAGTTTATACTCGACTTGATGTTGAAGAAGGGCTTTCCTAGGATTAGCGCTTACAGAATTGTTCAGAAAGCATCGGAGAGGACAGATGTGCCCTTTATTGATGCCCTGCTCCAGATTCCGGAGGTTGCGCGTATATTATCGAGAAAAGAGATAGAGGGTGTTATGAGACCGGATGCCTGCTTAGCTGCGTCAAAGCTGATAATAAATCAGGTCGTCGACGAGGTGAAAAGAAAACTTTCTATTCCTGGAAGCTCCTTTCCTCAGACGGCTTAGCTTCCAACACTCTTAACCTATAGTTGTTCCTGTTCCTGATTCTCGGTACTGGGCTACGTCTTGGCTTGGCCTCCAGTTTCGGCGTTTGGGACCTGACCTTCCCAGCCTTAGTCACGGATCCATGGCTTGGCATCTCAAACTCCCAAGATTCTGTACTCCTTCATCCATTTATACCTTATGAGAACAGCTATATCTTAATACATGAGGATTTATCATGAATTAAAATGGCTGTGGCGCGTATCTTAGCAAGCCCGTTGGGCATAGTGGCCTTAGATGGTGATAAGATTGTAGGCTTTCGCAGTTATGGCAATGACTTGGACGAGATTGCAAAAGTTTACTTAAATCTACAGAACGGAGTGCTCCCTCCCAACATAAATGAACTACTCAAGGAGCTGTCGGATAAGGGCTACTCCTCGCTGGCCATTGAAGACCAGAAGCTCTTCGAGTCGTTGAGTAAACTGGCTGAAGGTGTTACCCTAGCCGTCGAATATGTTGAGCCGGAGCCTATAGACTTAGAGTCTTTGTTCCTGAAGAACGGACTCGTTGGTAGCCGTGAGGAGTATGAACAAAAGGTAAAGATGGTCTGTGATGCGGTTCTAGCACTCAGCCTCAAGGTCGCTATAAGCAGAAGGGATGTGCTCATTATACCTGCCGTCCATGCTCATGAGAATATTGAGAAGCAGATAAACATGATCTACATGGGTTGTAGAGAGTGGTACGGTATCCACTTTCCCGAGCTAAACGACTTGGTCGACGACCCAGAAGATTATCTAAAGATAGTAACAAAAATAGGCTTAAGGGATAGGATGGATGAAGAGAGTCTCTCGAAAGTCATCCCGGGTCATAAAAGGTTGAAGGATATACTCACAGCGAAGGAAAAATCTGTGGGTGCTAGCTTATTAGAACAGGATGAGGAGTACATAAAAAGATTTGCCGAGGAGGGTCTAAGGTTGATACAACTTAGGAAGGATCTGGAAAATTATATCAAGTCACTCATGGGCCTTGAGGCACCAAACCTAACAGCGATAGCGGGACCGATACTCGGATCCAAGTTGTTGGCAATGGCAGGAGGTTTAGAGAGGCTTGCGAGAATGCCTGCGAGCACGATACAGGTACTCGGTGCCGAAAAGGCGCTTTTCCGTTTTCTTAAAACTGGTAGGGGTGCACCAAAGCACGGACTGATATTCCAGCACCCATACGTTCATACATCGCCTAAGTGGCAGAGAGGAAAGATAGCCAGGGTACTGGCGGCTAAAATATCCATAGCCGCACGCATAGACTACTTCTCACGCGAGGATAGGAGTACTGAACTTAGGAAGGCGCTGGAGAAAAGGATAAAGGAGATAAAAACAAAATATGCAGAACCTCCTAAGCGTGAGAAGAAGGTGAAAAAGATGAAAGGGCCCCGAAAGGGCTAAAGGATCTTTTGGGTGATTATGATGTTGAGTGTTGAGAAGCATGATAGGTTTGACGGCGTGTATTGGGTTTGCTCGGAGGATGAGAAGATACTTGCGACTAAGAGCTTGGATAGGGGCTTTAGGGTCTATGGTGAAAGGTTATTCAGGATAGGTGATGAGGAGTACCGAGAATGGATCCCCTACAGGAGCAAGCTCGCGGCGGCAATCCTCTCCGGCATCAAGGAGATAGGCATCAGGTCGGGGTCTAGGGTGCTTTATTTAGGCGTTGCGTCGGGGACGACGGCAAGTCATGTCTCTGACATAATCGGTGAGAAAGGTATGCTTTATGGTGTTGACTTCGCACCGATGGTATTGGCCCAGTTTAAGCGCAACGTCGCCGATAGAAGGAAGAACGTCGTCGCGATATACGCGGACGCTAGGTTCCCTACGACATACAAATCCATCGTCGGTCAAGTAGACTTCGTCTACTGCGACATCGCCCAGCCGGAACAGGCCAAGATACTTGCTGAGAATGCTAGGCTCATGCTAAAGGATGAAGGTCTGGCCATGATAGCGATAAAGGCGAGGAGCATCGATAGTGTTGAAGAACCAAGCAAAGTTTACAAGCAAGAGATTGCTGTGTTGGAGAGCAAAGGTTTAGCCGTGCTTGAAAAAGTTGACTTAGGAAAGTATGAGCAAGATCACATCATGGTCTTAGCAAGGTACTCATCGAGAAGGCAAAAATAAAAAAATGATGATCTGCGGTATAGACGAGGCCGGTAGGGGCTCGGTAATCGGGCCTTTGGTGGTCTTAGGCATCTCGATTCATGAGAAAGACGTCCCCTTACTCAGGGGTATAGGTGTTAGGGATTCAAAAAGTCTGAGTAGGAAAGCGAGGGAGGAACTTTACCAAAAAATACTGAGCTTGAACGTTAGCGTTTACGAGGTTGTCTTGGACGCTACTGAGGTAGACAAGTACCTAAAAAGGAGGTCCGGACTCAGCATAAACGCGCTGGAGGCGAATGCGGTAGCCGAAATCATCAAAAACCTCAGGCCAGAGGTGGTGTACATAGACTGTCCGGATATAAAGCCTTCTAGATATGCAGAAAGGATTTTGGCAATGCTAGACTACTCTCCCCGTATAATATGCGAGCACAAGGCGGACTCCCGTTATGAGGTTGTGTCCGCTGCCTCTATCCTTGCGAAAGTGAAGAGGGACGCCATACTGGCCAAGCTGTCCGAGATCTATGGTGATCTGGGCTCCGGATATTCTTCAGATAAGAGGACTGTCGATTTCCTAAGCAGGTGCTTAAGGGATAAAGGTGAAGTCCCCCCATGCGTGAGGAAGGGGTGGAAGACCCTCGATAAACTCCTACAAGCGAGGCTGGATAATTTTGGGGAGGGGTAGTTATGGATGGCGAAAGGTTATTCGTGCTTACGGGAGCACCAGGAAGCGGTAAGACGACTGTGGTATTGAAGCTTGTTGAGATTTTGAAACAGATGGGGATCAGCGTGGGAGGGATGTACACAAGGGAGGTTAGGTCTTCTGGAAGTAGGATAGGATTTGAGATAATCGACGTCGCAACGGGCAAGGTTGGCGTGCTGGCCTCGATAGGTCACGGGTCGGGGCCGAGAGTTGGCAAGTATGTGGTCAACTTAAAGGACTTGGAGGAGGTCGGTGTCAAGGCGATAGAGTCAGCCAGTCAATACGATGTGGTCGTCGTGGACGAGGTTGGACCGATGGAGCTGAAGAGTCACAAGTTTAAGGAGGCTGTGAAGAAACTTTTGACGAGAGATAAGCCGACAGTTCTTACGATCCACTACAGAGCGAGCGACGAGTTGCTCGAGGAGATAAGGAAGCTCGTGGGTGGAAAGAGCATAGTGGTAACGTTCGAGAATCGGGATAGGTTACCCATGGAGCTCGCAAAAAGGATTGGGAGCATGTTAAGGGGTGTTGGTATTGGATGAGAATGCATTAGAATTTCCGACAATGGTTTACGAAGAGGGAAAAGTTAGGTTTTTAGCTCCAGCCCTTAAAGAAGGTTGGGAAAAAGCCGTCTCGCCGAGCGGCATGCCCGTCTTCTTCAACCCACACTCTAAGTTATCACGCGATATGGCTGTTCTGATGGTTGGAGCGTATTTCGAAAGGAAGGGTATAAAGGTCTGCGAGCCTTTGGCTGGTTGCGGCGTTAGGGGCATAAGAATCGCCGTCGAGACGGGGATTGTCTCAAAACTTGTTCTGAATGACATAAACAGGTTTGCCTACTCTTTGATGAAGAAGAACGTGGAAGCAGCCGGCCTGGCTGAGATAACCGAAGTTTACAACCTCGACGCAAACGCACTCCTCGCAGCACATTCCACTGGTAAGCTTAGGTTTGACTATGTGGACGTGGACCCTGCAGGCTCGCCTGCACCTTTTCTCGAGAACGCAATACGTGCTTGCCAAAGCGGGGGTTTGCTTGGTGTTACTGCGACGGACTTAGCACCGCTTTGCGGAACGAACCCCCTTGCATGCGTAAGGAAATACGACGCGATACCTTATACGTCACCATACTCAAAGGAAACGGCCGCGAGAATCTTGTTGGGCTTTGTGGCAAGGACCGCTGCGAGGGTTGGAATGAGCGTCTCACCGGTTTTAACATTCTACAGGAGGCATTACATAAGGACATTCGTAAGACTGAATTACGGCAAGACCTTGGCTAAGGAATCGCTCAAGAACGTTGGATGGATGTCCGAGTGCAAATCATGCGGTAGTGTTCAATGGTCGAGTTACCTCGAAGACTTTAAACTGTGCGAGTTTTGTAACTCCATTCCGCGGTTTTTCGGCCCCTTATGGCTTGGGGAGCTAACCTCGAAAGACCTAATCTTAAAGGCGTTGGGAATGGCCTGCGAGGCTGACATGAAAGAGGCCTACAACTTGCTAAGAAAGATTTCAGAGGAAATCCAGACAATCCCATTCTATTACAGGGTCGATGAAATTGGTAAGAAGCTTAGGTCAAGAGCACCCAAACCTGCCAGCATCGTGGATAGGCTCCGATCCCTTGGCTTCAACGCATCGTTAACACACTTTGATGGGCAGGGCTTTAAGACAGACGCTCCGCGCGAAATCGTTGAAGAGGTGTTTTCCGAACTTGCAACCTCAGAAGCTTAACCGACAACCTCGTATTGCATACTTCACTTCTTATTCAATGCCAATAGAAATATCTCAGAACTATGTTTTCTTGTAGCTGTTGGTACAATCCGCTTAACCTTTTGAAATATAAGGCGCAACCTGTCTTCAACGTTCTTCACCTCGGGGCTTTCAAAAAGTTTCAGATAAATGCCACCACCCTTGCGTATTAGCTCGCCTGCTATCCTCAATGCAGCCTCGACAAGTTCAAGTTGCCTCGGTATGTCGACTTCCCTAATTCCTGTCAAATTCGATGCCAAATCTGATATCAGCTTATCGGCAAGCTCGCCCTTCAAAGCCTCCTTTATCTTCTTTGTTACTTCAGGGTCGAAAACGTCCGAGGTTATGTTTACAACATTATCTGCGATCTTGAAATTTTGAGGTTTCACATCCACAGCGATGACAAGCCCCTGCGGGCCAACATACTTGGCTGCTAATTGCGCCATACCTCCTGGTGCCGAGCCTAAGATTATGACCTTATCGCCAGGCTTTAGAAAACCATACCTCCTCTGTACATACTGAAGTTTAAAGGCTGCCCTTGAAAATAGCCCCAACTTTTTTGCTAACGTAGTGTAGTAATCTCTAGAAGGATGTTTTCTAAGCATGCGTTAAACCTGGCCGAACGTGTTAGTATATTGTCCCATTATCCATTCCTCTAACTGCACGCATGTACAAGGTGTCACCATCTTATCCAAGCCACACGTATTTTCATGTGGACATGATGGACATGGAGCGCCTTTGATGGGCTCAATACTCAGCTGTCTTATCAGCGGAACTAACCTTCTAGTCCATCTATCGTTTGCGAACTCCTTAACCCGCTTTACTATCCCTTTCTTTTCTAACTTTATAGCTATCCTAGACCCTTCCCTACTTGTAACGCCTAGCTTATGCCAAAGCTCAGATTGAAGTATGCCCTTATCTTCGTATTTCAGTAGAAGTTTTATCGCCCGCTCCTCAAGCTTTGTCATTTTCATCTGCATATTTACTACACCATGATACAGTGCATCCTCGATTATTTTTATCCCAAGATTACCTTATTTACAGATATTTTTCTTGGCAATATTTAAACACTATTCTGTCTCCAGCTCAATGCGTATCTTGGTATTCGTTAGCAGCTCTTTATACCTGTTCCTGATAGTTACTTCGGTTACCCTTGCAACCTCAGCAACTTCTCGTTGCGTTAACTTGTAGCCCATAAGCATCGCTGCTAAGTAGGTTGCAGCCGCCGCCAGACCTACAGGACCTCTACCATCTATCAAGCCGCATGCCCTCGCGTGTTCCAGTAGTTCAACCGCTAACCTCTCAACCTCACCCCTCACCCTAAAGTTATTAACAAACCTTGAAACGTACAACTTAGTATCCGATGAAGGCGGTGCCATGTTTAATTTACTAATGAGAAATCTGTAGCATTTTGTTATCTCCTTTTTGTTCAAATTCAATGCAGCGGCTATCTCGCTTAACATCCTCGGTATGCCGCACTGCTTACAGGCTAGATAAACGGCTGCCGCTGCTGTGTTTCTTATAGACCTGCCACGCATAACGCTTGTCCTTACTACTTTTCTGTATATGAGGCTCGCAGTTTCCATGATATTTGTGGGCAGACCTAGCTTCAGGCATATCGCTGCAATTTCCGATAGACCTCTAATAGAGCTTCTTGCGTTACCGTTCATCAACGTCATTTTGTCGCATCTCTTAATAGCAGATAACACTTCGATTTGCATATCCGAAACATTCATGCCTTTTGCATCTTTCCATCCTATCTTAGTCGAGAGACCCATATCATACATAACTAGAGTTACCGGAGCACCAACCCGTGTCCTTTTTCCATCCTTGTCTTGGTCGAAGCACCTCCATTCAGGCCCTAGGTCTGCCGTAAGATTAACTATAACGTAACCACAATCCACGCAAACTACTTCGCCGCTGAGCTTATCAAACAACAGGTTTGAACTACCGCACTCGGGACATCTCGTTACAGTTTCATCATGAATATTTCGTGACAAAAGTCTCACTCCATGATGTAAAATTTTGAGCTCTGCGGATACTTCTTATCTGTTATAAGTTTTATAGCCACAAAATGCGAGTTAATTGGTCCAAAAATGTTGGATACGTAACCAACATAATTAAGCTCTTCATCGTAAGCTTTAACCCCTAGTCTCGGAACAACCTTTCCCTTTAATACGGCCTCATTACCTACGTTGTGAAGTAGGATGCCCAAAAGTACGGGCCCATGCTTCAGCCTAGACATAATTAATATTTATAATCGGTTACATTTAAGATTTTATTACGCCTTTACCTCTTGCCTCAATAATTCTTGTGCTAAGGCTTTAATGACAGACTGTTTGCTTAATGGTTTATCTGGTTTAACTATGAGCCTTCCGGTTTTTTTCCAATGTGTTTTAGGATGAGCAGCAACCTCAACCTTGACGTACCATCCAAGCTTCTGAGCAGCCCTACTCAATTTTTCAACAGTAGGCAGCCTTGACGAAAGTCGTAATGGTACTCTCCTGCCCTTGCCCCAACTTAACGTCCTATCAAAGTATGTGGGCCATATTATGAACCCTTCACGTCTGATCATGCTAAGCACCACTTTGTATCTTGTATCAAGGCTAGCCAGCAGGTGCGATCAGAACGGCGTTTATGACACCATCTTCACCGGGTCTTGATGTAACCTTCGCATCTCCGAGCGGTGTTTCGATTATTGCGCCTTTTGTGATTACGCCCCTCCTTTCATAATCTTTATTGGAGGGGTTAGATTTGACCCGAATTATTGTGGTCTTCTCGACTTTTTTCGTGATCGGGTTGTAAACGTTTACCGTATTGTCAGAAACCACTGCTACTTTAATCCCTCCACCGAAAGTCTCTTTAATGTCTACCTTTCTATCGCCTACTACGGTCAGCCCTGGTTCTCCTCCGCGCTCATATCTTCTCTTCTTCCTGTATGGAATCCTTTTACCGCCAGTCGGTTTCCGTTTATGTATGTCAGTATGCCACTGTACCATGGCAACTTCTTTAAATGGAGGGAGCTTTTTAACTTTTACCGGAGCTTTTTTCTAGCAGCTCCTCTATGTATTTCCTTATTTCTTGGGGGTTGTTCTTGAGGTTGAAATAATCCGCAAACAATTGAGTGGTCCTAAGTAGAAGCGTTCTACCGGATTTTTCTGCCTCAACCAATCCCTTCTCAATTAGCTGTCTAACATGTTTATATGCCTCCTTTCCTCTGGCTGCCGCCAGAACCGCCTGACTTACCGGCTGATGGTATGCGATGAACGACAACGTTTTGAGTAGGGCTGTGCTCAAAAGCGGTTTCTTCACGTGCTTCCTAGCTATCTCTGAATATTCAGGCGCTAGATACAAAAAGTACCTATCACCCTCCAGTTTTTTAATCCTAAATGGATGGTTGGAGTTTTCGTACTCAGTAGATATTTCATTTATGATCTCTCTTATTGTACTTTTCGACGTTGTGCCTACAGCATTCATGAGTTTTTGCAACTCGACAGGTTTGTCAGATGCGTAAAGTAGCGACTCGATAACCGCCTTCATCCAGGCCTTTCTTTTTTCATCCATGCACCTCACCCAGAGATATCAAGATCTTTCCATCGTCATTTTCTATTATCGTTACCATGCCCCTTGATGCAATAAATAGGAGGAGTATAAAACGTCTTACCGCCTCTAACCTATCAACACCGCTCATGATTTCATCCAAAGTTATGGTTCCTTTGCTTTCCAGCACACCTTTTATAAAATTGTAGAACTCCTCCACCTTCTCTTCGATCTTTATGATGAAATCCTCGATGTTCAGCTGCTGTTGTTCAATATTATCTTGCTTACGCTGTGGTTGCGGCTCAGAGAGAACGCGTTTTAAGGCGTCAATCAGCTCAAGTATGGTAGTCGTCATGAACTCACCCCTTAATGGTGGAAATATCGGAGGTGGTATGAAGTATTCTTGCTTTTGTTTTATGACGGGCACCTCGTCGGCATCGAGTAGCCTCTCCGTTTTCATCCTATGCAAGGTTGCCGCAGAATATACGGCGATCCCTGAGGAAGTAAAATCAAACAATTCCTTTCCCTTTAGCACAATGGCTAAAGAGCTCAGTAACTCTCTTAAGTTAATCTCCCAAACTCTTAGCTTATCCCAGTTTGTAACGTCGAAGAGTACGCGCCACGGGGATCTAATCCATTGAATCTTTTCACCCTCTATGTCAGCCAGCCTCGACCCCCTCCAGTTTTGTCCTAATTATCTTTGATTCACCCTTGTCCATATAAACGCCGATGAGCTGATCGGCTTTCTCGGCCAGTACATCTTTAAGGCTTATAATTATTATCTGCGTCTTTTCTGACATCTCCTTCAGCAACTCGGCCAACGCAACAGTATAGGCTACGTCCATATGGGCATCTATTTCATCAAAAATGTAAAAGTCAGCAGGCGTGAGGCCTTGCAGTGCCATCAGGAGCGATACGGCCGCGACAGACCTCTCACCCCCGCTAACGCTTCTCAAGGAACGCTGGGGCTTTCCAGGGAACTGTACTACAACCTCAACACCCGAATCACTCGGTTTTGTTTCATCAACAAGCCTAAGCCAAGCCACTCCCTTCGTGAGTCTATTAAAGTATGCCGCAAACTTTTCGGAAACCTTTTCCATCGTTGTGAAGAAAGCTCTTAATTTTTCTCCTTCGACCATCTTTATAAAGTTGATTATCTCTTGTCTTTCCAACTCCAACTCGCTTATTCTGACGGACCTGAGTTTGTAATTTCCAATCAAAGCCTCGTATTGCTCCGAAGCCAGCTGATTCACAAATGAGAGCTCATCTCTTTCCGCCTCTAATGCTGCAAGTATCTGCTCTCTAAGCGTGGGCTCGAGTGCCAACAACTCTGTCGCATCAACATCGCCAAGCTCAGACAGTTTCTCCATCACCATTTGAAGCTGAGATTCTATCTTTACACTTTCAAGCCTAGCTTCTTGCTGCTCTGACCACAGTATCTTTAATTTTTCAGATATCTTGTTTTCCTCCTCAGCTTGCATAGATATTGCCCGTCTTAATTCATCCCTGATCTTAATCAGCTCCTTATGTCTTGTTGAGAGACTTTCAATCTCTTGGTCAAGCTTACGGAGCTCGTTTTCTAATGAAGTTAAACTAGCTTCGAGCTCAGCTCTCAGCTTTTTCTCCTCCTCCACCTTCAGTTTACTATTCTCCAAAGAGCAGTTAAGTGATTCGACCTCCGACCTGTACCGGTTTATCAGGTTTAGGATTTTCTTTTTCGAATCCTCTAAACTTTTAAGAAAGATGGATTTCTCCGCCAACTGTACCTTCAACTCAGTGTATTTCGTCTCTAAGATTTTTAGCTTCGACGAAGCCAACTCGAACTCTTTCTCTATCTTTAGTTTTAGCTCCTCATCGACCGGCTCGTTGCCAACAATTTCAGGCAGTCTTTCTTTAAGGTTCTCTTCCTCTTTGACGAGGGCCTCCATACGTTCGTCTATCTTCTTCTCCCTAAACATTAGTTGAGAAAGAGTCTCTTCCAATAATTTACGCTCGGCATTAAGCGATTTAATGTCCGCATTCAGAGAAGAAAGCTTTGTCTGTTGTTTCTGGATCTCGCTTTTAACAAACTCTACCCTTTTTACTAGTTCATCACGCCTTAACCTTATTTCATTGAACTTAAGTTTTGCGTTTTCAAGGTAGGATTCTAGGTCTTCCAGCTCAGCACGTAGCGTTTTTGTCCTACCTACCTCATTACCAACAACTTTAACGAAACCGCCGGGATAGCAAACTATCCCACTATCCAGAATTACCAGTTTGCCGTTTACTGCCTTTTTGCAAGCTTCCTCGAAATTGTTGGAAAATTCTACGTTATTTCTAACCCATGCTTGAAATTTTTCTAAATTATTGCGATTCGTTTCGCCTAGATTACCGTTTAATGTCAACAACTTACACTCAAAATCAAGAGACGCAAAAATTTCAGATAGTAACCGGGTCACGGCATGATTGTCCGTTACGATTGCGCTTGCCCATTCATTAAGAGCTATGCCAAGCTTTTCGTTGAGCTCAGGTAAAGATTTGACAAAACTGCCCAATGTTCCGACAACACCGTCCACAAATTTATCAGCCAATAATTTAGCAAAATCTTCAAACTTCTTTGACTCTTCATCTTCAGGCTGGGTCGCTAACCGTATCTTTAGCTCTGTTATAAGGGCCTCTGTCTTGCTGATAACGTCATCTGCATGTGTCAATAGCTCGGAGTAACGCCCAATCAGGGACATGTAGCTGCTTAACTCTTGGTTAAGCTTTGTCACCTCGTCTTCTGTTACGCGCACCTCGGAAAGTAGGTTTTCAAGTTCTTTGTCAATTTCAGCGATTTTATTTTTAATCGTTGAAATCTCTCCACATATGTCCTCCTTTTCTTTCGTTAGTTGTTCTTTACTGCTCTTGATGTTCTCGAGCCTTAAGTATGCTTCGGACCGTGCCCTTTCCTCCTTAATCTTTGATAACTTGGCTTCTTCTAACTTCTTCTCAAGCTCTTTAACAACGCTCCTCAGTCCGTTTACTTCATCAGACATTTTTGCAACATCTTTCTCTAGCTGTAGCTTATCTCGCAAGCATTCCTCAATCTTCAGCTCAAGCTCAGTAAGCTCTTGTCCAGAAAGCGACATAGCCGACTCGAGCTCGGCAATCTTTTGTTGCAGATGCACAGATTCCTTCTCCAAAATTCCTACACGGTTTTCAGAATCTCTTATATCGAGTTTTAACTTCATTATCTTCTCAAACGTTTCCTGTCGCTTTTTTACGAACTCTGACAATTTCTGTTCTATTTCAGATATTTCGTTTTCCGTTGCTTGCAAATTGGATTTAAGCTCCGCAAGCTTCGCTGATACTTCCTGTTTTGCCCCTTCTAATGCACGAACCTGCTCGGTTATGCTAGAAATTTTTGATTGTACGGTCTTAAGGGTCTCGGAGATATTTTCCATCTCCAGTCTATACTGAAGGGTTTTGAGTTTGGCGATTTCTGCCTCTACAGCCTTCCTCCTGAGATACTGGTTCCTCTCTTTCTCTAGCTGCTTAACCCTTGTTCTAACTTCAGCTGTGCTAGCCTTAGCAACTTCCAAGTTCTTATCGGCCAGTGCAAGTTGCTCTTCCGCTTCAGCTTTTTTCCTATTGTACTCCGCTATCCCTGCGACCTCCTCTATCAATTTGCGCATATCATCAGGATTCATTTCAGCTAGGTTCAATATCGCACCTTGGGGTAGTATATTGAAACCTGAAGGTCTTATGTTGGCGGCCGATAGCAACGTTAACAATTCCCCTCTTGATGCCGATTTTCCGTTTATGTAGTATTCGCTCTCGCCGCTTTGGTAGATCTTCCTAGTAATCGTAACTTCATCCGCTTCTATCGGTAGTGCTTTTTCCGAGTTATCCAAAGTTATTGATACTCTAGCGTATGCTGCTTTTCCTCTACTGTCTTCATGAACTAATTCGGAAAGCCTGCCCACCCTTAAAGCATGTGGGCTCAGTTCACCCGTTACAAACCTGATAGCATCAAGCAAGTTAGACTTACCGCCACCATTTGGTCCGGTAATCACGACCAGACCCTTGGTTAACTCAACCGTAGCCCTTCTTTGACCAAAGGACTTGAAAGCATGGAGCGATAGTTTTTTAATGTAAACCATCTCGCACGCCCTACGGTTTCTTTAACCTTTTTGATTGAATGGGCAATATTTGTTTATACTGCCAGAGGAGGGGGTGCATATCACAGAACCACAATCACGTCTTACTAATATAATATGCTGCTCCAGCAAGTCTGAGTTTTAAAGGTTATATTAGCCGTTTTGCTCTTTCCGCCTAGGTTAAAGGGTAGCTGGTGTATAAATGGAGAGAATAAAGCGTCTCCTAGACCTGATGGAGGGGAAGACCTTCAGCGCGTACTTGTTGACGTTACCTGAAAATCTTTACTATTTTATAGGGTTTAAGGGAGATGGCGCGGCCGTAATAATGTCCGACGGCTCCGTCAGACTTTATACATTACCTCTTTACTACGAGTCAGCCGTTCAACAGGCTATACAGGGTGTTGAGGTGATTAAAACAAAGAGCTATGACATGTTCAAAGAAGAGCTCGCGGATGAGTTGGGTAAGTTGGTTGGAGACATCGGGTTCGATTACATGGATGCCGAATCTTTTTGGAAGCTATCATCAAAGCTGAGGTTTCTACACTTAATTCCATCATCCGATCTTGTTTGGAAGTTAAGGTCCATAAAAGACGAAAAGGAACTTGAGAAAATAACGAAAGCAGCAACAATATCTGATGTGGGTTTGGAGATAGCTTCGGACTTAATATCTCCGGGTGTTACTGAGCAAGATGTGAAGGCAGAACTAACAAAGGAGTTGCTAAGGTGCGGTGCGGACAGAGTCGCATTTGATATAATAGTGGCCTCTGGTGCGAAGTCATCTTTGCCTCATGGCGGTCCGGGCAATAGACAGTTTCAGGCCGGCGACGTTGTTGTTATAGATTTGGGCGCATCGGTAGGTGAATATTCGGCAGATGTAACGAGAACGTTTTTTGTAGGGGATAAAGTGCAGGACAAAATTGAGAAGATTTACAAATTGGTCGAGGAGGCTAAAAATTTAGCTGAAGAACATATGATGGCATGGGTCTCTGCCTCGTCTATTGATAGGGTTGCGAGACAGTTTATAGAAAATGCTGGGTTTGCTGAGTATTTTGTCCATAGCTTGGGGCACGGCATAGGGTTAAACGTTCATGAGCCGCCAAGAATATCGCCCAATAGCAAAGACTTGCTTGCTGAAAACATGGTCGTGACATGCGAGCCCGGCGTGTATATCCCAGGACAATATGGTATAAGACTTGAAGATACTTTGGTAATCAAGAAGGATAGTGCTGTACGATTATCTAAGGCACCGTTCGATCCCTATACGCATTAAACTCCGAATCTACGATTACGTTGTTGATACGTTCTGATGCTTCGTAGAAAATCTATCTTCCTGAATTCTGGCCAGAATACGTCGAGAAAAATGAGTTCACTGTATGCGGACTGCCATAACAAAAAATTGCTTATTCTCTCTTCACCAGACGTCCTGATTATCAAGTCGGGATCAGAGTTTGGTATGCCGGATGTGTACAAATTTGACTCGATGATTTTTTCATCTATTTCATCGATGGAAATTCTTCCTTCCTTCACCATAAGGGCTATCCTTTTTGCGGCATCAACTATTTCTGCCCTTCCGCCATAGGCTACTGCAATATTCAGAAAATGATTGTTGTACTTTTTGGTCACTTCTTCTAATCTCTCAAGTGCCCTTCTGACATCATCTGGTATGAGTTGCCTTCTACCGATTATCGTGACCTTCACACGGTTGTTGTGTATCCTCGGGTCATTTACAAGCCTTTCCGCACGTTCCTTTATCAACTTGAATATTTCTGATAGCTCGTCTTGACTTCTCTTCAAGTTTTCAGTAGAAAGAACGTAAAGTGTTACTGTCTGGATCTTTAGTTCAATGCACCACTCAAGAACTTTCTCTGCGACATCTGCTCCAATTTTGTGCCCAAAAGCATAATCAAACCCTTTACTTTTAGCCCAGCGCCTATTTCCGTCCAAGATTAGCGCTACGTGCTTTGGCATGGGGCCATTTTTAATACTATTCATCAACCACAATTCATATAGCCAGTAAGCACCAAACAGCTTCAGCAATCTCCGAATCATACGGCCCCTCACTTTGTTTTCTTAAAGTATGGCGCATATGCTTTTCTTAAGTACCTTGTAACTATGAATGTTATCGTTAGAGCTGGTATGCCTAAAAGTCCTATCGTAAGTAGCATTATTACATGAGGACCAAACGTCATGCCAGAGGTGTCCACAAGTACTAATCCGACCCTTTTCAAGAATGCCCATAACCATATAAATGTGACGGTTGCTTGAACAGTTCTCCAGAATTTCATGTTCTTCAAAATTATGTAATATATGGCATATGTAAGCACAATGACTAACAGGCTTACAAAAATTAGGTCTATACCCCCAAGCACGAACTGGCCTGCAAGTGTGGGCAACATCCCTAACCAGTAATAAAAGTCTTCAGAGAGTGATGGTAGTTGTACATTTTTTGGTAACGCTGAAGACGCGCCAATGTAACCCGAATAAATACCTATGAGTAAAATAATCAACGATGAAATTACGCCAAATATTCTCAGCTGTACCAAAGGATGAGAAGATATGAACTTCGACAGCACTCTGAACTTATTTGCTATCGAAGTGTCAATCCCAAAACCTCTGATGAATAACGCTATACCTAAAATCACTAAGAGTATTGGTAGGTTCATCAAACCAAGAGCATAGAGGATTCCTATGAGTGTTAGCAACACTCCTGGTATTCCAAGGATAATTTTAGAATATCTGGTATCGAATATCGCCATCTTTAGGTACCTTCCAAGTAGGAGCCATGTATGTTCGATACTTTCGCTTTGTTTAACTATAACCCTCTTGACAGAAATTATGGGCAACCTTGACGAAATGATTGGAAAGACGAGTTGGTCAGTAACGCCGTCACTAACGAAGATGCAGGCAGACGATGGAATTTTTTTTAAAACTTCATCCAACTCACGTCTTATCTTTTCATCGGACCAATAACCGCTTTCTTCGCTACCGGCTATGGTTGCAATCTCGACGTTCTCTTTTCCATACTTGCTGACAAGCTCATCGTATAGTTTAATGGCACCAAACATGGCATTCGCATCGGATTCCTCGGGGTCTGCCAAGGCAAGGCTCTTTGCTGCCTCTAGATTGCTCTCTTTTCCCACGATGGGCGTTTTTATACCAGTTTTCTTACCAATATCATTGTCCCTATCGACTACAAGAATGAGGAGCTTCTCTTGCTTTTTTTCCGAATTTTCCATGCTATTTTTCCGTTACAATTCTTTCCACTTAGTCTAATATAACGTTAACCATTCTAAAAATATTGGAATGCATTATCCGTTCTTTGCATTCTAAAGTTTAAACTCCTCATCATTTTCAAGCAAAAGTTTCAATTCTTGGAATGTTACGCTCTTACCCTTTAATAGTTTCTGCTTCGCCTCAGAAATAACGCGCTTTTTAGCCTCTTCTTCCTTCCGTCTCGCGGTATCGTCCATCGCCGTCTTTAATTGTTCCATCAACAATGTCAACTTAGATTGGAATAATATTCGTTCAGCCTCGACCCTGCTAAGTTTCTCCTTTATTTCCATGTAATCTTTGCGCCTTTCCTCGTACTTTTTCCTCAGATCCTCATATTCTTCTTTCATTTTGCTAATTTCTTCGTTAATATTTTTCAACATGTTTTTTGTTGTGCTCAGTTCGTCTCCTATCGACTTAATTTTCTCATTCTGAGCATTAATGCTCGCAATGAGGTTTTCTCGTTTTTTAATCAGTATTGCAGCCTCCTCTAACTTTTTGCACTCAAGGAAAAGTCTTTTTTCCTCGCTTGGTTTTAGTATCGAAGTATGTATTGTCCACTCTATGTTTTTGATTCTCTCATTTATTTCATCTACGCTAACATCGCTCTTTGGATATCTTGCATCGTTTTCGATAGCTTTCAACTGTTTGATAAGTTCACCCTTCGAAGCGTAGCATGCATTCAATTCGGACTTCAGCTTCTTATAATCTTCCAAAAGTTTCCTTTTTTCATTCACCTTTTCTTGAAGCCTCTGCCTCGCCTCTTTTTTCTGTTCGCGAAGGAAATCCAGTTCTTTTGATACCTCGTTGAGTGTGGCCTCGATTTGCTTTATTACACTACTTAACTCCTTGACTTTCTCCTTAAGTTGCTCAACTTCGGTGCTTTCGTATGCCATCGTTCTCTCCCTTTTGAAAGTTTTTAGGATTATATAAGCCTCTACGTCTTGACATTTATGTGAATATCTAGGACAGTCGTTACAGAGTCTGTTGAATACAAAACCTTCTACCTAAGCTCTAACTCACCCTCGCTAAATATCCTTGTGAGAGCACCATGAAGTTCAACAAGGCCACTCATATTAAGGGCCGACACAGGTATTATGGGAACAAAACTACTCACGTCAAATACGGCTTTTGCAACATCCCTTGCGAGTAGCATTTGAGCCCCTTTAAGTCTATTCTCCAAATCTATTAAGAATGCCTCATCCGACTCAGCCCATCTGAGTATCCTGTTTATGTATTTCTTTGGTACCGCGTCAATTTTTGATAATGCCATAATGAGAGGCATGCCGAAGCTTAAATATATCGAGACGGAGAGGAATATGCTTGCGGCGAAGTTTTTCGGGTTGACGCAAAACATTGGGTCTAGAAGGAATAGCATCGCCTTGGAACCGTCAGTAAGGTTCTTAGCGATTATTTTTCCCTCTTTTCTGAACGCGAAGAGTTCAAGCTGACCCGGCGTATCGACGAGCACGTAATCAACATTGAATGAATTAACTTCTTCTCTTAGTTCCTCTATATGTCTAGCAACCTCTCTTACTGATGCTATCAGTGCCGCATTCGGTCCAAGCCTTCGTGTTACCATTATCCTTTCGTAGTCGACCATCTCTCTTACATCCACATCGGGCTCGTAGGGTAAGACTGTTGCTGCAGGGTCTAGATTAACCGTTATGGTTGACTGCTCTTGGTCACGAAGCCACTCGTTAAATGACCCGGTCAGGGTCGATTTGCCAGATCCTGCAGTTCCTGTTATGAATAAAGTGTACATGGTTCCACTCTAAATCGTTTATTTTACTTCAACTTATATGCATAACTTGACTCTAGGAGTTTATTCGGCTCTAAGCGCTTGGACTGGATCCAGCCTTGCGGCCCTTAAGGCCGGGTATATGCCGGAGAGAAGGCCTACGACGACAGCAAACAGAAAACTATTGGCTAGTATCGTCGGCGTTACGTTTGGTTGGTATATCACCGGATTACCGCTCGTTCCAATTAAGAAAGACGAAAACATTCCTCCAAGCGACAGCGCTAACAAGCTTCCTAAAACCATGCCAAGTAAACCTCCTATCACGCCTATTAATGTTGACTCCATTAGAAAAATCTTTGCAACGTCCTTTTGAGAAAAGCCCAAGGCCCTAAGGATGCCTATTTCCTTTGTCCTCTCCATAATAGTCATGAACATAGTGTTCATGATACCCACACCAGCGACCACTAGTGCTATGCTGGCTACCACAGAGAGGAATATCGTGAAGTTATTGAGAATTATCTTCACCTGCTTTACTATCGTTAAGGGGCTAATCAGGTCCGCATCTTTTCCATAAATGTTATTCAAGGCCTCGAGGGTGGGCTCAACGAAATCCGTGGATTCCACAATCACTACTATGCTCGGATAGCTCGTAGACTTGAAAATACTGCGTGCCTGCGGTATGGTTATCATGATGCTTTTATCAACATCGAGATACGGCGTTGAACCAAACTTCTTGTATATCGCTCCGACGGTAAAAGACTTCGTGACACGTTGCCCCTCAACCGTAAGTTCTAACGTTACGGTGCTGTAGAGAGGTATGCTCTTCCCAGACTCTCCGGGCGGGAATGCGACGTCGTATCCTATGGCTATCATTGCCATATCATTCGGCGATAATTCTTCGCCCTGATAGATTTCTAAATCGGGCAATACTTGGTACGTTAGGGTTGGATCCAGACCTATTATGGAGACTGTTTGCTCTAAGCCACCACCTGTAAGCTTGCCCCGAGAAAGATAGAATGGGCTGACAGCCTTGACCCCCGGTAAGTTTGAGAGCAGCATGACGTCAGTATCGGTCAGCTTTAGGCTCTCTCTTTGGCCAGCCCGAACAGATAGTGTTCCGGAGGGGGTTATGAATATGTTGTTGACGCCTATTTTCGAGAGAACGTTATCTACCAAGACATTTAGGCCCTCAGTGTTCGATACTAGGGATATTATTAGTGCAGTTCCTATCATTATGCCTACAACGGTCAGAATAGTCCTTACCCTACGAGTTCTTAAGCCGCCGAAGGCGTACCAGACTGTATCGACGATTTTCGTCCCTTTCTCCCCCCTATCTTTATTGCTGATACGACAGAAGCTACGGCGGCTATAACGATTAAGACGGCGGCAATATACCAGACAACATTATCGGTCAGATTGATACCTGTTTTTTCTTGAGGTTGCGGCCAGCTGCTCGTAATTACCACGTCATGTACAAACGTCTTCGAAAGGTTGTTCCTTAGCGTATCTTTGTATTCGATCAAGATTTTTACTGGTATAACACCGGGCGTGAGGTTTCCTACGACAGCTATCGGCAGATTAAACATCAACGGGGCATTGGGGTTCACATCACCGAGGTAAACGGACCTCAGCGGGCGTATAACATTGTTAGTATCAACCAACAAAATTCTCGTAAAGAATGCCGGTTCGTTTCCTTCATTTAACAACCTTCCAACAATGTATGGCTGCCTGTGTATGACCTCAAAGCTTAGGTCCTGAAGTTTTAAGTCTATTATGCCCTTAACATAGTATCCAAGCTTATAACTTTCTGTTTTTGTTACGCCCTGCCAATCCATGTACTCGACATTCACGTTTATGTACGTCGAGTATCCAACGGTGGATAGTTTTTCAAAAGTCTGCTCTGAGACAAAGATCAGAGCGTTTAGCTCAATTTCCTCGTCTGGACGTATTTCTTTGAAATATTCTCTGGCGCCCTCCAGCAGGGTTAACCAACTGGTTGTGGATTCCAAAGTTATCGATACGTCTTTTAGTGTATATGGTTTCAAATTCTTTATGAATATGCTCACGTTGTTTATAGAACCGGAAGTTAAGTATGTCTCCGATGTTATTTTGAATGCTTTAGAAAGTGGCTGGTCTGCAACCCTTATACCTATTGTTCTGATCGCCTCGTAGGAGTTATTGTAAGCATCGCGATATGACAGTTTCAACGAGAGTAGGAAAGACTTGCCAGAAGCCATTTGGCTGGCGAATAACTCAAACTCAAGCGGTTGTTCCTCTCCGGGGTTTAACTCGTTCAAGCTCCACCTGCCAGTTTTTCCAACGAATGTGAGAAATGCTGGCTCGCTTTGCGGAAGCACCAGCTCAGTCTCTACAGAGTAAGCAGCCTCTGTCCCCTCGTTCCGAATGAGCATTCTTAGCTGGTTTACCGTCGTAGGTGATAGTAGATCGTTATCAAGCGCTACCTCGATCCTTATCCTCTCAGTTATCTGTGTGCCTATGCGGAACATGGCGTTGTATTGAAGCCTCTTTTGTTGTCCATAGGAGTCTAGATATATGATTTCTATCGGTATGCGTAGGGCTTTGTTTGCGGCATAGCTTTCTATCTGTAGCAATACGGGTAACGTCACATCGGTGCCCGGTGGTATTCTGCTAAATTGCCAAAAGCGTTTTGTATCAACTAAGGTCACACCGGGTATGTCGGGGTCTCCTAACGAAATCATTACGTTATACATGTCCGCAGTGCCGTCGTTGGAGATTATGATCTTGGCCTCGTTTGGCATTCCTGGTATCAAAGATTTGTACTCTGCCTTGACTGAGGCTAGACTCTTTCCAGTGACTCTTATATCAAAGTAAACATATGATGAGGACATGACAAGGTCTTTTTCATCTTCATCATAGTACTTATAGTATACGACCGCGTATGCTTTGTAGAGGCCTGGTTTTACCTCATCAGATATATCGATGAGATAGCGGAGTGTGAAGGACCTTCCGCTTGGCACGGGGTCTGCATAAGTGGCCTCGCGGGTAAGTCTAGACCTCGTTAAAGAATCCATAAACCCTTCAGGAAGGACGAGATAACCCCTTACACCTATTATCTGTTCTTTTCTCGCATTAACCATCTGTAAAATCAATGGTACGTTTTTATCGCCTGCGTTAACTTCGATCTTGTTGTTTAGGTCGCCCCAGAACGCATCCACGGCTATTATGTTCTCTGAGTGTACGCTTACCAAATTTATAAGTACAAGCACAAATGTTATTGAGAATAACGTTAAAAGGATTCTATGATTTTTCATAAACCATCCCGTCCCTCAACCTGATTATTCGATCAGCAGACTCTGCTATCTCCATGTTATGGGTTACCACCACAACAGTGGACCCGTATCTTCTATTTATATCTTTTATCACATTCACGACACCTTCTGCAGACTTTGAGTCAAGGTTGCCAGTAGGCTCGTCACATAGTAGAATTTTCGGGTTGGTCACTATAGCTCTTGCTATAGCTACGCGTTGCTGTTCACCTCCGCTCAGCTCCGTGGGCTTGTTGTTATACTTTGATGCTAGCCCAACTAGGTCGAGCGCCCTGATCGCTAACTTCTCCCTTTCGTCTGAAGGAACACCCCTTAGCATTAAAGGAAGTTCTACATTTTGTTTGGCGGTTAATCTGGGTATTAGGTTGTACGCTTGAAATACAAAACCTATGGTTTTGTTCCTTAATTTGCTCAGCTCGGTATCATTTAACTCTGAAATGTCTACTCCGTCTATGAAGACTTTGCCCTTGGTCGGTCTATCTAAAGCACCGGCTATATGAAGTAAGGTAGATTTTCCGCTACCGCTCGGTCCAACAACCGCGACGAACTCGCCGCTTTCAATATATAGTGTGACACCCCGCAATGCTGGAAACTCGATATTCCCCATCCGATAAATTTTCCAGACATCCTCGAACCTGATGGCATACGTCTTCGTATTCATGCCCATGAAAATGCGCAACGATAACAATATAAAGGTATACAGTTCTACAAAAGAATGGCATGGTTGTAATAGATGAAGATGCTGTAACTTCCGTGGTAGAAAAAGTTATGCCCTCCGTGGTAAACGTTAGCACGATCCACTTTCTTCAAGTATCTCCCTTTGAAATTGCGCCTGTAAGCGGTGTGGGCTCGGGAATAGTGTTTGATTCAAACGGGTACATTATAACTAATGCGCATGTAGTCGAAGCGGCTCAAAGAATAAACGTTACGCTACACAACGGAGAGGTCCTGACTGGTGAAGTTATCGGCAAAGACATCATGACGGACATCGCTCTCATAAAGGTTGATAGAAAAGGTCTACAGGCGGCTAGGTTAGGGGATTCTTCGAAACTTAAAGTTGGACAATTCGTCATAGCTATAGGGAACCCATTTGGTTTGGCAGGCGGTCCTACAGTAACCGTGGGCGTGATCAGCGCGCTAAACAGAAACATACAGACACGCTTTGGTTTGATGGAAGGCCTTGTTCAGACGGATGCTGCCATAAATCCGGGCAATAGCGGGGGGCCCCTGATAAACTTAGCGGGCGAAGTTATAGCGATTACAACTGCCATAATACCATTTGCCCAAGGTATTGGATTCGCAATACCGATAAATACTGTGAAGAGAGTGGCCGAAGATATAGTTACAGTAGGTTACGTTAGAAGACCGTGGCTCGGCATAGTAGGTGTCTCCCTTAATCCTGCGATATCAACATACTACAACTTCCCGGTTGATGAAGGTGTTATGGTTTATAGAGTTGCGCCGAATAGTCCAGCCCACCTAGCAGGTATAAGAGAAGGTGACATAATAGTCGCGATAGATGGTGAAAATGTGAATACCATCGAAGCACTAAAAAAGATAATTGAGTCAAAAAAAGTTGGAGCTGAGATAGAGGTAAGCATTGTCAGGGGTTTGAGTTTAATTAGGGCAAAAGTCAGGCTTTTGGCCTTCAGGCCCTCGGAGTAAGTTTTGGTGATTTTATCATGGATCTTTACGAGCTTAGGACGCAAAAATCACGAATTCTTCATAGCGAAGCGAGAAAGTTCCTGCCCGGGGGCGTTACTTATGCAATAAAGTACTGGGAACCATATCCGATTTATGTCTCCAGAGCTAAAGGTAGCAGGATATGGGATGTTGATGGAAACGAATATTTAGATTTCTGGATGGGGCACGGAGCGATTATAATGGGGCATGCCTACGAGCCAGTCATCAGGGCAGCGAAAGAACAACTTGAACTGGGCGCCCATCTTGGTTTCTGTCATGAATGGGAGATAAAGTTGGCAGAAATTGTAACGAAGATGGTACCAAGCGTAAGGTTATTCAGAGCCACAAACAGCGGTACTGAGGCAAATATGTATGCCATCAGACTTGCTAGGGCTTACACGGGGAAAAACAAGATAGCAAAGTTTGAAGGACATTGGCACGGTGGTTATGACGCTCTACATAAGGCTGTTAACCCACCGCTAGACAAACCGGCATCATTGGGTTTGACGGACTGTGTTATGAATGATACGATAGTTTTGCCGTTTAACGACCTCGATGGTGTAAGGCAAAAAGTAAAAGGCAAAGATCTTGCATGCATAATTTTAGAACCTGTTATGGGATCTAACGGCATGATACCCGCCGATAGAGAATTCCTTAAAGGACTCAGAGAACTTTGTGACGAACTTGATATCCTTTTGATATTCGACGAAGTAATAACAGGCTTCAGGTTGGCCAGGGGTGGCGCGCAAGAGTACTACGGCGTATTGCCAGATATTACTACCTTCGGGAAGATCCTCGGAGGAGGTATATTCCCTGCTGGTGGGTTCGGTGGTAGAGAGGATATCATGGAACTGCTCGATCAGACAAAAAGGAAGCATTATGAGATGTCGTTTCATGGTGGGACCTATGCTGGGAATCCGCTTACGGCTAGGGCAGGATACACGTTATTAAGCGAGTTGATAAAAGGTGATGTATATCCAAAGATAAATGCGCTTGGTGAGAAAGCTAGAAAAGGGTTGGAGGATATTTTCAGCAGACATAAAGTAAATGCTCATGTTACCGGTGTAGGGTCCTTATTTGCGGTTCACTTCACAAAAGAAAAACCAAGAGATATTAGGGGCGCAATAGGTGATACGCAACTTGCAAAAGATTGCTTTTACTTTATGCTTAACAACAATATTCTATGCATGAAACCTAGCAAACAAGTATTTGCCCCCTCAGCAGCCCACTCTGAAGAAGACATAGAACTCTTGCTCTCGGTTATGGAGGAGTTTTTAAAGCGAGTACCAACTTAATAAGCCGGTCCGCTTTCTGGTACAATGCTGGCTATGTCCTTTATCTCTCTTATGCCAACCTTTCTCAATATTGATAATTTTCTCATATATGATACGTCGACTTCTTTCATGCGACCCGATAAGTTGACGACTATCCTTTTAGCGATACTTGTACCTTCAGCGTCCAGATCTGTCAGCACTATTAACTTGGCTGCGCTGTTGTTTTCAGCCCAGCTTAGCAGTGCCCTTATGGAAGTGTACTTAAGTATCGTACCTTTTATGCCCAGTCTTTTAAGGCATTCCTCGTCACGCTTGCCCTCGACTAATATGACTGCGCCTGACTCGCTTTCAGCCCTTAAGTCGCTAACGATTTTAAGCACTTTCTCAGCCAGTTCTTGACTCCATTGCATCCAAACTTCCTTACTGTCTTTGGACTAAAAAATCTTTTTTTTGAAAAGTTCGGTGCTTTTTTCCGATGGAGGTTATCATTTTATGAGATTTTGATTAGCAGAAATCGCTCATGGGTACCTCTTATTAATATACATCCGTATTAACAACGGATTTTTGATACCTTCATTTTTACCTTGCTCCAAGTAAAGGAGGTGGATAATAAGTGAAGGTTGTAACCGTTCACCTTCCAGAGGTTTACCTCGACGTGATAGATGAGCTTGTAAGACGTAAGCTTTACCCCAACAGAGCTGAGGCAATAAGAACAGCAGTTAGAGATTTCATAATGGAGGAGATGCCGGCAAGTGAGTGAGATTATGCTTCCTAGTTCTAATGATGTTGAAAAAGTCGATGGAATTCGTATAAAGCTAGTTGGCATAGGTGGGGCTGGCTGCAACACGATCAGCCGGCTTGCCTCACAAGGATTGAATGGTGTTATAACGATCGCCGCAAACACTGATGTACAGCATCTAGAGATGATTAGGGCTCATCACAAAATCGTGCTTGGAAAAAACACGACAAGGTTCAGGGGCTCTGGCGGAGACCCGGAAAAAGGCAGGATGGCGACCGAGGAATGTGAGGAAGAATTTAGAAATTTGCTCAGCGACGCCGACATTGTTTTTGTGATGGCAGGCTTGGGCGGTGGTACCGGCACTGGAGGTGCACCCGTGGTTGCGTCGGTGGCAAAAGAGTTAGGAGCTATAGTTATCAGCGTAGCGACCTTGCCTTTCAAATTCGAAGGTAACGTTCGAAAGAGGATAGCGATACAAGGATTACAAAAGCTAAAGGAAGTATGCAACACCGTGGTGTTAATAGACAACAATAAGTTGCTCGATTTCTATCCACAGTACGAGCTAAGGACTGCCTTCTCATTAGTTGACGACGTCATAAACAATATGTTGCTCAGTATAACAGAGTCAATAGTAAAACCGAGCTTGATAAACATAGACTACGCGGATTTCAAAACTCTCGTCGAAAGGGGTAGCTTGGCATCTCTAGGTATAGGTAGATCCTCGTCGCCAAACAGAGCTGAAGAGGCCACCTTTAATGCCTTACAATCGCCACTACTCGATGTAACCTATGACAAGCTGTCGGGTGCAATAGTGCACGTCACAGGTGGTGAGGATATGAAGCTGAGCGAAGCTGCAAGACCAGCGGAGATAATATCGGAGCTGATGGGCATGGACACTCTTGTAATATGGGGTGCTAGGATTGATAACTATTATGCTTCGACCATGCAAGTATCGCTAATACTCACAGGCCTTAGCGACAAATTCAGCAGTAGTGCTGAAATTGAAGCTGTAAGTTTACCAAAAACGAATGAAGAACTTAAAATACCACAACCTGTTGTCCCTGCCCAACCTACTGTTGACAACGAGCTAGAATACGAGTTAGAAAGAATAGTGGCTGAACTCGGAATTAGAAGACTTTCAATAGAAAATGCACACGCCCACTGAGCTAGCTTTCAGATTTCCCTAATTTTATTTTTATGTTAAATTAAGTTTTGCCATATGTTTTGATATTTCTTCATCTGTTACTTTTCTGAACAATGGTTCTGGTTTGTTGATTTTATGTTGTGGTTTAATTGGTATTCTGAACTCTTCCCATCTTGTAGTCTCTGGTGTTAGGTTTAGGTTCAGAATATTCATGAGTTTGTGGGCTGTAAAAGGTAAATAGGGTACCATAAGGATGCAGAGTGTCTTAACTACTTGCATCGCTATGTATGTCGCTCTAGGTGCGTTCTCCATCACAGCCCACGGTTCCATATCATTTAGGTATTTGTTCCCTAGCTGGGCTAGCTCCAGAATAATCTTTAAGCCAGACTTAAAACGACAGTTCTCAACCCTGTTCTTAAACATGGCTGCTAATCTCTCTATATTTTCCAAAAGTTCTTTATCTTGTAGCTCAAGCACACCCGGTTCAGGAACTATGCCCCCAAACTTTGTATAAACGAATAACAACACCCTGTGAATGAAGTTGCCCAATGTCGCCACGAGTTCATTGTTTATTTTTGCCTGAAAATCCTTCCATCTAAAGTCAGAGTCCTTAGTTTCGGGAGCTATTATCGCGGCGTAGTACCTAATCAGGTCAGGGTCATAATCTTCAAGCATTTCATGGAGCCAAATTACCCAACCCCTGCTTGTCGAGAGTTTTTGCCCCTCGAGGTTCACGAACTCATTTACGACAACGTTATAGGGTAGAATGTAGTCGCCATGCGCTATAAGTATGGCTGGAAACAGGATTGTGTGAAAGAAAAGGTTATCCTTTCCTATAAAACAGTAAAGCCTCGTCTCTGGATCTAACCAAAACTTCTTCCATGCATCCGGTTGTCCAACCTGTATGCTCCAGTCTTTAGTTGCTGATATGTAGCCTAGCAAATTTTCAACCCAGTTGTAAAGTACTTGCCCCTCTGCTCCGGGGAAGGGTGCGGGCGGTCCCCAATCATAATCCCTCGTTATATCCTTGTCCTTTAGCCCCTCCTTCTCCAACCAAGATATGGTCTTATTATAGGTCGATTTTCTCCAAAACTTCTTCGGTTTCACATAATTGAGTACTTCTTGCGTCAAAGCAGACAGCTTTAGAAAGTAATGATCTTTTTCTATAACTACTGGTTTGCCGCCACACAAAGTACAAATAGGGTCTATCAGCTCAATAGCCTCATACCAGCTTGCACACACCTCGCAAGCCTCGCCATATTGATCAGGCGCTCCACAGATTGGACACGTACCTTTTACGAATCTATCAGGTAAAACTTTCTCATCTTTCGGACAATACCACTGCTTTATTCTTTTCTTGTATATGTAACCCTTTTCCCACAGTTTAGAGTAAAATTCGTACACTGTATCGTAGTGGATTTTTTTAGAGGTTCTGGAGAATATATCGAAACTTATCCCAAGCTTGGCGAAGGTATCTCTTTGGATTGGATAAAACATATCACACAATTGTTGCGGGGTCATGCCCTTTTTCATGGCCTCAAGCACGATGCTGGAAGCGTTTTCATCGGTTCCGCATACGAACAGGACTTCATGTCCAAGCATCCTCATGAATCGTGCAAATATATCGGCTGGAAGATACGCCCCGCTAAGATGGCCGAAGTGCCTCGGTGCATAGGAATACGGTAAAGCAGCAGTTATCAGAATCCTTAGGGCTCCACACCCTCCCGTTACATCCTAAAAAAGGTTTATTTAAACAAATCGTCAAAACGGCATGAACAAAAGCTATATTATCAGCAGGACTTCTCTAAATTTAACAAACCATGAAGCTACTGATGTTGCATACAGACTTTGTCGAGTACGAGCCGATTATGAAAGAAAGTAGGGTATTCGAAGAGGCAGAGATGGGCCGCAGAAGACTTGAGGATATAATCTTAGTTCTTACGGCTGTGGAAGAAGGAGATGATGAGGTTGTGGTAGATAAAGCCGTGAGCGAGTTGAAGGAGTATTCATCAAAGGTTGGCAACAGGCGCATACTCATATACCCATACGCCCACCTTAGCAATAAACTCGCAACACCAGAAAAAGCTCTGGAAATAATTCGCATTTTTAGGGGAAAATGTGAGATAGAAGGGATGGAGGTTTATACCTCGCCATTCGGCTGGACCAAAGCTCTTTCCCTATCAGTTAAGGGGCATCCTCTGGCTGAGCAGTTCAGGTCAATAACGTCAGGAGCGGCTGACACCACTTACGTCCCAAAGGCCCTAGTTATGGAAGAGAAAATAAAGTCATACTGGTACATATTGATACCGAATGGTGAACTGATCCCAGTAGAATCCTTTGATTTTTCAGGACATGAGGGCCTGAAAGCGCTCGCAGCATACGAAATGGCGAAATCGAGGGCAGTCTTACAGGCACCGCCTCACGTCGACTTGATGAAGAAGTTGGAGATTGCGGATTACGAACCAGGAAGCGACCTTGGTAACATGAGGTGGCCAGCTAAAGGGAGGCTGATAAAATCCCTCATCGAACAGTATGTGACTGAAAAAGTCATAGAGTATGGTGGGATGGAAATAGAGACGCCCATAATGTATGATCTAAAGCATCCGTGCTTGGAGAGTTATCTGAACAGGTTTCCTGCCAGACAATACATAGTAAAGTCCGATGATAAGGAATTCTTCTTAAGGTTCGCCGCATGTTTTGGTCAGTTCCTTCTAGCACATGATATGCAGATATCTTACAAACAACTTCCTGTTAGGTTATATGAATTAACGAGATATAGCTTCAGGAGGGAGAAAAGCGGCGAGCTGGTTGGTTTAAAGAGATTGAGAGCATTTACGATGCCCGATGTCCATGCATTATGTGCCGATATTCAGCAGGCCAAGGAAGAAATGCTACGCAGGCTTGAGCTATCGATAAACGTTCTGGAAGGTATCGGCTTGAATAAGGATGATTATGAGATGGCAATCAGGTTCACAAGAGATTTCTACGAATCTAACAAGGAATTTGTGACAGAGTTAGTTAAGAGGTTCGGGAAGCCGGCACTAGTTGAAATGTGGGAGGAAAGATTCTTTTACTTCGTTCTTAAATGGGAGTTTAACTTTATCGATAATTTAGGAAAGGCATCCGCTCTCTCTACGGACCAGATAGACGTTGAGAATGCGGAGCGTTATGATATAACATATGTTGATCAATTTGGAAATAAGAAACACCCGATAATCTTACATTGCTCACCAAGCGGTGCCATAGAGAGAGTTATCTACGCCCTCTTAGAGAAAGCTTACAAAGTTTACAAGGAAGGTGGCAAACCCATGCTACCAGTTTGGTTATCACCAACACAAGTCAGGCTGATACCGGTATCCGACATATTCGTGGAAGATTGCGTAGCATTGAGTGAAAGGTTAGAAAGTGAACAGATAAGGGTTGATGTGGATGATAGGTTGGAGACCGTTGAGAAGAAAGTTCGAGATGCGGAAACAGAGTGGGTTCCCTACATAATAGTTTTTGGAAAAAAGGAGAAAGAGTCCAACGTATTTTCCGTAAGGGATAGAGAATCAGGTAGCATAAAGCAGATGACGCTCGATGAACTGATTAAAGAGATACGATCAAAGAACGTTGGGAGACCTTATAAAAAGCTCAGCCTGCCTAAAATGTTGTCCAAGAGACCGAGCTTTAGATGAGCTACCCTCACGGGTTGCACACGTTCAGCATACTCTGTAGCAAGCAAATTTTATATACCAGATTTTGTATTTTCCCTCCCTAAGCGTGGGAGGGTCTTGGCCGAAGAGGTTGGTCAAGTTCATCATATCGCTTACGCCCTACTTTAGCTTTAGTATTATATCTAGGCCGAAACCCTCTCTACGGCGCGTGAGGGTTGGTGTTAATTTATGGCAAAAATAAAGTTTGCCATACCAAAAGGTTCGCTTGAAAAGAACACATTCGAGTTGCTAGAGAAGGCCATGTATAGGGTGCGTGGCCAAGATAGGACGTACAGGCCGGTTGTCGATGATCCAGAAATCGAGCTTAAAATACTAAGACCCCAGGAGATTCCGATATTTGTTGCCGAAGGTTCTCAGGATTTGGGTATAACTGGCATCGACTGGATACGCGAGACCAATGCAGATGTTGAAGTGCTGATGGACTTGGAGTACGGCAGAGTTAAGCTTGTCGTAGCCCTTCCTGAAAACATAGGCTTTAACTCACTGCCTGAACTGTTCGAACATCACTGGAGAGAGGGCAAGATCGTGAGGATATCTACGGAATACTTGAATGTATCAGCACAACACGTAAAAAGCTATGACGTATACAGGAAGTGGTTTAAGGACGAGGAACCTCTTGTCATAACGCCTTGGTGGAAAAGGGGAACGAATCGCTTCGTTAGTATTTTCCTTTCGTTTGGTGCTACAGAAGCGAAACCGCCTGAAGATGCGGATGCTATAATCGATATTATCGAGACCGGCAGAACACTTGAGCAGAACAACTTAAGACCAGTAGAGGTAATACTCGAATCATCAGCCGTTTTGATAGCGAACAAAAAGTCCTTAAACACACCAGATAAGCGCGAGAAGATACTGGACGTCATGACGATGCTGAAGGGTGTGATTGACGGTGGAAAGAAATTACATATATTTGTCAATGTAAAGGAGGAGAACCTCGAGCCGCTTCTTAACAGTCTTCCAGCCTTGAAGAAACCCACGATAAGTCCGCTGTCTGCTAAGGGTTGGTACTCAGTAAATACTATCGTCGATAAACAGCAATTCCTTAAATTATTGCCGACCCTAAGAAGGTTGGCTCAAGGACTCGTCGTTCACGAGCCCCAGTTGATACTCCCGCTAGAAGATATTCCGCGCTAACGTGAAATATATATGAAAAGAAAGGACTCTAAAACTTGGTTAAGGAATAGGCTGAATAAGCTAAGAATGCTAGAGCCCTATACGTTTCCCGAGCTGTGGAGCAGTGGGGTTTGGTATTCTGAGTCGTTGATAAAGCTCGACGCGAATGAAAATTATTTCATCCCAAAAGAGCTCGTCTCGAGAGCGTTGCAGGAGGCAGTTTCTGAAGTAGACCTTAGGTTCTACCCAGTAGCTGAGTACAAGCAGTTTACGGAGGCGCTTGCGGAAAGGCTGAATGTACCTCCTGAGTACATAGTACTCGGAAGCGGTAGCAGTCAACTTATTGACGCTATAATTTACTCTTTTGCGAAGCGGAATGGTAAAGTAATTTCACTAAAACCATCCTTCTCGTTATACCGTATGAGGGCAAGTGTGCATGATGCTAAGTTTGTTGAGGTGCCGCTAAATGATGATTTCTCGATGGACAGTGAAAACGTACTCAAAGTTGCTGGAAACTCAGGCGTGATCTTCATATGTTCGCCAAATAATCCTACCGGTAACCAGTTTTCGCAAAAATCCGTGCTTGATATAGTGGAGTCTTTCCCAGGACTTGTCGTTCTCGATGAGGCTTATGCGGACTTTGCAGATTTTTCGCTCATAACAAAGGTTGTTGAGTATAATAACTTGGTAATTCTCAGAAGTTTCTCGAAGACCTACGGTCTCGCAGGCGGAAGGTTAGGCTACTTAGTAGCAAATGCTGAGCTGGCAGAACTCTTGAGGAGCAGGGTACTCCGACCGTACAGCGTTTCTAGCGTTACGCTTAGAGTTGCTCTAAAGTTACTTGAGAACTATGATACAATCCTGCGCTGTATTGAAAAGTTGAAAGAGGAAAGGAGGGTGTTTTATCAAAAATTGAATGACATAAACGGTGTTAAGGCTTTTGACTCCAAAGCCAACTTTGTGCTTGTTAATGTGTTGAATGACGACGGCTCTTTAGGAGATAAACTTGCCTCACGAAGAATCTACATACGAAAGGTTGGCAAAATTTTTAGTGAGGGTTTCGCTTATAGGATAACTGTGGGTCTACCAGAAATGAATAACGCCCTAATTGAGGAGTTGAAGATGTTAATATGAGCGAATCGAGTTATAGTACTTTGGAGATCAACGGACGGCACGTCAAGATAAAAGAAGGTGTTAAAGAATCTTTAGCAAACGTTGACGCTATAATATTTGACTGCGACGGGGTACTCATAGATATTAGTGAATCGTACAACAAGGCTATACACAAAACGGTAGAGTACATTTTTTCAATAATGCCGGTAGACATTGATGGACCGATAACGACGGACGCTCAGATCGACGCTCTTAGAATGTGTGGTGGTTTTAACAACGATTGGGATACGACATACGCATTAAGCGAGTGGGCATTTTTGAACATACCCAAAGAATGCGCTAAGCGCTTTTCAGAAACGATGAGTAATTTAGAAGTGAGCAGCTCCTTAACCGATACGATAAATATCTTATCGAATAGCTTTAGGAGAGATAAATGTAAGGTATCGCTTCAAGAACATCAGAACAAATTCATAGAAATGCTCTGTAATGCCATAAAGAGTAAAGCTTACCTCGACCGCTATGACATTGACATCATGATGGATACGATTGCTGCCGAAAGGGGACTTACAAATGAGCTCTGCCAATTTAGGAGGTTTCTAGGCTATCCAGGAAACTTCGGAGAGTGTCTTTTAGTAACGGCTTTTGATGAGCTTTTCTACGGTGCAGAGGGTGTAGAGGCATTATACAATACAAAGCCGTTTATCTTTAACGGTCCAGGCCTATTCCAGAATGAGAAGCCATTAATTAAGGAGGAGACTTTAATAAAACTGCAGAAAATAGTCGGTCATTCCAACTTGACGATTGCTTCCGGTAGGGATAGGTGGTCGGCGAAGAAAGTTTTAGGAAACCTGTTTGGATATTTCAACCAAGAGGCGGCCGTGTTCTTGGCTGATGAGGTCCGTCTCATAGGTCCAGAAGCTCAGAAGGTGGGAAAACCAGATCCCTATTCTCTATTCAAGGCAGCGTCCTACTTGCTACCTAAGGGAAATGTTTTGTACGTTGGTGATTCTGCAGAAGATTTGCTGACGGCGAAAAATGCCAACAAACCAATGAAGAGGTTTATATTCGCTGGCATATACGCGAGCAGTGATGCGCCAAACCTAAAGATCGAGTATTTTATGGAAAGAGGCGCAGATATTATAATACCTACTGTGAATGAACTTCCAGACCTCCTCATGTATGCCAAGGAGGGGCGGACATGGAAAGAAGGGCGACCGTAGAAAGAAGGACTTTAGAATCAAACATTTTCGTGGATGTGCTATTGGATGGACAGGGTACTGCAAAATCCAAGACTAATATAAAATTCCTAGATCATATGATAGCGACATTGGCAACGCATAGTATGATGGATGTGGTCGTGGAGGCGACAGGTGACCTCACACACCACATAGTTGAGGATGTGGCCTTAACGCTTGGTTCTGCTATCTCAAAAGCGTTGGACAATAGAGAAGGTATCAAAAGATTTGGTTATGCCGTCATAGCTATGGATGATGCCTTATCAGTAGTTAGTGTCGATTTAGTTAAGAGACCGTATGCGATTGTGAAGCTTAAGATAGATGGTCCGCAGATAGAGGACATTGCAAAAGAGGACATCTATCACTTTTTCAGGTCGTTTGCGTTTTCGCTTGAGTCTACGATGCATGTGCTAGTGCTTTATGGCGAAAACGATCATCACAAGGTTGAGGCGGCTACAAAAGCGTTGGCAATATCCTTAAGACAAGCTATGTCGTTTGATGAAAGAAGAAGACAAGCTAGTGTGAAGGGAACGCTTTGAGGATAGTTATATTAGATTATGGTGTGGGGAACCTTTACAGCATAAAGCATAACTTTGTTAGGCTCGGTGCTAATCCGGAGATATCATCTGAGATAAAAGCACCATTGGACGCTTTAGTATTGCCCGGCGTTGGTAATTTTGTTGTAGCATCTAAAATAATTAAAAGCAAAAAACAAGTGCTTGAGGAATTGAAGGAATCCGGTCTGCCCATCTTAGGTATTTGCTTGGGCATGCAATTATTTTTTGAATTTAGCGAGGAGGGAAATGCTCAAGGGCTCTGCTTCTTGGAAGGCAAGATCGTTAGATTCCCAAAAAATGTTAAAACACCACAAATAGGTTGGAATACCGTAAAAGTGAAATCTTATCACGAAATCGTTGACGGGTTACGTGACGAATTTTGGGCATACTTCGTGCATTCATATTATCCACAACCAAAAAGTGCATCAACGACGATAGCCGAGACAGAGTATTTTATAAGATTTCCTTCAATTGTAGCAAAGGGGAACATTGTTGGGACACAATTCCATCCAGAGAAATCTTCGGTTGACGGTTTCAATATATTGAGGAATTTCCTTAGAATGTGTAGGGCGTGAGAGCGATGGAGGTATGGGCGTCTGTCGACATAATTTCGGGTAAGGTGGTTCGACTTGTTAGAGGCGACCCGAACCAATCCATAGTTTATAGCGATGACCCGATTTCCGTGGCAAGAAGGTGGGCGCAACTGGGGTTTGATGGTATCCACATCGTTGATCTTGATGCTGCCTTGGGTAGGGGCAACAATTTTGATAGCATTAAAAAAATTGCTGAGAATGTCAACTTACCAATACAGGTTGGTGGTGGAATACGCACCGTTGAAATAGTTTGCAATTATATGAGTGCGGGTATTAGCAAGTTCGTACTCGGCACTGTGGTGTTTAAGAAACCAGACGTTTTTAATGAAATGTTGAAAAAGTTTGGACCGGAAAGGTTCGTTGTTGCGTTAGATTTTAAAGGCGACAATGTTGTTGTTGAAGGCTGGAGGAGCGACACGGGTACAAAGGTGGTAGATGCGATACTTTGGCTTATGAATAAAGGTGTTAGGAGATTCTTATTGACAGACGTCGAGAGAGATGGAACATTGTTGGGCCCGGGCCTAAAAACGATAATAGAAGCTACGAATGTGAAAGGTGCTTCGATTTACGCAGCCGGTGGAATCTCTTCTATTGATGACGTAGTTACCCTCGGCAAAATTGGTGTCAAGGGTGTAATACTCGGAAGGTCCATATATGAAGGAATGATTAACATAGAAGATCTGCTATCCATAGTAAGGGGACTTTAGTATGCTGGCAAAAAGAATAATACCGTGTCTTGATATGGACCATGGAAGAGTGTTAAAGGGCAGGAAGTTCGTCGGGCTTAAGGATGTAGGAGACCCTGTAGAGCTTGCCCTTAAGTACGGAAATGAGGGAGCGGATGAGCTCGTATTATTGGACATAACAGCATCCGTTGAGAAAAGAAGAATATTGTTGGATGTGGTTAGAAGGGTCGCCGAAGTACTTGACATACCATTTACCGTAGGCGGTGGTATAAGGACTGTTGAGGATGTGCGTGATATTCTAACAAACGGTGGTGATAGGGTGGCTGTGAATACTGCGGCCGTAGAAAACCCAGAATTTGTGAGAACGCTCTCAGAAATTTACGGTAGCCAATGCGTCGTCGTAGCTATAGATGCCAAAAGGGTCTATACTAAAGATGGTTTATGGTTTGAGGTTTATACATATGGTGGTAGGAAACCTACTGGTATTGACGCGATCGAATGGGCAAAAAGGGTTGAAGAGTTGGGAGCTGGTGAGATTTTGTTAACATCGATTGATATGGACGGCACAAAAGATGGTTACGACCTTGAGTTGATACGCTTAATATCGAACAACGTATCGATACCCGTAATCGCAAGCGGCGGATGTGGAAGGCCTGAGCACTTCCTCGAGGCTTTTGAGGCTGGTGCCGATGCTGCCCTTGCGGCCTCTATATTTCATTATGATGAATATCCAATTCCTGTTGTGAAGAGGTTCCTCAAGGAAAGAGGGGTGCACGTAAGGTTATGAAGTATGTAAGGGTTGATGAATTGGACTTTGAGAAATCCGGAGGACTTATCCCTGTAGTGGCATACGACGGAAGAACAAAGGAAGTTTTGATGCTTGCTTATGCCAACAAGGAAGCGGTCGAGAGAACGCTCACGTCTGGTTATGCGCATTACTTTAGCAGATCAAGAAATAAGATATGGATGAAGGGTGAGACGTCCGGTAACGTGCAAAGGGTTCTTGAAGTTTTAGTTGATTGCGATAATGACTCGTTAATCTACGTAGTCGAGCAGGAAGGTGTTGCATGCCATACTGGAAACAGGACCTGTTTTTTCAGGAAGCTCGTCCTTTAAATATCTTCAGACTTTTTAAGTTAAATAATCTGCGCGACATTATCACAAAAAGTTTTATCCTTGATGTTGTTATGTAACTGGCTGGATAAATTATGCGTAAACGTATGGAAGGTTTCCCGACACTCGTTAGCTTTAAAGAAAGTAGGCGTAAGTTGACCGAGGTTATTAAATATCGCATACTCGAAACAGTTGAGGTTGCGTTAGAAGATGCCTTGAATAGGGTGTGCGCAGAGGATATAGTTGCGCCTATTGATTTGCCTGAATTTGACAGAAGTGCCGTTGACGGTTATGCGGTTGTAGCGGAAGATACCTTCGGCTCATCTCCTAATAACCCGGTTGAATTAAAACTCATAGGTAAAGCTTATGCAGGAATGAAACCATCGGACATACCGAAGATCGATAGAGGAAAGGCTGTCGAGATATATACAGGTGCACGTTTACCAGAAGGTGCTAATGCGGTTGTTATGGTTGAGCACACGAACAAATTAGGCGATTCTATCGAGGTGCTATACCCCGTCTCGCCTTACCAAAACGTCTCAAAAAGGGGCGAGGATTACAGAAAAGGTGAGTTAGTGATTAGAAAAGGAACGATGATAAGGCCTTGGCATATCGGTGCACTTGCCGCTTTAAACATTCCAAAGGTAAAAGTATTGCGCAAAGCAAGGTTTGCTATCTTATCAACTGGTAGCGAGTTGGTTGAAGTAGGTTCAGAACTTAAAGAAGGTAATGTCGTTAACAGCTCGAAACCCATGCTCAAGAGTCTTCTGAAAGAACTTGGTTGTGAAGTATTAGACTTAGGAACGATCCCTGACGACTTGGAGAAAATAAAGGAATCCATAAAGGAAGGGTTGAGGGTAGCTGACGCCGTCGTAATTACTGGAGGTACGAGCGTCGGCGAACTAGACCTCGTACCTGAAGCGATTAACTCTTTAGGTAAACCCGGCCTTGTGGTTCACGGTATAATGATGAGGCCAGGAAAGCCTACTGGTTTCGGCATAATAGACAACAAGCCGGTTTTCATGTTATCTGGCCTGCCTGTGGCTGCATTAGTGGGTTTTCAGAATTTTATAAAACCCTCAATTCAAATGATGCTGGGATTGTCCGAAGAACCAAAAATTACAGTGATAGGGAAGTTGACCAGAAGGATTGCCAACCCACATGGCGTAATGTCCTTCGTTAGAGTCAGGGTTATGAGAAAAGGCGATGCTTATTATATCGAACCACTCATGCTTACTGGTTCAGGGCTTATTTCAACGCTTACTAAAGCTAACGGTATGTTAACAATTCCAGAAGACGTCGAGGGTTACGATGAGGGTGAAGAGGTCGAGGTCGAACTATTCCAACCAATAGAGACAGTCGTAGGGTGATTATTATGGCGTTAATATTTCATAAAATGGTTTCTATTGAGGATGCTTTAAAACTTGTCGAAGAAAGTCTTGGGCATATAAGGCCTCTTGGTGTAGAAGAGATAAGTTTAATCGAAGCGCTTGGTCGTGTTCTTGCCGAAGATGTATACGCAAAAGTGGACTCGCCACCTTTTGATAGGTCTACTGTGGATGGTTATGCGGTTGATGCAAAAGATGTTTACGGTGCTAGTGAATCAGAGCCCGCATGCTTAACAATATCTGGGAAGTCTGAAGTCGGTTCCATACCTACGGCCGAGGCTGGTGGTGGGCGCTGTGTTGAGACTGCTACGGGTGCTCCGCTAGCTAGAGGCGCGAACGCTGTAGTCATGGTGGAATATACAAAACGTGTTGATGATAAAGTCTATGTGTACAGATCTGTGGCTCCTGGAGAAAATGTCTCTCAAACTGGATCGGATATAACTGCGGGCGACGTTGTGATAAGAAAGGGTAAGATAATCTCACCGAGCAACATCGCAGTACTGGCAGCATTGGGTTACAAATCTATCAAAGTCTATCGTAAACCGAAAATTGCAGTCTTCTCTACTGGTAACGAACTTATTGAGCCGGGCCAACCCTTATCCCAAGGAAAGGTTTACGACGTAAATGGTTATACAATAACAGCCATGTTAAAAGAGATCGGAGTTGATGCCGATTTCCTCGGAATATTGCCTGACGATTATCACGTGATAAAACAAAATATAGAGCAAGCACTTCAGCAGTACGATGTTGTAGTAACGTCTGGAAGTACATCTGCAGGGTTTGGTGATGCAATATACAGGGTCTTCGCTGAACATGGAGCCGTCATCGTTCACGGCCTCAAGCTGAGACCTGGCAAACCGACTGTTATTGCCGTTAGTCAAGGAAAGCTCCTCATCGGTCTTCCAGGCTTTCCCTTGTCTGCCATGATGGTTTTCATGAATGTGGCAAGGCCGTTGATCTCAAAAATGTGTGGAATAGAGGATAGTGAGAGATATGTAATCATAAAGGCTAAGATGGCCTACAGGATGGATGCTGGAAAAGGAGTTAGGGAGCTTATTCCCGTCCAATTAGTTGAGACCGAAGAAGGTTTAGTTGCTTACCCGATAGTTTTAGGCTCTGGCTCTGCCTCCGCCATTGCAATGGCTGATGGATTCATTGAGATTCCTGAGAATAAGCAGTATGTTGAAGAATATGAGGTTGTTGACGTCAAACTATTAAGCCCCTCGTTTAGGCCCCCTCCGCTCAACATAATAGGTAGTCACTGTCCAGGGATAGAAGTTATCTTACGAGTCGCGGGCTTAACGACATCTAAGATAATAAACGTCGGCTCACTTGGCGGTTGGAGAGCGTTAAAGAGAGGTGAGGCGGATATTTGCGGCACGCACTTGCTCGATGAGGATACTGGTAAGTATAACGTTCACATGCCCAAGAAGATGGGGTTGGAGGGTCTCGTAGAAATATATAGGGGATATGCGCGCAGAATAGGGTTGCTTGTTAAGAAAAATAATCCTAAGAACATTCGTTCAGTGATTGATTTGGTAAGGAAAGATGTGGTATTTGTTAATAGGCTAAGGGGCTCAGGCGCTAGGGCGCTCATAGATAAATTGCTCAGGGAGGCTGGTATAACCAAACCCGAAGATACTATAAAGGGCTATACTTACGAGGCGAAGACGCATACAGCAGTAGCATCCGCTATCGCACAAGAAAGGGCGGACGTGGGTATCGCGATAGAGTATGTCGCGGACATTTACGGATTAGATTTCATACCGCTAGGCGATGAGATTTTTGACTTCGCTGTGAGGAAAGATAGGCTGAAAAAGGCAACTGTGCAGAGGTTTATAGAAGCCCTTTCTAGCGAAGCTTTCCGCTCAAATATACTGTCTCTAAGGGGCTATACTCTGCTTCCGGAAACAGGGCAGAAAGTATACGGATGAAACGCACAACGTTTAAGAGTTACGACCTTGGATGACACATTAGAGAGATGAGAATCATAGTAAGGGCTTTTGCGACTATAAGAGAGGTGCTAGGCACGGATCGTACAGAAATCTCACTTAACGACGGGAGCAACGTTCGAACGCTACTAAAAACTTTAGCGAAAAAATTTGGGAATGCATTCCAAAAACAAGTCTTGGTAAATGAAGACGCACTTTCGCCTTATGTAAAAGTGCTGGTAAACGGGATGGATATAGAATCTCTTAATGGTATGGAAACAAAACTGAAAGATGGTGACGAAGTCGCGATAATCCCACCCGTAGCTGGTGGGCGGTTGTAAAAACGAACCATCATGTATCAAAATGAAGTAACGCTTAAAATTAAAATAGCGCTCTAAAAATAATTATAAAATTGATGGAATATGAAAATTATTGTAAAGGCCTTTGGACCAGTAAGGGAATTTATGGGCACGTCCCTCACAGAAGTCGTGGTTGAAGATGGTAATGACCTTAACGCCTTGCTGAGGGCATTAATAAAAAAGTATGGAGATGGCCTTAAGGATCGGATTTTGCTTAACGATGTGGAGCTTCTTCCTTATGTAAAAGTGCTGGTAAACGGGAAGAATGTGAGCGATCTTAAAGGACTAAAAACGGAGTTAAAGGATGGAGACGAGGTAACGATAGTACCTGCCATAGTAGGTGGTGAATATTAAAAATAAAAAATAATGATGTTTTTATTGTTGTTTAGCTTTTATTGATTCCCTTATGACCTCTAGGTCCTTTATCAGAAAGTCTAACCCTAGTTCCCTAAGTTTGTTTTCACTCGGTATGCCATCAGGCCAGCCCTTGACCCTATAGTACTCTTCTAGCATGACCTTCAAAGGCGGAACCTTGCCGGCAGCCCCTCCTTCCATGCGCGGCTCGAAGAACCTCTTTGGAAGCCAGTCATCCCTGCTTGGTACTAGGCCTTGCTTTAAGTTAAACATCCGCTGTAGGTTTATGATACGCTCACCGATCTTTAGTAGGTCTTGCGGGGTTAGTTCCCAACCAGTCGTAGCATTCACGAGCTTAGTTGTCCAAGTAAAGTCTACGCCTGAAAATTCGTAGAAGAAGCACCATACGAGGGAGTTGTTCACGGCCTGCCTGTCCTGATACTTGGCCTGAGCTAGCCCCTTCTTGTCTACCGCGAATCTGTCGAGTGGTTGGCTCAGCTCTGGACCAGCCTCCGGGAATGGAACACCCAGCTCTATGGCCTCCGGGAATCCGTGGAGATGGCAAGCACCCCTCGTGGAGGTTGCCGTTTCGACCGCCATTGAGAAGAATGCCCTCGGGTCATGAGCCGGAACCGCGACACCGTTGACATGCATCGCTATCTCAGGGCAGCCTAGCGCATCTCCAGCAACCCTTAACCCTTCTCCCAATAACCAAGCAACCCTTCCTTCTCTTTTCACTATCTTCTCGAGTAGGGCCAGCATAGCATCGCCGTCACCCCATCTAAGTTCAAGCCCTCCAAGATCCTCTTTGGTTATCTTGCCTTTCTCGAAAGCCTCCATAGCGAAGGCGCAAACTCCACCAAACTCTATTGTGTCTATACTCCACCTGTTACAAAGTTCGTTAGCTTTGTTTATAGCCAGCAGATTGTCTATCAGACAATCGGACCCTATCATAGCTAGGGTTTCATATTCCGGCCCGTAACTGTCCATAGCATATTTCTCCGGAGAAGTAACAGTCACCCTTCTATGACATCCCATAACACAGTATGAGCAGGGTTCGGGCTTTGGTTTCAAGATCTCGTTAAACTTTCCCGGTCCGCCCACCGGGGCTCCTATCCTGATAGCACCATCCTTCCACCGACCTTGTGCAAAGTTCTTTATCGGCAATAGGCCGTTTTCTTCTCGGGGGATAATCGCCATGGCTTGACCGTAGTCTCTGTTCAGTTTCGTAAATTCCGCTTTGTTTATTATCGGTAAAAGCTCTTTTAAGTATTCCTTTAAGAGGTCTGGGTGCGCAACCTTTACCTCTTTAGTGCCGCGGAAAGCTATGGCCTTTAGCCTCTTAGATCCCATGACGGCACCCATTCCTGTCCTGCCGGCGCAACCGTGACCATAGTTGCAAATCAAGCCTGCATAACGAACAAGGTTTTCAGCACCAGGTCCTATTGGTGCAACTTGGATCTTTTCGTCTCCTAGCTCTTTCTTGATGCGCGTCTCTGTTTCGAAAGCATCTGCCTTGCCCCACAGATGTGATGCATCCATCAACTCAGCTTTTCCGTCATGGACCCAAAGGTAGACGGGTCTCTCAGCTTTTCCAGTTACAACTATCGCATCGAAACCTGCCCGCTTAAGTTCATGTGCGTTGTAACCTCCGCCCGTCGACTCACCCCATATGCCGCTCAACGGGGACTTTGCGCATGCGGCAAACCTCCCGCTTCCAGGTATAGTGGTGGCTTGATAAGGTCCGACAGCGAAGACAAAGACGTTTTCTGGGCCAAGGGGGTCGGCATTAGCAGGAACTTCGTCGTAGATTATCTTAGCAGCCAAACCGACTCCGCCGATCCACATCTTAGCCATTTCGGGGGTCAGGTCTTGAATCGTTATTTTTTCTTCACTAAGATTCACACGCAGAATTTTTCCGTTGTAGCCAGGAAATTCTCCCAAAGCGTTATCCACCTCTTAACAAATTTATTTTATTTTTCAAGTAAATTTTAACTCTTTTGTTGTATTATCAACGTTAGCATAGAATGCGTCATGTACGAAGCATACGGTAATATTCATAAAAACTAAGCGCATTAAAAATGTTCTAAAACAACTCCCTTTCCTTATTGGAGGCGTGTGGATGCCAATACAGCATCTTATTCGTCCATTCAGAAATTGCGGTCTCCAAGTCTTTTGGTATCACCATTTCTTTTATGAATTTTATATGTTCACTTACAAGCTCTCTAACCCTTTCTTCTGAAACTTTTCCTGAACGCAGTTCTCTTCTAAGGACCTCAAGCGGTGTAAAGTGATATGGTAGACCGATGTACTTGACCCAAGTCTCCATTTCTTGCTCTAAATACTTCTTTAATTCTCTTCCCTCAAAATTGGCTATGCATATGTTCCTATCATAATTAGAGGACTCTTCAAGTATATACTCGGCCTCTCGGTGTGTGACGCCAAGTGTATGAGCTTGCGAAGTTAATAACTTTAACCATCTATCAGCGCTTATTTTTCCGGTGATAGAATCCCTCAAAACAAGTAATGCCGCCTCTACAGCAACTTTCGCCTCAAGCTCAAATGTTTTATCGTCTTTGTAACAAAAAGTACAAATCTCGGAACCTTTCTCTCTCAAATTTCTGAGCAAGGGTTCATACTCTTTCAACCAAGACTCCACAGGCTCAGGCAGAAGCTTACGCTTTCTAACTTCTTCCACAAAATCCTCATACCTCATTTCCATGAGATACTCAGCCACAAGTTCATCTAAACTCCTTGGAAGATTCAAAAAAAGTGATTCAAATTTCTGACTCCTAAGATAATTTGCTACACTTACCGACGAGGCTGCCGTGGGTGGTTTTATTATCAACCCTAGCTCTTTGCCAGGGGACACGGCCATTAGGTGATGTAGCAGAACCTTAATTAATTTTTACGTCTCTCTTTGATCTATTGGGACGTATTTAAGGTCGAGCTGGCCTGTGTAGTGAGCCCTCGGTCTGATGAGCCTGTTGTCCTGAAGGTATTCTATTACGTGAGCTGTCCATCCGGACGTTCGCGCCATTGCAAACATTGGCGTAAACAGATACGAAGGGATGCCTAGCATGTCGTAAACCGCTCCTGAGTAAAAGTCTATGTTTGGGAAAATTCCCTTTTTACCAAGTAAGTTGATCATAATTTCCTCGACTTTTTCCGCAACCTGGTACAGTGTCCACTCGTTTTTCTGCTCACATAATTTCCTAAAGTACTCTTTGAAGATTCTCGCTCTGGGATCGTATGCCTTGTACACTCTGTGCCCGAAACCCATTATCCTCTTTTTTTCTGCCAGTGCCTTCTTTATGTATTCTTCAGCCCTTTCTGGTGTTTTGATTTCCTTCAACATCTCTAGAGCCTTCTCATTCGCACCGCCATGTAAAGGACCTTTAAGCGCAGCTATACCTGAAACTATTGCAGAGTATATGTCAGACAGTGTGGATATCGTGGTTAGTGCAGCAGTTGTTGAAGCAGGTAATTCGTGCTCGGCATGAAGTATTAATGCCACATCCATTATTTTTCTGCTCAATTCATCAGGTTCCTTTCCGAACATCATATAGAGAAAGTTTGCAGCATAACTGAGCTTTTTATTAGGTGGGATTACTTCAAGCCCCTCTTTGATTCTGTATATGTATGCTGTTATTGTCCCGACCTTTGCCTGCAACCTTATGGCCTTCCTTATATTTGCCTCCCTAGAATTATCGTCGAGTTCAGGATCGTATGGACCGAGGGCCGAAACTGCTGTCTTCAGAATGTCCATAGGGTGCGCGTTTTTAGGAATTTTTTTCATAAAGTCAACTATTTCGTCTGGTATGTCCGCATTATCTGCAAGGTCTCTTTTTAGCTCCTCCAATTCTTTTCTATTTGGAAGTCGATTATGCCAAAGGAGGAAGCAAACTTCTTCAAATGATGAATATTTTGCCAAATCTTCTATCGGATAGCCCGCATAGTATAATATTCCTTTTTCGCCATCAATATAGGAAATCTTTGTCTCGGCTATTATAATGTTCTCCAAACCTTTATGAATTACAACTCCAGACTCGGACATTTCTGTACGATTATTAATTAAATATAGAAGAGTATATAATATTTTCCGTAATTTTAAGAATTCCATACAAAGCCTTAAATTTGTCAATACGATAACAGGAAATATGTTTGAGAAGATCGCAGTTATCGGAGCAGGTACGATGGGACATGGAATTGCTGAAATTGTCGCGCTTAAAGGATATTCCGTCTTTATGTGCGATGTGAGTGAGGAGATACTTCAAGAAGCCATTAAAAAGATAGAGTGGAGTCTACGAAAGATGATGGAGAAAGGAAAATTGCGTCATGATGATTTGGCATCAACTCTTAATAGAATTAAGACAACGACAAACTTAGCAGAAGCAGCAAAGGACTCCGAATTAATAATAGAAGCTGTACCTGAAAACTTAGAACTGAAAAAGGAAATTTTTTCAAAACTTGACAAGATGGCATATGCAGAAGCTATTTTGGGAACGAATACAAGCTCTTTGCCCATTTCTGAAATAGCATCGGTCACGTCACGACCGGACAAAGTAATTGGGATACATTTTTTCAACCCCCCAGTCTTCATGCCGCTGGTTGAGATAGTGTGCGGTGATAAGACGTCAAGTCAAACTGTAGATCACGTTCTGTCATTCGTTAAAACTTTAGAAAAGCAGGCAATAGTGTGTAGGAAGGATGTGCCGGGGTTCGTTGTGAATAGGATATTAGAAGCCCTGATTCAGGAAGCTGCTTGGATGGTGCACCGGGGCGAGGCCTCGATACTAGAGGTGGATTCTGCGGTTAAATACAGGGCCAAACTCCCTATGGGTTTGTTCGAGTTATCAGACTATGTCGGCATTGACGTCCTTTACTCTGCGGGCAAAGCGATACAGGATAGAGATAAAGGTGTTATCGTATCGCCGCTTTTCGAGGAATATTATAAGAATGGATGGTATGGTAAGAAGAGCGGTAAGGGGTTCTACACTTATACTGGAGATTTATGGGAGAAGCCAAAAATTCCTCCAGAGCTTGCGGATAATGTTAAACTCGAGGAAATATTTGCACCCGCAGTAAATGCTGCTGCTTGGTTATTAAGGAACAAAGTTGTTGAGAAAGAGGAACTTGATAAAGCGGTTATGCTAGGATTGAACTTTCCAGAGGGAATTTTGCGAATGGCTGACAAATGGGGTATAGATGTTATTGTGCAGGTTTTAAGGTTGAAGCAATCGAAGTATGGTGAATATTATAGACCCGATCTCCTGCTAGAGGAGATGGTAGCTAACAACAGGCTTGGTATAAAGACGCGTGGGGGTTTCTATGAGTATGCCTAACGACTATCAGGAAATAAAAATCGTTCAAGAGCCACCCCTCACATGGATTATACTTAACAGACCAGAAAAACTAAACGCACTATCATTAAGGATGTTAGACGAACTTTCAAGCGCGCTTGAAGAACTATCAACGGATAAAAGCATAAGGGTCATCCTTATAAAAGGAAACCCCGAAGGTAGGTCGTTCAGTGCAGGTATGGATATCTCAGCATTTGTAAACTTAAAGCCGTTAGACGCGTTACATATCTCAAAAAGATTACAAGAAGTTATTAACAAGCTAGAGATGTTCCCAAAGCCCGTTATAGCGGTAATCGATGGTTATGCGTTAGGTGGTGGCTTTGAATTAGCTTTGGGCTGCGACTTTAGGATTGCAAGTAATAGAGCGGAACTCGGGTTACCTGAGATAAAACTAGGTCTGATGCCGGGAGGAGGTGGAACGCAAAGACTCCCAAGGATCGTAGGAGAAGCCAAAGCAAAGGAAATTATAATGTTCGGTGAAAGGTTGAAGAGCGAGGATGCGCTCAAAATCGGGTTAGTGAATTGGGTTGTACCGCCCGAAAAATTGGATGAAGAAGCAAGAAAGGTAGCTCAAAAATTGGCCGAAGCACCGCCGATCGCCATAATGACCGTAAAGAATGTGATTAGGCTCACACGACATGGTCTTCTCGAAGAAGGACAAATGTTCGAGGCAACGTCTTTCGCATCATTGTTCGCAACGAAAGATGCTGCCGAAGGTGTGTCCGCTTTCTTAAATAAAAGAAAACCAAGCTTTATAGGTGAATAAACTTTTATCTTTGAGAAACTATGATAAAATTTCGATATGGTTGAAATAATATACAGACCGATTCAGCAAATTATAATATTGGAATGCATAAAATACAAATCACCGTCGGAATTATTGCAAAGCTTAATACTGGCTCCCGGCCAGCCTGCCGTTCTCTTCTGGGCTGAAGGTGTACTCTTTTTACCCGTTCCTTTATCACCGTCTATGGAGTTCTTTGCAGAAGAGCTGGCAAAGGGCAGAATATACTGGACGTCCGTATCGTTCACACTAATGTCTGAGTACCAAGATAAGATTCTAGTCGAGAAGGGTCCCGAAGCTAGTGTCATAAACGTTTCAAGCAGTCCGACACTCAAGGATGTTGCAAAATGGCTTAAGGAAAATTACGACAATCTTTAAATTATGTGCCTGTTTGCCACTCGCTAAGATATCTTTTCTGTTCTTCGGTAAGTTTCTCGATTGTGATGTTCATAGTATCAAGCTTAAGCTGTGCAACTTCTTTGTCTATATCTTCTGGAACAGTCAAAACCTTTCTCTCCAACCTATCCTTGTTTTTTACGATAAACTCTACGCACAATGCTTGAAGTGAGAACGAGAGGTCCATAACCTCTGAGGGGTGCCCTTCAGCGCATACGAGGTTAACCAGCCTTCCATCACCGAGCAAGTATATCTTCCTACCATCTTTCATTCTGAAGAGTGTCATGAGATTGCTCACTTCCACTTTCTCTTTTGCTAGCATCTCTAGCTCTTTTTTCGAAATCTCCACATCCATGTGCCCAGCGTTTGCAAGTATTGCTCCGTCTTTCATCTTTTCAAAGTGTTCACCTCTGATAACATTGATGTTTCCAGTCGCGGTTATGAATATGTCACCGTACTCTGCAGCCCTAGATAAAGTGTCAACATTAAAACCGTACATTACGGCCTTTAAAGCCTTTATCGGATCAACCTCAACAACTGTGACCTTGGCCCCAAGACCCCTGGCCCTCTCAGCGATACCGGAGCCGACTTGACCGAAACCTACAACCACCACATTCTTACCAGCAAAAAGCACATTCGTAGCCCTCAATATACCATCGAGGGCTGACTGCCCCGTACCGATAGGATTGTCGAATAAGTTTTTTGATTTGGCATCGTTTACGGCAATTATAGGATATTTCAGCATTCCCTTTCTTTCCAGTGCTCTTAACCTTATGACACCGGTCGTGGTTTCCTCTGTACCGCCAAAAATCCCGTTGATCAAATCTTTGCCAACGTCTCCGATAATCTCTTTTACATATTCCACATCCATACCTTTGATATCGTATGCTATCTTATGTAGAGTGGATACTAGGTCAGCCCCATCATCCATTGTTATTGTTGGTTTCTGTAGAAGTGCGTATCCTATACATTCATAGTATTCTTTTAAGGACAGACCCCTAAAGCCGTAAACTTTTATCCCCTCTTCGACTAACGCTGCAGCAACGTCATCCTGGGTACTGAGCGGATTGGAGGGGCATAAACTGACTTGAGCACCCCCTTCAACCAAAGTCTTCAATAAGACGCCCGTTTCTTTTGTTATATGCAAACATGCGCTTATTTTCTGGTTCTTAAGTGGTTTTTCCTTCTGGAACCTTTCCCTTATCTTCATCAGTACCTTCATCTGCCCTTCTGCCCAGTCTAACTTCTTCCTACCTTCGCTTGCATAGCTTAGGTCTTTTATCCAAAACTCTCGCAAACAACGAAACCTCCGATTTTGTTTACCTTTTAAGCAACCACCGGTCTAGAGACTTCACGGCGTGACTCTTATAAACTTTAACTTTATATAGCGTTATTCAATATTTGTTCAATGTGAGCAACTTGCCAGAAATAGTTACGCTACAAATAGGTCCTGTAGAGGCTGTTACATACATATTCGTCATAATGCTAATCATCATAATTTTGTCAGCTTCAATCAAGGTCGTTAGGGAATATGAGCGCGGTATAATATTCAGGTTGGGCCGTTTCATTGGAGCTAAAGGTCCAGGTCTATTTTTCCTGATACCGATAGTTGACAGGTTCATTAAAGTAGACTTACGAACGGTCGTTGTTGATATCCCAAGACAGAAGGTTGTGACGAAAGATAACGTAAGTGTTGATGTAGATGCCGCTGTTTATTACCGTGTCATTGATCCAGCAAAGGCAATTCTTCAGGTCGAGAATTATGCACAGGCAACCAACCTTCTAGCTCAAACAACTTTGAGGGATGTGCTCGGGCAAGTTGAGCTCGATGAATTGCTTACTAGGAGAGAGGAGCTTGGAAAGAAAATCAGTAGTATAGTCGATGAACTTACAGAATCTTGGGGGATAAAGGTTAGTATGGTTGCACTAAAAGATATCACGATGCCCGAAACGATGGTTAGAGCAATAGCCAAGCAAGCAGAGGCGGAAAGAGAAAAACGCTCCAGAATAATTGTAGCAGAAGGCGAACTGCTTGCCTCGGAGAAGTTAGCGGCAGCTGCAAAACAGTATAGTGAACAACCCGTTTCGTTACGGCTGAGGGAACTGCAAACCCTAACAGAGATAGCTAGGGAGCGAAACCTTGTCGTGGTAACGACGACCACTGATACGTCTTCGTTGGCGAGCATTGTTGGTTTGATAAAAGGAATCGGTAAAGAGGAGAAAGGACCTAAAGAATGAGAAGCCGCGCTGTTTTTATTCTGCTAACCTTATCATTATTCGCCCTTTTTTTCTTTCAGTTAACCTCAGTCGATTCTGAGCAATCTAAGGTACTCCTTGTAAGGCTAGAGGGAACGATAACAACCGCTACGTCAAACTTGATGAGGGAGGCTTTGGAATATGCGACCGCAAACGGATATAGTGCGCTTCTAGTAACTATGGATACAACAGGAGGCTCACTTTCAGCAACCTTCGAAATAGTAGACATAATAGAACACTCCCAAATACCAGTCATAGTGTATATTTACCCATCTGGGAGTAAGGGCTGGTCCGCGGGGACTTTCATACTTCTGGCGTCGCATGTTGCGGCAATGGCACCTCATACTCTCATCGGCTCATGCCAACCCGTGAGCTACTCGCCATTTGGTAACTCCGAACCTATTCGGGATGAAAAAACGATAAATGCTCTTACGGCTTACATCGAAGAAAGGGCCAGAATGCATGGGCGAAATGAGACGGCAGCGAGACTCTTCGTTACACATAATCTGAATTTAAACGATGAGTCAGCGCTGAAGTACGGCGTGATAGATGTAGTAGCATCAGGAATAGATGAGTTGTTAGCAAAATTGGATGGAAGGGTTGTAAGAGTACTTGATCGGGACGTCATACTAAACACAAAAGACGCTGCAGTGCACAAATACGATCCGAGTCTAAGGGTGATGTTGCTAAATATAGTAAGCGATCCTGTAATCGCTTCATTGGCCTTTCTCATAGGCCTTTATGCGCTGATATTCGGCATATCGGCTCCTGGCCATCTTGCGGAAATAGTTGGCGCTTTTCTACTCATACTTGGCTTGGTAGGGCTAGGATTTAATATTAACATAGCAGCCCTTTTGTTCTTAGTATTAGGCGCGATTCTTATGATAGCGGAAGCATATACGCCAGGATTCGGCATTCTTGGTGGTTCTGGATTCTTGTTTATGATTGTTGGAAGTCTGCTTCTAATACCCCTAGGTAGCGCACAGTGGTTAGCAAGTGAGGATTTTTACAAAATTTTCTTTGGCGTAATCATTAGTTCGGCATTAGTTATAGGCGGTTTCACGTTATTCATGGTGTATAAAGTTGTGAAGGCGAAGAGACAGAAGCCACTGCTTAAGGGCATAATTAACGAAATAGTTTACGTAGTAGACGAGTTGGGACCGGATAAGCATGGCTTTGTTAAATATTCAGGCGAATATTGGATGGCAAAGTCGCAAGAAACGATAAAGCCCGGGAGCAAGGCCATAGTTGTAGGTAAAGACGGACACGTGCTTATTGTAAAAAGTTTAGAAGAAAAATAACGGAGATCAAACAGTTAAATTTACCTTACATTAAGATTTCGGGAGTGGGATAATGATGGATATCAGTACGAAAGAAGCCTACCTGAAGTTGCTTGAAAGGGTAATGGCTGAGGTCAAGTCTATTGTCAGCAAGTCCGGCGATAGAGTATTAGAGTTAAGACCTACCATAATGCAAACGGCCAAGCATACGATAATAACGAATTTCGGTCACCTTGCTGAAACTTTAAACAGGGATCCACAACATCTGGCAAGGTTCATATTCAAAGAGTCTGGTAAGCCCGGTGTCTTGGAGGGTGAAAGGTTAACAATTCAGGGTAAGCTTTCTAACGAGGAGATCAAAAGGTTGCTTGAGATATATATGAAGGAATTCGTTAAATGTCCTGTTTGTGGTGGCGTTGATACAAGAATCGAAGCAGAGAAAAGGTTTAGGTTTTTACAATGCGACATTTGCGGAGCGAAAAGTAGCGTTAGAAAGATTTAGGCATTTAGATTTCTAACATCTTCTTTATCTTTTCCAAACTCATAGCTAGTAAATCAATTTCCGATGGAATGTTATAGATGTAGAAGCTCGCTCTGGCGGATGCAGCAATTCCAAGTCTATTGTGAAGAGGCATTGCACAGTGATGACCGGCCCTTATAGCAATCCCCTCGTTATCCAAAAACATGGCAATGTCATGGGGATGTATGCCCTTAAGGTTAAAGGATACTAATCCGCACCTCTGCTCTGGAGAGCTGGGGCCATAATACGTAATCCCGTCCATACGTGCAAGTACGTCCAAAGCATATTCTGTCAATTTAACCTCGTGCCTCCTTACAGCATCCATGCCTATTCGTTGTAAATAGTCGATAGCTGCGGCCAATCCTATTGCGCCCTCGACGTTCGGTGTACCTGCCTCAAACTTCCAAGGTATGTCGTTCCACTCCGAGCCTCTGAAGTCGGCAGACTTAACCATCTCGCCACCTACCATAAAAGGTTCCATCTCCTCGAGTAGTCTTTCCTTTCCATACAATATCCCGATGCCCATCGGACCGAGCATCTTGTGTCCTGAGAAGGCTAAAAAATCGCAGTCTACTTGTTGCACGTCAATCGGCATATGGGGTGCGGCCTGAGCAGCATCAACAACGGTTATTGCCCCCATCTCCTTAGCATATTTTACAAGTTCACGTACTGGATTAATTGTTCCAAGAACGTTAGATGCAAAAGTAAAAGCAAAGAGTTTCACACTTTTATTTTTATATTTATCAAACTCCTCAAGCTTCAAAAACCCCTCTTTATCAAAGCCAATAAACTCAAGACTTGCCCCCTTTAGCTTGGATAGGATTTGCCACGGTAACAAGTTACTATGATGTTCCATTTCAGTCGTTAGTATCACGTCACCTCTCTGTACGTTATTCTGTCCCCAACTATGCATCACGAGGTTTATCGCCTCTGTTGCATTCCTAGTGAATATGATCTCACGAGGACTTCTGGCGTTTATAAAACGTGCAACTTTTTCCCTAGCCTCTTCGTAAGCAGCGGTGGCCTCTTCGGCTATGCTGTAGATTCCTCTATGGACGTTAGCATTAAATGTCTCATAGTAATTTTTTATAGCCTCTATCACTTGTATGGGTTTCTGAGTCGTCGCGGCAGAATCTAGATATACAAAGGGCTTTCCCTTTACCAACCTCTTTAATATAGGGAAGTCTTCCCTTATTCTGTTGCCAAGTTCAAAAACTTCATCCATTTCTATCTGGAGGACGCTTTCATTTTTTAAAACTTTTAAGTTTTCGGCCATGAAGATGTTTATAAAATAGCCAGATATATTGACGCTTGGGAGCGTGTTTGTCAGAAGATTTCCCAAGATGCATCCTTGACCATTATAAAAGACCAAGAAACTATGGGGAGATAAAAGATGCAGATATAACCGTAAAGGATTCAAATAGGCTATGCGGCGATTATGTGGAACTCTATCTAAAATTCGATGGAAACAGAATCTCTGCCATATCTTTTAAAGGTCAAGGGTGCATGATAAGCCAAGCTTCAGCATCGATGTTGACGGAGCTTGTGAAGGGTAAGGAAGTGGAAGAGGTGTTGAAGCTTACAAAGCATGATGTAACAAAGATGTTGGGTTTAGAACTCGGTCCTGTGAGAATGAAGTGTGCCATGTTGCCGCTCGTAGCTTTAAGGAAAGCCATAGAATCCTATCTAAGTAAGAAATCCAGATAAAGATAATAAAGAGATATCGAATCATAGATGCATGGTCTCATGGGGCACGGCTTTTAAGAAGGCTATGTTGTACGTTGGCTTTCTAATAATGTGGTTGATAATAGGCGGCGTGATTTTCGGTGTTGGATTTATCATTGGGGGATTTGGAATACAGGTACAGGAAGTGCAGCTCGGACCGTTTAGTACTTCTATGCCTGTGCCTACTATGGTTAACCCCCTAGCCTTTGTTATAGCTGTCATAATAAGTTACATCGTTGTCATTCTCGGAACGATCGCTACATTCTTTAAAATAATAGCAGAAATCACTGCCGAGGAGGTTGAAAGGAAACTCAAAACGAGCTCCAGCTAATTCTCTTTTTATTTATTAAATTATGTGAAAACTACATGTTCTAACAGAATCTCTATTCCAATAAGTATTAGGATGGCACCCCCTATAATTTGTGCCCTTCTGCCTAAAATATGCTTGAGCCTGCCCCCGATGAGCGTGCCCAGAAATGATAGTATGAACGTCACTAAACCGAATATGAGTATGGGCATCATGATTGATGCCGTTAAGAATCCGATGACTATTCCGACGGAAAAAGCATCAATGCTCGTAGCCGTTGAAAGCATAAGTAAGTTTCGAAAGTTTAGGATAGCGCTTTCACGTTCTTTCTGAAACGATTCATATATCATCTTACAACCCACAAAACTGAGGAGACCGAATGCCAACCAGTGGTCGAAGGTTGAGACAACCTCTATCAAATTTTTACCTAAAAACCAACCCAACAAAGGCATAAACATCTGAAACAAACCAAAAGATGCGCCTAGCTTGAAAGCGATGCTTATGCACACTCTACCCGTCATTCCGCTTGCAATCGAAACGGAAAAACAGTCCATAGCTAAACCGACGGCTATGATAAACGCGGTTATTATGTCCATTTATTCGTACAGCTTTCGTTCTGGTATTTTTACTTTCGTTAGAAGAATTAGTGGGCCCGGCGGGACTTGAACCCGCGACCTCCGGCTCCGCAGGCCTACGCATTTTATTCGACGCCCTGTCCATTCTAGGCTACGGGCCCGGAAGGGCTCTTATGAATCACGTTGACTGGCCAGACTTAACCTTTTTTACAGCATTTAGAACATTGGTGACGGTAATTTTTCCGCTCTATTGGGCATAAAAAGTTAAAATACAATAAATGGACAGTTTTGCGAGAAAATATTCAGAGGATTGATGAAAGTTGTCAAAACCGGGTAACGGGTCTACAGATAGTCTGGTGGCATACGAAGCAAAATGGGCCAAGTTATGGCGAGAGGCTAGGATATTCGAGGCTGACCCGATTAAGGATAAACCAAAGTTCTTCATTTGCGTTCCTTACTCTTACCAAAACGGCCCCCTGCACCTTGGGCATGCTTTCACGTTTACACGGGGTGATAGTTATGCAAGGTTTAAGCGGATGCAGGGTTTTAACGTGCTTTTTCCGTGGTCTTGGCACTGGACGGGAGAGGCGGTTGCCGGCACGAGTGAGCGATTAAAGCGTGGTGACCCGGCCATAGTAAGACTGCTAAGAGACATCGATAAAGTCCCAGAAGAATTAATACCGCGCTTTACTGATCCAGCTTTCATCTGTAAGTATTACACAGCCGAGAATAGAAAGGTCGTTGATTCCATGGGCTTTTCTGTTGACTGGAGGAGGGAATTTTACACGACGGATTTGCACCCTTACTACAGTAAATTCATCGAATGGCAATATCTGAAGCTCCGTGAAAAAGGCTTTGTCAGTAAAGGTGAGCATCCCGTAGTATGGTGTCCCAATTGCCAAAGCGCGACAGGTGACCACGATAGATTAGTTGGTGAGGGTATAGTCCCCGAAGAATACACGCTTGTCTTCTTTAGGTATGCTGACTTCTATCTGGCGGCTGGTACGCTGAGGCCCGAAACAATATTCGGTGCCACAAATGTTTGGCTCAATCCCAACGCGGAGTATGTGTTGATTGAGTACAATGGTAAGAAAGTTTTGGTAAGTAAAAAAGCGGCAGAAAAGTTGGCGGAACAAAAACACTCTGTCAACATCATAAAATCGATTAACACCAAAGAGCTCATAGGCAAAAAATGCATCGCCCCGCTTACCAATGCGGAGCTACCCATACTTCCTGCGAATTTTGTTAATCCAGATGTTGTATCCGGTGTTGTGTACAGCGTTCCGGCTCATGCACCTTATGATTACGTAGCACTCTTAGAGTTACAAAAAAGCACAGACGCCGAATCCATTAAAACACTGAGTCCAATATCGATAATAAGCGTGCCTGGATATGGTGAGTTTCCTGCGGTTGAGATCGTAAAAAGGATGGGAATATCGAGCCAAGAGGATGAAAGGTTGGAGGAGGCAACCAAAGAGATTTACTCTAAAGAATTCCACGAAGGTGTCATGAAAGACAACTGTGGTGAATACTCAGGCTTGCCTGTAAGGGTAGCGAGAGACGCCGTTAAAGCGAGACTCATTTCAATAGGTTTGGGCGACATAATGTATGACCTCCCTGCCAAAGTTATCTGTCGTTGTGGTACTGAGTGTCTGGTAAAGATTGTGAAAGACCAGTGGTTCCTTACGTACTCTAACTCTGAGTGGAAAGAGAAAGTAAAGATGCATATAATGAAGATGAACATACTCCCCGAAGAGGCGAGACAATGGTTCCTAAATGTCGTGGACTGGCTTCGTGATTGGGCTTGCACAAGGAAGACGGGTTTAGGAACACCGTTGCCGTGGGATAAATCGTGGATAGTCGAAACGTTGAGCGATTCGACAATATATCCCGCTTTGTACACCATTAGCAAGTATATGAACAACGGGACTGTTAAACCTGAACAACTTACGCCGGAAGTTTTTGATTACGTTTTCTTAGGGATTGGTGATTTGGCAACAGTCTCAAAGGAAACTAACATTCCCGAAAATGTGCTAAAAAGCATGAGGGACGAATTCCTCTACTGGTATCCCGTTGACTGTAGGATATCGGCTAAGGAACTTGTGCCCAACCATCTAACCTTCTACATCTTCCATCACGTCGCCCTATTTGATGAAAGTCTTTGGCCCAAATGCATTGGCGTTAATGGTATGATAACGGTCGAGGGTGAAAAAATGAGCAAGAGTAAGGGCAATATGATACCGATAAAAGCATCCTTGGCAAAGTATGGGGCGGATGCAACTAGATGTACGCTCCTTCTTGCCGCAGAGGATATGGACGACCCTGATTGGAGGGATAAGAACGCCCAAGAGACCAGAAGGATGCTGGACCTCTTCCTCAAAATAGTTGACGAAATTCTATCCTCGGAACTTGAGGAGAGTGAGAATAGGCTGGATAAGTGGCTCATCAGTAGGATGTTCAGGAGAGTGAAAAATGTAACAGAGGCGATGGAATCGCTGAAGACTAGGACGGCTTGTCATGAGGCTTTGTATGGAATGTACAACGATTGGAAATGGTACACGAGGAGAAGGAAGAAGCCATCGCGCTTAGCGTTAAGATTTTTAGATACGTGGATAAGGTTGCTGGCGCCTTTTGCTCCATTCACGGCTGAGGAGGCTTGGTCTAGGCTTGGGCGCGAAGGTTTTGTATCCCTAGCTAAGTGGCCTGATTACCATCCTGAAGAAATTGACGAGTTCGCCGAGACGGCGGAGGATTTACTAGCAAAGTTGTTAAGAGATGTTAGGGAAATAATAGAAGTTACGGAAGGGAAACCAAGCAAAATTCACATCTATACCTCTTCCAAGTGGAAGTTAGATATTTTGTCCATTGTACTGAGCTTCAATTTAAAAGACGTTATGAAGGACCCAAGCATTGTGATCAAAGAATCTTTGAAAATCCTTCCAGAAAAGAAAAAAGATGTGTCGATTTTCGTCAAGAAAATAGTTGAACATGTTTCAACATTTTCGTCAGAGATTCCAAAAAGAGTTTTACTAGAATTGGCATCGCAGGAGAAGTGGATATACGAAGACGCCAAAAGTTTTTTGGAATCTGATATCGGGTGTCCGTTCTACGTTTGGGCTGAGGATGAAAAAGGAATACATGACCCATTAGGAAAGTCTAAGCAGGCGTTACCACTCAGACCCGGAATTTTCGTTGAGATGAATCCATAAGATAAGCAGGCGGACTTCATGGACGATGTCCAATGGATAAAAAGTGTTTGGGATAGGCTGATTATGGCAATTGAAGATATGAGATACCTCCTAGACAGGGGTTACAAAAGAGAATCGGCCGTTAACTTTGTAGCAAGCAGGTACCTCCTAGATAGGATGGGCAGGAGCATACTATACCGATGTGTATATTCTTCAGAGGATGCTAAGAGGATAAAGGAAAAGGCAGCAAGCCCAGACGAGTTAAAAGGTAGCAGAGTTGTTGTGGATGGTTTTAACGTATTGAATACCCTGCAGTCTTTCATGAATGGTAAGTTGTTGGTGCTTTGTGACGATGGCATCGTAAGGGATATCTCAGAAGTGCATGGAGAATTTAGACCGACAAGCATGACTGAGGAGCTGATAAGATTGGCTGTAAAGACCCTAAAAGAGCTCGAAGTTGCGGATGCCTCCTTCTATTATGAAAGCCAGATAAGCAAGAGTGGTGAAATATCGGCTCTTACGAGGCGTATCCTACAGGAAGAGGGTGTTAACGGTTTGGTAGAAACAGAGAAATGCGTTGATTCCGCACTTATCAGGGATAAGCGTATAGTCATAACAAGCGATTCGGTTGTGTTACATAGGGCAGATAAGTTCTTTGACTTAGCAGGTTATATCATTTTAAGAGAAAAACCATCAAACTTGGTATCGTTAAGGAATGTTTGACGCCTGCTTGTACGCAAACATATAGCAAATATTGCTAATGGGGCACCTCAAACAGTCAGGATTCGATGAGCGACATGCAATCTTTGTCGTGACGAGTGAAGATGCATAGAAGAGCTTGTAGCTAAAGAGGTCCTTTGGTAGCTTTGCTTCGATAAACTTTCTGAGAGCCTCGTAACCTTTAGGGATATCAAACCCTATGCGTTCTAGAACCCTAGCGACAAGCCTTGATGCTGGAAATATTAGGTGGTTACCTGCAAATAGTAGGATAGCGTCTGCCGTCTCATAACCTATGCCATTCAGCCTTAAAAGTTCCACTCTGACCTCTTTCATGTCTCTGTTTATAAAAGACTCCCAACCACCAGCTTTGACAACAGCATCGGCCAGCTCTTTCAGCTTTTTAGATTTTTCAGCATACATGCCGACGGATTTTATGCATCTTTTTATAGAATTCAGGTCAGATTGTTTGATGGTAACAAAGCTGTTTAGGTATGCCGCCCTTAAATTCTTGTAAGCCTCCTTTACGTTCTCCCACCTCGTCTGTTGAACGAGTATCGCTGTTATGGCAACCTCTTCCGGATCTTCTAAACCTCCCCACCATTTAGGCGAATAGGCATCACATGGGTACCAATCGAAAGATGGCAAAAGTCTCGTTACTTTGTCTCGGTAAACATCGAGCAGATGGCTCAAGGAAAGCTTTGGACGCTGCGTTATCCTTACTCCTCCTTCTGAGGGTTAAATCTGCTGAACAGGGTAAGGAGTACATTTTGCTCCATACGTGCTCTAAGAAGTCGTGCCTCGACTTCTTCAACGAACTCTTTTGCAACACCTTTAGGTAAGCTTACGAGACTATCCACGATATCAAGCGGAAATGGAAGCCCTGTCGCTGGATCCCTTGATGCGTAGACATACCAAAGAGCCTTTTTAACCCAATCGGGGTCGCTTTCTTTCCAAAACTCAACGCATACTGGAGGATAATCGTCCATGGTCTTAATGTAACAACGTTTCATGCCCATAACATACTGCAAGTAAGATTCGTCGCCCAAGTCTGCCTTAATTTGAACTTTAAACCGCCTCTCGGTCTCTTTTAAAATAGCCTCTGGATCTTTGTCCTTCAATTCTTTCGACACGTTCCTGTACCAGTTTAATATGTTGAAGTTCACATTAAATGCCTCATCATACGAGAAAAGCATGCGAGTTTCCATGATCATGTTCAGAAGCGTACGGTCGTTCAAACCTATGGGTTTGCTTGTCGGGTCTTTGTAGGCAAGCCAGCCGTCTATCGAGGCGGTATTCACTCTCTTTATTATGCCTAAAGCTTTACCAGATTTTATCAGCTCAACGGTTAGCCTCGTTATCTCCTTCACTAGCTCTTTGCCGGTCTTAAATCCGACGTCCCTGCCGAAGGGTGTCCAATTGATATCCTCGTCCAGAATTTCGCTGCATCTAGTCCTGTAGCCGAAGAAACTACCATCTAGCAGCAATATATCTGGCGAATATTTTTCTAACACCCGATGGGCCATCAACCTTTCATAGTACGTCATGAGGAGTTCAACGAGTTTAGAAAATTTATCATGTGGTATGATCTGTCTATCGCTATAATAATCGCTCAGAAATTCTTCCTCAAACCCATCCAAACCCTTAAAGATTTTGTAAGCGCTTGCGAACAGGGCGTACCTCAAACCTATGCGTTCATTACAGACAGGTGTGTCGGAACCATCAACGCAGGCAACTAGGAGTTCTTCCCAACCATCATAACTCTCAAGCCTCCTTAATTTCAGCATCTTCCTTAGCTGCTCGACGTTGCTTGTGTCGATTATCTTACTCTGAATCAGCTTTTGAGCCTCTACCTCGGCCAACTCGAAAAACCTAGTCTGCAATACTTTTGGCATTCTACTCCAATCAGGATACTCACCAAGTTCTGGTTGAACGCCCAACTTTTTCATCCTCCTTTATCTGAAAGCTTAGGAGTAGTGGAACCGGTGATGGGTTCATCTTACCGACGAAGTAGAAGTACCCTTCCGGGAGTCTTAATAGGCTTTCTGGGTCAACCCCAGACATTGCAAATAGCTTTGTCGCCTCATCCAAGTCCAGAGGATGTATGCGTCCTATGAACTGTGTGTTTAAGTTCCTCCTCACAGCGGCGTTTATTCCTATCTCGCCGGCAATGCCTTGAGACAGAAGGATTATCGAAAGACCATACGTCCTGCCGAGGGCGCATAATGAGGTTATCATCTCAGTCGTTTCCTCCTCCAGATCACGGGGCGAATAAGGACAATATTGCGGGGCCTCATCTATAAGAAGGGCTATGTTTAACCGGTTCTTCTTCTCCATCAGGTCCTTAAGATATCTCGCAATCGAGAGGAAAATAGAAAGCTTCTGCTCCTTACTCCCGAGACTCATGTCTATGACGAGAATATGTTGCTGTCTCAGCCTTTCCACTATTTGTTCAGGCCCCATCTTACCAAGGATCGTTGCGAAATCTTCTACAGTGATCCGCTTGAATCCTTTGTCCAGCCGGCGTAGATAGAGTCTGCCCCATTGCGTGAGTTTGCCCTGCTTATCCTTATTATCATCTTCTATTATGCTTTTCACCTTCGAGTAAAGCAATTTCTTCGCTTCTTCGGGAGAATACGACTTCAGTTCGCTATCAATAAGAGCCTCCTCGAGGTAGGCTTTCATAGTCTCTGCTATTTTCTTGGAGCCAAAGTTTCCTGCTTTTGAACATAAGAAGGATACTACCGCCTCGTCGTCCATCTCTATGTCCCGCATCGATATGCTGCCATCGAAGTAAGGAGCGTAGTCCGAACCTTTCCAATCAAAGACCAATACGTCATAACCGGCTTTCCTGAGCAACGGGATCAGCTCATACCTGCAAAAAAAGGACTTTCCTGAGCCTGTCACACCAAAGACGCCTATGTGGTAGGGTATGTATTCATCGCGTACGGGCACTTGCCAGTTTACCACATCTTTGTAGTGCCCTATTTTTAGGTTATGAGGACCAAAGTAGGAGAACGGGTCATCGTGTTTCTCGAAAAGTTTTACAGGTGATGTTGGCGCTATTATGCGTTTGTTCTGTTCAATCTTACCTCTTGATACCTCGCCGATTATAACGAGATTAAAGCCAAAAAACTCTTTGGCAGTGCTTGGCTGTCTTCCCGTCTTTGCGTAAGCGACACCAGGTGAATATGTTGTTGCCCTTAGTACGTCGTTTACACCAATACCGCTCCTACACACCGCGAGTATCTTACCGCCATCCCTATTCTCCACTAAAACTAGACTTTCACTTTCCACCTCTTTTTCCATACCATCATTGAGTATTACCGTTACGCGTGATTCCGTTGCATGACTTGCTACTATGCCTATGGTCTTCATGAATGCCGCATAATTTTATAGAGCGAAGGGACTTTTATACTTGAATATAAGACGCAAAAATAAAAATGAGGTTTTGAACTTCAGTGTTTCTTCATGAATGCATCGTATGGTACCCACTTAGCTTCGTAAGGAACTCTCGGGACCTGCGATGCAATCCTCTTGCCCATTTCGTCC
>JAKCEW010000017.1 GCA_023539445.1 Candidatus Terraquivivens yellowstonensis
CATTCCTATAGGTGTAGGTGAATATGAGGACTAAGTACGCTTATTTGCTTGAGGATGTCCTTCTCAAACAATTTATTTTTAGAAAAAAGCGCTAAAGCGCCGGATTCGATTTTAAATTAGCAGTATTTAATGGTTTACTATTAATTTATTAAATGGACTATGTATCATGACGAAGATTTGGGGAGCAATAATTAATGCGCTTCGTAAAAAAGGGTACAAAGCGACCCCTCAAAGAATAGCCATATGTAAAGTCGCTCTACAAATGTCGACACATCCAACTACAAAGGAAATTTATAAGAAAATTAAAGAGGAATATCCTACGATAAGCCTCGCAACAGTATACCAAACTCTTAAAGTTCTCAAAGAACTCAACTTAGTCCAAGAATTACCTTTTTCCAACGAAAAATAAGGTTTGACCCATATACCAAGCCTCATATAAACTTGGTTTGCATAAATGTGGCACAATAAAGGACTTGAACGATCCAGCGGCGCAATTAATAGTTGACAAATTAACCAACTCAGCCAACTTTAAAGTGATAGGACAACGCATAGACATCTATGGGATATGTAAAAAATGTAACCAACAGAAAGATTAATAAGCATAAAAAATAATATTAAACAAGTCTTAAAAATAAAGAGCTGATGGATATATGGAGAACAAGTTTTACGTTTTGCCTAAACTGCCATATGAGTACGGTGCATTAGCCCCATACATGTCTGAAGAGCAGTTAAGGATTCACCATAGTAAACACCATCAAGCATATGTTAACGGGGCGAACGCCATATTACAAAGGCTGGATAAAGCGCGTAAGGAGGATGCAGAAATAGACATAAAATCATCCTTAAAAGAACTTTCGTGGAACATAGGTGGACACCTCCTCCACTCGCTTTTCTGGGAAAATCTAGCGCCACCAGGAAAGGGCGGGGGCAAACCAGGCGGAGTCCTAGGAGACGTCATTGAAAAGGAATTTGGAAGCTTTGAACGTTTTAAGAAGGAATTTACTCAAGCAGCCATAAGCGTTGAGGGATCTGGTTGGGCTGCGCTTACTTATTGCAAGCAAACCCAGAGACCAATAATAATGCAAATTGAAAAACACAACACTAACGTGTATCCCATGTTTAGGATACTGATGGTTTTAGACGTGTTTGAACACGCCTACTACATAGACTACAAAAACGATAGAGCAAAATTCGTCGAAGCTTTTTGGAACATCGTCAATTGGGACGAGGTAAACAAAAGAATTGAAGAGCTCCTAAAATAAACTAAACAAAAATCACTTTCTTTTTTTTAATGTTAGGAAGTATAAAATTATGGCGTTGATGGAAATGAACAAAGTTAAGGTGCCAGGCAAAAACAAGGAACATAAAGTGTTAGTGTATGCATTAAGCACATGTGCATGGTGTAAAATGTTAAAACAATTTCTCAAAGAAAACAATGTCGAATTGCGTAAAGTATTGATTATGGTTGATGACGGAGTTGAGGACGCAGAGTTTCTGTACCCTTACTATCGATTCCAAGAAGAAGGCTATTGAAAAGGAATTTGGAAGCTTCATGTCTGGCCTATAGTAATGTCTTAGAAAGAGGTATCAAATGAGCATAAGATGTAGCCATAATGCTTCATTAATGCCAAGCATCGTTTAGCCCATTTACGATTATAATTCGCGTAGATGGCTCTCTCAACATAGGGCCAATTAATCTCTAAATCGTTTGAATATCCTCTAACGTTTTAGCCATTTAATAGGTAATACGTTTGTATTATGGCCTAGAAGGCATCTAGAGGCAATAGAAGAATGATTTAATGGACCGGGCGGGACTCGAACCCGCGACCTCCCGCGTGCGAGGCGGGCGCGCTTCCGCTACGCTACCGGCCCATTCACTCTTTTATCTTTTCATGAAACGAGGCCGTAATTATACCTTCACTGTTTTTGAACTAGCTTCTTGGCTAGCATAGTGCCTACATATATAGCGCTCGCGAATATTGCTATGGAGCCGCTACTCGGCATGTTGAATATGATAGAAAGCGCCAGACCTCCATAACCTGCTACCAAGGTGATGATTACGGTAAGTCTCAGCATACCATTAACACTCCTTGACAGCTCTTTTGCCGTTATGGCCGGCGCTATCACAAGAGCATAAACGATAAGAGTACCTACGGTCTTGGTTGCCACACTACCAGCCAGACCTATCAAGAAGAAAATTATAAAGTCGTAGAATGAGGCGTTCATGCCCATGGCTTCGGCACCTTCAGGGTCGAAGCACACATAAATTATCTCATTATAGAAAATTGCAAAGATGACCATACATGCCATAGTTAGAATCGAGAGCGTAACTATATCCGAGTCTCCTAGGAGAAGTATGTCACCTACAAGATAGCCGTCCAAAATGACCCTGAGTTGCGCGGGCAAAACATATCTCACAAATGCATAAACAGAAACGCCAAGAGTTAATGCGCCTGCGAGTGCGCTCGCAATCGCCTCCGGACCACCCTTTCTTCCCACATAGCCCGCAAAAAGCGTCGTGATGCTGGCGAAGATTGCCGCAACCAAATATGGGTTTACTGTTAGATTAGCCACATAACCGAGTAAGATTCCTAAGGCTGCACCGCCTAATGCCGCATGAGCCGCCTCAGCGGGCATGTAGGCAACACCTCTCAGCACAGCCACAGAGCCGATTATAGATGTAGCTGCCATAAGCAGAACGGCGACGTAGGCCTTTATCAAAAAAGGCGATAGTAGGTCAACCATGTGAATCTCTCGGTATGAACATTAGACATGGTTCGTACGAACAAATCCTGATTCTATCACCGTACACACTTTTCAAGATGTCTTCTTTCAGAACATCCTCCGGTCTACCCGCTGCTATAACCCTTTTGTACAATATGACAATGTTGTCAATGAGGTTAATGACGTCGCTCACGTCGTGTGTGACCATTACAATTGAAACGCCGCTCTCTTTCAGGCTAGTTATGAGGTTCGTTATCTCATACTGACTTCTCACGTCAACACCGTTGAAAGGTTCATCGAGCAACAATAGCTTGGGTTCAGAGACTATGGCCCTAGCTATAAGGACCTTTTGTTGTTGCCCACCGCTAAGCTCATCAAACCTTCTATCCGCTAAATCTTCAGCCCCTACGATTCTTAGGACTTTTTTTACAACGTTCTCATCGTACTCTGTTGCCCACCTCGGCGGTCTTTTCCACACTAGTCTCGACATCATGACAACATCTTTTGTCTTCATTGGCACGAAGAAGGATGTCCTATCCCTCTGTGGAACGTAACCAACCATCGACCTAACTCTTTTTGGTTCTTTTGTCGGGTCCAAACCCATTACCCTGATGTATCCGCTCTGTGGTTTTAGGAGTCCGAGAATCGTTTTGAGCAGTATAGTCTTACCGGCACCATTTGGTCCTATGATTGCCGTAAATGTTGGGTGATTCAGAGATAGCGTTACGTTGCTTAGCGCTTCAAAGCCATTCAACCTGACCGTTAACCCCGAAGTTTCGACAGACTTCATGACCTCCTCACCCTTAACCTTAGTATGAGTATTGCCTCGAGTACCACAACTACGGATAATATCGAGACCAGTATGCTCATGAGTGCATTCGTTCCGGAGCTCGTTTTGGGCGCAGCAGACACGCTACTAGTTAAGCCCGCATTGTATGCAAGAAGCGTCTCGTAATCCCAGCCATCTTTTGACATCACAACGAGTTTTAAGAGGTATGTGTTCGTCTCTTCAGCAAGCTTCTTTGCAGCATCTGCCCCAGTAGTACCTTCGCTGATGTCGGCTAACACGAGTATTTTAGGAGAGCTATCGGCGAGTATCGTTCTTGCCTTCTCAAGAGTTAGGGGCTTTACACCGGCCAACTCTTCTTCTTCCAACACAAGCGTGCAACGTACGCCAAACCCTTCGATTAGGTATTGTTCGATTGGTGTTGAGCAGATTGCAACGTTGCCGGTAAAGCCTTTTACACTTAACGTTCTCTCGGCTTCGGCTAAAACGCTGTCTATAGATTCTACGGATTTTTCGGCAAGGCTCGTATAAATCTTAGCGTTATAGTTGTCTATCTCCGCTAATCTGGCTGCTATCTCTTTTATGACGAGTTTGGCATTGTACGGTGAAAGCCACCACTCGTGTAAATTTATATCACCATTTGGAAGGTTAAGCAGTTTCAGCTTTCCGCCCAACGCTTTATATAGGTCTAGGATTGAACCGCGGTTTACGAAGGAAGTAAGCTCTTCCTCCCATTTGAAGTGCCCTGTAATGATTAGCAGGTTCGCTTTGGATACTTTTTCCAGATCCTCAGGAACAGGTTGGTATTCATGCGGATCTGTCCCAAACGGCACCACACTTGTGACTTCAACGTAATCTCCAGCAGCCGACTTGACTAGCGGCACTAATGTCGGCGTAGATACCACAACAATAATTTTTGTGGTTGCGTTAATGGTAAGCTGCGCAGAGAGGAGTAGGGCCAGTATAACTGGTATTAAAAACGCAGGTTTCAAACTCATTTTCTCCTCACCTCACACCCTATGTGAATTATGGCACGGTTGTGACAACACTTCTCGGGTTTATTGAGGTAGGCACAAAGCCTAGTTATTACCTCCTTATCGAGTACATGATCCACACAGTCCGCTACCTCGCATGCCTCATTTGACTTCATTTTGAGGGCCTCAACAAGAAAAACTTCAAAGACCCTATGGGCGTGTAATAGCTCGACCGCGACCCTATAGCCTGCTTGGGTCAACGTTATGTGCCCGTACTTTTCTTTCTTGATGTACATCTTTTTCTCTAGTTTGTTCAAAATATCTATTGCCGAGGGTGTTTTGACGTTAAACATCTTAGCAAGATCGCCACTTGTAATCTGCCTTCCGTCCTCAATGGTTGAGGTGTATATGCGTTTGAGATAACAGGATTCAGCCCTGCTAAGATTTCTAGACACGACCTATGTTAGGCACTGCCTAACTTTTAAACCTTTCTGGCCAAAAAATTTCTATGGGTGGCAACGTTCGTAAAATGGCTAAGAACCTTTTACAAATGTTTATATTAAGCTCTAAAGCATCATTTTTGTGCCGAAGTATATCTTCGTAACAGGCGGCGTAGTCTCGTCGGTTGGTAAGGGCATAGTCGCGGCCTCTGTTGGCAGGATTTTACAGGCCAGGGGTTACAGGGTAACTGCTATCAAGATAGATCCTTATCTAAACGTTGACAGCGGTACGATGAACCCATACGCTCACGGTGAAGTTTTCGTTACCGATGATGGTGGTGAAACCGACCTAGATATAGGATGGTATGAACGGTTTCTAGATATCACACTTTCAAAGCGTAACAACATAACGACTGGGCAGGTTTATTTGGAGGTCATTACTAAAGAAAGACGCGGAGATTACTTAGGCAAGTGTGTCCAGATAGTCCCCCATATAACCGACGAGATTAAGCGTAGAATAAGGCTAGTTGCAGAGGGAAATGGTGTTGATATAGCTATAGTCGAGATAGGCGGCACAACAGGCGACATAGAGGGACAACCATTTTTAGAAGCCGCAAGGCAAATGCGTCTCGAGGAAGGGTTCGAGAACACACTTTTCATCCACGTAGCCTTGGTACCTATACTGAAGGCCACCGAGGAATTTAAGACCAAAGCATTGCAGCATAGTGTAAACGAGTTGCGTAGGATAGGTATACAACCGGATGCCATCGTAGCAAGATGCGAAAAGCCAATAGACAGCGCGACAAGAAGTAAGATAGCTTTGTTCGGAACGCTTCCAGAGAGCGCAGTTTTTTGCTCCTACGATGTGGAATACGTGTATGAAGTGCCACTGATACTGGAAGAACAGGGCATGGGTGTTTTTATAACTGGTAGGCTTAACCTTAGTTGGAGACAACCGAGACTGAAGGAATGGAGCGATATAGTTGCTTCGATGAAGAACGCCAAAGAAGAGGTTAAGATTGCCGTATGTGGTAAGTATACCAAGCTTATAGATTCTTACGTTAGCGTAAAGGAAGCGCTAATACATGCCGCAGCTTATGCAGGCGCAAAGGCAGTCATAGATTGGGTAGATGCAGAAGAATTCGAGACACATCCTGAAAGGGTAAACTTGCTCAGTAGGTATGATGGCATATTAGTACCGGGCGGATTTGGTCAAAGAGGTGTCGAGGGTAAGATAAGCGCAATCAAGTATTCTAGAGAGAACGGCATACCGTTTCTTGGAATATGCTTTGGTATGCAGCTTTCAGTTGTCGAATATGCGAGAAATGTTTGCGGTCTTGAGGAAGCCAACAGCACAGAAGTATCGGCAGATACACCGCATCCCGTCATAGACCTTTTACCGGAACAACGCAATCTTGAAAACTTAGGGGGCACTATGAGGCTCGGGGGGTTCGAGATCATCATAAAACCCGGAACGTTGGCGCACAAGCTCTACAATTCCAGCATTATACGTCAAAGACACCGTCACAGGTATGAGGTCAACCCAGCATATTGGGACGTTTTAACGCGTGCGGGCATGATCTTTTCGGGCATGTCTGAAGATGGTCGAAGGGTTGAGATCATCGAGTTACCAAATCATCCGTACTTTATAGCAACTCAATACCATGCAGAGTTTGTCTCAAAACCAGGGAAACCCGAGGCGGCATACTTGGGGTTTATAAGGGCCGCCCTCAAAAGAAGAAAGAGCCTTGAAAACCACAGCAAATCAAAATACGTTTCAATATACAATGGTTAGCAAATTTAACTAAAAATTTAAAATGTCCTGCATAATATTCTAACAATTAAGCCGCGGTAGCTCAGCTCGGTAGAGCAGCGGACCTCGTAAAGGGGGCTGAAGCTGTTAACCCGTTGGTCGTCGGTTCGAATCCGACCCGCGGCGCCAACCTGATTTTATTTTTTAATAATCAAACGAACAGCGATTTAGAGGCGCACTATGTTAAAACCTCCAGTCCATACGGTTATTCTAATCTTCTTAATATCATAAACCGTCCAGGATATTCCTGCGATAATTTGTTTATGGTTTCTTCACGGTGCTTACCAACTAATGTTTCTTTGAAGGAAGGCCTTATGCAAATTATGAAATCTACGTTAAAAACAGAAATCTCTCGCCTGATCGCTTCCTCGAAGTCTCCCAAAAAGACATCATAGGTTACGTTATAACCTTCCCTTCTGAACTCAATTGCCAACTTTTCAAGGTCGCTCAACACTGATGTTTGTAATTCCTTTAGGTTTGACTCTTTTTCCGCAATGTGATTTATAACGCTTAGAAGTCTTAGTTTGTACCTTTTGTCATATGAGTGCAATATTGTCTTTTTGATTGTTTCATAGTCCTCCATCGGGTCTACTAAAACTGTTACCTCCATAACATAAGACGAGGGCACTACCCACGAACCTTCCTCATTGCTTATCAACGGAAGTTTATACAATTTGCGATAGAACGCGTACAACGCCAGCCCTATTGCAACCCAAATAAAACCAAACAACCTTCCGTTTGGATGTAAGATTACTACGAGTAACCACAGAATAAATGTGGCAGGCAACCCTATCAGTCCTATTAATGGCAACTCAACAACCTTGTCCTTAAGCTTGAGTTTGATGTTTAAAGGCACTTTCCATGGACGGTAGACGTCGCGGTCAACAATCCGAAGCCTGATAAAGCTGGCCATCAAAATCATATAACTCAACAGCCCACCAAAGTTGTATAGGCTGACCACGAAGGGGATGTCACCTACCAAGGCTATTAGTGCGCCTATGGATCCGAAAATGAGTAACGTCCTTGTGGGTGTTCTAAATACCGGATGTATATGATAGAACCATCTGGGCATGAGTCTAAATTTGCCCATGCTGGCCATGAGTCTAGAGATTCCTATGACACCCGTATTTGCAGAGGCATAGCAAAGAATGAAGGCAGTTATGGCGACTATTAGTGAAAAGAACGGACCTATAACTGGAAGTTTTGAAGTTAAAACAGCAACGGAGTTTTCATAGGATGTTGCCATTGTTTCCCAACTTACGCTACCGGATGCCAAAAATGCGAATAAAAGAACGGACAGCAGAACTACCAGTACGGTAAGCTTGGCGGCTCTCGGTATCCATTTGTAAGGTTTTCTTGTTTCCTCTGCCGCCTGTGATATGGATTCTATTCCTATAAAGCTAGCGATCGCTACTGTGATGCCGTAAATAAAATTGTTGAATTGCACTGAGCCGGAGAAGAAATACTCAACCTCTGACAAGGCTTTAGGATTTCCGAAAATGTTCAATTGATATAACATTGTTTCCATATTAAATAATAGCGCATAACCTAGGAGCAGAATGGTCGCCTCAACTACCAGACCAAATACGACCAACACCGTTGTGAAGCTTGTAGAATATTTTATACCGATATAATTTATAAATAAGAGAGATAAAACAAGCACTACCGCTATCAAACCTAACGGGGATATACCCAGATTCAAAGTATAAAGCTCAGGTAAAAGGAACTTAAGATATCCGGCGGCAGCGAGAGAGAACAACGATATATTTATCACATAGTCCAGCATGAGTGCCCAACCTGCTAGAAATCCAAACAGGCTGTTAAGCCCCTTGAGGGCAAAGACTTGGCTCCCTCCAGCATAGGGATAGACAGAGCTTAACTCCGCGTATGTCAGTCCGATAAGCACGTAGACAATAGCGGCGATCATGAAAGCAAAGGGCGCTGCTCCTGCTGCATAAAGGAATACAACACCTAGGGCTAAGAATATGTCTGCACCTACATCACCGTAACCGATAGCGAAAGATCCGAGCCAACCGATGTCCCTCTTTAATGTAACGGCTTTTTTTTCTTTCTCGTAACAAGTCCGAATAATCTAGGGGCTGTAAAAATACAATATAGATATTTAAGCGTATTTGAGGAAAATTAATAAGCACATTGTTTTGCTGTGATTCTGATCGAAAATGACAATTCTCGTAGTCCTTCACATATACGTGGAATCCAACAAGCTTGACCATGTTTGTAAAGTATTAAACAACATGTCCGAGGTGACCGATGTGTTTGAGGTTAGTGGAGATTATGACATCATAGCCATAATAGAAACGGAATCCATCTCAAAGTTTAGAGAAATTTTAAAAACAAACATATTAAAGATAGAGGGCATAAAGGCAATCACGTCATCTATTGTTCTCCACACACATAAAAGAAGTGGTGAAGTTTTGGAGGTTTAAAAAAGTTTTAGGTTTTAAATCAACAATTCTCCGTTCTTCATAACAACCTTTCCATCCAACGTTAGTGTCGGACGCGGTATTATGAAGTCTTCATGTATATCGGACTCAACCTTCCCGCCCATGTGTGAGTTATCGCCGATCGCGATGTGGACAGTACCCCTTATCTTTTCAGCTTCCAGAACGTTGTCCGGACGTCTTGCGTATGGATTTGTTCCTACACCAAGCTCAGCCAGATTTCTTCTTGAAATATAGGGCTGTTCGTTCTTTTCTAAGGCCAGAAGACTCCTGAATCTATCGCCCACTTCACCGCCGCCAGAAATCTCAACCACGTAACCGTCCTTAAAAGTTAAAACCATTTTCTCTTTTAAGTCTGGGTACCACCCTACTTCTACGACAACCCTGCCATTAGCGGTCCCCTCTAGGGGGGCTATGTAAGCTTCTCCTGAGGGTAAGTTACCCCATGAGCCCCTTTCTCTAAATATGCCGGCGTCTACCTTTCCCTCTCTTCCTTCTAAGCTAAACGTTATGTCTGTACCGGTTTCCGTTTTGATGTTTGCTTTATTCGCCTCGCTAAGCAGCTTAGCAATCTTCTTTGTTTCCTCAGCAATCTTCTGGTAGTCTGCTGCCATTGGTCCGCCGGGATAGAACATCTCGGGTAGGAACATCGGCATACTTGCAACCCTCGCACCAGCCTTACATGCATTTACTCGTGCATCTGTATGCGTCAGCGAGTATGTTGTTATTGCGACGACGACGTCAGCGGCCTTCATCCTTTCCTCGACATCCTTTCCTGGATAAGTCCCGTGCTTACCGACCGATGGGTACGCAAAAAACTCAACGGTACATTCAGGGAAATTCTTCATCGCAATCTCGCTCACCATCTTAGCTAAGAGTGACCTCTTGAGTGCATCCAAAAGCTTCTCACTTGATTTTGCTCTCCACTCTTCCGCTGTTGGAAAATCTGTAACGACCAGTATCTTCTCGCCCGGCTTAACTCCCATGTTGACCCTAAACATGTTAATAACGCCTGGCTCAATTTTCTCAAATTCTATCAAACATATCACCTCTCAAATAAAAAAATTAAAGATATAGTTTTATGCTTTGCCTAATTTCTTGGCTAAATCTATGAGCTCCGGATGAACCACTTTGCCCTTGTCAAGCAACTGGACATCATCAAGCCACACTGAAGAGTTGAGGCATATCCCATCAGTATGGGACTTTGCTGGTCTACCTTTAGGCGGCGCCAGCATAGGTCCTACGTTGCCAATTCCCCACTCGGTACATCCCCAGACCCTTTCGTCCTCCAAGATTGCGCCCGTTAGCTTTGCGTTCGGATGGAAACCGTAGCATACGTGAGCCATGTAGAACATATTCGGGTCATTGAAGCTATTTAGCCATGCTTCAAACTCCACCGCCTCTTTGCCTCCTTCAATCTTTACAATCTTGCCCTCTTTCACGTGGAGCTTGACTGGTTCTTTTAGTAAACCTATTGGTGGCGAGAGCGACCCGTCAAACACTATTATCCCGTTGATCGTTTCAAATATTGGAGACCAGCCTATTTGACCGGATAGGAAGTGAGGTCCTGGCGTATCTGCGTAACCAACTTCTAAAATTATTGGTCTATTTGGATCGTTCTCAAAGGAAACATCGGTTCCAGCCGGCGTGGTTATCCTCATCCTTTTGGCTTTCTTAGTTAGCTCCACAACCTTTGTCTGGAATTCCTTCAAAGTAGGATAGTCAACTCTGCCTATACATCTTATCATCATATCTACATCCATGCCGACGAGGCAAAGATACCTTAGCTTCTTGTTCTCCTCCATGGCAATGTCCCATGGCGTAGAGTAAAGCAACCACTGGTTGTTGAATTCGACCCACGCATCAGCCTCCTTCAATGCGGCCGTCAGGGGTTTAAGCGGCAACATCGGGTCAGCAGCTTTTCCAACCCCTAGCGGCGAAGCCAACCATATGACCATTGGCTTAGCACCAGCGGAGAAGGCGGCCCTAGCTGTTGCATCTACAACTCTCGGGTCGGATTCCGTGTCCGCCGTTATAATGAAAGTCTCGTCGGGCTTTAGCTTGAAAAGCTCTCGAACGAGAATATCGGCTGCTTTCCCTAACTCGTATTCATACCTTCCAACCATATATCCTCGGTCAGTTTTTACCTTACATTCTATTTAAAAATTTTTGCTCTTTTCTTATCTTAAAAGAGGAGTCTTCGCTTAGGAGCTTACAAAAAATTTATAAACAAAAAAGCGATATAAAGCTACAAACCCTTTAGGTGAAAAATTATGGTAAAAACTTCGGTCGTTGCAGCCATAATCGCGATCGTAGTTATCATAGCTATAGTTGGCGTAGCGGCATGGTACCTTACCGCACCACCTGCTCCTACACCAACCCCAACGCCTACACCAACCCCAACTCCTACACCTACGCCAACACCAACACCTACCCCAACAC
>JAKCEW010000006.1 GCA_023539445.1 Candidatus Terraquivivens yellowstonensis
AATCCCCTGGGATTTTTCAAAGGGCGTGTTGAGCCGTAGGTATGGGAGCGTCCTACGAAAGCGGCGCACTCGTCGCATGTAAAAACGTGATGGTGGCATTCGATGCGGCCGGAGAGTGCCTAGATGCCACTTTGAGGTGCATAACCCATGCGCACGTAGACCACGCCGCAAGGGTAAACGAGCCCAACACGTTAATGAGCCTTGAAACCTACGAACTCCTAAGGGCCGTAGGACGCCTTAAGCAAAACGCAGGCATATTAGAATTCAAGAAAGCGATGAACATAAAGTCCGTGAGGGTGACCGCGATTAATGCCGGCCACATATTGGGTTCGTGCCAATATGCGATAGAATGTGACGGTAGTGCGCTACTCTTCAGCGGGGATGTAAACGTCCAAGATACGCTTGTCACAAAAGCAGCCGAATCCATGAACGTTGATTTTATGGTTTTGGAGGCAACATACGGCGACCCTAGCTTCGTGTTCCCTGACAGGGAAACGACCTACTCTAAAATCGTGAAGTGGATTTGTGAATGTCTGAAGAACGGGCGCATCCCTGCGTTTAAGGCATACCTTATCGGAAAGTCTCAGGAGATCATAAAACTGGTTAACGAATACCTAGGAATACCCGTCGTAGTGAACGATGCCGTTGCCAAAGTGTGCGAAGTCTACAAAAAGTTTGGTTTAGACCTCTCGTATTTTTGCAAAAGCACAGCTGCCGGAAAAGAGGTCTTAAAGACTGGCGAGTGCGTGTACGTGAGCAACCATAGGGCTGATTTTCCAATCGGTAAAAGGGTGATGTGGGCGATTGCGACAGGCTGGGCGCTTAGGTACAGATTTGGATTTTACGATGCTGCATTTCCGCTGAGTAGCCACGCTGATTTTAGAGGACTGATAAGCCATGTCGAGGCATGCATGCCGAGGAAAGTTTACACGATGCATGGCTACAGCAAGCGCCTCGCTAAAGAGCTGGAGAGGAGGGGTTTCTTGGCTATGCCTCTCGAATCCGTAGGAAGGTTTGTGCCCTTCATTTATGAAGAAAAGCGGGCTTAGCAAAAATTAAAATACAGCTAGTATGAAAAAATTTACGTGAGCTCTAAGAGAAGACGCAGAGAGGCACCGATGCCGGCCACAATGGCAGGACTTTTAGCGTTTTTTGGTGAGGAGTCTAAGGGCTTTAAAATTAGGCCCGAGGTCGTTATGATCCTGGCTGTAGCGATGGTCATCATAGTTCTGGTTGCCGCTAGGGTTTGGCCGTTTTAGGCCTCATCTATGGCCTGCTGGCCCAGGCCCGTGAGTGTCCAGAGGGATTTTCCCCTACCTTTCAGACTTTTGACTATACCCTCTGCACTCATATTCTTGAGATGCCTCCTTACAGCCGAGGGTGATAGGCCTATCTCCTCTGCGATTTGTATCGTTGACATGGCCTTGCGCTCCATCAACATCTTGATTATCGCACTCCTTACTTTAATGCCCCTCGACGTATTCTTTATTCTGCTTAAGAAAGCTCTTGGATTTACTTCTCGAGGGGTTTGCATACCTTAAGAATTGTTAAACACGCTACGATTAATTCTTTTCAGACCTAGCATCTTAAAACCGGTGGTATGAAACCGGCCCTTATCGCATGGTCTGCCAACACGATTGCAACGACCGCCTCCACGACCGGTACAGCTCTGGGAACGACCGTTGGGTCATGCCTGCCCTTTACTGAGATCTCGACCTCCTTCATGCTATCCAAGTCCACAGTTGTCTGCTTCTTGGCTATTGATGAGGGGGGCTTAAAAGCAACCCTGAAGATTAACGGCATGCCCGTGGATATTCCGCCGAGTATACCGCCTGCGTTGTTCGTGAGTGTTACGACTTTTCCATCAACAATCGCGTATGGATCGTTGTTCTGCGAGCCTAGTAATTTGGCAACAGCAAACCCTGCGCCGAACTCTACACCCTTAACCGCCGGTATTGCAAATAGTGCCCTGCTTAGGTCAGAATCTAACGCTGAAAAGATGGGTTCGCCTAGACCGATCGGCAGCCCAAAAACTTGACATTCCACTATACCACCTAGGCTGTCGCCCTCATCCCGAACCTCGTTTATTCTTTTAATCATTTCATAGGCGGCAGCTTCATCCGGACATCTGACCTCGTTGCTGTACCTCTTGTTCCTGACGTCCTCCAACGTGAAGTTCTTAGCCCTTACACCGCCTATTTCCAGAGTATAGGCCATAATCTCAACCCCTAGCGTCTTCGAGAGCAACTTCTTGGCGACCGCTCCCGCCATGACTAGGCTCGCAGTAATCCTGCCGGAGAACCTCCCGCTACCTCTCCAGTCTGCGAACCCGCCATATTTCATGCGTGCAACGTAATCAGCATGTCCAGGTCTGGGCCTATTCACGAACATTCTATACGGCTCCGAATCGACATCCTTGTTCCATACGAGCATGCAGATGGGCGAGCCCGTCGTCCTACCTTCGAACACGCCTGAGAGTATCTCAACCCTGTCCTCCTCCATTCTGGGCGATGTAACGCTGGATAAGCCCGGCTTCCTTAGGTCGAGCTCCTTCTGTATGTCGGCCTCTGAAAGCTCTAAGCCCGCTGGGCAACCGTCGATTACCGCTCCGACGCATTTTCCGTGACTCTCGCCGAAGCTTACGACGACGAACCTTTCACCTATGATATTCCCAGTCAAACCTACATGCTATTTTGCGCTTTGAATTTAAAGCTATTTGTAAAGCCTCTTAATGCATAATCGTGAAACCAACTTAAGGCTACCAAGCTGGGACTTCGTACTTGTACATTATCTTATCCCCATCTCTTAGCTTATAACTCCCGGCACCGACCGTTGCATACTCCCAGTCCGCCTTCTCTTTGTTCCAGATGTAAAACATCCAGTACTTACCGCTTTCCGGGTTGTTCCTTAGCCCATCGATAGATTCTATAAACTCACCAAGCCCTGCAAAGTATTTTGTCTCCACGACAGCAACTCTTCTTAAGGCCTCCAGAGCTGTCGCCCCCTTTGTCAAATAGATGGTCTCCGCCTTCGTCATATTGCCGTTATCCACTATGACATCGACTTTGAGTATTAGCCCTTCAAGCTCATGTATGTGAGCCTCAAACCCAGCAAACGTTTCAATAAGTGCGTCTGTTTTCTTTGCCTGTTCGGCTAGCTGTATACGTGTATCGTAAACTTGGTATCCCACGTAAACCAGCGCAAGGCTTAACACTACGAACGCGATTATGATTGCTTGGAACTCTTTTTTAACCAATGGTCTCACCTCCAGCCTTCGCCCGCTGCAACCCTTACGCCGGAACGGTTTGCAACGGCTACTGGTACCTTAACCCTCACTAATAGCTTGGCGAGTGCGACTAGTGGTGGGACGAATATCAGCGACGCGAGGTGGTATAGGGTGAAGGGTATCTGGCCGATGAAGGACAGCCAAAAAGACCCGATCCATAGCCCGCAACCTATGACACCCGTCCAAAAATCGAAAATTAGTATGGCGATCGCACTCGTCAGGAGTGTGCTACCTAGCAACCTCTTGTATCTGTCAAACATAGAAAGCTTGCTTCGCATTCCAAGCAGCCAAGCGAAGGCAAATCCAGACCACTTGAAGATCCATACATGCCAAAGTGCGGGACCAAAAAAGATGATGTCGAAAGCTATCACGCTGGCGAGTGCTAGGACGCCAAAGTACCTATTAAGCGCCTTCCAGAACGCGCCCCCTCCCAAGGGAAGCGAAAAGGAGCCGACCGTCACAAGCGTCGGTATAACCCATTCTAGGTTAGGCAACAGCTCTATTCCGGCAACGGCCCTATATACCCAGAACAAACTTGTGAAGAGAATGCCAAGCAAGACGAACAGCTTAAACCTCCTCGATAAGATTTCATCGACCGTCTTTCCACCCCATATTCTGTCCAGTAAGGAGGTAAACCCGCTAAGCATAGATGGATGGTGTATCCATCCATTATTTAAGCGTTATGTGTAAAGAAAGCATGAGAGGTTAGGCCGGCATGAAAACAGGGCTGGAGTCCGTCACCGGCCTAGCAACCTCAAAAGCTCGAGCTAGAGAGGGCGGCACCATAAAGATTCTTTGGTGAACGTCGGGCGAGTAGAATACGAGGTTCTCGATCCCCCTTTCTTTTAACCTACGTCCGACATCCTCTGGAGTAAGGCTAAGGGGGTCTGTTGCCTTTGAGCCCAATACAAAGCCCCACTCTGATGCATAGGACGGTACGAAGGCATGATACGCTCTAGCGACTGGGAAAACGCTCGCTGCGGTCTTGTATATGGCCGCAAAGCAATTCCTGCTGTAGTAAGTGGATGTAGCCTGGGTTGCGAATACGCCGCCGTCGCTCAATTTCTTCGCCAATATTCGGTAAAATTCCATCGTGTAAAGAAGATAGGAGGGGCCGCCCTCCAACGGATCCGTCACGTCAATTATCGCCACGTCAAACGAGTTATCTGGAAGCCGCTCAACATACTTCCTCCCATCCTCGATGACGATCTCTACCCTAGGGTCGTCAAAGGAATTCATGTGAAATTCCGGCAGATACTTCTTACATAGCTGGACAACTTCCTCGTCCAAATCGACCATGACAACCTTCTCGACCGTCCTGTGTTTTAGAACTTCCCTAAGCGTTGCTCCTTCACCACCACCTATTATCAATACCCGCGAAGGTTTTGGGTGCGTGAGCATCGCAGGATGAACCAAAGATTCGTGGTAAATCTTCTCATCCGCACTGGATGACTGTAGCTTACCGTCGAGTATCAAGCATAGACCGAAGTCGTATGTGTCCACTATGTCGACTTCTTGATACTTCGTCTTGCCACTGTAGATGACGCGCTTGATTAAGTGAAGCACGGCTGAGGTCGGTGTCTGCCACTCTAGAAAAAGCCTCCAGTTTACTCTTCCACTTTCTGCCAAACCTCTTCAACCTCTACGATTCCCCGCTTAAGCTCCTTGACGTAAATGCGCGTTGGTTTTATGTTCTTGTAGATGACCTCGTATGCTTTCCAAGGATCTACATAGTCTCCGCATGTGAATAGATCGACGGCGGCATAACCATACTCTGGCCATGTGTGAATTGAAAGATGAGACTCCGCAATCGCCAATATGCCGGTCACACCGCCACCTCGCGGAAACTTTTTAAAAAATTCCCCGAGAACTTTAGCCCCCGAGGCTTTTGCAGCCTCGAGTAAGGTCGTCCTCAAAGCTTCTAAATCTCCGAGTATTGAAACGTCACAACCATACAGTTCCGCTATTAGATGTCGCCCCAACTCCTTCACCCGAATCACCTCCTTTTAAGTGAAGGAGTGGTCCGTCCCACCCCCTTATCATAAATAAGGTTTCTATTTTGAACGTCAAAGCTGGCTACTTTTAAACCCTTCGGTATCTTTGATGCTTTTGCTTAAACATTAATTTCATACAGGTTTGAAAAATCAAAGGAGTCAACGAACGGCTTGAACGGACTCAAAAATTTAACAACCAATGATTTAGAGGAGTCTTCTGTACTTCTACTCGCAACCCTTGTCGTATTTCTTATCGGCTTCTGGCTTCACATGCCTTACAGCGGTGGCCATATTTACAGCGACATAGTCTCAGTATACCAAGCTAGGTTAGGAGGTTTTCCACCAAAGGCACCATATGCTGAGGCCTTCTTTGAATACCCGGTAATAGTTGCAGCATTGGCCTATGCGTCTGGCCTCATGGCAAGCCTTTTAACCAAAGAATACTATACGGCCCTATTCCTTTACTACATAATCACCTCGGCGGTCTTGTTTTTCGCAACATTCTTAACGATATTGGAGCTTGTAAAGTTGTGTGACATATGTGGTATTAAGAAAAAAAGGATATATGCGTACTTTATAATCACGCCAAGCTTGCTTTTCATGAACCTCCTCAACTGGTACATCTTAGGGGTCTACTTCATGGTAAGGGCAATCAGGTTATCCATCGAGGATAGACCCGTACATTCTGGCACCTTCTTCGGGTTATCGGCCGCGTCGAACTTTATAACGGCCATCCCCTCGATCGCTGTATTGATAACGTATGGTGATTTCAAAAGAAAGATGAAGTTCGCTATCATGGGTCTTACAGCCTATTTTCTCATAAACCTCCCAGCCATCCTATCGAATCCGGGCAATTGGTTAAGGTTTTGGGAATATCACGCCTCATGGTATGTGGAATGTAACTGGCAGATACTGTTGTTTGACATGTTTGATCCAAATGCTAGAATGCTCTCTGCAGCGTTGATGTCTATACTAATTATTCTACCGTTGATCGTGTTGCGTAAAACCTCGCTCCAAAATCACATTAAAATTCTGTTAGCATCTTGGTTAGTTATAGCTTGGTTCCTGTTTGCCAACTATGTCTACACACCTCAGATGAACATGATGCTACTCCCTTTCTTTACGCTTCTGAGCATAGCACCGTACCCGCTCTTTATGCTCTTTGATACTTTGAACTCTGCGATAATTGTTGTAGGGTTTTCGGGTTTCATACAGAAGGTACTGGGCATAAAATACACGGTCGAGCCTTGGGGTATAAACTCGCCCATACAATGGATAGCTATTGCTAGATCCTTCCTCCTTCTAGCGTTCGCCCTCTATTCGCTGTACGCAACTTTCAGGAAATCATCTAGTAATCTCGTAGCGTGAGATTGTTTCAAAAAGCTCCTTGGCCCTCTTGTTGGTTTCAAAGTAAGTCCTTATCGGCTCAAGTATCTTGTCAAGCGCTACCACGACCGCCCTCTTTAAGTCCAAAGGATGTATACGGCCGAGCTCGTAATCCTTCCTAAGGTGCTCAAAATCTTCATACAGCACATCCCCGCCATACTTTTGCGGCCTCTCTATGTATAGCTTCCCGAGTTTCGGGAAGATTATGTACTTACAGTACTCTATTATTGGGTTAGATTTTGTGTCCCTCGGCGGACAGTAAGCCTTCATTATCTTTTCCTCCAAAACTTCCCTACTATCGTGCACGTATATGCTGGTTTCTGGCACGCTCTTGCTCATCTTCGAGCTTATTTGTACGTCTATCTCAGAATCATCGTCTAGACCCTTTGCTCCCACGGGTCCTGTTAAGCCCATTAGCATATGATGGTGGACCGCTACGGGCTTTGGAAATCCGAGCTTTGGAGCGATCTCTCTTGCAAGCATGTTGGCCCTTCTCTGATCAAGGCCAAGCTGGCATATATCAACCCCAAGATAGAATATGTCAGCAACCTGCATGGCTGGATAGAAGAGTTGGGCAGCCTCTTGGAGTTCACCCTCTTGTCTACCCATTATCGGAAGACATCTAAGGAATCTCTTGAGCGTAGCCTCTTTCGCCACACTTATAACAAGTTTCCAGTATTCTTTATCGGCCGCTACGTCGTTGGCCCAAACGATCTCTACTTTGTTGATGTCTATACCCGAGGCTTTCCAAACCTCGATGAGGTATTCGCCGACCTTTCTTATCTTCTCTAGGTCACCGCCCATCTTCTTGTTTACCATCGCATGCCAGTCGGCAAGCAACAGCTTGAACCTGCAACCAGCATCCAACATATCCTTCAGCTTTATTGCCCTGAGTACTGCGAAAGGTATATGGGCAAAACCGCTCGGCTCGAACCCATCATAGGCGACTGGTCTTTCGTTCGTCTCAAGTAGTTGCCTAAGTTCCTGAAGCGTTATAACCTCCTCGGTCGGCACCCTAGTGATCAGCTCCATCCTCGTTTCGACGTCCAAATCAACCCCTTCCCTTCTAAGCCTACGCACCTACCTACTGTGTGAATATTTAAAAATACTGCATCGGTTTTGCCCCACCACGAACACCGCACCTCATAGACCAGGGCGGCAACCCTTTCTCGGTGCGGCTCAAGGTATGGTGGGGCAACAATAAAATCGTCAGACGTGCTTAAAACCATTATCATAATTTATTGAGCAAACTGCGAACTTTCTGCAGCTGTATCTCGACCGCGCTCACAGGCATCGTTATGCCGAAAGCCTCTAAGACCTCTGGACTTATCTCGCCCATTATTCCTATTTTAACGCCATTTACCTCCAACTCTGCGACCCTTCCCTCAATGAAGCTAACATGCTCTACCTCTTTCAAATTCCACTCCTTTAGGCCGAGGTTTCTCAGGAACTCCTCCGTAACTGACTTAACCTCCGAGAATGATGTATCTGCATAGGAGCTTACGAATGCTAGCCTAGTCTCCCTCCTAACACCTTCATCGGAAGATTCATCGATCACCAAGACATCGCCTATCTCAAAAAGTCTCTGCGGGTAAGGATTGTGTTTATTCATGGTCAAGTTGTAAAGTAGGCTTGGAAGTAGCCAAGTCCTGAGTATGTCGTACTCAGCCGAGACCGGGTTAAGAATCCTTACAGGGTTCTGCGGCTCAACTTTCATCCAACGATAGTCTCTCGTACTGTTGGAGAGCGTGAAGTTTACGACCTCCGTAAAGCCTAGGCCAAACATTATTTCCCTGCATACGTCCTCGAAGTTCGTGCTAGGATGAAGTTTACCGAAGCCCAACGTCCTAGGGACGATCGGTTGTAGGTTCTCATACCCAAGACCTATGGCTATCTCTTCAACTAGGTCAACCGGATGCATGATGTCAAGTCGATATGCAGGCACCTCAGCGAATATCATGTCGCCTTTTGTCCTCTTAACACCAATCCTTGACCTTCTCAACGCTCTTACGGCCTCCTTCATGGATAAGTTCAAACCAAGTAAATCGTTGGCATAGCTTAGTTTAAGCTTCCAAGTCTTCGCCCTCAGGTCTGGTGTCGTCATTTTCATGCCGTTATAGACTATTCTAACCTGTCTGATTCTTCCGCCGATGTCGGCCAGCGCTGTCGTCAGTATATTCAAGGCACCGCTTACGGCCTCCAAGTCCGTACCTGTCACGTCTATGAAGAGCGTCTCCGTACCTTCCGTCAGCTCCGTCAGGGCTGCGTTTATTATCGGCGGTAGCGAAAGCACCTCGCCGCGCGAATCCATGATAACAGGGAACAGTCCAGTTCCGGCTACTATGTGGCCATACTTACGGCCAACCTCATGCTCTTTGATTATCTCCTGCGGCGTCATTCTCCTAAAGCTCTTGAGGGGCACAAAGCTTATTTCATCGCCCTTTACTGCCTTGTAGATTATCGGCGGTTTTATGGCTCTTGCGTTATGTAAGCCTATGGCCACCTTCCTCCTGTTCCTTCCTACAACCCAGTGCAGGTCCTCCTGCATAGCTATCAGTTCCTCGATCTCCTCCGCCGAGAGGTTAAGACCTTCGACATAAGCGGCCACAACCCAAGGTCTAACCGTTTTAACACTCTTATCGACCTTTAAGAAAGTCTTGGGAGGGAGTACGCGAAACCTAGGAATGCCAGTTTCTATTCCGAGAATGCCCCTGAGCGCCCTAGCAAGGCCTGCAGGGCTGGAAAAATCCGGTCTGTTTGGGTTGTACTCTACCTTAACGTAGTCCGCACCCAACTCCTCGATAGCTACACCAATGCCCGTTAGGGCACCAATCAGTTCATCCTTTTCAAGCTTTTGGCCTAGTATCTTGAAAAACCTTTCCAGTTTTAAGTTAAGTATCGGCATCTACTGTATCACCAGCGTTCGTTTTCTAAACTTATGGCACCACCAAGCCGCTACCGATTCTGTCTTTCTTTAAAATATTTAAGTTTGAAAAAGTACTTATACTAAAAGCTTTGAGAACATGTATTTGAGTGTTGAATGAGTAACGAGTACTCCGTAACGAAAAAACATGAGGTGCGTATGCTAATTCAAAAGATGAGAGATGGTATGATCAAAGAACTATCAGCAACTGTTGACCCAAAGCTCGGCATAACCTACCCAGAGGCGGAGATTTATCTGAAGGGCAACGCTCAATCCACAATTGAAGCGCTGTATCAAGAAGGGTTGCTCGTAAAAGAGCAGAAAGAGAATGTGATGGTTTGTAGAAAGTGTGGCGGTTCATCCTTCAGGGTAATGTACCGTTGTCCAAATTGCAATTCTTTAAACTTAAGAAAGGGAATGACTATTCAGCATCTCACGTGTGGATATACGGAGCTAGAGTCCGTATTTGCTGAGCGCAACTACATATGCCCTAAATGCAAGAAGAAGCTCAGAGCATTAGGTGTCGATTATGTGAAACCAGGCATACAGTACGTCTGTAATGATTGCGGAAGTATAACACAACATCCAACAATTCTACTCAAATGTTGGACGTGTGGAGAATTGCAGACACTGGACGAGGCGAAATACATGGAAGTTAACACATATCTGTTAGACCATACCAAACGTGAACTCTTGGAAAGGGTGACTTTTAATCTGGCACCCATAGTCCAAAGAATATCTGCACTTGGTTGGGTCGCAAAAAAAGATTATAAGATAAAGGGCAGATCTGGTATCGAGCATACTTTTACGTTAGCTTTATGGCCGTATGAGCACGCTTTACATAGTCTCCCTGAGATTGTTGTGGATATCCATATGGATGTTGCCGAGGACGTACATGTACTTGCACTCTACGCAAAAATCATAGACACTGGAATAAAAAACGCAATATTTGCTGTAGTTCCGAGGGCAAACGAGAAGGCAAAAGCCCTAGCAAAATACTATGAAATAACAATGGTAGAGGCTGAGAATTCGGAGGTTTTGACAGAAAAGCTCACACTTACGATAGAGGACAAGATAAAAAAGTTACTAATAAGCTGATTCACCATCGTGTGCTTGGTTTAATTAGCTCAGCCACGTATGCATAGAATCTAACGAGGCTATATATCGGTCTGTAGAACAGAGTGAGCAACGGCAATAGGTACGCATCCCTTAAGTCTGATGGGAATTCGAGCACAGAAAAAGCGCTCAGAACTGTATGTAGCTCCACTATAAAGTAAAACACCACTAACAATAATCCAACGCTTACGATGTTCTGTGCATACATAAAATACGCGAACCACGTCGGTCTAATGAATATGGCTAGCATATCCATCAACACCATATCCGGCGCACCTAAAATGCTAGGTCTTCCAAAAATTCTTCTGAAGAAGATGTTCCTGTGCCTTATCAAGACCCTAATTTGGCTCCTATGCCACCTCTCTCTTTGCCTAAACCATGAACGCCAAGTTTCGGGGACCTCTGTGAAAGCATAGCACTCCGGTATGAAAATAACCCTGCCCCTTATCTTGTGCACTTTTAGCGTGAGGTCAAAATCTTCGCCAAGTACTGGGTCGAAACCTCCGATGGCCTCTAGAACACGTTTTCTTACGATGGATTTTGCACCCGGTATTATGAGTAACGTTCTGAACAGCGCCTGCAACCTCCTACCTATGTCAAACGCTATCACGTACTCGTACGATTGTAGTCTCGTTAGAAGGTTTTTGTTCCCGTTGAGTACCCTCAAGTTTCCACTAGCAGCCAATATCCTTGGATCGGAAAAGTACGCGACAATCTTGCTGAGAGCATCTCTCGAAATCAGCGTGTCGGCATCAACATTCACTACGATGTCGCCTTTTGCAACAGTCAAGCCATAGTTTAATGCGTACGTCTTAATCCCACCTTTGGGTTTAGATAGAAGCTTTATCTTATCTTTGAAATTCGATGCAATATCATAAGTCCTATCAGTAGAACCATCATCTACGACTATGATCTCCTTAAACTTATAGTCGTTTTCGAGTATGGAGGTTATACAGGCGGCTATGGTCCTCTCGTTGTTGTGGGTAGGAATTATGACGCTAATCATAGGGGTGTACACAAGTTGCGGAGGTTTTCTGATGATTTCGTAGATCGGCAATATCACAGATTTGCCGATAGCTCTAGCATAGTCTAAGACAAATGCTGGAAGAAATATCAGAACAAAGTCCCAAGCACCAATGTTAAAATAGCCCGCGACGGAGATCATGATGTAGAGCATCAAAGGTATTAACGCGAGGTTTATCCCGAATACTAGCAAATTAAACGAGCTAACTTTGACCATGCTGTCCTATAACCTTCCACTTTTTAAGTCAACGTAAACTCTGGCCATATCCCTTATCCAGCTGAGGTCGTTGGCGTATAGCGTTCTTATGTCATCAAGCTTGAATAATGCCATGGCTAACCTTTCCAAACCACCGCCCCACGCCAAAACCGGATACTTGACACCCAACGGGGCAGTAACCTCCGGCCTGAATATTCCCATCCCGAAAAGCTCCAACCACTCGCGCTTCTCAGGCATGTAAACGATAACCTCTGCCGACGGTTCCGTGTAAGGGAAGTAGGATGGCCTGAATATTATCTCCTTAAGGCCTATCCTGTTACAGAATTCCTTTATTAGACCCATCAATTCCTTGAACGTCACTTTCTTATCCATTATTATGCCCTCTACTTGGTGGAATTCTGCTAAGTGCTTCCAGTCCACCTTTTCGTTTCTGTATATTCTGTCGACCGAGAATGCTTTGACGGGGGGTTCGTTGTGGTATGCAAGGTGCCTGATGGTCGTCGCGGTCGTATGCGTCCTGAGCACAAGTTTTCTGGCCTCCTGTTCACTCCACTTATACCTCCAACCTCTAGAACCGGTGTTACCGCCAAATTCATGCGATTGCTTCACTGGTTCAACGAATTTTTCCGGTAGCCTACCGATGCTAGGGTATGCTAGGTAAAAGGTGTCGTGCATCTCTCTAGCTGGATGGTCCTGAGGTTGGAACAATGCATCGAAGTTCCAGAAAGCAAGCTCGACGAGCGGCCCCCTGATTTCCTCGAAGCCAAGCTCAACGAAGACGTCCTTTATCAACTTGATTAATGTTTCGAGAGGATGGCGCTTCGCTGTAAAAATCGGCTTCGTGGGTGCATGTATGTCAAAGGGGCTTAGTTCAAAATCACGCCACTTTCCAGTTATCAGAAGTTCAGGTGTCAGCTTCGTAACCACAGGCCGCTCCAATTCTAGCTCTTCCAACGGTATGCTACGCGCCAGCTCTGTAAGAGCCATGCTGTACTTTCTCTCCTCATACAACTCTACGACCCTTGGTCTACCAGAAAGCTCGAGACAAGCGTCCAAGAGTTTCGGCGACAGAGCATCAACCCTTATGTCACCCTTTCCAAGCTGTTCCAACAACTCCTCCTCAGGTGTGATCTCTGGTACATCGCCAACAATCCTAACAACCCTAGAGCCATCATGCTCCTCTATCGTTATCCAGCCCTTCCTTTTCGCCCACATTATCGCGATCGGCAACTCGCCTTGCAGGAGTTGCTCCTTCTCAAGCTCGCTTACACTCATACAACCTCCAGCGCTTTTCAAGATGCTCACAAGTCTCCTTTCTGGAAGACCGTTCTTAAGATACTCCATACCGACCGTGCCCAACTTGGCGATCTTTACGGATGCCTCTCTTACTTCGACCAAACCTTTCTCCTTAAGCCAGAGCGAGGCCTTAGCCACAGCACCCTCATCCTTTGATATCGCACTAGCAACCTCACCGTATTCCATAGGCCTGCCCTTCTCCATTAGTGTCCGAAGGATGAGCCTTTCAAGCCAGTGAAGTCTCAGCTTAGCCATACCACAATCCATTTTTGTCCGTTAGGCCGATATAAAAAATATGTTCTATCTGGTACCTTACTGCAACAAATATATGTAACCGAGGCCCTGAGATTTTAACCATGATAGATTATGCCGTGCTGATAACCAACATAATCCTGTTCGTGGTGGGCTTCCTCATAGGTTTCGGTGTCACCAAAGTTTTAAAGGGCGCACTCTTAATAATAGCAGCAATCATCATACTGAGCGTCGTTGGTATAACGATAGCGGGCTTTGTGTTACCGAGTTTTGGCGAGATATACAGAATAATGACGTCTTTGGAGGATGTTGCGAAAAGTTTTATCGAAATCTTAAAGACTTACCCCATGCTGACCGCCGGTCTTCTCGTAGGCTTAATAGTGGGCATAGTCAAGTAGAGGCAGGTGGTTCCAGAATTCCTAAGAAGGGGCGGGTTGAGTATGTCTCCGGAAGAGGCTGCTTTCGTTAAACTTAAGCTGTACTTTGACGGTGAAAAGATTTACACAGAGACATCGGAGCAATCTCTAGCCTTTCTGTCGAAAGGTTACGGACAGCTTGACAAGGAGCGTGGAATAATTGTTTATAGTAATGTGGAGGCCCTCTACCTACTCGAAAACAAGATGGCTACCGTCATATCAGGAAATTCTGAGATGTCGTTCAACGAGCTCCTCTGTGCCCTTGAGGGTAAAAGCGAGACGTTATGGAGGGACTACGTAATTTACAGGGACTTGAGGAACAGACGCTATACCGTCAAGGAAGGGTTTAGCCCAGATTTAATCTTTAGGGTATTCGAAAGGGGTGAGTTTCAGAAGGAGGCCGCGAAGTACTTGATAGCCCCGTTAAGCGAAGGCAAGAGCATCAAGCTCAGCAAGATCAAGCACCTCTTATCCATCTGCAGAGCGCTTAAGAAGGAGATGGTTATTTCCGTCGTTGATAGGAGAAATGAGATTGTGTACTATTTGGCAAGCCAGGTCGATTTGAAGAATGTCTAAAAAGAATAGTTTCGGCAAGCTCATCGCATACGCTAAGCTAATGAGGCCGCAAAACGGAATCATGATGTTCATAGCCGTTCTTGTCGGCGTACTCTTCTCAGAGAGCAGGTCCATGACGGTGTACCAAGCATCTTTAGCTTTTTTGACCGCGTTCTTTCTTAGCGGAAGCTCCATGGCGATAAACGATTATTTCGACAGACACGTTGATGCCGTAAACTCGCCGAGTAGGCCCATACCTTCAGGCAGGGTGTCGCCAAAAGATGCCATCGTTTTCTCCATCATATTAGGGGCATTGGGTCTGGTGGCTGCCGCTTTTACCTCGCATATCTGTTTAGCCTTCGCTACATTGGCGTATGCCTCCGCTATCTTGTACAACTCGTCGGTAAAGATGAGTGGATTGCCCGGGAACATGCTGGTGAGTTTTAACGTCGTAGCACCGTTCATCTACGGATCTCTTATGAGTGACGGTACGGTCGGAGCAAAGGTACTCATCTTTGCTCTGCTTGCGTTCTTGGCAAACACCGGAAGAGAAGTGATCAAGGGAATATCGGATGTCAAGGGTGACGCGCTTAGGGGTGTGAGGTCTGTGGCCAGAAGCATGGGCGAGAAGCGTGCAGCAATACTCGGAGCAGGCCTCTACATTTCTGCGGTCTGTCTCAGCCCCCTGCCCTACGTACTTGGTTACGTCTCTTTTTTGTACATACCCGCGGTACTTGTATGCGATGCTGGCTTCATCTACTCCTCGGTCTCGATAGTGAAATCGCCAAGCAAAGAGAACGCCATAAAGGTAAAAAACTACTCCTTGCTATGGATGTTTATAGCCCTGCTGTCCTTCATAATCGGAGGCTTTCCATAAAAACCCTTAATTTGGACCCATGAAATTCCGAAAGGATAGCGGGGGTTGCCAAGCCTGGTCAACGGCGCAGGGCTTAGGACCCTGTCCCGTAGGGGTTCGTGGGTTCAAATCCCACCCCCCGCACATATATTTTGGGCTAAACCTTCCTTTTAGCAAGAGGCTGCCTCAGCGTGCTTTTACACCTTAGAATAAAGCCCCGGGCGGGATTCGAACCCGCGACCACCGGCTTACAAGGCCGGCGCTATGCCGGGCTTAGCTACCGGGGCTCCTCCATACGGGTTCATGGGCGCCAAATAATAATTTTACTCTATCTCCTTATACATGATTATCGCATCCTCATCGCGGTAGTAACGATGTATCCTCCCCTTTTCGACAAAACCCATGCTCGAATAAAATTTCCTGGCGGCGATGTTGGAATCCCTGACCTCCAGCCAGACCTCATCCGCTCCAGACCTTCTTACGTAGGAAATCGCCTCCTCCATCAGCGCCCTTCCTATCCCCATACGTCTAAAGCCCTGCTCTACCGCGAGGTTCAGGATATGGCCGACCTTTTTGCCGCGCCGCGTCTCGACGTCCACTACGACGTAGCCCACGAGCCTTCCGTCAATAACCGCCACCTTGATGCTCTCAGGGTTTTTCATGTGGAGGTACGTGAACATGTAGCAGGGCCATGGGTCTCTGAACGACTCCTCCTCAATCCTGCAGACGTCCCTTATATCATCCGGTCTGAAAGCCCTTATCGTTAAAACCATGCCAATCCAAAAATCTTGAACTGACGAATTAAGCATTTCCGAGTCCAAGAACCACCCGACCATCGGCGTATGGTACGTTCTCCCCAATCATTAGAGTATGAAGAGTATTTATCCAAGCATCCGGGAAAAATTTTTCCACGGGTGCTGAGCTTTTGGCCTGCCCGAGCATCGGCGGATGTGTGCCTTTAGGCGGCATCGCCCCTTGAAGCATAAATGTTTAATAGGCTTTTGCATCTTTTGATCGTGGGTTCGCATGTCGTTTCTGAAGAAGTTTGTTGAGAAGATTACGCCACCAAAGGTCACCCTGAGTTTGAACTTCAGCGGCAACGTCTTTTTCCTCGGTGAAGAGGTCAAGGGAGATTTGATAGTGTCCTCCGAAGATGATTTTGATGCTGACGAGGTTAGATGCGAGATGCAGTGCATCGAGTCGGCTAAGGTTCAGAAGCTTGTCTATAACCCAAGCCTGAAGAGGAGCATCCCAGTAGAAGTTTGGGAATCTGCTACGCTTTACTCCACGAAGCCAGCGCCTCGGCACCTGCCTTAACAGCTTCTGCCTTCTCTATCAGGCTCAGGTCATGCTGAATGACCGTGTCAAGCTTATCTTCTTTGACCTTGATTGCGTCGAATATCCCCGCATAACCAGCAACAGCTCTGTCTATCCGTTGCATCACTCTGTCAAGTCGGAGTGTTAATGTATCGAGCCTCCAAGCATCCTCGCTCGAGACCTTCTGTAATGCGATAGGGTTCGTTAGGCTCTTCTTTATTGTATCCTTCGCGGCCCTGAGTTTGTTGACGATTTCCATCCTGACGAGTCTATCGCTCTCTCTACGTAGCTCCTTTTCTTTGTACCCACGGTATCCTGGTATGTAGCTTATGATCCTCTCAAAAAGACCCAATTCACCACGGACTTTATCCACTTTCTCCTTCCCACTCATGCTTTCCTCCTCCAGTATGTGAGTAGTGCCATGACTGGAAGGATTATTAACAGTAGGCCGAGTATGACAATTGGGCTCATCACTGTCTGCACGATTGGAATCAACGCGATAACAAAGATGACCAATCCCCAAACCACGTAGTACAGGGTATCCCTACGGTTGACGAGGCCATAAACGATTGTGTAGATGCCGAGCGGTGCGAGTATCCAAGTTAACAAACTCAAGACGAGGAGACCGCTTCCATAAACCACGGCCGCGACACCGAGTGAGATGACAAAGATTGCGAGTGCACCTACGCCGTAGCCAATTCTCCTAGGCTTTGCTTGAAAATCCGTGAAGATTCTAAAACATTCGATCTTGGAACTATGAATATAAGCTTTTTCAATGAGTCAGAGGATGTTCGCATCTTTTGAATGCTGAGGGGCGTGTGGCCCGTAGTCCTCCTTCTGTTTTAGGCGGGATTTGTCTAATCGGTGCCTGAGGCCTCGCCGGGGCAGGCTCAACGGCCTCTTGCCTTTCCCGCGCGGGTCGCCCGTTCCACCCAATCCCGATGCCTCGTCAGCGGCTTCTCACCGCATCAAACTCATCTGGCATCGGGAGGTCTCGTTTCTGGTGCGTTGCCAGGGGTCTCCCCCTACGCCTCACGGCGTCGCGCGCCCCTACTTGGGGGAGGAACTTCCTCAGGAGTTCCCCGAGACCCGCCCGGCCACTCGCCCCACAATAAGAAAAAGCTTCCCCCTTTATCAATCCTTTTCCCGAAATCGGATGAATTTTGTACACGGGAAGGTTACTGGTTAAAATATCTTGCCGTTAACCATCCGAAAAGCCTTATTAATAACTCTCAAGAATCAAATAGTTGCCGAAGCGTTGTATGAGAGCTCCGGTCCCTTGGACCGGTTTGCTCGATGCGGGAGTAAGTTACGCTTACTATGACCGCGCTCAAAGGTTTGGAGACGTCGCCAGCTGGGCGGCGTGGAACGCCTAGGCCAGGCTACGCCAGCCGGTGGATAACTCGGCTTGGGCGCCGAGGAAGGGCGTGGCAAGCTGCGATAAGCCCCGGGTAGCCGCATGCAGGCGTCGATCCGGGGATGCCCGAATGGGATCTCCTGCAGTCGGCCGCGCAAGCGGTCGGCTGCGTACCGCGCTTTGCGCGGTACGGGAACCCCCCGAACGGAAACATCCAAGTAGGGGGAGGAAAAGAAACCAAAACGGGATTCCCCGAGTAACGGCGAGTGAAAGGGGAGGAGCCCAAACCGAATCCCTACAGGTAACTGTAGGGAGATGTAGGGTTATGGACCGGTCGCCCGCTTGGCCCGCTGAGCCGAAGCGACCTGGAATGGTCCGCCATAGAGGGTGAAAGCCCCGTAGGCGAAGGCGGGCCAAGGGAAGGGCCGGTATCCAGAGTACCGTACCTCGGATATGGTGCGGGAAGTTGGGAGCCATCGGCTTCCAAGGCTAAATACGTCCCAAGACCGATAGCGCACCAGTACCGTGAGGGAAAGTTGAAAAGAACCCCGGAAGGGGTGTGAAAAGCGCTTGAAACCGGCTGGTAACAGACGAGTGCGGCCCGAAAGGGAACTCCACCTTAAGGCTCTCTTTCTGGGAGCCGAGGGTGGATACCAGGGTCGCACACTCCGTCTTGAAACACGGGCCGGGGAGTTCATGGCCATGGCGAGCTTAAGCGCTTACCAAGGCGCGTAGGCGCAGGGAAACCGACATGCCCGCAACCAGGGTTATTCCCTGGTGAGGGGCGGGGTCCGAAAGGGCCTGTAGTCATGGCCATGAGACTAGAAACCGGGCGATCTAGCCCTGGGCAGGGTGAAGCCGGGCGAAAGCCCGGTCGAGGCCCGAAGGGGTCTTGACGTGCAATTCGGTCCTCTGACCTGGGGCTAGGGGCGAAAAACCAATCTAGCCCGGTGATAGCTAGTTCCCTCCGAAGTGAGTCGCAGCTCAGCCTCCGGCGAGGCAGCCCAAGGGGTAGAGCACCGATAGGGGGGTAAGGGCTCGATGAGGGCCCGCCTCCCTTTCGAACTCCGAATACTTGGGCGCCGTAGACCCGGGGAGTGGGGTGTAGGGGGTAAGCTCCTACGCCGAGAGGGGAACAACCCAGACCTGGGGTTAAGGCCCCTAAGTGCCCGCTAAGTGACAAACCAAAGGGCGTCTCCAGCCTAAGACAGCGGGGCCGTAGGCTTAGAAGCAGCCATCGGCTAAGAAGTGCGTAACAGCTTACCCGCCGAGGCTGGGGGCCCCGAAAATTGACGGGTCTAAGCGGGCCGCCGAAACCCCGGTCCACCAAGCGCTCGCTTGGTGGAGGTAGGAGGGCGTGGCGGTTGGGCAGAAGCCGGGCCGTGAGGTCCGGTGGACCGACCGCCAATGTAGATCCCGGTGGTAGTAACAGCGAAGAGAGGTGAGAATCCTCTCCGCCGAAGGGGCAAGGGTCTCCTGGCAATGCGTCGTCAGCCAGGAGTAAGCCGGTCCTAAGGCCGACCTTAACCGGGTAGGCCGAAAGGGAAACCGGTTAAGATTCCGGTGCCTCCGGGATACGTGCGGCGACGCAAGCCCAGCCCCTGACGCTTCGGGGTAGGCTGAGCCGGGCTGTAGCTCGGTCTAACCGTATAAGCCTGGGGAGTGCCGTAAAGGCGAGAACCAGGTGAAAGCGGGAATGGCCGCCCGTATGGGCGGTTCAGCCGATCCCTGGAGCCCGTGAAAAGGGGGCTGGGAAGGATTCCCGGAGACCGTGCCAAGAACCGACACAGGTGCCCCTAGGTGAGAAGCCTAAGGCGTATCGGGTCACTCCGGGGTGAGGGAACTCGGCAAATTAGCCCCGTACCTTCGGTAGAAGGGGTGCCTGCGGCCTTGGCGGAGACGCTGGGGCTGCAGGTCGCAGTGACTAGGGGGTCCCGACTGTTTAATAAAAACATAGGAAGCCGCAAGACCGAAAGGTTTTGAACGGCTTCTGAATCCTGGCCAGTGGGGGTACCTGAAACCCGGGTCCAACCGGGCTAAGGGCCCCTAAACGCCGGGAGTAACTCTGACTCTCTTAACGGGAACCTCCCCCACCAAAATATTTCCTGTATTTAATGGTCAGGCTTTCAGCAATTATCAAAATTCAGCATAAGTTACGATGCAAGGTACGCAATTGACCCTGTTTTCAGCTTCGTATGCTCATGAGGTGGGGTAAGGTCCCGGGAGAAAGGTAGCCAAATGCCTTGTCGGGTAAGTTCCGACGTGCATGAATGGATCAACGAGGGCCCCGCTGTCCCCGCCCGGAACCCCGTGAACCCACGTAACCTGGATGCACAGTCCAGGGGCCCCCGGCGGGGAGAGAAGTCCCTGTGGAGCTTTACTGCAGCCTGTCGCTGCGGTGCGGCTGGGGGTGCAGAGCGTAGCCGGGAGCCGTCGATCCCAGCCTCTCCGGGGGCTGGGGGAGGCGCCGATGTAACACCGCCTGCCTTTGACTGCATCCCTTACCGGGGCCTGGTGCCCTGGGACAACGGCAGGTGGGCAGTTCGGCTGGGGCGGCACCCCCTTGAAAAGATATCGAGGGGGCCCAAAGGTCGGCTCAGGCGGGACAGAAACCCGCCGTTGAGTGTAAGGGCAAAAGCCGGCCTGACTGGACCCTTGAACGCAAGGGGTCCAGAGGCGAAAGCCGGGCCTAGCGATCCTTCAACTCCCACCGATGGGGGTTGGAGGTGACAGAAAACTTACCCCAGGGATAACAGGCTCGTCGCGGGCGAGAGTTCCCATCGACCCCGCGGCTTGGTACCTCGATGTCGGCTCTTCCCATCCTGGCCGTGCAGCAGCGGCCAAGGGTGCGGCTGTTCGCCGATTAAAGGGGAACGTGAGCTGGGTTTAGACCGTCGTGAGACAGATCGGATTTTACCTGCTGGGGGTGCTGGCTGCCTGAGGGGAAGGTGCTCCCAGTACGAGAGGAACGGAGCGCCGGGGCCAACGGTTTACCGGTTGTCCTACAGGGCAGAGCCGGGCCGCTGCGCCCCCGCGGATAAGGGCTGAAAGCATCTAAGCCCGAAGCCGCTCCCGAAAATAGGCAGCCAATCCGGAGCTTAGGGCCTGGTAACAGGCCTGTGCTCCGGACGAGAGCCCCCGTAGAAGACGGGCTTGATGGGGTGGGGGTGTACGGGCGGAGGCTTTGGCCGGACGCCCTCAGCCCGCCACTCCCAAAAGCTCGAGTGGCCTAGGAAAGCCACGCCGTCCAGGCGAAAACGTCTCCTACCTTTGGGCGCGGGTTACGTAACTCGTTTTTAATGGGGAAATGTTTTGAGCCTCGAATCGAGCAAGGCTTTAGGCGGTGTCGGTGCCATACTTGTTGCAATAGGCTCCTTCGTTCCAGTTCTTGCAATCGTCGGCATAATACTCGTACTCATAGGCATGAAGGGCTTAAGCGATGCTTACGGTGAGAAGGCAATATTCCAAAACGCCTTGTACGGGTTTATATTCAAAGTGGTAGCCTCAGCGGCCTTCTTCTTCATATTTGTCGGCACATTGCTTCGCGGCCTAACCGTGTTTAGACCGATAGAGTTCCTAGCCGGTTTCGGCCTGGCGTTGGTGCTGGCCTTCATATTCTTCGTGCTGGCTGCGTACTTCTACAAGAAGTCCTTCGACACCCTATCATCAAAGTCCAACGAGCGCCTTTTCGGGACCGCGGGGTTGCTTTTGCTCATCGGTGCCGTCCTCACGATAATCCTAGTCGGCGCATTCATAATGCTGGTGGCATGGATCCTCGCCGCTGTTGCGTTCTTCTCGTTGAAGCCACCGGCCGCTAATTAGACGTTCTCCTTGATTTTATCGGCTAAGGATTTGCCCATTTCAGCAATTTGCCGCATGATCTCTTCCGTTGGTGGACCGTTAACCTCCAAAACATCCACGTCCTTGAACTTGAAATCCTTAAGCACTTCTTGGATTTGCCTTACTGCACCTCCACCCCAGCCGTAAGAACTTAAAATAACAGCGAATTTTGTCGGCGGACGCAACGCTTTGAAAAGGTACGCGGCATAAACAGCTAATGGATGGGCCCCGCCTAAAACCGTTGGGGCGCCCAAAACAACGGCTCTCGAATCTACGAGGTCCTTGGCTAAGTCACCAACGTCTGTTACGAGTAGGTTGTGGAAAGCCAATTCGATACCTTCAGATGCTAGTGTTTCAGCCATTTGCTTAACCATAGCATCCGTGCTGCCCCACATGCTAACATAGGCTATGGTTGCCTTAGGTCTTGTTTCACCAGTAGCCCACCGTCTATACGCGCCCAGAATAGGCTCAGGCTTTCTATGTATAGGGCCGTGGCTTGGTGCTATCGTTTTAATGTTTAAGCTGGCGATCTTTTCTAGGGCCCTTTGTGCCAAAGTTCTAAAGGGCATCATTATCTCGCCCCAATACCTTTGAGCATGGACAAGCAAATCCTCGACCTCATCGCTGTAGGCACCACTGGCCACATGGGCGCCGAAGAAATCGCATGAGAACAGGATCCCATCCTCTTCTAGGTACGTGAACATCGTTTCCGGCCAATGGAGCATAGGGGCCTCTATAAAGCGCAAGCTCTTGTCGCCTAAGCTTATAACATCGTTGTCGGCTACGATCCTGATTCTTTCTTGCGGAGTATGATAGTAGACCTGAGCCATTTTTGCACCCATAGCAGTGGTTATCAGTTTAGCTTTTGATGCGATCCTCATCATATGAGGTATTGCGCCAGCGTGGTCTGGTTCCGCATGATTCATAACGATGTAATCGATTTCTTCAGGATTTACGAGGTTACGAATTTTATCTTCCAAATCTTTTTCAAAACCTGGATTCACAGTATCTATTAGGGCCTTTCCGTTTCTGCCGATTATGAGGTAAGCATTATAGGTCGTTCCCTTTGGAAGCGGTATCAGAGCATCGAAAATTCTGCGATTCCAGTCCCTTATGCCGACCCAGTAAACATTTTCCGCGATTTTCATAACGTTTCTTCCATACACAATTTTTCACTTTTATTATTACGTTGCAATAAGCCATATTTACGCTTTTTACTCACTGATCCACACGCGCCCTGATTTTTCTGAATGCCTCCTGTACCTCTGAAGCAGAGTTGCTGAACGGCTGAATGACCAATGTGACGCATCGCCTTCTAAGATACTCTAGGATATCTGTCCCGTCGCCCGTCAATGAGAGGACGTACTCGTTGATTGACTGCCCCATAAAACCGCCATCGGGATTATTGGCACCCAGCCTCCTGGCGACGTAAGACTTTGCCGCGGCATTCGGGCTATCCAAGATAACGGGCGTATAGATTGCCGTGAAACCTTCGTCTGCGAGCGAGAGGAAATATTCGAGTTTGCTCCTCCTGTACACGTGGAAGAGCCTCATGTTTAAAAGCCTCGCTATACGGGCCGAGGCCTTCTCGATCTTCTCACAACCTAAGTACATCGTGCCGTCGTATGTCCGCCTGATTCTCCTAGCATATTCTTCGATTAACTTTATGGAATTTTTGCATAGTTCTTGCTGGGACAGATACGCCGGGTTTCCGGGCACGAGGCATGGTTGTAGGTTGCTGTAGCTCTGTGCCATTTCGATAAACTCCTTAACTCTCATATCAGCATCGGAGCGTCTCACGGATATCGTAACCACCAAAGTAACGTCTTTCTGTTCCTCGAGTAGGATGGAAAGGTCGGAAAATCTAGGGTCTGTGCTGGCCCACTCGGCATCGATAAAATGCTCCCTAATGCCTATAGAGCTGAGCAAACTGTTCATTTCATACAGCAAAGCTAGAGTCCCTTCAGCGCTGGAGGATAGTTGTGAGGGCTTAGTTGCCTTTGCTAGGCGGAAGTCCCTCACCTATTCGGAACCAATTCACCTCTCACCGCTGGAATTTACTCTGTAGAGTTTTTTGTCAATATATAAAATTTTCAAAAAAATTGGTGTTAAAAATGCGCAGGTAGTTTGAAACTACTTTAAACCCAGGAGCTTCTTCAGTTCTGCTATGTGTTCTTGTTCGTCCATTATTACGTGCCTAACCTCGTGCTCTAACTTAAGGTACTCGTACGGCAGGTTTTCCTTTTCTTGTGCGATCTTCTTTAGGATCTGGACATAGAAATCTACTGCAGCCTTCTCGTCCTCTAAGTTCACCTCTAAGATTTCTTGTATCGTCTTTGCCGACTTAGTCTCGGCTATTCCCATTGAAGGTACGCCGCCTAGATAATCGCCTATGAGCGTCCTAAAGATTTCTTGATGCTTTGCTTCATCGCTAGCTATCTCTTTCAATCTCTCTATTATGGGCTCGCAATTCAACCCATCCACGATCTCTGCATGACTTAGGTACTGAACATAGGCCGCATGTTCCAGCTCGAGAGCCTTGTTAAGCATGTTAACCAATTCTTCTTTTACTTTAGACGACATATTTATTATTGGCAAACAAGTAATATTTAATACTTTCGAAAAAGACACGAAACGTGCACCTTCTAGCATTTAAAGTGGCAAGGTTGATTGAAGGCTGGGTCGTTACATGTTCGAAGTTATAGCCAAAGACCTCCTCGGAAGGATAGGCAGGATAGAGACAAAGTCCGGAAGGTTTGAAACACCAGCATTCCTTCCGGTGATAAACCCAGTAAGCCAGGCCATACCTGCAAGCTATATTTCCGAGAAGTTCGGATGCAGGGCGGTAATAACGAACGCCTACATAATTTACAGGAGATTAAGGAGCGAGGGCATGGAGAAAGGTGTTCATAGCATTATATCTTTTGACGGCGTAGTCATGACGGATTCTGGCGGATACCAGATGCTCGAGTATGGCGACGTAACGGTCACGCCTAAGGAGATCGCGAAATTTCAAGAGGCAATAAGTAGCGACATGGCCATACCGCTCGACGTGCCAACAGGTCTAGTAAGTTATGAGAAGGCCAAGGAGAGCGTGGAGAAGACTTTGGCAAACGTCGCGGAAACCCTTGAGGTACTGGCTAACGGCAGGAGGGCTTTATGGGCGGCACCGATACAGGGTGGAGCGCACCTCCAATTGTTAGAGTATTGCGCGTCAAGGTTGGTAGAGATGCCCTTTGACTTTTTCGCCCTTGGAAGCCCAACGCCCCTCATGGAGGGCTACATGTTTACCAAGCTTTTTAAGATGATAGCGACCGTTAAGCGCATCATTCCATCCGAGAAACCCCTCCACCTATTCGGTGCGGGCCATCCCATGCTAATGCCGTTTGCCGTGGCGATGGGTTGTGACACTTTTGACTCTGCAAGCTACTATCTATATGCAAAGGATGGGAGGTACATGAGTAGCTCGGGGACGTTGAGACTATCGATGCTGGATTACTTTCCATGCGAATGTGAGGTCTGCTCGAAATACTCTCCCGACGAGCTAAGGTCTTTGCCAGACGATGAAAGGGTTAGGCTTTTATCGCTCCACAACCTGAGCGTTTGTTTTCGCGAAGTTATGGAGATAAGGCAGGCAATTAAGGACGGAAGACTGATGGAGTTGCTTGAGATAAGGGCTAGGTCCCACCCTAGGCTCTACGCCGCCTTTAGGTCTATGCTTTCCGATAGAAAACTCATAGAGTTGATGGAGATGCACACGCCCGTATCGAAACGTAGGGGGATGAACCTCTTTGACAAACTCAGCCTTCTAAGACCAGAAGTCAGCAGGACGAGAAGCAGGCTTATGGAATACGTTCCGGTGAAAAAGTCCGACACGATAGTTTTGATACCGCAAGTTGGAGGGAAGTATAAGACTGTGGAGGCCGCTGAAAGAATCGTCAAAGAGAAGCTCCCCGAGGTTGCTGAAAGAGCCTCTTACGCTTTCTTTTTAAACCCTTACGGTGTCGTCCCTGCAGAACTGAAGTTTGTTTATCCATTTTCGCAGACGAACTTTAGCATTTCCCTGCTGAGTGATGCTAAGGAAAACATAACCGACGCAACCGTAAATTACATAGTGGGGCACGGCTATGAGTACGTGGTTTTGCTGAATGTCAGGAGTCCATCGCTGAGAGAGCTCGTCATGCTCATCAAATCTAAGCTGGAAGAAAAAGGAATAATGGTGAGTGTAATTTAGGGCATGCTACCGCTGCTCCATCATACGGCTAATAGGGTTCCCATACGCGTTGTAGTATGCTATCTCCTCGAGCGCTTTTCGCCTCTTCTTTCCCTTCCTCGCAGGCTTTACTGGATAGCCAAAGGGTGCTACGGTTATCAGCTTCCATTCTTTCGGAGCATTGAGCATTTGTTTAACCTTTTCATCGTCAAAGTTAGTTATCCAACAGGAGCCAACGCCGAGAGACCATGCCGCCAGCATCATGTCTTCCATAGCCCTAGCGCCGTCGACCTCTGGAAGCTTCGCATTCTCCATAAAAAGCGCAATGGTGAATGCTGCATTAGCTATGTGGGCTCCCGTCGGGGTCGTTTTGCTCAGCAAAGATAACTTATCCCTATCGTCTACGACTATAAAGCGCCACGGCTGTGTGTTCTTGGAGCTATGAGCGAGACGTCCCGCCTCCAGAATCTTGATTATCACATCCTTGGGAACCTTCTCCGGCTTAAACTCCCTTACGGCCAGGTTTGTCCTTATAGCTTCCATAACGTCCATACTTTAGCCCAAGGGCATCTCGCTCCCTCTTGGATTTAAGACTAACTTCTTGGAAACATTTATGAATCACGTCAGAGTGAATATGTTAAGAAGAAAGGTTGCTCATATGGTGTGTGAGCTTTCTGAGGAACGGTGTCCGTTATGGAGATAACTTTTCTAGGCTCCGTAGGCGAGGTAGGGAAGTCAGCGATACTCATAAAGACCGATAGAGCGAGGATCTTATTGGACTATGGTATCAAGCCGAACGACGAGCCGGAGTTCCCCGCCCACATAGCGCCAAAAGACTTGGATGCTGTCGTGATCACGCACGCCCATCTAGATCATTCCGGAGCCGTGCCGTTGCTGTATATGGATGAAGGGCCGAAGCTCTACTCAACTAGCATGTCCCTTGAAACATGCGAGATACTTCTCGAGGACTTCCTCAGGCTTTCCGGCTACTACGTTCCGTACGAGTATTTAGAGGTAGAGTACATGCTTGGAAGGGCAAGGAGGGTTTACTACAGGGAGCCGGTAAGGGTTAAGGACGTCGAGATAGAGCTACTGGATGCCGGCCACATACCCGGAAGCGCTCAGGTCGTGATAAATGCGGACAAGCGTCTTCTCTTCACGGGAGACATCAACCCCATAAAAACTAGGCTGCTGGACGGTGCTGACATAAGCCAGACGGATGTGGATGCCGTCATAACAGAGTCGACCTATGCCAAGGAAGCGCATGAGGATAGGCAGGAACTTGAAAGGCGTTTCGTCGAAGAGTGCAATAGGGTTGTTGAGAACGGCGGTATAGTTTTAGTACCCGCATTCTCAGTAGGTCGTTCCCAGGAAATCTTATGCATCTTGACAGCTCACAACTTCAAACACATGCTCTCGACGGACGGGATGGCGGTCAAGCTGCTGGAGCTTTATCTAAGAAATAGAGAATTCATCGCAAATTACAACCTGCTCGAAAAGGCTAAAAAAAGGGTTAACATAGTCAGCGGTAAAAGGGAAAGGAAGAGGGTACTCGAGCATCCCGGCGTTATAGTTTGTCCAGCCGGCATGCTAAAGGGTGGGCCTGCTGCTTATTACGCTCAACATATAGCCAACGACGAATCCTCAGCGATATTCTTGGTCAGCTACCAAATACCGGGAACGCCGGGGGCTTTGCTGGTTTCGGAGAAGAAGTTGATGGTCAACGGCAAGGAAGTGCCCGTCAAGGCTAGGGTTGAGCACTTCCTGTTCTCGAGCCACGCCGGTCAGAAGGAGCTCCAAGCCCTCTTAAGGTCTTTCAATCCTGGAACAAAGGTCTTCACAGTTCATGGCGATGGTGATAGTTGTGAGGTCCTTGCCAATTGGGCCAGGGAGGAGTGCTCCTTAGAAGCCGTCGCGCCCTCATTGGGAATGACGTATGAAGTCTAGCCCGTCTGCTTGGGCTCAGTTCTGATATCATCAATGAGATGAGAAAGATACTGGCGAAGACAGGCGAAGTTTGGAAACCAATTTACAGTAGCTGCATACAGAATTCATCGAAGGCATGCCGCACCTTTCGCATTCCCTTATGGCCGGTGCTTCAAAGTGTTTTTCTAGAATTGGTAGAAAACGTTTTACGTGGCTCTTGAATAAGAGGTATTTAAAGTTCGGAATTTCCTCCTCGATCCTTAGCAGTAGTTTCTTTCTTTTCAACATTCTGGAACCCTTTACCAACGGACATTCGCGGTCTACGTACCCCGTATGCGTGGATAGTACGTAGTAGAGGTTTTCCTGCTCGGTCACCTCTACCAGTGGCTTTATCTTCTTGACGATCTTTGGATGCGTGCTAGGAAGAACTGGTTTATTTCTTACCAAGTCCCCTAACGCCCCGCTCATGTACTGGTTAAACAGGAGCTCAACAGTATCGTCGAGGTTGTGACCAGTAGCTACAGCGTCCAATCCGTTCTCGAGTGCGACTTTATTTATCAGGTACCTCTTGACAACCCCGCATATCCCGCATATCCTCCGTCCGAGTTTAGAGGTAGCAAAATCGCCGATGGAGTATCCTTCAACCTTTTTCAAATCATACGTTATGCATTCTATAGAATTCTCCTGACAAAATTTTTGGACTAATGCTTGGCATGCGTCGGAATATTCGGGTATCCCAAGGTTCAAGTGTATTACCGTGAAGTTAAGGCTTGGAAAAATGTTCAAAAGGGACCTAACCAAGGCCATGCTGTCCTTTCCTCCGGAAACGGCAACGCCCAAATTTTTGACGTCACTAAGCATTCTGTACTTTATTATCGTCCTCTTAACCTTCTTCTCATAGTGCTCAATAAGGCAGGATTGGCATAAACTGCTCCTCATGCTATCCAACCAGTAAAGTGACTCCGCTTCCGTCTTGCATTTGCTACATCTGGCCATTCTACAGTACGGTTGGAATGAGAGTATTTGAGTTTATTTTCGTGTTGGTGTTTTTCGGGAAAAAGGGACGCCGGGTAGCGATCGAGAAGCAACTATGCTTGTCCATGCTGAGCCTTTGACTTTACCTCTTCTACGTATCTTATCGCTTCGAGTGCGGCCATACATCCGAAACCAGCGGCGGTTATCGCCTGTCTATACTTTTTGTCGTGGACATCACCTGCCGCAAACACTCCGGGAACGTTGGTCTTCACGACATCCCTAGTGATGATATACCCCTCATCGTCCAATTCTATTTTGTTTTTGAAGATGTCTGTTGATGGTTTGTGACCTATGGCTACAAAAACAGCATCGCATTGAATGATAGATTCTTCACCCGTGAGAAGGTTCTTTACTTTGACACCTCGAACCTTTTCCTCGCCCAGTATATCGGTAACGGTGCTGTTCCAGACGAACGTGATCTTTGGGTTGGAGAACGCTCTCTCCTGCATTATTTTAGATGCTCTAAGCTTATCTCTTCTATGAATAACCGTGACCTTCCTTGCTATGTTGGCGGTAAACAATGCATACTCCATGGCAGAGTCGCCGCCACCTACTATGACCACGTTTTCAGCATCCTTAAAGAGCGGTGCATCGCAGGTAGCGCAGCTTGATACTCCCCTACCGATTAATCTCTTCTCTGATTCGAGGCCAAGCCAGCGTGGGGCTGCCCCAGTCGCGATTATTATCGAATGTCCTAAATATTCCTCGCTACTGGTAACGACTCTGTAGGGACTGCTCGAAAAATCTACGTCGATTGCATCGTCATAGATAATCTCTGCACCAAACTTTAATGCCTGTTCTTTCATTCTCTCCATCAATTCAGGCCCAGGTATTCCTTCAGGGAAGCCTGGGAAATTCTCGACTTGACCAGTTAACATTAGTTGGCCTCCGGGAGTTACGCCTGCGATGATTATCACTTTCAGATTTGCCCTCGCCGCATATAACGCTGAGGTATATCCAGCCGGTCCGGACCCAATAATTATGACGTCATAAACATCCTTTTGAGCCAAGAGGATGCCCTCCAAGACTACGTATGATGCATGATCAAACTTTTAAAAATCCCTTTGTGCTTAGCGCCTCATAATTGAAGATATTGGTGCGGCCGCCGGGATTTGAACCCGGGACCTTGGGGCCTACCCCCTATGACGGGGCCCCCACGTCCTACCAGACTAGACTACGGCCGCGGATGCTCGGACAACACACGTTGATAATATTACAGAGTAGAAAGGGATAAATGTTACGCAAACGGATCTGATAATGTTAATTAACTCGGAATAAGGTAAAGCGTTGGGAAAGGGATGCTCGAGACAGAAGTCGTTTTTGAAAAGGAGTTAGAGGACTTCTATTCGGAGGACACGGTGTTAATAGAGGGTCTGCCTGGCGTTGGTTTGGTGGCGAAGGTCGCCGTTTCCTATCTTTTGACCAAGCTGAACCCGAAGAGGGTGTGCCGGCTCTACTCGCCTTATTTTCCGAGCATTAGCTTCATAAGGGACGGTAGGCTTATGTTCAGCTTTGGTGACATCTACCTCGCAAAGTCACCTAGGCCCATGCTGTTGCTTTATGGAAATGCGCAACCCATGACAAGCTACGGGCAGTATGAGTTTTGCGAGAAAGTTTTGGATGTTGCACAAAAGTTTGGGTGCAAATTCGTCATAACGCTGGGAGGTTATGGTAGGGATTTGGTATCGGATAAAAGGATGGTTTTCTGTTCGTCGACCGACAAGGATGTACTCGAAAAATGGGTTGGAAAGCTTGGGGCTCTGAGGTATTCGGGGCAGATAATAGGAGCGGCAGGGCTGCTGATTACGTTAGCAAGTATGAGAAACATGAGCGGTTTATCGATACTCGTAGAGACTAATGGGTTGGCGCCAGACTTCTTCGGGGCTATGCGTGCCCTAGAATCCCTAAACAAGCTTCTCGACATCAATATCAGGCCGAGAAACCTTGAAGAGCTTTCAAATGCTTACGCGTTCGCAGAGATAGAATATGAACGTACCTAACGAACTGAGGCAAACGTCGTTAGGCACAAACCTTTAGCTCTTGTCATTTTGCCTCTTCTTTGATGAATTCTTCGAAGACCTTCTGGACGCGTTCAGCTGCAGGTCCAGAGCCTTCAACCACGCCGCTTCTTGTCACCCTAATTCTGTCCATGACGAGTATGACATCCGCCTCCTTGATGTATCTGACCATATTCGGAAAAACGCGATTGAGTCTCTCTGCAAGCTTTTGCATGTCTATTCCAGCCTCCATCGTCTCGATCATCAATATGTTATTGCCAGATAGGAACACCTTCGGAACAGTGTTTCCATCTTCATATTTTACGTCAGCAAGCCATACGCTATAGTCTGAAGGGTTGTATGCCAAGAGCCTGCCCTCCAGCTTTATACCCTGAACGGTCGATACCCTAACGACCTTATCCATGAGTGCCGCAAATTCATCAGAAAACCTCTTGGACGGTAATGCCATGAGCCCAACCTCGCCATTTTTATTTACTAGAACTTGAATAAAAGCATAAAATGCGAGGATAACCTTACGAAGGGCTTGCTGTCAAAAGCCGTTTAAGAAGATTGCTCTTCTTCGTCTTCGCTCAGCTCATCATCCGCCTTAACTTCTTTCATCGCCGATTTGCTTACCAAGGAGTCAAGCGGTTGTTTGATGACTATACCAAAACCAGATTGTATATCGAATGTGTATATCGTGGGGTCCATCTGTGACCACCGCATCTTTCTCACGTATATTGTCCTGATAAGCTTGCCGTCAAGCCTCGTTATGCCCATCACTATTACACCCGACGCAAGGAATTCCTCGTAACCGAACCTGCTCAGCTTAGTAGAGCCCGTAGGTATGTCCGTAATGAGCAGGGTCGTAGCGTTACAAACCTCTTCTAAGTATGTTATGACCTCTCTCAGATACTCCCTGACGTAAAATTCTTCTTTAGCTCCCATTGCAAGGGCTGAGACTGGATCTAGGACTATTCTTGATATGGGCCCTCCCCTAGTCACCCTTCTGATTGCTTCGATGAATGCCTTGCTCTCCTTCCCATACTTCCTGACCTCGGCTGCCTCTAGCCTTATCTCAAAGGGATAGAAAAGTCCGTTCTTGACGTAGGGCCAAAAGTTCCAGCCTAACGTTTCAGCGCCCGTGAGGACGTTTCCAACCCTTTCGTCCAATGATACGTAAACACACGGCTCATTACGCAATAATCCATCCCTCAAAAACTGCAGTGCAAGTATTGTCTTGCCAGCACCGGTCTCGCCAGCGATGAGGTATGTCCGTCCTTGGATGAAACCGCCTCCCAACATTTTGTCGAGCTTTAGTATCCCTGTCGAAACTCTTTGCAACAAAGCGCTCACCATATTCTTCCACATCCGTCTTATAAATACTCTACTGGTTGAGCAGAGAGGTGAAAATATTCCTGATTAAATCCAAGTCGGGTGCAACGTCTATGGGCTCTAAGCCCTTAATCAACTCTGGATTTGGATCTTTTAGCATGTTCCCTGTACAAATGCAAACGATCGTTTCGTCAGCATCGATCTCTCCATTTTCTATGAGCTTCTTGACACCCGCTACCGATGCAGCCGCAGCAGGCTCCACGCCTATCCCCTCAAGGCTAGCCAGCATCCTTTGAGCCTCGATTATCTCGGCATCCGAGACCTTTGCAACAAGACCGTTAGATTCTTTTACGGCCAACAGCGCTTTTTTCCAGTTTACCGGCTTTCCTATCCTTATGGCTGATGCTATCGTGTTGGGCGCTTCAACTGGTCTCAATGTCTCAAGACCATTTTTCACTAAATCGACAAACGGCGAGGCACCCTCGGACTGAATGCCAACCATTGACGGCACACAATCCGTTAGACCAACCACCTCCATTTCTTTGAACCCTTTCCAAGCTGCTGCTATGTTCCCACAATTCCCGACGGGAAGCGCTACGTATCTTGGCACTTTACCGAGCTGGTCTGTTATTTCAAAAGCCACGGTCTTCTGCCCTTCAATCCTCCACGGGTTGATCGAATTTAGTAGGTAAATGCCAACCTCATCTACAACCTTCCACACTAAGCTCAGGGCTTCGTCGAAAGTTCCATCCAATCTAATCACTTTTGCGCCATACATTATTGCTTGAAACAATTTGCCAAGAGCAACGGTTTGCTTCGGCACGATCACGATGCAAGGGATTCTGGCCCTAGCGGAATATGCAGCAAGCGATGCGGCGGTATTGCCCGTTGAAGCACATGCAACGCCCTTTACCCCGAGCTTTAATGCTTTAGTTATGCCAACACACATGCCTCTATCCTTGAAGCTACCCGTGGGATTCATCCCCTCATACTTGATGTAAAAATCTTTGGCTCCCAGCCACTTGCCAAGCCTCTCACATTTGTAGAGAGGCGTACCGCCCTCATACAGCGATACCGTAGAATCGCCAACCTCAAAAGGTAGCAATTCAAAATACCTCCAAACGTTGAAGCTCCTAGACCTAAACCTTTCCCACGAAATGCCGTCCAAGCTTTCAAGATCTATGCGAACTTCTAACAGTCCACCACAATCACATTTGTACTTGATAACGTCTGCATCATACGTCGAATGGCATTCTATACACTCCTGCCAAACCTTTTTCATAACTTTTCACTTCAAACTTATGCGCTAATTTAAACATTGCTTGTACCCAGAAGGTTGCTAAATAACAAAATCGGCTGGAGATTCACAGTCAGTTTAACCTTGTCACCGTCCTTAAGGCCGTACCTCTCTCTGAGGTTGTACGGTGCAACAACCTCTATCACCGATGCATCATGGTGCGTTCTTTCTATGAAGAGTATTGCGCACTCGTCTTTATCGTTGAAGAGCGCCTTTATGCACTTAGCGCTGCCGTAGCTTCTTTTCTCGTCCTTGAAGCCCTCTATCACTATATCAGCGGCTTTTTCTAACAAGATCCTTCCTTCTACTGCTGCGCTTGATGACAACCTTATGTTAAGCGTACCCAAGAAAGGTTCGAAACCGAGCTTCTCTTTAATTTGGGTGTAGTAGCCCGGAAGGCCTATGTAGTAAGCACCCTCGCCGAGTCCGGAGAATACCCTTCCCTCCAAAGTTATCTGGACAGGCTGCTCAAATATCCTCTTCAGCCTAACGTGCAGATCGATCAATTCGTTCATCCCATTTTTTGTTAATTTCACGTAGGTCTCCCTTCCGACAATTCTCCGTGTTATGTAACCTTCCTTTTCCAGTTGGATGAGTAATCTGGACGCCGTTTGCTGCGAAATGTTAAGTTGTTTTGCGAGCATTGATGTAGTTATTCTGATATCGTGGGCAAAGGCGTCGTTCTCTGCCAAGAAGATCAGTATGCTCTCCTTACCTTTTAGCAGCCTCATACGAGGTACCGACCTAATAACTTGACGCTCTTCTTCTTGCTATATGAAATGTCTCTCATAAATTTATGGTCTCGTTTACCATCAGGCCTTTTTCAGTAAAGATGAGTATGTCTATGCCGTTTCCGCTCGCCGCATCTCTAGCCATCGATGCTTTGATCGCTTTTATGGATAAATCGTAAAGCTCCTTTGGTGTCATATTTTCTCTGTACTCGCTCTCAACGACCCCTATCGCTATCTCAGCGCCAGAACCTACGACTGCATAATCGTCCTCTATCATGGAACCAAGCGGGTCCAATACTATTATGTGTGACCCATCCTCGTCAAACCCTCCGACTATGCTTTCCATCAAGTAGGGGAAGAACCTGCTGCTGAATAGGTAGTTGGAAAGAATCTTTGCAACCGTCCGAACTTTTGGTTCGATGCGGTTCTCAATCTTATAGAGGTTTATCGCAGCCGTAGCATCCCTTATGAGCATCTGCATATCGGCGACAAAACCCGCACACGCAGCGCCTATTTTCGGGGTTATCTGGAATACTTTTTTCGCAGATTTGCTCATAACGAAGTAACCATATGAGAGCCTCTTCTCGGAAGCCAGGGCGACAGCATCCTTGCTTCTGATACCTAATGTCGTTGCACCTGGATACGGAAACTGAGTGCTCAAATTCCATTCACCGGTTTTCCTTGTTTAATCGTACTTAAGCGGCATACTTAAATGTTAAGTTTTCCTTTCTTCAAGCCGTCCTGCTCGTTGATGTTGACTCTTCTGAAGGGGTTGCTGAAGTTAAATAGTGGCTTAGTAGCTCGCAAAATAAGGGATGGAGGACATCATTCGCTTTTACGAGCTGCCAACCCTAAAAGAACCGTACCTAATCGCCGGCTTCCATGGCTGGTCCGATGGTGGAAAAGTATCGAGCATGACGCTCCTGTATCTGTTGACGAAGCTTCCATCAAAGCTTTTCGCTGAAATGAACTCAGAACCCTTCTACGATTTCACGGTAAGGAGACCATACGTCTCTTACAAATCGGGCATCATGACGAGCTATACGATGCCAAAGAACGAATTCTGGTACGTTAATGGTGCAGGTGGGCGCTCGCTTGTACTGTTCCTTGGTGAAGAACCAAACCTAAACTGGATGAAGTACGTTGATGCGATAATGTATGTTATCAAAAAATTCGGGATAAAGAGGGTTTATACGATAGGCGGTTTGCTGGACAGAATACCGCACACCGTAGAGCCTGTGATGAGCCTCTTTATCAACAACGAAAGCCTCAAAAAAGATGTCTGGGCACTCGGTGGAGAATTCACGAACTATGAGGGGCCCGGTAGCATTCACAGCCTCATACTGTATGCGTGCATGAAGGAGGGCATAGAGGCCATGATTATATGGGGGCATTCACCCATTTATCTACCATTCCCGGACGTTCAAACAGCCTATTACCTGACAAAGAAGCTCGCGGAGCATCTTAACATAAATTTGGACCTAGGCAACCTCGAGGAAGGGTACAGGGATTTTAAGGTTAGAATTAACATAGAGATGCAAAACCAGCCAGAGTTGAGAAGGTTGGTCTTAGAGCTGGAGGACGAGTACTACAGGTCACGAAGAAGGATCAAACACATATCCTAAATTACGATGTATAAACGTGAGAAGCATTGGGCGCTGAGGATATCTTCAGCCTTGACGGTTCCATAGGCGAGGGCGGAGGTCAGGTACTGAGGACGGCCATAGCCCTTTCCGCCATGATGCTGAAGCCCATCAGGATATACAACATTAGGGCTAAGAGGTCACCGCAAGGTCTTAGACCGCAACACATGACCGCAGTAAAGGCTGTGGCTTGGTTGGCGGACGCCGACGTTAAGGGGTTGAGCGTAGGTTCCAGCGAGGTAGTTTTCATACCGAAAAGATTGAGGGGCGGAAAGACGACGTTCGATGCGGGAACAGCTGGTAGCACTACGCTAATCCTCCAGTCTTTGATGCCAGCCATGGCCTTCGCAGAAGAACGCGTGGAGGCTGAGATAAGGGGAGGGACTAACAACCCTATGGCGCCCACGTTTGAGTACCTTTCTTACGTTCTTCTACCGGTGCTTAGACAGATGGGCTGCAACTTCTCACTCGAATTAATGAGGCGTGGGTTCTATCCAAGAGGCCAAGGAATTGTCAGGGTTAGGTCGGAGCCCGTGGACTATCTTAAACCGATTAGGTTGACAGAATTTTCAGGTATAGAGAAGATATCAGGAATCAGCTACAGCTGTAGATTGCCGGGCCACATAGCCGAGCGCATGGCCAGAAGCGCATCCAAGTTTTTGAGCGCAAACGGTTACGAGAACACGGACATATCGCTGGAAGTGTTGCAGGCTGATGCGCCTAAGTGTTCTGTGGACCCTGGTTGCGGCATCATATTGTTCGCTAGGACAAAAGACGGCAATATCATAGCATCGGACAGCCTCGGAAGGTTGGGCGTTCCTGCTGAGAAGATTGGTGAGGAGGCAGCGGCAGACTTAGTAAAGCAACTAAATGCTAAGGCGCCAGTTGATAAGCACCTCGGCGACCAGTTGGTCATTTGGACGGCAATCGCAAAGGGTCACTCCGAGTACAGGGTTACAGAATTAACGCTACACACGCTCACGGGCATAGAAGTTTGTAAGAGGTTAACGGGCGCGGAGTTTGTGGTTGAGGGTACGATTGGTGAACCCGGCAGGATATATTGCAAGGGCATAGGCTTGACGCGGAAGGTTGCGAGAGGGGATTAAAACTACTGGACTTAAGCTCGAAACTTTGCGACCCTGTTAGCTATCAACGCAGAAAGTACACCAGCCGGAACACCACCGTCTATGTTCACTACGCCTATGCCGAGCGAGCATGACTGGAGCATCGCCATCAGCGCGGTCTTGCCCTTACCGCCATAACCATAACCGGACGATGTAGGTACGGCGATTATTGGTACATCGACGAGGCTACCGACAACTGTTGGAAGGGCTCCTTCCCTTCCCGCGACCACCACTATCACGTCAACGTCCCACTCCAGTAACGCTTTAAGTGGTTCGAATAACCTGTGGATTCCGGCCGCTCCGACATCGTAAAAGGTTTTTACTGTGCAACCCATCTCCTCGGCAATTATTCTTGCCTCCTCGGCTACCGGAACGTCATGAGTCCCGGCAGTGAGTATGCCAACCCTTCCACCTGTGCTGGGCTTAGGGTAGCCCCTGCCCCTCACGACTAGTATCTTGGCTAGTTCATTGTATTCAAATTCGCAATCTTCTGGTAAGCGCGATACTATGTATTCATACCTTTCTTTTTGAAGCCTACTCACTATAGCCCTGCCAGCATCCATCAATAATGCACGTACTATCTCCAAAAGCTGATCGTCAGTTTTTCCTTCGGCAAGTATGATTTCTGGAACGTCTCTCCTCAACTCTCTACCAACGTCTAGCCTTGCAAAATTTGATACAGCTTTGATTGCGAGGGTTTTGACGAGCCTTTCAGCCTCCTCGACGCTCAGCTGACCCTTAGAGAGCCTAGTGAGTATCTCGCGTAGGTTCATGTAATATTTTCTATAAGAGCACACTTATTCGTTTTTCGGAGGGATTCAAGGAAACTTCCCTGTCTGTACCCCTCTAAGTCCAACGTCACGAACGTGAAGCCGAGACCCTTAATATAGGCCACGATCTTATCGATGAGGTTTACATCGAACATTAGATGCCTCTCGTCTTTACCGACCTCTATCCTGACGAGGTCCCCGTGGACCCTGACACGAAGGACTTTCGGGTTAACGTGCCTCTTTATGAATTCCTCAGCCATAGCGACCTTTTTTAGGAGCTCGGCGGTTATCGGGTGGCCGTATGCTATCCTCGATGCAAGGCATGGAGAGGAGGGTTTTTGTGCCGTAGGAAGGCCGAGTAACCTCGATATCTCCCTCACAACCTCCTTTCCTATTCCTAGCTCAGCTAAAGGGCTCCTGACGCCGAGCTTTCTAGCGGCCTCGATGCCGGGCCTAAAATCCTTTAAATCATCAAAATTCACACCATCCACTACCTGCTCGGCGCCTAATCTGTTAGCGACCTCCAAGAACCTAGTGTACACCACCTCCTTACAAAAGTAGCACCTATCAGGCATGTTCTTCGCGTATTCCGGCCTAGTGGTCTCGTCAATGTCTACAAAAATTTGCTTAATTCCTATGAGCTTCGCTATATCAGCCGCCTCTTTCAGCTCCCATTCCGGGATTGATGGCGAGCGGGCCGTGACCGCATAAGCCCTATCACCCAACACCATGTGGGCGACCTTCGCGACTAGTGTGCTATCAACACCTCCGGAGAAGGCGACCAACACGCTGTTGAACCTCTTAAACCATGCTATGAGCTCTGAGAGCTTTGAGCTCACTTCTTCCATATATATCACCTTAGCAGATTCCGAGAGTTAAAGTTTTTACGAAAAACCTTTTTGTTAGCACGTAACCTTTAACGTCCCGTGCCAGGGCTGGGGAAGGACTGGTGGAGGGTCATCAGGGCGCTTGACAAGCTTACGTGCTTTTACGACGAGCTAAATTCGGTAATATCGCTCGGCAGGGATAAAGAGCTTAGAAAAGTTGCCGCAAGAAACTTAGGGAACGTAGACGGTGTGGTGCTCGATGCCGGTGCAGGGAACGGAGCTATGACAAAGGCCGTGCTTGCAGAGAATCCAAATGTTGGCCTCGTCGTTATGCTGGATTTCTTACCGGAAATGCTGAAGAAGGCTGACGTGGAGCGCTCAATCTGTGAGAAGGTCATCGGGGTGTTCGAAGCAATACCCTTAAGGAGCAACTCGGTGGACGGTGTGACCATGGCATTTTCCTTGCGCGATGCTTACGACATGAAAGTTGCCCTCCAAAACATCAAGAGAGTCATGAAGGACTGTGGAAGGCTTGCAATTTTGGAGCTCGGTAAACCAGACCACGCACTCAAACGATTCCTTGTCGCCCTATATTGGAGATTCATCTCGCCAATGCTGGCGTTCATTAAGTTGGGGAGAAAGGGTCTTTTGGCGTACGAGATATACCCGACTTATGCGAAGATGCCGAAGAACAGCGCACTCATCAGTCTAATGAAAACTCTTTTTGGAAACGTGCGTGTCGAGAAAAAGATGCTGGACGGCGTATTGCTGATAAGCGCCTCGCATGGTTAAATACACCTATCAGTCATTTGTTACTGGTCAATCTTGAGGAGGGCGTTGTTCATAGGGAGGTTCCAGCCAATACATATAGGCCATGTCGAGGCAATAAAACACATACTATCTGAGAACGATGAACTCATAATCGTGGTGGGAAGCGCACAGTATAGTCACACGTTCGATAATCCATTCACGGCCGGCGAGAGAATCGAGATGGTTAGGATGGCTTTAGAGGAGGCAGGCATAGACCTTAGAAAGGTTCTAATCATACCCGTGCCCGACGTAGGTTCTCACTCCATGTGGGTCGCACATGTTAAATCACTAACGCCCAGCTTTCAAACAGTATACACTAACAACCCGCTGGTAACACAACTATTCATGGAGGCAGGCTATGAGGTAAAACCAATAGAAATGTTTAGGAGAAACGAACTCATAGCAACTAGGATAAGAAAGATGATGGTGGAGGATGAAGATTGGAGGGCACTAGTACCGAAATCCGTGGCACAATTCATCGATAAGATAGACGGTGTGAAAAGGATTAAGACGATAGTCAGCACCGACTCTCCTCTTCACGCCTGAAGCGTACAAGCTTTCCAAATTTGATTTAATAGACAGCGATATCTAATAATTATGGGAAGCCAGAAGATGAGTGCTTTCCGGTATAAGCAAGTAATCGTTGTAAGAACGGACCTTAACATGAGCGTCGGGAAGCTCGCGGCTCAGGTGGGGCATGCTGCTGTCTCGGCCGCGGAGGAGTGTAGGAGGTCTAAGCCCAATTGGTTAGAGGAATGGATGGAGGAGGGGCAGAAGAAGGTCGTGCTCAAGGTGAAGTCTGTGGACGAGCTTGAAGAGTTGAAGAGGAAAGCCGATATGCTTGGCATACCGAATGCCCTGATATCCGATGCCGGTTTGACAGAGCTGGAACCCGGGACAGTAACGACCCTTGGAATAGGTCCAGCCCCCTCTGAACTAGTCGATAAAGTTACGGGCAATTTACCCCTGTTATGAAACATCGAGTGAAGGTTGTGATGTTAAGCAAGCTCCAGCCAAAAGACATCGAGCACTTCATTGGCATAGAAGGCTATGTAACAAGGTCAGAGGGTGTTGGGGGCATGATTAAGGAAAGACCGGACGATTTCATGGTGTGGGAGGTTCTGAAAGATGGTAGCGATGCGAGGGCGATGTTCGAAACGAGTCTTTCAAACAAGATGTATGGAAAATTCCTACTGTACGTCCTGCATAAGGTTGATGTCGATACGATATCGGCGATATCTCTCATATCTAAGATGCTTGGTGTCAAACAAAAAGATGTGGGCGTTTGTGGAATAAAGGACAGAAGAGCCTACTCGTGGCAGTTCATCACCGTACCAAACGACAACCTTCTAACTCTGAATGATGTAGTTCAAATCGCAGATCGGATATTATTGCGTCGTGTATCGATGAGGAATTCCAAGATATCATCTGCTGATTTGTACAGAAACATGTTCGAAATCAAGATTTCGAGGTTGCGATTTGATGGCCACTCAGCGGCCGATCTGATTGAAAGAACCGTTAATGAGTTGAAGCTGAAAGGTGCACCGAACTTTTTTGGACATCAAAGGTTTGGAGCATGTAGGCCTATAACGCACGTAATCGGGAAGCTGATAATAAAGGGCATGCTTAAGGAAGCGGTTGAAGAGTTCATCACAGGTTGGACTTGGTTTGAGCCTAGAGTTGTAAGGGAGGCGAGGATGAGGCTTGCGGAATCTTGGAACCCTGAAGATGCATTGAAGAATCTGCCAAAGCACCTTCTTTATGAACGAGCCATGGCAGAATACTTGGCAAAGAACGCACACGATTATACGGGTGCGCTTAGAAGGCTGCCTCTGAGACTTAGGAGATTATTTGTGGAGGCCTACTCGGCGTACATCTTTAACAGATGCTTATCGAGGTTGCTGGAAAAAAATTCCGATTTATTGGTGCCGAACACTGGAGATTTAGTCGTTGAACTCGATGTTCATGGCTCGCCGACACGTAAGCCCTTCCTTTTGCGTCATGGTGCCTTGTCGCGCGCACTATCGCTTGCACGGGCTGGTAGGTTGTCCGTACTCCTCCCAGTACCGGGGTATAGGATCAAGCTGCCGAATAACGAGAAGGGAGAATTTTTGGAAGAGATTTTGGAAGAAGAAGGTGTAGGATTGGAGGATTTCACCTCTAAAGCCCTGCCGGAAGCTGCGACTGCAGGAAGCTACAGACCGATTGCCATACCTTCTTGGGAATTCAAAACCTCCGATATAGGAGACGATCATGTATGGGTTCGCCTTTCCCTTCCAAGCGGATGCTATGCCACGTCCTTGCTAAGGGAGCTTATGAAACCCGAAAGCGCTCTCTGCTTCGAGGGCTACTCAGATAAATATTCCGGCCTAAGTTTGAATTGAGGAGAGCGCTGGGGGGTCTATATGGGAGAGGTGATACAGGAAGGTTCTAGGGTTTTATTTTTGACAGAAAAGAAGAAGCGTTACCTCGTTAAGGTCAAACCCGGAATAAGGTTTCATACTAGTGAGGGATACGTGGACCTGTCCGAACTTATTGGCAAGAGGTACGGCACAAAACTCGTGAGCAACACGGGATCTGTTTGGTTTGCTTTGAAGCCAACGATTATAGATATAGTTATGAAGATGCCGAGACCAACCCAGGTGGTCTATCCTAAAGACTTGGGTGCCATAATAATCCTCGGGAACATCAGGTCGGGCTCTAGGGTGCTTGAGGCTGGGACTGGTAGCGGCGTCCTGACGGCTGTTATAGCATCCTACGTCATGCCCAATGGCATGGTCTACAGTTACGACCTCTCGGAAGAGTATTTGGAGAATGCAAGGAAGCAACTCGATGAGCTAGGTCTGCTACCTTACGTAAAACTAAAGCAGGGTGATGTTACCGTGGCGATAGAAGAAAGGGATTTGGATACGATAGTCTTGGACATACCAACGCCTTGGCTGGCGGTGCCGAATGCGTACGAGGCGTTGTCTGATGGAGGGACCTTCGTATCATTAAGCCCCACGATCGAACAGGTCGTCGAGACTGTTGAAGCGCTCAACTCGAACGGCTTTGCTGACGTAACCACCATTGAGTTATTGATGAGAACGTTGAGGGTCAAAAGGGGTATGACGAGGCCTGACCATATAATGAGAGCACATACAGTCTACATAACGACGGCCAAGAAGGCTTGTCGCGACTCTTCGGATTATTGAGGCATCTTCTCCTGTCCTTCACTTGGTGCGGCTTCTGTTGCCGGTTTTTCCTCGGTAGCCGGAGGAGCCTCTTCAGCCGGCGCGGGTGTTACCTTCTTCGCTCTCCTTTTAGCCGGGGCTCTCTTCTTAGCCTTTTTCTTCGCAGCCTTTCCTCTCTTTTTTCCTGCTTTCCTCTTCTTAGCCATACGCTTTCCCTATACGCATTCTCATAACTTCTTAATATTTATTTTGGAGAAGTGAATGCAGTTGTACGCATGGTGATGCTCTTGAGAAGCATCTTGAAGAGTATCATAATCGTTGTGCTCACAATGCTGATAGGTTTCTCAGCTGTCTTTGGCTACGTCGCTGAAAAATTAATGAACGCACAACCGCCTACAGGTACGCTCACGGGCGCTATAATAGTGGTCATCGGTACGATTATTGTTCTTACGCTATTTTGGAAGGAGAAAGCTATATAACAACTCCTTTTTGTTGCAGAACAAATTTTATCAGGTTTGCGAGTTCCTTGGCACACTCGATCGCATGCTGAAATGGATATTGTTGCGGATAATAATATCTAAGGATTTTCAGATAACACTTTGCTTCGTTCGCTGCCGCTACAGCAAACATTTTGCTGATGTTTTGGTGCTCTTCTATCATCTCTATGCTTTCCAGTCCCCTCTTTCTTACGGTCTCTTGGTCCATTTCCCTTCTCGCAAGTATGTCTTCAGGTCTGAATTCCAAGAACACTATCAAGTCCAAGTTTAATGCCTTAACAACTTCGGGCGGTAAACCCGGATAGTACCCATAAGGCGTACTTATGGCGGCATGCGTGTCTACGACAACAATGTCTTCACTCCGGCTCGCTATGTTCTTCGCGGCACGGAGTTGAAGGTTTCTGTAATCGATTAGGGCGAGCTTTTTCCTCATCTCGTCCCTGTCTGTTACGCCGAAGTACTTAGAAGCCTCATCCAGCATAAGGTCGCCGAAATTTATGACAAAAACTGATGGCATAATCTCTTTGAGCTTTTTAAGGATGGTGGTCTTCCCAGCACCCGGTACAGCGACAACGGCCACTACTGCTTTGACCATGGGCGGGACACTGTGAGATCTGTACTCTTGGCTCAGAACTGCATCTCTAACTGTTTTTCGAGCCTCTGTCTTTGGGCTAAGTACTCGTCCTCCTTAAGCTCGCCGATCTTGTACCTCAGCTCTAGCTTGCTGAGTTCGTGCTTTATCTTTTTATGCTGCTCCATCAGGACGTTCAGGCTTTCAAGCACGCTGTTCAGGTCTTTTATTATGAGGTCGATGAGCTCATCGCTCAAGCGGAGGCTTTTTCCGGAGCTTTTGATCTTCTCTATTCTTGAGCGAACCGATTCTTCGAATGCTGGAAGGTCTGCAAGCCTCACGTCGAAGGGATTCTGCAGAAGCCCGAGCTTAGGCCTCAACTTTGAGAGTTCCTTGTCTATCTCCAATTTCGACATGATGTACTGTCTATCCGGTATCTCGCCGACTTCATGCCTGACCTTGAGCTGGTTAAGCTTCGCCGTCAGCTCGCCTATCCTCTCTTCTATCTTCGCCTTTTCTTCCTGTAGCTTGCTTTCGAGCGTTTCAATCCTGCTGCGGTATTCTCTATACACCTCCTCAAAGATGTCCACGTCGGTACCGCCTTCCAAGAACACGTCTAAAAGCTTGAACCTCCACTTATGGAGGTTGGCGATTTGCTCGATAAGTTTCCTTTCTTCAGTCATCTCTTCGGGTTTTGGAGCCTCTAAGCTCGGCACCTGCGGGGCAGCTTGAGCTTCAGGCGCAGGTTCCAGCTCCTTTCCGCAATACATGCAAAACCTCCCCTTAATCGTTGACTTACCGCAATGTGGGCATGTAACTCTCTCTATTCCGCTCATAAGACTCACAATTTTCCTGTCCAAAGGGGTATTTTTATAATTTAAAACTTTTTTTACGCATGGATTAGAGCGACTTACCGGTGTATGAATTGCGTATTTTTACAGTAATTTCTCGGACCTCTCAAAAGTTATTTTTGAAAAAAGCCAATTAAAAGCGAAATAGAGGTTTTAGCCCGCTCAGAAAGGTTATTATAGGGGAATAAGCTGTGTCTTTTGTAAAGAGGGTTGTTTATGGTCCAAGGTGAGCTTTCCACGGCTCCAATTCACAGGATAATAAAGAAGGCAGGTGCAGCTAGGGTAAGCGAGGAGGCAGCCGAAGAGCTTAGGCGTGTTTTGGAAGAGGTCGGCCTCGCCGTCGCGAAGGAAGCGTTGGGTCTGGCAAGCTATGCGGGCAGAAGGACCGTTAAGCGTGAGGACATAGAAAGGGCCGCAAGAACTTTGCTTAAAGGGATTTTCGCACCTTAAAGTTTTAGAAAAGATTCTGCCCACCGAGCCTTTGACTTTCTGACGAATCTTAAATTTAAGTTAGGAGTTCTGTAGATAATAAGAAGGGACATCGCATGAAGATCGTTTCCAGATTTGCGCTTTTTATTTTACTGTTTCTGCTTTTCCAACCGGTCGTCTTTGCCCAGAACACTTACGTCGTTAAGGATATGACATTGACGGTCTTCGCGGACGGCGTCGTCAGGGTTAGCACAACGATCTCGGTTAACGAAGATGAAGCATCAATTACCCTTCCGCTTTTATCCTCTCAAGCGCATGTGTTTAACATAGTTGTCTTTGATGAAAACTCGGCACCGCTTGACTACGAGCTTGGGAATGAGAATATAACAATCTACACCCTCGGTGCTAGCAACGTCATTTTGGAATACGACACGGATGCTTTAACATGCAAGGAAGCTGGGTTATGGACGCTGACGATCAGCACACCCTTCGAGCTGAAAGTTGTTTTTCCTGAAAACTCCATACTGATTTATATGAGCGCACCGCCATCTCTCATAAGCTCCGAAGGGAACAAACTAAAGCTTACCCTTTACCCTGGGGATTGGGAGATAAGTTATGAGATACTTTACCAGAGAACGGTAACACAAACAACAACCCAGACAAGCACTTCTGCCGAGTTTATACCCATCCCATTCTACTATGCCTTGGTTGTGTGTGCCATAGTGGCGGTCGCGGTCGGGCTGACGGCCGGTCTGGTGTTACACAAGCGTAAGAAAAGGCTTGAGGGTCTTAAAACGGAGGAAGTGGAGATTGTGCGTTTTTTGAAGGAAAAAAACGGAAGGGCGTTGGAGGCGGAGTTGAGGGATGCATTCCCAAACATTCCTAGGACTACGATGTGGAGGCTTGTTAAGAGGTTAGAAAAGAAAGGGATTCTTAGGGTCAAGAAGGTTGGGCTTCAGAACGTGGTGGAG
>JAKCEW010000007.1 GCA_023539445.1 Candidatus Terraquivivens yellowstonensis
AAAGCCTCGGGCGGGATTTGAACCCGCGACCGCCGGCTTACCAAGCCGGCGCCCCACCCGGCTAGGCTACCGAGGCTGCCATAATGGATGGAACCGAAAATTATTAGCTTTACCGTTTCGGATCACAAAAATAATTTATAAATGTGCTAGAACAAAAGCTCAAGAGAGGGGGGCGTGGCCCAGAGGAGCAAGTCTCCGGGGAACAAGGTCTACGGCGCCGGGCTCCAGATCTCCATGAAGCAAGTTGGGTGTGCAGAAACCCGGAGACCGCCGGTTCGAATCCGGCCGCCCCCACTTTTTAATTAACCTCCGGCTTCAGTTGGACACAATCTATGACGGGCAGAACGACGACCACAAGACCCATCAGAACCGCAGCACTAGCCTTATAGCGACAAGCAGGAGCGTAAGACCCAGTAGCCTCTTGATCTTCACATCGCCCACGCGACTCGATACGCGTGCGCCCACCTGAGCACCCAGCACACCACCTAAGCCTAAGAAGATGGCATACTCGAATGAGACATTGTTTAGCGTGGAATGGGTAATGGAACCAAAGAGCGTTGTAAACACGAGTATAAAATGCGATGTGGAAGTTGCAACGTGAACTGGCATGCCGAGTATGTGTATCATGATAGGCACGTGCAACACACCCCCACCGATGCCGAACATGCTGGATGCAAAACCTGCGACAAAGCTCGTTACGAGCCCTAAGGGTATGTTAACCGAGTACGTGTAGACTTTGCCACTAGAGTCGACAATCTTCCTTCCATACCCTCCAGTCTTCACGCTACCGGATTGGGCTTTAGGCTTAAGTAGTAAGTAAAGCGATGCCCAAACCAAAAGTGCCGCAAAGAGAAGCCTAAACGTAAAGTGCTCAATATATCCCACAAGGTACGCACCTATAATTGCGCCCGGAATCGTTGGAATAGTAAGTATGAGTCCAAGCTTAACGTCAACCCTTCTAAGCCTCAAGTATGAAATGCTCCCGGACAAAACGTTTAGGAAAATGAAAAACAAACTCGTCCCAGTCGCCAGTTTGGGCTCGAAACCGTATAGCAGGATGAGGGCAGGAACAAGATACATGCCACCGCCTATCCCTATTAACGTCCCTAGCCCGCCTATTCCGAAACCAAGAGCCACAAGTATCAGATATTCGTACCATAACATCATTAAACACCTTTTAAACCCCACTCATTCGGCTTAATGGAAAAATTCCGTATTTTTTATTCAATGCGACCGCCTTTGTTTACGGAAATTTGTCAAACGATTTAAATATATCTTTAAGCAGAGCATCGTTTAATGTAACGAATACATGTAACCTCGGTTGCCTCAAGGAAAGTCCGCAAACCTTAAAAATAAGATGTGGTCGTAGTTTTCAATACGGTGGGTTAATATGGTATATCCAAACATATTATCAGTTGAAGAAGAGGAGGAATTCGAAGAAGAGTTTGAGGAGGAGTTTGAAGAAGAGGAATTCGAGGAGGAGGAAGAATTCGAAGAGGAAGAGTTTGAGGAGGAAGAGGAAGAGTTTTAGCGCTTGACAGTAATCAGTTAGTTTCTCCGTTACTAACCTTTTATTTATACACCCTTCTTAAACTCAACCACACTTATTTCCTCGAAGAAGAGCTTAACAGATTTGAGAATTTTATGGTTGAGTTTCAGTTTTGATGCCACCGCCCATAACTTTCCTAGGTCTGAGATACTCGAAACCACCAATAGTATGCTACCAGAGTGCGAAAGCGCATGGTGGGCTTGTTGTAGGAACTCTGCTGAGGTCTCCACACCATGCTTGCCACCGAATATTGAAACGTCCTTTAAGCACTCATCAGGGAGGTATGGGGGGTTGAAAACGATAAGGTCAAAGCTCGAGCTTTCCCTAAAGGCCGAGAGAAGGTCACAACAAACAACGTCAGTATTAGCCCTTAGGTTATGTTTACGAAGCCGTTCTAGCGTGGCATGGCACGAGTTCAAGTCTATGTCTGTAGCTATTAAATAATCAGTCTTGTGTGCCAAATTTACAGAGACGGCACCGCTACCTGAGCCTACCTCCAACGCCCTTCTGACGTAGGGCACTTTCTTGATGACGTCCATTAGCAAGAAAGTATCCTCTGAGGGCTGGTACACATCATTCATGGATAAACCCTTGTTGGGGTTCTCGGAAACAGCGTGACGCTCCTGATATGCACCATACCAAGTAGCCACCAAAGCATCCTTTCCAAGCCGAGGCCAAACCCGCTATGCGGCACTGAACCGTACTTCCTTAAATCCAAATACCACTCATAATCCGAGGGGTTAAGACCGGCCTCCCTTATTCGCTGGACAAGCAACTCGTAATCATGAATCCTTTGCCCCCCTCCAACTATCTCACCGTAACCTCCGGGTGCCAGAAGGTCGGCACTGAGCGTAACTCTGGGGTCTGAGGGGTCCGGCATGTGATAGAAGGCCTTCGCCTCCTTTGGGTAATGGGTAACGAAAAAGGGCTTATCGAACTCCTTAGAGAGCTCCCTCTCTTCGTCGGCCCCAAAATCCTGCCCCCATTCTATGTTGAAACCTTTGCTCCTCAGAATCTCTAGAGCCTCGGCATACTTTATTCTGGGATAGGGAGGTTCTGCAATCGAGGCGTTTATGTTCTTGCCCAAAATTTTAAGATACGGCCCAGCCGACTCTGCTAGCGCCTTGACCGTGTCGCCGACAAGTCTTTCCACAACTGCCATCATGTCCTCTAACGTAGCGTTGGCCATCTCAGCCTCAACATGCCAAAACTCGGTCAGATGCCTCCTAGTTCTGCTGAGTTCTGCCCTAAAGCTTGGCTGTATCGTGTAAACCTTTTCCAACCCGAATATTGCGGCCTCTTGATAGAACTGAACACTTTGGGTCAAATAGACGTTCTTGCCGAAGTAATCCACCTTAAAGAGCGTGGCACCACCCTCGACAGCGGCCGTTATGAATGTAGGGCAGTGGATCTCAGTAAACCCGTTCTTCCTAAACCATTCGTGGAGAAGACCTGTTAGTAATGCACGTATCTTCATTATAGCAGTAACCTTAGGGCTTCTGAGGTGGAGGTGCCTGTTGTCTAGTAGAAACTTAACGCTAGCGCCGGGCTTTATTGGGAACTCAGCTATAGATTTGCCGATAACCTTAAACGACGTACAGCGGATTTCCGCTCCACCAGGAGCCCTCGGGTCCTTTTTTACGATACCCGTTACTATGACGGATGATTCCCTTGTAACCTCCGAAGCCTCTACAAAGCTCCCCTCCTCAATAAGTCCGCGCTTTACGGTAACTTGGATGGTTCCGGTAGAATCCCTGAGCTCCAGAAAAACTAACCCTCCATGTACTCGCTTGTTCCTGATCCAGCCGAATAATTCGACCTCCTCGTCCTCCGGCGCTTCAAAAGCATCGGCAACGTGTAACCTTCTGGCCAATTCTAACACCATCCTCTACGTTTAAGACATGCTTTGAAGGTTTCCTATAATGCTTACAATACTTGAGACCCTACCTTAACATCCCTTTCGGGGATTATCGGAGCTATGACTTCCTCAGACTCGGCAGCTGCCAATATCATGCATTCAGATACCTCGCCCCTAACCATCTTTGGCTTGAGGTTCACCAAGAACACGAACTTCTTGCCGACAAAGTGCTCCGGCTCGTATATGTGGCCAAGGCCTGTTATCGCCCTCTTCTTGAAGGAGCCGAAGTTGACAATTAGTTTTATGAGTTTGTCAGTCCCTGCTACCCTTTCCGCATGCTCGACTAAACCTACCCTGAAATCAAACCTTTTGAACTCCGATATGTCAACTTGTGACAACTGGCTTCAAGCATCTAGATCCTAAATCATTTAAAAAGATTACTTGGCATGACGACTCCATGCATAGATGAAACTGCATGCGAGATTGTTACAAAATTCGAAAAATTTTTATAACCATAAATTTGTATAAAGTGTTGTGAATAAGTATGCCAAAGAAAAAGGCAAAGAAGACAAAAGCAAAAAAGAAAAAGACAAAGGCAAAGAAGACCACAGAGGAAAAGGCACCGGAGGCTCCTGCTGAAGGGGAAGCCTGACACAACGCATCTTATACGCTAATCCCTTAAAATCACCCCTCAATATTTTTACCTCGTCTTTCTTTGTAGAGGCCTCTCAGACAGCTACTGTCTCTTTGCGGGTTAAAAGTGTTGATGATAAAAACCCGAACATGCCTGAAAATACTAAGACGATCAAGTAGGGCGTAACGAGGTTAAACGGATGGGGCGGTATGAGGTTTTCTATGAATGTATTCACCTTAACCAACCAGAATTGGGGGGCATAGACTTCTGAAAAAACCACACCGATCAAGCCAAGCCACAATAGTATGATGGAGGAAGGGATGAGCAGTGCTAGCTTTATGGAGGCAGAAAGCTTACCGGCTATCAATCCAGCGAGCGCAGAGGCAACTGCCCATATTATGAGACATATCAAACCATCGCCGCCACTTACAAAACCCGTGAACATGGGTGCTAGGAGTGCCGTGTATGCTTGGAGCAACACCGAGAGTATTAAAAGCTGGAAACTTGCAGGCTCTGGCCATGGCGGGCTATTGCCCGTAAATAAAACGACGGACGCCAAAGTGAGGGTAGCTATGCCGATGATGAAACCGGCTATCAGCCTAGCCATGCCAATAGCTTCATGGGCTAGTTCATCATAAACTTTCCTTTAAGCACATGTACGGCAGATTCTATGCTGGCAGTTTCCTGTATTATGTGGGTAGCATTAGCAAGATTTTTATACTAAGCATTTTGTGGTAAGCATGGTATGCAGATAGCATACGTTTTGTTAACTGTGGAGCCCGGATATGAAGAGGAAACGCTAGCCGAGTTAAAACAACTAGTCAACGTAAAAGAGGCTTGCAGGGTGTACGGGGTTTATGATATAGTGGTCAGGATAGAGGCCGAGGACCACGAGAAGCTCAGGGCAATGATATCTAAAATAAGGCACATACAAAGGATCAGGTCGACGACCACGCTTATAGTCTGGGAGTAGCCCTCTCCGATCTACCGCTGTTTCGAGTTGTTGAGGATGCTAAGATGTTTGGGGCCCATTGTCTAGCTTTGGTGCTCCGATTAAAAGTTATTAAACTACTACTGGTTGATTAAAAAACGATGAAATTTGAAGTAATTTCAACAAATTTGGAGGAAGTAAAGTCAGATTCTGTTGTTATTCAGTTCTTCGAAGGTACAGAATTTCCAGAGAGCGTTCTTACATTACCTGAAAGCATTAGGGGGGAGATAGCGTCACCAATCGAGGCGGGTGGCTTTAAGGCTAAGCTTGGCCAGGTACTTCCAGTATATCCAAAATCGGTAGGCCCAGTCCGCTGTTTTCTGTTAGTGGGTCTGGGGAAAAAGCAAGACTTCAGCTTAGAGGCTATAAGGCAAGCTCACGGTTATGCTGCCCTGAAAGCTAAGGAAATTGGTAGCAGTAGCGTAGCGGTGCCCATACCAAACCTACCTCCTTATTCTGCTCCCGAGATAGTCGCTAGCGTCGTCGAGGCGGTAAATCTAGCCTTCTATAGGTTTGACAGGTATAAGTCAAAGGTTGAGGATAGCAAGTATCCAGAACTCATTAGCCTTGTAGTTGAGCCAGATGTGAAGACATTATGCGATACGGCGGCACAGGAGGCCGTTATAGTATCAGAGGCCGTGAAGCTTGCGAGGGATATAGCCAACATGCCGAGCAGCGACATACCACCCAAAAAGCTGGCTGAGATAGCGACCGAGGTTGGCGCAGCAAGTGGCTTCTCTACCAAGGTCTTTGAGATGGAGGTTCTTGAAAGAATGGGTATGGGAGGTATAGTGGGCGTCGGAAAAGGTAGCTCTAACCCGCCGGTCTTGATAGTTATGAAGTATGACGGCGGTGGTGATACCTACGCGGTCGTAGGAAAGGGCGTAATTTTCGACAGCGGTGGCATATCCATAAAGCCTTCTGAAAAGATGGAGGAGATGAAATACGACAAATCGGGTGCTGCCGCGGTCATAGCGCTCATGAAGGCTGTAGCCGAGCTCAAGCTTCCCGTAAGGTTGATAGGCATAGTGCCTGCCGTCGAGAATCTACCGAGCGGTAATGCGCTTAAGCCTGGTGACATAATTAAGTTCAGAAATGGGAAGACGGCAGAGATAATAAGCACAGACGCGGAAGGCAGGCTCATACTTGCGGATGCGCTCGCTTATGCCTCCGAGATGAAGCCAAAAGCGCTGATAGATCTGGCAACGCTGACTGGCGCCTGCGTCATAGCCCTCGGAACGCACGCGAGCGGCTTGTTCAGCAACAATGACAGGCTGGCCGACGCGCTTATAAAGGCAGGGGAAAAGACTGGGGAGAGGCTTTGGAGGCTCCCGCTCTGGAAAGAGTATTTCGAACAGATAAAGAGCGAAGTGGCCGACATGAAGAACGTCGGTGGCAGACCTGCCGGTGCAATAACCGCAGCGGCCTTCTTGATGAACTTTGTGGACAGCGGCATACCTTGGGCCCATATAGACATAGCGGGAACGGCATGGACCCAAGAATCGTCACCGGAAAAGAGCTACATACCAAAAGGGGCTACGGGCATCGGCGTTAGGTTACTCATCGAATTCCTGAAGTCAGAAATCAAAGGGGGCTAAGCTTTACTACTTAGATGCCAACGCTTAAATTATGCTAAATGCTCATCAAACCTTGCACGGTAAAAGACGTGTTTAGGCACTTGAGCTCGTATTTGTAGGTGAGCCGACATTGCACAGAGTCGCGGTCATAGATTATGATTTCTGCCAGCCGACAAAGTGTGGCCAGCCTTGCATATCATTCTGCCCGCCCGTGAGGAATAAGATAGAGGCGATCAAGCTTGGCGAGAAGGGTTTCCCGGTGATCAACGAAATACTGTGCATCGGGTGTGGTATATGCCTCGACCCCAATACGCCAGTGGTGACTGAGGCTGGCTTGAAGCCCATTAAGGAAATCAGGGCGGGCGATAGGGTGCTTACCCATAGGGGTAGGTTTAGGCCCGTTCTTTCGAAGAGCGTCAGGCTTTATACCGGGCCTCTCTACAAGATAAGGGTCCATGGCATACCTGACCCGATAACTATAACCAAGGAGCACCCCGTACTCGTGGCATCCAAAGGTCAAGAAGGGAACGATTTTACGTTTGCGTGGAAAACCCCGCCGGAATTGAAAGAGGGCGACTACCTTTGTGTTCCAATAGTTGTGAATGAAAGCAGATTGGTACAATGGGAATCATCCACCGTTAACGCCTCGGGATGCTTAGCTCAAATGTCACAACTCCGACCAACGTTCGAGCTTGGTGCGATATTTGGCTACTACATCGCAAAAGGCTACATAGAATGCGAAAAACTCGTGTTTAGACTCGATGAAGAAAGACTGGCTAAGAAAGTCGTTAGACTTTTAGAGAAATGTTTTGGCGTAAAAGCTATCCACGAAGATCGTGGTTTGCTTACCATCAACTCAGAGTCGCTGACCAGTTTGTTCCGTAACCTTGTCGGGGACTCGGAGGAGACCAAGAGCATACCTGTGAGCTTTCTATCAATGCCTCTAGACTTCTTAAAAGGTTTCGTCCTAGGGTTTGTGGAGGCTGGAGGAGACCGTGCGGTCTCATGTAACTCCATGAACGACGCATACATCATAAAGTTGATGGGGGCCAGACTAGGATTACCGTTGTTGATAAACAAGGTTGCAAACACCTATACGATCTCGCTCGGCGACGGTAAAGATAACGTCTCATCGCAAGGCTACCAGCTACATCCAGTAGACTCAGTAAGCGTCGAACTCGTAAAGGATTATGTCGTAATGAACCTAGAAGTCGAGGACGATGAAACATACAACGCCGCAGGGCTTGTAGTCCACAACTGCGTCAAGAAATGCCCATTCAAGGCGATTACGATAGTCAACCTAAGCGAAGAGCTCGGTAAGGACTTGGTGCACCAATATGGCATAAACTCATTCAGGCTTTACAGGCTTCCGTACTTGGAGAAGGAAAAAGTCATCGGTATAATCGGAAAGAACGGCATAGGCAAGACCACGGCATTGCAAATACTCGCAGGCCGCATCATACCGAATTTGGGTAAACTTGATGGAGGAACATCTCTGCAGGATGTTGCCAAAATGTTCAGGGGCTCGCTTGTACAGGATTATTTGACGAAGCTCGCCGATGGTAGTGTGAAAATTTCTTACAAGCCACAATACATCGACATGATACCAAAGGTCGTTAAAGGTAAAGTCGGCGCAATTTTATTGAAGATAGGCCCAGAAGACCGTGTTAACAAGCTAATAGATGCGCTGGAACTTCGCAACCTGTTGGATAGGGACATTTCCGTACTCAGCGGTGGCGAGCTCCAGCGTCTTGCGATAGCGGCTTGTCTTGCGAGGGATGCTAACGCATTCATCTTAGACGAGCCGACCAGCTTCCTCGATATCAAGCAGAGGTTCAGAGTTGCCTCTGTAATTAGGGATGCGGCACGGGAAGGTATGGCTCTCGTATCCGACCACGACCTTGCAGTCCTCGACTACATGTCTGATAAGATCTTCGTGTTTTATGGCGAGCCTGGGGTATACGGTATTGTCGCAGGCCCTTACGGTGTTAGGGAAGGCATAAACATATTCATAGAGGGTTACATACCTGACGAGAACGTAAGGTTTAGAAATGAAAGGATATCATTCCAGCTAAAGCCTCCAACGGAAGCTTACGAGGAAGGGTACTTGACGCTTAGCTGGCCTAACATGACGAAAACCTACGATGCCTTTAAGCTGGAGGTCGAGGAAGGGTGTGCATATCCGGGCGAAGTAATAGGTATAGTGGGTCCAAACGGCATAGGCAAGACGACGTTCATAAAGATATTAGCGGGTATCGAGAAGGCCGATGCGGAGTTTCAGCTACCTTATAGGACGATAAGCTACAAGCCGCAGTATCCGGAGATAAAGGATGGTAGAGTCGAAGCAATTCTCAGGGAGGCCGCTGGGAGCAAGTTCGAGACAGACATTTACCAGTCGGAGTTGATTAGACCATTAGGTCTGCATAGGCTGTTTGAAAGGAACGTTAAAGAATTGAGCGGCGGTGAGCTCCAAAAGGTCGCGATAGCGGAGGCTCTTTCAAAGGATGCTGAAATCTACTTGATAGACGAGCCCAGTGCTTACTTAGATGTCGAGGAAAGATACACAATTGCAAAGTTGTTGAAGAGGATAACGCGCGAAAGGCAAGCATATACCTTCCTAGTCGAGCACGACCTTATGGTGCTGGACTTTGCATCGAATAGACTAATGGTCTTCTCAGGTGAGCCGGGCACTTATGGGCGTGCCAGCAAGCCTATGGACCTTAGGTCCGGGTTTAACACTTTCCTAAAGGAGATGGGTGTCACATTCAGAAGGGACCAACAGACATTTAGGCCGAGGGCGAACAAACCCGACTCTAGGTTGGATAGACAACAGAAAACAATCGGTGAATATTACTATCCAGTACCGATGGCCGAATAGGAAAAATTAAATATCGTCAATTCTAAAGCCAAATTATGACAGACGAGCATCTAACGTATTATACCGAATTTCTTACAATGGACGATTTAGACCTGACGGAAAAGACCGTTTTTCTCAGGACAGACATCAACTCGCCGGTAGACCCTAATACGGGCCGTCTACTCAACACAATAAGAATAAGGGAGGCAGCGATAACTATAAAGGAGCTATCAAAATCAAAGGTCGTCGTAGGTTCTCATCAGGGCAGAGTTGGAAATTATGACTATGTATCGCTCAGAGAACACGCAGAGATTCTGAAGGAGTATGTTGGAAGGAATGTAAGATTCATAGATGACGTCATCGGGCCGGCGGCGAGGGAGGCGATAAAGAACCTGAAGCAGGGAGACATCCTCGTTTTAGATAATCTTAGGTTCGTCGCCGAAGAGAACTTCGAGTTCAGCATAGAGGAAGCATCGAAAACTCATATGATTAGGACGCTAAAAGATTACTTCGACGCATGCGTTATTGAGGCTTTTCCGGCGGCGCATAGAGCTAACCCATCAATCGTAGGGTTTGCTGAAGTTTTGCCGACATGCGCTGGAAGATTACTTACGCAAGAGGTAAGGTCGCTCGTGTCCGTTCTACAAAAATTAAGACCGCCCATAACGTTGATGTTAGGGGGCGCGAAGGTCTCTGACAGAATTGAATCGCTGGAGGCTATAATAAGCAGCTACAAGGTCGATAAAATTCTGCCCTGCGGGCTACTCGGCGTTGTTTTTTTGAAGGCCGCTAAGGATTTGAATGTACCTACGGGCATTAAAGATGAAGAGAAGTATGTTAAAAAAGCAGAGAAGCTCCTCTCAGATTTTGGAGAGGCTTTTGTCCTTCCCGAAGATTTTGCGGTTGAGGTTGATGGTAAAAGGAAGGAACTTTCAGTCTCTCAGTTCGATTCTGAAAAGCCGATATTGGACATAGGTATGAAGACTGTTTCAAAGTATGCGGAGGTTATCAAAAATTCTGGAACGGTAATCGTGAGCGGGCCACCGGGTGCATACGAAAAAAGGAACTTTGAGATAGGTACAAAAACTTTGTTCACAGAGCTTGCCAATTCAAAGGCTTTATCCATCGCGAGCGGTGCCCACACATTAGCGGCGCTCGAGTTGTTTGGCCTGAGGGACAGAATTACCCACGCGACTTCGGCTGGTGGCGCTCTCATCAAGTTCTTGGCAGGGAAGAAGCTGCCGCTCTTCGAGGCGCTGAAGAGGGCGACAGAGAAATGGAGAACATATAAATAAAGAAAGATTCAATCTTATGGGAGTGTGTTAACATGGCTGTCAAAATGGGTATAAACGGTTTTGGCAGGATAGGGCGCGGATTCCTTAGGGCGGCGTTCAAGGATAAAGAGTTTTTAAATTTGATAGACCTCGTAGCGGTAAACGATATAACTGATGCAAAAACATTAGCCCATCTACTCAAATACGACTCCATTTTTGGAAAGTTCGATGCTGAAGTCAAAGCTGAAGATGACGCAATCATCGTAGCTGATAAGAGGATAAAGGTGTTCTCTGAAAAAGACCCGGAAAAACTTCCATGGAAGGATTTGGGCGTGGAACTTGTGTTAGAATCCACTGGGCTATTCACGGATAGGGCAAGCGCGGAGAAGCACATTAGGGCCGGCGCAAAGAAGGTCATAATATCGGCTCCGGCGAAGGAACCAGACATCACGTTGGTCTTGGGTGTGAACGAGCATACTTACGACCCAACAAAGCACAACATCATAAGCATGGCATCCTGCACGACCAACTGCTTAGCACCAGTAGTGCGCGTGCTCGATGAGAAATTCGGGGTTGAGTGTGGACTCATGAATACTTGTCATGCTTACACGAACGATCAAAGGTTGCTTGACCTTCCCCATAAGGATTTGAGAAGAGCAAGGGCCGCATGCCTTTCTATAATACCTACGACGACTGGTGCGGCCAGAGCAATCGGGGATGTGATACCCACTATGAAGGGGAAGTTAGACGGTCTGGCTTTGAGGGTTCCTGTTCCTAACGGCTCCATAAACGACTTAGTAGTGCTGCTAAAGAGAGACGTTACCAAGGAGGAGGTAAATGCCGCTCTGAAAGAGGCTGCAGAAGGTAAACTGAAAGGCATACTGGCATACACGGAGGAGCCCATAGTCTCTGTCGATATCATAGGAAACAGCCATTCGGCAATAGTTGATGGGTTAAGCACAATGGTCGTAGGCGGCAGATTGGTAAAGGTCCTTGCATGGTATGACAACGAGTGGGGCTTCTCGTGCAGGCTGGTCGAGTTAAGCAAGCTTATTGCAAGAACCCTCAAAAGTTAGATTGGACTTTATAACTAAGCCTAATCCTTTCTTTTATAAGTGGTAGGGATTGGTAAGGCTTACCTATGAGAACAGGTTGAAGGAGCTAGGATATTCGTTACCCGAGCCGCCAAAACCCGTTGCATCATACGTTCCGAGCGTAAGGGTAGGCAAGCTACTTTTCGTGAGCGGCGTTCTGCCCTTGGTGAACGACAGACCGCTTTATACCGGTAAGCTGGGCAGGGAGGTCACGCTGGAGCAAGGATACGAAGCGGCTAAAGTTGCCGCGTTAAATGCTCTCTCCATCATAAAGTCCTCACTCGGTAGCCTAGAAAAAGTGAGGAGGGTTGTTAGGCTGGTTGGTTATGTGGCTTCGGCAGAAGGTTTCAATGAGCAACCAAAGGTCGTTAACGGCGCCTCAGACCTTCTTATTCAAGTATTCGGTGAGAAAGGGAAGCACTCAAGGGTTGCAGTGGGCGTCATGGAGTTGCCGAGAGGAGCTCCGGTAGAGATCGAAATGATAGTTCAAACGAAGTAGCGGTAGGATGGGATGACCAAGCAAAAGCTGATAGTTTTTGATATAGATGGCACTTTGTATAGGAGCGATGATTACGAGAGAGATCTCCATAAGGAGATCGTGGAGTTGCTAGCGGAAAAACTCGGCTGCAGTCCCGATGAGGCTAAAGCTAAGCTCAGGGCTTTGAGGAAAGATGTTGCGAGCATAAGTTGGTGTTTAATAAAACTCGGGATAAACCTGAAGGAGTTTTATGGGGAGCTTGCCAAAAGGGTAAACCCGTCCAATTACATAGGAGAGGCAAAAGACGTCAAGATTTTGCTGAGAAAGCTTAAGGAGGCCGGATTCAGGCTAGCAGTACATACAAACTCTGGCAAAGCGCTTGCCCTTAAGGTACTCGGGGCCCTCGGGATAGATCCCTCGATGTTTGACATAATGGTCACGAGCGACGATGCAGAACCAAAACCTTCCCGCGATGGGTACCTGAAGATCCTCGAGCTCGCAGGCACGACCGCCGATGAGGTTGTGTATGTCGGCGACCGCTACGACATCGATTTGAAGACAGCAAAGGAGCTCGGTATCAAGACAGTAATGGTGGGAAAAGGCACCGCATCAAGCGACGCGGACTTCAGAGTTGAAAGCATTCTTGAAATTGAAGACCTGTTTCTAAAAGACTGAAGGATAGGGTACAATTCACGCTGGCAAACTCAAGTATAAAAGGAACAAATTGGAATAACACTATTTTGGGGATAAATCCCGGGACGTAAACTTATGAATAGAGGTTCTGACACCGTTGAAAGGTTCATATCCGAGTTGGAGAAGCTAGGGGCAACCGGTAAGCTTCTTAAAACGTATGCAGATGTTGTTAAACACATCTCGGGACTCGTGGTGGAGAAAGGGGCTAAGCTAGTACTCATGGGCGATCTGGAGCGCAGGCTGTCTTCTGAACTCTCGAAGGCCATAACCTCGATTGGCGCATCCTGCTTTGACATAAAGGATGTTGACAGACGTGAACTGCGTAAGCTCCTTGAAAAGGCGGACATAGGAATAACGGGTGCAGATCTAGCAGTCGCCGAGACGGGCTCGCTCGTCATAGCAAGCGAGAACGATGCAGAAAGACTCCTGTCTTGCCTACCACCGATCCACATTGCCATAATTTCAAAGGAGAACATAATCGATAACTTCTTAGAGCTTGCCGAGTGGCTTAGGAGAATGCAGAATACGGGTACGCGTACAATATCCATAATAACTGGACCGAGTAGGACTGCCGACATAGAGCTCGAAATCGTAATGGGTGTTCATGGGCCTTGTGAACAACACGTGATAATCTTGGAAGGGGATGTCGAGTGAAGGGTAGAAATTTAATCGCTGAAGTTTCCGAGGCACTGAAGAACAGGAACCAGATCGAGAATCTGAGAACCTCCATGCTGTGCATGAGGGACAAAAGAGATGCCGCCATGGCGGGATATACCGAGAGGGATGTTGCCGAGTTAAGGAGCATAAGGCAGTCATCGTTAAGCTCACTCAATGAAAACATCAAGATACTTAAGGAGAGGCTTGAGAAAAATGGATGCAATTTTTACTTTGCTAAAACAGCAAAAGACGCATGCGAATATGTTGCCAGCTTGGCAAGATCCAAGTCTGTTAAGAGAATCGTTAAAGCGAAATCCATGACCACAGAAGAGATAGAACTGAACAAGTGGCTTATAGCTGAAGGTTTTGAGGTTATCGAGACAGACTTGGGCGAGTGGTTAGTTCAGATAGCCGGCCAGAGACCGTCGCATCTGACGGCTCCAGCCATACACCTTTCCAGGTATGAGATATCCAAGCTCATAGAAGAGAAGATTGGGGTCAAGCTACCAGCAGACCCTAAAGAGGTTACTAAATTTGTTCGTTCATTCCTCAGAGAAAAGTTCCTCACTGCAGATATGGGAATAACTGGCGGGAACATTCTAGTCGCGGAGACTGGAAGCTTAGTGATAGTTACGAATGAGGGGAACGGTAGGCTTGTTACATCGCTCCCTCGCATTCATGTAGCGATAGTCGGTGTAGAGAAGCTGGTAAGAACATGGAACGATGCAGTAAGGATACTCGATGTTCTACCGAAGAGCGCCACTGGACAGAAAATGGCCACCTACATCACAATACTGAACTCTGGCTCTGAAACACCATTGCCAAACGATGGGTTAGCTAAACGAGAGTTCCATCTAGTTTTGCTGGACAACGGAAGACTTAACGCACTTCAAGACAAAGTCATGTCCGAGGCGTTGAAATGTATAAGGTGTTCCGCATGCTTCAACGTCTGCCCAACTTACAGTGTTTTAGGCGGTCACGTCTTTGGATACATATACAGCGGCCCTATAGGCATACCTTGGACATACATATCGCATGGTCTCGAGAACGCGGCAAGCTTTGCATCCCTTTGCATATCTTGCGGATTATGCCGCGAGACGTGTCCCATTAACATAGACACGCCGACCATGGTTTCCGAGATAAAGCATAGGTATGGGGCGCGTAATGGTTACCGCTGGGTTGACAGAAGGCTTGCCGGGTATGAGGATCTCATAAAGCTTGCGAGCATTGCACCAGATATGTCAAACTTCTTACTGGACACAGGTACAATGAAATGGATTTTGGAAAAATTCATCGGTATAGATAGAAGGGTAAGTCTTCCGAAATTCTCAAAGAAGAGTTTGCGTGAGCTATTGGATGTTGCGTTTGCTTCACGTACAGAAGGTGAGAGAAAGGTCGCATACTTCGCGGACAGCATGGCTTACTATATAAATACCGATGTCGGGTTAGCTGCAGTTAACGTGCTTCGGAAGAATGGTTTTGAGGTTACGATGCCGCCCCAGAGGGGTAGCGGCATGCCTTCGTTCCTTTATGGTCTTTTAGATTCCACGAAAAATGTTGCGGAGTACAACGTGAAGCATTTATACGAATACGTGTCTAGAGGTTACGATGTGGTTTCTACAGAGCCGACAGCTATCTACTGCTTCAGGTTTGTATATCCTAAGCTGCTCGGAACAAAAGAAGCGCAGGAAGTAGCAGAAAAGAGCTATGAACTCTTCGGCTATCTTTTAAGAATGCTAGAGAATAACAAACTCGACTTAAGCTTTAAGCGGTACAAGGACGTAAAAGCCATTTACCACCTTCCATGCCATTCAAGACACCTGAGCAAAGACAAACCCGTCTTAAAATTTTTGGAAATGCTCGGGATAGAGACGGAATTCATCGACTATGGTTGCTGTGGCATGGGAGGCACATGGGGCATGAAGAGAGGTTACGAAGGGTACGAGATAAGTAAGGTGATCGCCGAGCCGCTTGTTTCTGCTATATCCGAGTCGGACGTGGATTTTGTCGTTACGGAGTGTAGCCTCTGCAAGATTCAGATAGAACGATTTACTGGCAAAAAGGTCATCCACCCGATATTGCTGCTGGACAAGGCATATAAGGGTCTGCCAGTACCCTAAAAGTACGTTTACAAAAAGGCTGGGAGCGAGGTTGAAGTACGGTAGCGGTGATGATGGCACTACCGGGCTTTTGGGAGGTGTTAGGGTTCCAAAGGACGACCCAAGGGTCGAGGTGTTGGGAACCCTCGATGAGCTGAACTCCATCATAGGTCTTGCCAGAGTCTTAACTGGGTACCAAGATCTAAAGGACACTTTGTCGCATGTGCAAAAGTCGCTATACCTCGTAGGTGTTGAAGTGGCCTCTATTGGAACGCCAGCGTATAAAGAGACAGTTAATGAAGGAATGGTAAAGGAGCTTGAAAGTTTAATCGAGCGTTACGAATCTGAAGTGCATGAGACGCAAGGATTCATAATACCTTACGGAGCTGTGAGTAGCGCAGTATTGCACGTGGCAAGGTGCGTCGCCCGAAGGCTCGAGAGAAGAGCCGTATCGCTAAAGGCAAGCTTTTACGTAAGCAAAACCCTTCTCGCATATTTGAATAGACTCTCTACGTTCCTCTTCATACTGGCAAGGGTAATAAACGCTAGGGGATATGTCGAGGAAGAGGTTCTAAAAATTAAAAACATGATGCATGATTGATTCTAACGCCGCTCAAGTTGTGTGTATTTATTCGCTTCCTTTTCTAGCATGTCTACCAATAATAGAGATACCATTCCAAGCTCGCGGGCTGGAAGAAACCTGTCGGAATTTGCGCTGAATGAAACATTAGCCACCGCTGGTACATATTCCTGCCTCTCAGCCGCCCAAAGCTGGCAAAGTATTCGAACCCTCGGAAGCATTACGAAAGAAAAGCTTACACCTCCCAACTTTTCCCGCTTTCCGCCCAACGTTTTGCAAGCATATTCATATACATCCACTACGTTGCCGAACCTATTAACCAACCGCTTTAATACGAAATCCTCGAACTCTCTAAGGTAGGGGGCAGCACCAGCGATGTCCTTGTAGTTTATCCACATGGTGCCTAGCGGCGTACCATCACCTGTTACAAGGTATTTGAGAATTATGTACTGGATGTTTATTGGTGCAGACTTATCGGTTAGCAGGTCAACGACACGTTCTTCTGAAACCTCGACCGAGTATGTTCTGTTGAGGAAAGTTATTATGAACCTGCCCTTGACACTCGAGCCCCGAGGGGGCATGTATGCGACGGAACATTTTCTGGCAACATCGTCGAGATTTCTTTGAGACAGTTCGGCAAACATCTTCTTGTTTTCGGTAGCTAGGAGGTTGTCAGGCATCTTGATCGAACGGTATCCCGACATTCCAAGCCGCAATTAAAATGTGACCCATGTTTCTATATGAATTTTGCCATCCAATGGATTTAAGAAAAGTTTTAAGGCATGAGTTGATAAAGACATACAACGGTGCTGAATGGTTGAAACGTAAAACCCAATACAAACAAACCACTTTCGAGATAATATGTGTCGGAAACGAGTTGCTGATAGGCAAGGTTGTTAACACGAATGCAAACTGGTTGGCTAAAATGATTACAGAGATTGGTGGGTTTGTCAGGAGGATCACAGACGTCAGGGATGATTTGTCCGAAATCTCCTCGGTTGTGAGGGAAGGTCTGAAAAGGGGTACGGATTGGATAATAACAAGCGGCGGCCTCGGGCCTACCTTTGACGATATGACGCTAAACGGTGTTGCTAAGGCTATAAGGAGACCATTAAAGTTGAACAAGCAAGCCTATCAAATGATCCTTGAAAAGTACAAAGATATGTTTGAACGCGGCATCCTAAAGAGCTTGGAGATAACGCCAGAGCGGAGGAAGATGGCGGAGCTCCCTGCAGGCGCTATTCCCTTACGAAATCGTGTGGGTACCGCACCAGGCGTACTCATAAAGTTCGGCCGCCAAAGGATAGCTTGCTTACCTGGCGTTCCGGCAGAGCTGATGGACATTTTTGAAAACGAGTTACTGCCGATAATTCAAAAATCCATAAAGCGCGTATGTGCCATCGAAAGGACATTGATTGCAAAGGATGTGATAGAATCCGCTTTAGCCCCTGTGATAAAGGAGCTCGTATCGAAATATCCTGCGATTTATATAAAATCTCATCCGAAAGGCAGGGAGTCGGGTGTATCTATAATAGAGTTGCATTTGACAGCTACGGCCCCATCGCCTGAGAAAATTGAGAAAGAGATGGAGCAAGTTGTGCAAGAACTAAAGGAAAAAATAGCGGCGTTGGGTGGAACGACCGAGCAATGATGCTGGATGAGCTTAACTTATATGAAAAGTCAGAGGCGAGGGAGTTCCTAGCTCAGCTAAGGGCTGAGCTGGATGGTTTCTTGGAGGGCATGAAGTCCGCCGAAGCTATTTCACTCAAACCGCATCGTAACATAACCTCGATAGTGTTCCTAGGGGTTGGTGGCTCTGGGATAGTTGGCGACCTTTTGTCAGACATCACAGCAAAACGTAGGGACTTGCCGATTATCTGCCACAAGGATTACTCCCTGCCTCCTTATCTAACGAAGGATGTCCTAGCCGTTGCGGTCAGCTATTCGGGCAACACCGCTGAAACGCTGTCCGCAATCGTTGAGGCTTACGATGCGGGCTTGCCTATGTTCGGCATTACGTCAGGAGGTTTGATGGAAAAAATTTGTAAGAAGATGGGAATACCGATTGTTAAGGTTAGGGATGGACTTCTACCGCGAATGGCCGTTCCCCATATGCTCGGAGCTGCCGTTTCAGTTTTGACGAATGCCGGACTCATAAAGATGTCTGCCGACGAGCTCAGGAATGCTGTTGAAAATGCAAGGCGCGCACAGGAGTCTGTGGAAGTTCATGTAGGGCTGGAATCAAACATAGCAAAGCAGGTTGCAAACCAGATATACAACAAGGTAACTTTCATATACTCCCATGGGCTCCTCTCCTCCGTTGGCTACCGTTTAAAGTGTCAGTTGAACGAGAATGCTAAAATGCTGGCGGTGAATCAGTGTTTGCCAGAAATCCTGCACAACGATATAGAGGGTTGGAGTCCAGCATTGGCTAACTGCTTGGCGGTTGTTGTGCTAAGGCATAAAGACGAACCCCTGGCTGTTAAGGAGGCGCTGGATAGGATGGAGGTCTTCCTAGGAGAACAGTTAGGTATAAGTGTGTCGAGGATTGTCGGTGACGGAAACGATGATGCTACCAAAATCCTCTCGAGTATGGTTATATGCGATTATGTAAGCTTCTACACGGCAATGATGAGGGGGGTAAATCCTATAAGGGTTGACAGGATAAAATCTATGAGGGAGGGTATCATAAGCAACTCGAGGCTACTCGAGCAAGTTGCAAAGAGGTTTGAGGTCAAACCATGATGCTAGGTTCCATCCAAATTAAGAAGAGAGCGTTGCTGTCCATCATTACCACGATAGCATTGATGATGGTTCTTCTATCCGGGTCTTTGGTGACTTTAACCCAAGAAGAGAGCGAAGAAAAGATTCAGCAGGTTAGCGAACTCCTTCGCGATATAACTGTTTGGAAGATCTTCTTCAACAATTTTCAGATAGCTTTGCTGATGTTTATTCCAGTGTTTGGTACTTTTATCGGAGGATACATAATTTACTCGACGGGAACGGTCTTTGCGGCATACTCCGTTCAGTCGAGCATACCGGCCGTGTACCTCGTCGGGCTTAGCCTGTTGTCGCCGTACGGCATATTAGAATTCTTGGGTTATGGGCTGGCGATGTCGGAGGGATTTTTGATAATCTACTCGGCCTTTAAGAAAAAGTTAGGGTCTGAAGCTAAAGCACTTCCGTTAATAATTCTGGCAGTTGCTGGGTTACTGCTTACGGCGGCGGCATTAGAGATGCTGACTATAGAGATTTATTCTCAAGCACCAAGCAGTTTGTGGAGCATCAATCCCAGCAGATCTCCATAGAATACGGAGACCACGAAGCCACAGGTTATAAAGATCAACAAAGGTATGCCGGGTGTAAGCCATGCCCTGTCCCTGTCAATCTGTGGCTCAAAATCAACAAGAATGTTGAACGTAAACTTGCGCTTACCTTCCAGAACTTCTTCCATGGGCATCCAGAACTTTTTAGCCTTCGCGTTGTCGCAAAGCGTTCCAAAGAAACAGGCTAGAGCCTTCCTCAGGACGTGCTCGTGCTCTAGGCCCTCGAAGATATTATCGCCTTTGAGTATGCGTATAAGGTTGTAGATCGCAAAGCTCACCGGTAAGATTGCGGATATCAACAATCCATTCATGAAAGAGTGAATTGCCGTAAAAGGATGAATGGCAGCGGCTGGCCAGTATATGGGCATGATCACGGAGATCGCAGTCAAAGCTTTTGCGTCCGCTCCACCATAAAGCCTAGCATAGTATAGACCAAAGGCTAAGGCAGCACTCACACCTATCGAAATTAGGCCCAAAAAAGTGTAGTTAGATAGTCCTGCAGTCATAAAGTCGTACGCAGTTATGATCGCACCGATGGAACCGCAGAGCACCCATAGTTTGTCGCTAACCTCCCTGAACCTAAAATCGCTGTATGATGCATAGCACATCATCATCAATATTAGGGCTATCCTAATGACGTCTAACGTCAGCATGATCGTAGTTTGATTAGAACCAGCTACCTAAAGCCTTTACTGCTTCCGCAACCCTCTTCACGGCAACAATCATTGCTGCCTGTCTTGCATTCACGGCATACTCTTTGGCGGTCCTCATGACATCGTTAAACGCCTTCACCATTTTCGTATCCAAGTTCGCCTTAACATCTTCCACAGACCACTTACTGCGCGTAAGGTTCTGGACCCATTCGAAGTAACTGACAGTTACACCGCCTGCGCTAGCCAGCGTGTCCGGTACGACGAGTATGCCCTTCTCGAACAAAATCTTATCCGCATCAGGCGTAGTAGGTCCGTTAGCCGCCTCTATTACGGCCGACGTATTAATCCTATCCGCGTTCTTTGCTGTTATCACGTTCTCGATGGCAGCAGGGATTAGAAAGTCGCACTCCAACTCTAGAAGCTCCTCGTTCGTTATGTTCTTAGCCTTTTCGTAGTTTATGACAGAGCCCGTCTTTCTTTTGTGCTCTGCTATTTTTTCAACATCGAGCTGATCTTTGGAGTATATGCCGCCCTTTGAGTCGCTTACCGCTATGATTCTGCAGCCCATCTCCTGGAGTAGCTTAGCGGATATGGATCCCGCATTACCGAAGCCCTGTACCACGACCCTCGCGCCCTTCAATGGTTTTCCCAAGTACTTAGCGACCTCTCTCGTGACGATGGCCACGCCCATCCCGGTGGCCTCATTCCTACCCTCGCTACCACCCAAGGCGATTGGTTTACCAGTTACAACAGCGGGCGTCGGTTCGCCATACATCTTACTGTACGTGTCCATTATCCAAGCCATCGTCTGGGCATCCGTGTAGACATCTGGGGCGGGTATGTCTAAATAGGGGCCTATGACCCTTGCAATCGCCATCGTATATTTCCTAGTGAGCCTTTCGAGCTCCGCTTGGCTCATGCTCTTTGGATCGCATCTTATCCCTCCTTTCGCTCCGCCGAAAGGTATGTCGACCACCGCACACTTCCAGGTCATCAGCATGGATAATGCCGTAACTTCCTCAAGAGTTACGTCCGGATGATACCTTATGCCACCTTTGTATGGTCCCCTCGCGGAATTATGCTGAACCCTGTACCCGGTGAAAACCTTTACCTCACCATTGTCCATTTTACAAGGCAGAGACACAATGATGGTGCGCTCAGGCTTCTCAAGAACTTCACGTAGCCCTTCGTTTAAATTTAGTATCTGCGCCGCCTCTTCGAATTGCTCCCTCACATACGATAGGAAGGACATGTTTACCAGAAATTCGGCAAAACATCTGCATTAAATCTTTTTTTGTTTTTTGTAAAGATTTTTGTTATATATTACGCAACTTGTAAAAATTGTGTAATTCCTAAACGTTTATAGACCGTCAACCCTCCACATATATTCCTCTAGGTCCTCGCGGGCATACGCCTCCGTAGCTACGTCTATTGCACCCTCTCTCAGTAGCATTGCCTTCTTGACCCTTCTCTTTGCCACATCTTCGGCAACGATTCTGGGAGGATTGTTTGAGTTGGCGGCCTCTATTAGAACCCTCTTCACATTGGTGGTTATCTTGTACTTGATCAGCTCAAAAGCCTGCATCTCAGTTCCGCCTATATATTCAACATAAGATCCAATGACACCGCCCGCATTAACGAGGAAGTCGGGTATGATCCATACGCCGTTTTGCTGCAATATTCTTTCTGCGCCCTTCGTCGTAGGTATGTTTGCAGCTTCGACGACCATCTTTACCTTGGAGGAGATAAGGTGGTGCACGGTTTGCTCATTTATCGTATACGAGGTTGCGGCGGGTATGAATATGTCCGCTTCTTTCTCAAATATTTTATCCCTAGGCTCTTTTGGTACGTCATTTAGGTCATTAAGCACAGGAGCTTTCATTTTTGTTCTTAAGAGCTTTAGCTCCTCCATTATCTTCGGTATGTCCAAACCATTTGGGTCGTAAATACAAGCTGAGGCGTCGTTTATGGCGACAACCTTGTATCCCATTTCGTCAAGAAACTTTGCTGTGAATGAGCCCACATTACCGAAGCCCTGTATCGCGATTCTGGCCTCCTTTGGATCAATATTCAATATGTTTAACTTGTTCAGAATCTTGAGCGATAAATCCGTCGCTATGGCTACACCATAACCCGTGGTTCCGAGCTCATGCGGTATGCCTCCCAACTCTGTAGGCTTGCCGGTGCAGGCCTTCATGTCACCTATCTCATGCGCAAATACTGCCATATCCATCTCAGTCGTTCCCATATCCGTAGCAGCTACGTATTGTAGCGGCACGTACGGTTTAATGGCCTTTGCAAATGCCCTAACCCATGCTACCCTATCAACCTCTAAAGGATTGCCCCTAATGCCCCCTTTCGCTCCGCCGAACGGTAGTCCGGCTATAGCACACTTCCAAGTCATGACTCTTGCGAGCTGAAAAATCTCTTGGGGCGTCACGGTTGGCTGAAACCTTATCCCGCCTTTTCCTGGGCCCATAGCTGTGTTGTCAATTACCAAGACGCCCCGCATCTTCGTATGTGGATCGTAGACCTGTATGACCTTTTCTGGTCCCCATTCGTCGGCTAAACTCCATACATCAAAATACTGGCTTGACATTTCTCATCACCTTTACAATCTCAAGAAGCTTTTGCTTCTCGCATTCTACATTGTTGGGATGCCAACCTAATACCTTTAATAACGCATGAGATTCATACAACCATGAATCCCTTTTATTATTGTTCCTTCCATGTTTATCAATATTTTTTATACACTTACAACTACTGTACAAAATTAAAGCGTCTCTTTGACGTCGCAGTATGCGTTGGGTTGTATAAAATAACAAGACCCCTTCTGACAGCGTGTCGCTACGAACATTTTGCAGATGCTTTGCAGATTTTTTAACACTATAATAAACCTTAGCGAAATTTTATATATGAACGCTTGCGCTTTGGTTGAAGATGAATGCATCCGCCCACAGGTTCAGAGGCAGGGACTTTGTACCAACGATTTCCCATAGGTTGCTTATGGAAAAACTCGATAGGGGTTATGCCAAGCTAGCTAATGTTGACCAGAGGCTGTTGCCCCTTTCGCATGAATCCGTGCCAGAACCCACAATATACGTTAACGGTGAGCCGGCATCCGTACTCAGCATAAGTTCTGAGTTTAAGCTGGGTGAGGATGCCCAATCCGAGAAGTTTTCTGTCGTCCAGTGGGTGACAGAGTTTGTCTCAGGACTTTATGGACCATTCAGGATGAGTAAGTTGATAACTGATGAAAGAGGTCTAAAATATTTGGCAAGCGATGTTAGGACCATTCTAAGAAAAGTAGGATTGGCACATCCGATAGCCCAGCTCATGGCAGGTGCTGGTTTGACGATGTCTAAGACTGCGGGCGACGGGGCCGTTTACACCATAATCTTGGGCGGCAAGATTTTGGAAAGATGTCGGGAACTCATGCTGAAAGGCCTTAGTGTATCTACAATACTTGACGGGCTTCTGGATGCGCTTAACCAAAGCTTGCACATGCTGGAGCGTCTGTCAATTGATGTTTCATCTCAACGCGAAAAGATGTTGATGTTGGTTATGAATACGAGTGTGATGAACAGATTACCTGAGCACATTCGGCATAAGTTTGCAAACATTCTAAACAGGGTGGTGGAAATTGTCGGAATAGATGAGCTGGCATCTGTTGACGTGGACAAGGTGGTCGATATAAAAGCCGTTGAGAGCGGATCGCTCGACGACTCGCTTGTTTTAGATGGCGTTGCTGTCTTCAAAGAAATGGCACACCCAGACATGCCGAAAAAGATAGAGAGCGCGAGGGTTGCCGTGCTTAAAGATGAACTGAGAGTGCATGAAAAAATTGGACGCCAGCTAAACTATTCCTTGGAACTTGAGGGTGCAGGATTAAAGGAGTTGCTGGAGAGTAAGAATGCGTACGTATCCAGTCTAGTTAAAAAAATCAAGGACCTGAACGTCAGCTTTGTCGTTATTGAAAAGGGAGCAACACCTATCGCCATTGAGCAGCTTGCAAAAGCGGGAATTGCTGCCATATATGGGCTTCCACATCCTGAGGTAGAGTTGATAGTTAGGGCAGTTAATGCGCTACCAGCAAAAACGACGCTACTAGAAGACTCAGACCTTGGATGGGCAGGACTCATAGAGGAAGTTGACTTTAATGGTAAGAAAGCAGTGCTTATTCATAAATGTAGAAAACCAAAAAGCGTTACTGTTCTGCTCAGAGGTGTAACAAATTTGCTGCAAAGTGATGTGGAGAGGAGTCTTAAGCACTCCCTTCCGATTTTCTCCCTCATCAGAGAATGTTGTAAGGTTGTCTATGGCGGCGGTGCCTTCGAGATAGAACTATCGCTACACCTTAAAGAGTATGCCGAGAACATTCCAGACAAGAGGCAGCTGGTCATTAAAGCCATAGCGGATGCGTTTGAGGACGTTGTGTCTGTTCTCTCTACGAACCTAGGTCAAGACCCATTAGAGGTTTTGAGTAGGCTAAAGTCAGAGCATATGTCTGGAAAGGTTGATGCGTGCGTTAACTCTGAAGGCGGTGTTGCGGATGCTAAAGGTTTAGGCTTGTACGAGTTGTCCGCTGTTAAGCAGCAGGCTATCAAAACTGCCTTTGAGCTTGCTTACACAATCCTTAGAATAGATGGGATAATAACCGGCAGGAAATTATCAGAATCTGAGTATTACTACGTGAAAAGGACTAAGGGGACGTCCCCAGAAAGGCTGAGGGAGCTTAAGAAAGAGTACGGTCTTGAGACTTTAGAATAAAATAAAAAATTAGGGATTGCTCTAAACTGGGAGTGCGGCCTTTAACTCCTCGAACTTTCTCACGTAGTATTCGTTGTTGTCAGGCAGGTCCGGTGACAGGAAGTATCTTGTCATCTTTTGCTTATCCTCAACGGAGCCAAGGTCCCTAACGTTGCCTCTTGGATGCGGCGTACCCTTTCTTGGCGGCTCACCGGTCCAGAAGTGCTTGAAGTATACGTCAGGTAAGAAGAGCGCGTTCTGTAATCTTTCTGGTAGCGTCGCAAACTCTGGCTTATTGGGCCATATAATCTTCATCACTTCCTCTATTGGTAGATACGTGCTCTTGCCCTCATAGAACCATCCGTAGAATTCATCTCCCATAGCATTCTTGTAATCCTCCCAAGCCCAAGCAGGCGACGGGTATCCCTGTCTAGTGTAAAGCATCTGTGTGTAAAGCTCGAGGTGCCAGTTGAGTAACCTTATGCCCTCTTCCGCGACCTCAGGTGAGACCAATGAAGAAACGTAGCCAGAGTTGTACCAGAAGAACGGTCCGTGTTGTAGCGCTGCGTAGTATGCAGGGGTGCCAGCTTTTCTCGTATCAAAACACACAGGCTGCCAAGTGCTGGCTAGCCACACTTCTCTAGTCGAGAATAGCGAAACGATGTCTCCGTAGGAGAACCAGAACGTCTTGATGAAGCCCTGCTTAACATGCGGTAGGAGGTAATTAAAGACGGCATCAACCTCTTCCTCAGTTAGAGAGGTTATAGCACCTGAAAACGTCATCTGCTCTGTTGCTTCTAAGTAGTTTGCAGTCTCGCTAAATACCGTGAAAGCCTCATCTTGCATTCCGGTCCTTCCTTTCCATTCTGGGTTCCAAAGTTCTGAATAAGCCAACGTTCTCTTCGTACCGCCACGCTCTTCATAGGGTAAGAACTCAGGTAGGTATGTTACGGAGTCGAAGTTCCACATTACTGGAACGGCTATGAGGGTCTTTCCATATTCGTGCCATAGCAAATAGTTGAATCTCTTTACCTGTGCTGGCTTAAAGTACTTCTCGACGTGGTAGAATATGTCTAAGACTTTGTCTGGCTTCCATCTAGGTACCTTCTCAACAGGTATCGGCCTCGCCAACCCCTCGGCTATGATGGGCCTGTATCTTCCCGAGGCGGCCACATCCCACGCAGTAGGGTCAGCCAGTTGTTTTTGAGTCATGACAAAGAACTCTAGATAAGTGGTTTCTACATCAATGCCTGTTATCCTCTCGTATTCTTTCTCGGCATCAGGTGGGAAGTAGAATGGGTGCGTTGAGTATCTGATTCTTGAAGGTCTCGCCACAGTAGGTGTCGGAGTTGGTGGTGCGCTTGTATAGAGGTACCATGCCACTCCGCCGACGACGGCAGCGGCAGCTATTCCTCCAACCGCGGCTAGGAACTTCCTCCTGGATATTTTTTCCGACATTGTCACCTAATTTTTTGCAAGAGATATTTAAGCTTTTTAACGAATTTTTGTTATAAATAAATATAAATTCCGTTTACCGGACTCTTCGGGACATTATGTAAGCGAATATTGCTAAACCTATGAAGGCCATTATCGCGATGATGGTGCCGGCGGCAAACCACTTTGGAGTTATCGGGTTTATAGAGAGCTCGTTTCTGATATAAGTCGCTAAAGTCCCTGTGCCTTTCATGACAAATTGTGTCCTGATTATTTCACCCCATGAAAGTAGGAAACCTATTATGGCTGCCGATATGACCTCGAATATTATCAGAGGCAACGTTATGTGTCTGAATACTTTGAGCGGGCTTGCCTTTAGTACGCTAGCCGCGTATTCGTATGTGGCTAGATCAGGGTCGAATCTTGACATCATGAGTATGAGGCCGAAGGGCACAGTGTAGACCGTAACAACAGCCGCAACAGCAAGAAGGGATGATTCAATACCGAAGAGCCTAAACATGAAGTTTACACCCAAGCCAAGTGCGACACCGGGAACTATGAAACCCAGTATGAACAGATAGAACAACAGGTCCCTGCCAACGATTCTCCTCCTAAGGGCCAACGCGGTTGTAGTGACCAAGAGGCAGGTAAGTAGCGCCGTTATGATCGATACGTATAGCGAGTTGTTTAAGGCAGTAAAGAAGTTCTTGTCATGCAGTATTGAGATGTATGCAGAATACTCATAACCAGACGGCGGTTTTGCGTACCAATCCAGCGTAAAGCCCTCTATGGGGAAGCTCACCTTAGAGCCGCTCTTGAAGGACAGGAATATCATGAAGAAGACTGGAAGGTATATAAAGAGTATGATCAAGGCGATGTAAACTTTTGCTAACCTATCTCCCCATCCCATTCTTAACACCTCACTAATACACCAACTTCTTTATATCAACCACCTTCAGAAGCAGGTAAAGTATGAGCAGAGCTATCGCCACCAAAATTGTAGAAAGCGCGGCAGCGTAAGGCCATACGAAGTTGGCGGCGTAGTTGGCCACCGATAAGCCAAGCGTCTGTATACCTCCAGCCCATAAGGCCGGTGTTATGTAGTCTCCTAAGGCACTTACGAAGACGAATATGAAGCCCATCACGACACCAGGAAGTGAAAGTCTGAACGTTATATCGAAGAATACACGGTGCGGCGGAGCCTTTAATACCTTGGCCGCGTTTATTATGTCAGGATCTATTCTCGTTAACGCAAGATACGACGGGAATATCATCCAGAGCAGATAGGTCTGGGGCCAGATTATGAGTAGGGCACTGCGCCCGAACAGTAACTCCAAGGGCTCTTTGATCACGCCTAAAGACATAAGGGTATAGTTGACTATGCCGCTCTCTCCGAGTATCGGTAGCCAAGCAACAACACGGACGCTCCAGTCGATCAGGAATGGTACGAGTAGCAAGCTGACCACGAAAAACCTAGTGCGTGCACTCTTAACCCTAAACACCAGAAAGTATGCCATAGGATAACCAAGCAGGAACGTTATCAAGCATGCGAGCAAAGACATCCCGAACGTGTTCCACAGTATTACCGGTGTTTGGGGAGATGTGAAGAATGTAATGTAGTTTTTCAACGTGAAGTTTTCAGGACCTGCGATCGTAAATCTTTCGAAGAAGCTTATGCCGATTATCATGCTGAGGGGTATCAGCAAAAAAAGCAGTATCAACACAAACCCTGGGAGGAGCAATAGATAACGAGAGTACTTGGCAACCTTATCAATCAGGCCCAACTTCAACTGGGGCGTACTCAAGCCACACACCTACTTTCCGTATATCACTTCTTCTATATCCAGCCCTTCTATCATGCATGGTTTCTCTATCAACAGAGCATCCTTTGCATCCCATCCCAGAAGGTATGTGGACCCAAGGGTAAGGTTGCCTACCTTCTCCGTAGGAACGGAGACCTTTATCTTCGTGCTATCGCCTGTTTGGAACACATACTCCATATAGTGGCCGAAGTAGTAATAGCTGACTAGCTTTGCATCTACTTTGTTGTCGCACAGCTTGGCCTCTTCTCCTATCTTTACACGTTCAGGTCTTACCGCGTATGCTACCTTATCGCCAGATGAAAGGGCACTCTTGTTTTTGGGATTTGCCTTAAGTTCGCCTATATCGGTGTTAAGGTAGCATAGCCCCCCATTCCAAGACTTAATTTGCGCTGAGAACAGGTTTATCTCACCGACGAATCTCGCGGCGAAGACTGTAGCAGGATTATTGTAAACTTCTTCGGGTTTTCCAATCTGCTCTATTACTCCCGTGTTCATAACCATGACGGTATCTGCAAGGCTTAGCGCATGTTCCTGAACATGGGTCGTTAAGATGAAAGTGTTGCCCACTTTTCTGTGAATTTCCTTAAGATCCTCCATCAACTTTCTCTGTAACCTGTAGTCTACGTGGCTAAGCGGCTCATCGAGTAGAAGAATGCTTGGGTTAGTGACCAACGCCCTCGCCAGCGCAACCCTCTGCCTCTGCCCACCGCTCAGCTCGAGCGGCATCCTTTTCTCAAGTCCGGCTAAACCGACGAGTTTTAGGGCTTCCTTTACCTCTCTTTCTATTTCCGACTTGTCCTTTCCTAACATCCTAAGACCGAATGCTACGTTGTCGAAAACGTTCATGTGGGGAAATAGTGCATAGTTCTCAAGCATCATTGAAACGTCCCGCTTGTAAGGTGGGACGCCCTTCATATCTACGCCGTTTATGTAAAGCTTCCCAGAATCGTAGTCCAATATGCCCGCGATGACCTTCAGGAGAGTACTCTTACCGCATCCGCTAGGACCGACTATGACGAAGAAGTCTCCTGCATCTATATCAAAAGTTACCTTATTAAGGGCTAAGACCTCCTTTCCGTACCACTTCACGAGTTCTTTGGTTTCTAAGGCCTTACCCATGACGGTACCACGCCTTCCATTTTTAGGATATTACGCTTTAACCTGTACTTATATTTTTTACTCTAAAGCAAAAATTTCTTGTTGCCGTTTTACATCCAAAAGGGAGACTTTTCCAATTCGCTTACACCACGAAAAATTTATAAACGCATCCCTCCTCATTTTGCCCGTCGGAGGAATTTAAAATGAGGATTTTAAGGGAAAGAGAGCTGAAAGACATCGTATACGGTGCTACTTTGCTTGGAGCTGGTGGTGGCGGTTCGCCTGAAAACGGGATGCAACTCGTTAATAGCATACTAGAAATTAGCGAAGAGGTTAAGATGGTCAGCCCAGAAGAGGTGCCGGATTATAGCATGATAGCGGTCGTGGCGGGTATGGGTGCTCCGGAAGTATTGCTCAAGAGGGGATGGAAAAACGAGGACATACCTGCCCTTCGATTGTTGGAGCAAGTACTTGGCAGGAAGATGGATTACATTATCGCGATTGAAACCGGGGGCTTTAACTCTATAACACCACTCCATGCCGCTGCGGCAAGCGGCGTTCCAGCAATTGACGGCGATGGTGTAGGAAGAGCTATACCGCAACTGGAGATGACGATGTTCTACGTACACAACTTGCCTTTAGCTCCAGTCACGCTGGCGGACGCTCACGGGAATTCGGCAGTTCTTTATCCTGTAGACGCCCCGATGGCTGAAAAGATGGCTAGGGGAATAACTGTGGCTTTTGGTATGCAAGCCGGCATCGCATGCCATCCCATGGCAGGGTGGCAGATGAAGAAAGCGGTAATAGGCGGAACCTATACGATGGCTGAGAAAGTTGGCAGGGCTATTAGGGAGGCGAGGGACAAAGGCAAGGATCCCGTCAAGGCTGTAGTGGAAGTCACAAACGGTTTCGAAATCGCAAGAGGAAAGGTTACTAAGAAGGAGGTAGAAACCAAGGGAGGCTTCGATTACGGAAAAGTCTACGTTGGTGATATACGCGTAGACTATAAGAACGAAAACATGATAGCTTGGAAGGCAGGAAAACCGGTGGCAATATCGCCCGACCTAATATGCTGGTTAACGACAGATGGTCGTCCCCTTACCAACGCTGATATAAAAGAAGGCTTAGAGGTTGCTGTGATAGGAATAAAGGCTCATGAAAGGTGGAGAACACCGGAAGGGCTTGCCGTGTTCCGTCCGGTTCTTGCTGAGCTGGGCTACACCGGAGAGTACATACCAATAGAAAAGCTCCTCTAAAACCAGAACCATCCGCTGAAAGACCTAAAACGCCTTTTATCTTGAAATCTTATATCAAACTTTTTTATTTAAAACTGCATGCGAAAGATAAGAGTATTGGTAGTTCTCCCTATACTGAAGAATCCAGCGCTTGAGGAAGTTACACGAAAGGAAATTGAGCAGATTCGAGATGAAACCCTTGAAGTGAATTTGGTCAGCTTGGAACAAGGGCCGGCATCGATTGAATCGGAATTTGATGATAGGATAGCATCGCCTTGGGTGCTAGAGAAGGTTAAGGAGGCCGAGGTTAATGGATTTGACGCCGTGTTCTTAGATTGCATGGGAGACATAGCTCTGAATGCGGCAAGGGAAATCGTAAGGATACCCGTGATTGGTCCATGCCAGGCCACGATGGCGATTGCCTCGATGCTCGGCGATAGGTTCTCGGTAATCACAATCCTAGAAAATGTAGTCCCGCTTTTCTGGAGAAAAGCCAGAGAATATGGCTTCATACAAAACCTCGCCTCCGTGAGGTCTGTGGAGGTACCGGTACTTGAGCTGGATACTAAGAGGGAGTTGGTTAAAAAGAAGCTGGCCGAAGAATCAAAGATTGCAATAGAGAAGGATGGGGCTGACGTAATAATCCTAGGATGCACCGGTATGGTGGGAATGGCAAGAGACGTTCAGGAGGTTGTTGGCGTCCCCGTCATAGACCCGGTACCAGTATCGATAAAGCTCGCCAAACTTATGGCGGAGCTCAGGCTTATTCACAGTAACAAAGCTTACCCAAAGCCGCCATCGAAGTTGAGGAAGTTTCCGGGAGTCTCGGAACTGTTATTCAAGGGACTTTGAGGTCGGCTGACTCTATTTCAACCATCCTTCGTCAATAGGTGGGGGTTCGTATCCGTATAACTTGCTATGAGCTACGCCAAGATTTCTGTAAAGGTCTGCCAGCATCTCAGCATATTTCCATGCGATAACTACTGGGTCCAGAACAGGGACGCCCAGTCTACGGCTGAGCTCTTTCATGAAGCCCGACTCTGCCGTGCACCCCAATATTATGACCTCTGCACCGTCTTCTTTTATGGCCTTCTCGGCCTCCACGATTATAGCCTCCTTTAATTTTTCTGGCTCCTTCATCATCCTTCTCACGCTAAAACCGACTTCTCTGAAGGATGCCAGCTTCTTCTCTAGACCGTAGAGCCAGACGTTCCCCTCCATCTTTGGTATCCACTTTCGCCTCCCCACTATAATGGAAAACTTGTGCCCAAGAGTGGAGGCAACATGCAAACAGGCCTCCGCGGGTGCCACGACGGGTATTGAGACCAATTCTCTAGCTTCTCTCAGGCTCGGGTCGTAGAAGCATCCTATAACTACGGCATCGAAGCCATCCGATTCAGCCTTTCTTACAACTCTAAGGAGCTCATCCGCCACAAGGTGCTCGTAGTAGTGGTATTCAAGATGATCCGGTCCTTTTTCTAGATGGGTAACGAAGGGCTCGACATCGGGTCTCTTGATGCCCCTGAGTATCCCAAGCATGTGCTCATCATACAAAGCCGTTCCTACGGGATTGATCCATAAAATTTTTAACATAAAACCGTAATTTAACAAAAAATGTATTTAAATTTTTGGAGCTTTATTTTGACGATTTGCTGTACTCCTCCTCCCTCAAAAGCCTTCTATGGACCTTGCCCGCGGACGTCAAAGGCAACTCTTTTCTAAACTCTACTTCCTTCACCACCTTATGCGGCTCTAGCCTCTCTTTCAGAAAGCTGATGAGCTCATCCGCCGTTAGCTGAGCTCCGTCCTTCAGTACGACGAATGCCTTCGGTACTTCACCGGCAATCGGGTCGGGCTTGCCGACGACGGCGCAAAGCTTCACAGCTGGGTGTTCATATATGACGTCCTCAATCTCCCTCGGGTATATTGAATAGCCTTTATACTTGATAAGGTCCTTCTTCCTGTCGACTATGTAAAAGTACCCGTCCTCGTCCATTTTAGCCACGTCTCCGGTGTACAGCCAACCATCCTTCAGTACCTCTTTAGTCTCCTCAGGTCTCCTCCAATAACCCAACATGACTTGAGGTCCCTTTATAACGAGCTCCCCTACCTCCCCTGGAGGCAACGTCTTGCTTCCAGTTTCAAGGTCGACGATCCTTGCATCCACGTCAGGCCAAGGTAGGCCGATGGAGCCTATCTTAACGGTCTTCATGGTAGGGTCTACAGGGTTTGTATGAGTTCCTGGCGAGCATTCTGTCAGACCGTAACCCTCCACGAGCACACCGCCCGTAAGCTGAATGAACTTTTTCTGAACTTCAGGAGGAAGGGGTGAGCCACCAGATATGCAACATCTTACCGACCTGAGGTTATAAGATTGTACATCTGGTGAGGCGACGATTAACGCGTACATCGTGGGTACGCCGCAAAAAACTGTCACGCCATAATTCTGAATGGTGTCTAATGTTTTTTTCACGTCAAACCTTTGAAGTAGTACGATGGTCCCAGCAGCATAGATTGGTGCATTCATCGACGTCGTCATCCCGAATATATGAGAGAGCGGTAAAACGGTCAAGAAGACCTCTTCGGCAGGTCTGCACTTTATCCAAGAAGAGAATGCAATAGCGTTTGAGACCATGTTAAAGTGTGTGAGCATCGCTCCCTTAGGCGTACCCGTCGTACCGCCAGTATACTGAAGGCAAGCAAGGTCGCTCTTCGGGTTTATCTCGACCTTTGGTGGCTCTTGAGAATGCTTCGAAAGTATTGCGTCAAAGTCGTAAAAACTTCCTTGTGGTAGCTGTGGGGGCTTGCTTGTATCGCCGCTCGTCACGAAGATTCTTTTAATGCTAGTGGATGATGCAACCTTAAGGAATACAGGGAGTAAGGACTCATGAATGACTAAGGTCTCGGCCTCCGAATCGTTAAGCTGGAAGAGGAGCGTCCCCTCGCGTGCCAGCGGGTTTATGGTGGTTACTACGCAACCGGCCTTGAGTGTACCGTAGTATGCTATTAGGAACTGCGGTATGTTGGGTAAGAAGAGGGCTACTCTATCGCCTTTGGTAGCGCCCATGCTGACCAGCGCGTTTGCAAAACGAGATGCAAGGCTATCTAGCTCACGGTAAGTTAATCTGTATCCGCTCTCACCCGACACGACCGCAACCCTTTCTGGATACGTTGACGCAGAACGTTCCAGCAAAGCGTGCAGCGGTATCTCCGGGTAAGCTATGGATCTCGGCACACCCTCAGGATAAAACCTATACCAAGGCCGCTCCATTTCGCTCGTTAAAGGAAAAAATGGTTATATATAATTTTTAAGACATGTGGCAATTTTGCCGGCAGGAAGCAGTTCAGCACATATGGAAAAATTTTTCCGCGGTGCTAAACTAATAACTCTATATACTCTAAGAATCGTTAGTACCTGACGCTGAGATATAGCAGAACTATGAGCGCAGCAAACGTGAACAGCTCAGGCAGCAGGGCAAAGGGTCCAAGACCGAATGGCCTAAACCCGAAGGCCAGCATCACCATTGGGTTAGAGGTAAGAGCATATAGAAACAGTATCATCAATGTAAGACCGGTAGTAAAAACCATAGTCGGAGATGACGGAAGCGTCACGATGAAGGCGACCGGCGCTATAGTGACGCTAAGCAAAGAATCAACGAGAGTAATAGTAAAGGTTGATGTAGAAAACGCCAAGGTAACCGAGATCGTGACTTTTACAGAGACAACGATAACAAAGCCTTAGGAAGATGCCCCTCTAATATACCTCAAAAATTCTGATTTTTTATGCTTATATAAATCTGACATCATTAACGATATGGGATGATGAGCAACGTCCGAGTTGATTCATGATACTCGACGGGCAGGCTGACCAAGCTACAGCTTTGTGCCACTCATGCTCCTTACATGATTTTTAGGGGACCCGTGAAGAGCAGTAAAGAAATAAAGCTGACAAGCGGTATAGTTATGTTGTCATCGATCAAACCAAACTCAAACTTCTCCACAATGCTTGCAAGTGCTGCGGAGATTAGGCCCGCATAGCTAAACACAGCAAATGCCATCGGCGCGCATACTGCGAACATAGCTAGGTTCCCCCACCATGACTTAGTCCTCTTTCCATAAAGCAAATTCCTTACGATGCCTGTAATACCATCTCCAAAACTCATGAAGAGTATTGGGATTATGGCAACCCATATGTTGTTTATTAAGAAACCGACCATCATTACCAGCCCCCACATTATTATGAAGTGGACTTCGTATGCGTTTTCCTTTACTTGATACCAGTAGAATAGCTTATTCAACCTATGCGGCAGATAGTTGCCGATCGCCAGAAAAATGACCATGATGCCTATGGGTATGAAGCTTTTGTATAAAAAGGGGACGAGAATGGCAACCAGCCCACCAGCTAGCATATGTATGATCTTTCTGTTATAGTAAACGGCGATGTTATGCGCGCATCCCCGTGAAACGAACATTTCGTAAGTTTTCTTGGTCAGGAAGAGGCTGACGAATAGTACCCATCCCGCTAACAGGAAACTGATCAATAATTCTTCGAGTGTCGGTGCGTGAAACACAAGTTTTACTGCCAGCTTTAAAGATATATAATTTTCCAAAAAGCGGGAACCGCTCAAGTGTCATACATAGCGCCCAACAACATTAATATACTATGTGAGGTCATCATAGGAGCCGCTCCAAAATAGGTGAGGCATTTGAACAACACCGTCCAAGAAATTAACAGGTTGAAAGAGGGACTCGGCGCCATTATACTCGCCCACAATTATCAACCTCCTGAAGTACAGGACGTGGCGGACTTCGTTGGCGACAGCTTAGAACTCTCGATAAAGGCCATGCAAATCGATGCCCGATTTATTGTTTTTTGCGGTGTGGACTTTATGGCCGAGCAGGCGGCCGTAATTAATGAGGGATCTGTGATCCTTCATCCAGATCCTGAGGCAAAGTGCCCGATGGCATCGATGATATCTGTCGAGGACATTCGAAGAGCTAGAGAACGTCATCCCAAAGCACCAGTAGTAATCTACGTGAACAGTCCGGCTGTCGTGAAAGCCGAGGCCGACTATGTAGTCACGAGTGCGAATGCCGTGGACGTTGTGAGTAACATAAGTAGCGACACAGTCCTCTTCGGTCCTGACAGGCATTTGGCCGAATATATAGCTAAGAAAACCGGAAAGATAGTAATTCCAGTGCCCGAAGATTGTTATTGTCCGGTGCATGTGAAGTTTAATCCGAATGAGATAAAGGTATTGAAGTCTATCTATAAGGACCACGTGTTTATTGCCCATCCGGAGTGTCCGGCCAGCGTAAGGGCTTTGGCCGATTTTGTAGGTAGCACCAGCCAGATGATAAAGTTTGTCAAAAGTTGTCCAAACACGCGTTTCCTCGTAGGTACCGAGGTAGGCATAATTTATCGCATGGTCAAGGAGTGCGTAGGCAAGTCGTTCGTCCCTGCCTCTACGAGCGCCATATGTGAAGATATGAAAAAAATAACCCTTGAAAAGCTCCTACAAAGCTTGAGGAACAAACTCTACAGGGTTGAAGTTGATAAGGAAGTGGCTATAAAGGTAAGAAAGGCCCTCAAAAACACCTTTGATGTTCTTGGGGTCGAGTCGCCGTGGTCCAAGAAGTAGTATTCAGAAAGTTTTTGAGCTTTCTCGAAGAAGATGTGCCGTTCCGGGACGTCACTACAGATGCGCTGATCCCCGAGGATGTCGTGGTTAGAGCACATGTAGTAGCCAAGCAAAGCTGTGTTGTCGCTTGTATAGATGACATAGTTTACTTCCTCGAGAGGTTAGGATTACATGTAAAAGAGTTAGTTAAAGATGGTGCTGAAGTCGAGAAAGGTGCTGTGCTCTTGGAACTCGTTGGCCCTGCTAGAGTTGTTTTAGGTGTCGAGAGGTTAATGCTCAACATACTAATGCATTGTAGCGGCATCGCCACGGAAGTTAGGAAGCTGGTCAGGTTGGTGAGGAAGGTCAATAGCAAGATCAGAGTAGCGGCGACTAGGAAGACTTTGCCCGGACTGAGATACTTTGAGAAGAAGGCAGTACTAGTGGGCGGCGGGGATGTTCACAGATACTCGCTGTCAGACGCCATACTCATCAAGGACAACCATATTAAGATCATCGGTAGTGTCGAGAAAGCCTTGGAGATTGTCAAAAACAAGGCCAGCTTCGTGCAAAAGGTCGAGGTCGAGACCTCAACGATTGAGGAAGCAATTAAGGCCGCCGAGAGCGGTGTGGATATAATAATGCTTGACAACATGAAGTCTGAGGAGGTTGCTAAAGTAGTCGAGGAGCTTAAAAGGAGGGGCTTGAGAGAGAAGGTCTTGATAGAAGTATCAGGTGGCATAACTTCTGAGAACATTTTAGAGTACGCGAAGCTAGACATCGACATCATCAGTTGCGGTTACATAACAATGTCTAGCAGGGCAAGTGACATGAGCTTAGAAGTAGTCGAGGTGATTAAGAAGTGAGGATAGGAGTGATAGGTTGCGGAGCAATAGGCTCCGTTATAATGAATGCCATAAGTAGAGGCGAATTAAAGGCCGAACTCGTGGGCTTAATGGATATTTATCCAGAAAAGTGCGAAGGGCTGTTGAGGGATTTTGTCGCTAAGAATGAGGTCCTCGTATGCAGAGATCTCGAAGAATTCTTAAAGGCAAGGCCCCAGCTGGTCGTCGAGGCAGCGTCGCAACAGGCTGTCAGGGACTACGTCCCCAAAATACTTAACGAAGGAATTGACGTAGTCCTGCTAAGCGTAGGGGCTCTACTGGACGAAGGGCTCTATAACGAAGTCGTTGAGGCAGCTAAGAGAGGAAATGCAAAAGTGTACATACCTACTGGCGCCATAGCTGGCATAGATGCCATAAAGGCCTTGAAGCCCCTCGGTATTAAAAGGGTCGTGTTAAGAAGTTATAAGAACGTTAAGGCTTTCGATAGGGAAGTATTGAGACGGCTTGGTTTCAGCGAGGTCAAGGAGACAACGAAGATATTTGAAGGGGAAGGAACTGTGGCTGTAAAGTTATTTCCAGCCAACGTGAATGTCGTAGCGACGCTAGCCCTAGCCTCAGGCAAGATTCCATGGGTCGAGATATACGCAGATCCCAAATATGATAAGAACGTCCACGAAATCGAGGTAGAAGGAGAAGTCTCAAGGATATGCGTGAGGGTTGAGAACGTGCCGCATCCAGACAATCCGAGGACTAGTTATTTAGCGCCCCTCTCGGTAGTTCGGTTAATAAAGCAGCTAACTGAGGGCTCAGGCTTAGTTATCGGCACGTAACACTTTTCGCCCGCAAGAGCATGAGTGCGACATCTTTGACACTTTTAACATGGCTAGAGGTAATGAAGATTGAACGTCGCGGCTGAGCCGGCCAATGCATTACTCCCCTCTTAAGAGGGCTATTGCCTCTAGGTGTGGTGTCTGTGGGAATTGATCTATTAGGGAAAGCCGGTCAATCCTGTATCCAAGCTGCTTTATGTCCCTAAGCATTGTCTCGGGGTTGCATGATATGTAGAGGATCTTTTTCGGAGACGCTTTTCTCAACCTCTTCACGAGCTTGTAGCTCAGCCCGGAGCTCGGTGGGTCAACGACTATGCAGTCGTACTTTAGTGAGACGCTCTCGGCCCTCTCATTAAGCACCTCGACAGATTTTACCCGGTTAAGCTTGAGATTCATCTCGGCGATTCTGGCGGCGTCTGGACTCGCCTCAACCGCCGTCACCCTTGCATGCCCCCGTGCGGCGAGGGGTACCGTGAATGTTCCCGGACCTGAAAAGAGCTCAAGAACTCTCTCCCCGCCCTTTAAATCTAGGAAGTTCAGCACAGCCCTCATCATATTCTCCAAGACGTATGGGTTTGGCTGGAAGAATACGTTAGGATGGAGCAGGTAGGTGAATTCTCCGATTCTCTCCAGTATGGTCTCAGATCCGCATAACACCCTAATGCTCTCCGCCCTAGCATCGTTCCTTACATCCTGATTTATCCCTAGCAGGAGGCTGTTGAATGGTATGCCCGCCTCCTTGAGGTCCTCGAAAAATTCTTGGAGCGGAACTTCATTATAGGCTACGATGAAGACCATCCTCTCGCCCGTGAATTTCCCCTCGATTATCGAGAGGAACCTTACGTCGCCTCTGCGCTCAACCCTATTCCACCCGGATATGCCGCGCTCCCTAAGATGCTCTCTGAACATGTTCCTGATGGCATTCGACTCAGGTGACTGGAGGAGGCATTCCTCGATGTCTACTGTCTCGCTCCAGCTTCCCTTCCTGTTGAGCCCTATGACCGGCCCTTCGCTGACGACGAAGTCCATTCGGTTCCTGTAATAGTGCTGTCTCGGTGATGGATGGATCTCCTCTGCTCGCATCTCGAGGAGCTTCTCGGCATGCGAGACCTTCTCATCCAACTGCTCCTCATATGGTTTATCTAGGTAGGTACATCCACCGCATTCCCGGAAATGCTTACACATTCTGGTGCTCATCCTTGAGCACATTTTCCATGGAGAAGGTTGTAAAGGTTACGGAGGTTGATTCCTTTCTGGTCTCATGCGTATCGGACCATGGTACACTTTCTCCTCTAATTAGAGTATGAAGAGTATTTATCCAAGCATCCGGGAAAAATTTTTTCCAAGGGTGCTGAACTTCCTATGCGCTTTCCCCGAAGCCACAGTCCATGAATCCTTTACCAGTAAAGTATGCTGGGATGAGATTTTAGGCTGGAGTCTTAAGCACAAGAAGCCTCTATAATCCCTGAAGGAGCTAGAATTGTGAACATAAAACAAAACATATTCGAAGAACCAGAAAATACGCCCAAAAGATAGAAGCACTTTATCCCGCATAGTATCGAATAATGAATACGAAATCCTCAAAAATTTTACGATATTTGGATACGAAATAAAGCAAATATTATAAACTTGACAATGTTTTTCGTAAAGTTTAAATATTACGTTTTCGTTTTCAAGCGAAAAAAGTGGTAGACAATGTGCGGGATAACCGGTGTCATGTGTTCCAAAGAGAGCAATGTGGGAGAATTATTAATAAAAATGCTAAAAGCATTACAACATAGAGGAACTGAGTCAACAGGGGTTGCGATCTACAGTAAAGAAGCTAATTCAGAGGATGAATACATCTTCAGGATCTTTGTAAAAGATATAGTAGGGGCTATTAGTAAGATTTCGACAGCTATTGCGTCAGCTGGAGGTGACATCAGAAATATTTCTATTCAATTGGTTAATGGATATGGTCTCGATAAATATCTAGTTAAAGTAAAAAGTAATTCATTGAAAAACATAGTTCAAAACATTAACTCGACTGGAATAGCGAAAGTCATTAGTGTAGGACGGAATATGGATATCATAAAAGATACTTGCTCAGTAGCAGAATTTGAAGAAAAATATAATATTTCAGGAATGAAAGGGATTTTCGGTTTAGGTCATGTTAGATTCTCTACTGAGAGCAGAGTAGACCTCTTACATGCACACCCATTTCAATCTTTTGACTACCCAGATATATCTGTAGTACATAATGGGCAGATTACAAATTACTGGAAACTAAGAGGTATGTTAGAAAGGCAGGGCATCAACTTCATGACTGAAAATGATTCAGAACTAATAGTCCACTATATAGTTAGAAAACTAAATGCTGGGCTCTCCTTGTATGAAGCCTTAAGTGAGTCTGTGAAAGAATTAGATGGTCCTTTCTCGTATATAGTCGCTACATCTACTGAAATAGGAATGGTGAGAGACAAACTTGGATTAAGACCTCTTCTAATATATGAAGATGAAGACGTTCTCGCAGCAGCCTCAGAAGAAGTAGCTCTAAGAATAGTAGGGCGGCATGGTGTGATTAGGAACCTAAAACCCGGTGAGGTAGTATGCTGGAAACAAAAAAATTAATTGACGCATCTGAACTTACACCTCGGGGTATTAACAAGCTCCTAAAGGAGCTGGCTAAGAAGTATAGGAAAATTGGTATAGAGAATCCAGGCAGTAAACACTACATAGCTGCAGGCATCATAGACGATGTTGAGATTGAGATCTACGGCTCAGTTGGATATTATCTTGGAACGATGATTGAGAAAGCAAAGATACTAGTCCATGGCAATGCTGGATGGTTTGCTGGAGATAACATTACTTCGGGAGAGATAATAATTGAAGGAAGCGGAGGTAATGGCGTAGGTCAGGGAATGTATGGAGGTCTTATAGTCGTTAGAGGAGACGTTGGTGAGAGAGTTGGAGCATTAATGAAAGGTGGAAAAATAATAGTAGGTGGGAATACGAGTCTTATGACAGGTTTATACATGATGGGTGGAGAAATTATAGTTTTAGGAAGTTTAGGCGAATACGCTGGTGAATCGATAATTGGTGGTACAATATATTTTACGGGTAGCGAACCAACGCTCGGCAAAAATGCTGTGGTTGCCGATTTAGATGAATTAGAAGTAAAGAAGATCCAAGAATTACTAAAAATTTACGGCTTCACAGCCCCGTCAAAATTTAAGAAAATTATTCCTAAAGATCCAAGACCTTTCTATAAACCAGAACCTCTAATCAAGAGTAGAATACTAAGATCAAAGAATATGTATCAAGTTAACATAGATCATAAGCTCTGCACTTTATGCGGTGTATGTGTAAGATTCTGTCCTGTTAATGTTTTTAAAAAAGTAAAAGAAGACTATATTGCACCTGTAAATAGTTTTCAATGTGTAGGATGTCTAACATGTGAAGAATACTGTCCTATGAAAGCTATAAGAGTCATACCATATCCGCAAGACACAAAGTATGGTTACTCACAAGATACTATTAGTGAAATTCAACTAAAATCTATATACGGAAGGCCATTGGTTAGAGGTAGTGGCGCATGGAGGAGATTTCCACATTTTGATGATTTCATAATCTTATGTGCTCAGACATCTAGACCTCCAATAGATCATTTTAGAGAACCTTGCGATATGGAAACAGTTCTAGGAGCTAGATATGCAGAAAAGCCTTTGAGATTAAATGCGCCCATAATTATAGGTGCTATGTCTTTTGGTGCAATAAGTAGAGAAGCAAAAATAGCCATAGCGAGAGCTGCATCAAGAGTGGGCATAGCTGTAAATACTGGTGAAGGGGGGTTGCTACCTGAAGAAAGAATGGAAGCCCCTACTCTCATAGTCCAATATGCTTCTGGAAGGTTTGGTGTATCAGCACGTTATCTACTATCTGGTGATGCTGTAGAGATTAAGATAGGTCAAGGTGCAAAAGCTGGTCAAGGAGGTCTGTTGATGGGTGAGAAGGTAAATCAGGAGATTGCAGAGATTAGGGGCATACCTATTGGAACGGACGCAGTTAGTCCAGCAAGACATTTAGATATAGTAGGCCCAGAAGACTTGAAAATGAAGATAGAGCAATTGAGGGAAATAACTGATTGGAAAGTACCCATAATAGTGAAGTATTCAGCAGGACATGTAGCAGAAGATGTAAAGATTGCCGCTAAAGCAGGTGCAGATATAATCGTTGTTGATGGTTGTCAAGGTGGCACAGGCGCAGCTCCAGAAATAGTTCTTGAGAATGCTGGTATGCCTACTCTTCCAGCACTCGTAGAAGCAGATAGAGCTCTTAAAGAAATAGGTCTAAGAGAAGAAGTTAACTTAGTTGTCTCTGGTGGTATCAGGAATGGGGCTGATATAGCTAAAGCGCTGGCATTAGGCGCAGATGCAGTAGCGATTTCAACATCCGTCCTCATTGCGATGGGTTGTAAAGTTTGTGGACTATGTTATACTAATAAATGCCCAGTAGGAATTGCAACACAAGATCCAGTATTAAGAAAGAGGTTAAAAGTTGATGTTGCAGCAGCAAGAGTAGAAAACTTCTTGAGGGCGACGATGGAAGAGCTCAAAATGCTGGCGCAATTGGCTGGTAAAACACATGTAAGAAATCTTGAAAAAGAAGACTTAAGGGCTCTAACTTTGGAAGCTGCAATAATAACTGGAGTAAAATTGGTTGGGACGGATTCCTAGATTCGGCTATCCAGCAGTTTGAAGATGTAGCTGACATACTAGGTCTTGAGGATGGATTTAGAGAGATGTTGAAGATAGTGTAGCGCGTATAGTAGTTCATCCTTCGGCATCAAAAAAATAAAAAAGGAATTTATTCGATTTTCTCCAGAAACTCCTTGCACGTCATTACCTCGGCTATCAATGGAAAGAGCTTAGTCTCGGCGTACCTCTGCTCCTCCCAAGACGTGGCCGCGGTGCAATCCTTGACTATTATCACATGGTAGTTCAGGTCGAATGCGGACCTTGCTGTCGATTCAACGCAGACGTTTGTCAAGAAGCCGCATATTGCTACGTTCTTGATGCCTCTATACCTGAGTATCATGTCGAGATTTGTTCCATGGAAACCGTCCAAACCTCTCTTTCCTTCCACGTAAATATCCACATAAGGTTTCAATTCATCTATGAATTCTGCACCTTTCGTTCCTTTCCTGAACGTCCCGGTCTTCTTAACGTTGGCCTTTATACCGAATTCCTGCCCAAGGTCTTTGTAGTCTGGCTCGAAAGTTATCGGGCATCCGACGACCAAGACGCCCTTAGCCTTTGCTCCCTTGGCAAGCTCTACCGCATTCTCTATTACCTTGTACTCCTTCAGTATCTGCTCAACGCCAGGGTATAGAGGAAAGCCTGGCTTGCAAAAATCGTTCTGAAACTCTATCATAACTACGGCCGTTTCTCTTGCCTTAAAGGCCATAAAATTCTCCTCAAAGAATCTGGGTCGCATTTCTTATATAAGATTTTTGTATCCTTGAA
>JAKCEW010000018.1 GCA_023539445.1 Candidatus Terraquivivens yellowstonensis
AACAACATCAAAGGAGGAGACTCTATCCGTGTGATAAATCAAGAGCTCGGTGCCGAGATCGTAAACGTCCTTAACCTTTCCCCTCTTCGGACTATTTTTATCCCCGAATATCCTAGACTCTCTGACAGCATAACAATAAGCCCCTTCGATTAGGGGGATCTTCCACAAGCTCGTATACGCATGCCTGAGAGACCGCAAAGTGTCCCGCAATCCTACCGTTCATACAAACCCTGTACGCCAGCTATTGCATCAATCATATAAACTTATGCGCAAGTTTAACACCACATTTTTACAAAAATGTGTAAAAACGGCTTATATAAGCCACGGCTTGGCCACGGGGAATAAATGTTAGCTTGGAGCTAGTGGTAATGTGAGGTAACAAGTTGGATGTGAAAGCAGAGCATCATCCGCGAATTTAGCTACAATCATCTCCTACATTGATCAGCCTGTCCCGTATTCTTCATCGGCCCAAATAAAAAATTTAGGGTCAAAGGTATATAAAAAGCCGTGAATAAACTGATTGTTGAGGCGTAAAGCGGGGTAGGGTAGCCAGGATAACCCGCCGGGCTCATAACCCGGAGATCGATGGTTCAAATCCATCCCCCGCTACATAACTATGCAATTTTTCAATATGCGTATGACCTCAAGTCTAATTAGCCAGTATGCTCTGGACTTTCAACGAATGTAACGATCTTGTTCTCTACAAGAGCGATTCTATCCGCCAGCCTCATGGCTAGAAGCCTGTCATGTGTTGCTATGGCTATACAGACTCCCTCCCTCGCCAGCTCTTTTATCAGCTCTATGAAAGTTTCCCAACCGTTCTTGTCCAAGTTTGCCGTAGGCTCATCGAGCAGCAGGTTCTTCGGTCTAACGGCTAAGGCTCTAGCCAGTGCCACCTTCTGTTGCTGTCCAGCGGAAAGTGTTTGAGCTTTTTCGTGGGCTAAATGTTTGATGCCAAGCAACTCGAGCACCTCTTCGGTCCTAGCGGCAACTTCCTCAGCAGGCACGTTTCTAACCCTTAGGCCGTAAGCTACGTTGTCGGCGACGCTACCCCTGAGCATGATTGGTTTTTCATGTACATAAACAACGTTTCGCCTCGCCAAGAGTTTAACCGTTTCTGACGCGGACCAAGGATTGACACCATCTATCAAAATCTCGCCTACCCGCGGTCTATATATTGCAGCGGCCAGCTTCAGCAATGTAGTTTTTCCCGAACCGTTAGGTCCTATGATCGCGGTTACGCCAGGACCGAATGCAAGGTTTACATTCCTGAGAACATCCTCGCTTACGTACGCAAATGATACGTTCTTCAACTCTATCATGCGGTCTTGCTCACCTTCCTGACGATTGCCGTTACTGCGAACGTAACGAGAAGTAGTATCCCCGCGAGCGTCAGGGCAAACTCAAACTCGCCCTTTGAGACCTCCAAAGCTATAACCGTTGTCATAACGCGCGTGAATCCCTTGATGTTGCCTCCGAGCATCAGGGCTACGCCGAGCTCGCCTATCGCCCTGTTAAAACCTAGTAGGATCGTTGTCAGCAGTTTCGGAAAAGACTCAGCAACCATTGTAACTAATGCCTGCCTCTCGGTTGCACCTATAGAAACAGCCATCTCCCAAATCCCGGACCTTGTCTCGCGAAGCACGGAGGCGCTAAGTGAGATTATGAGGGGGGTAATCAGAACAGCTTGACCTATGGCAATCGCGATAGGTGTGTAGAGTATGCCAAAGAAACCTAAAGGACCCGAGCGGGAGAACAAAAGATAAAGTACGAGACCGATTATGACTGTCGGAACAGCTACGAGCGCATTTGCAACGTCGAGTAATGCCCTTCTAAACTCTGACTCTTTAGCTGTTATAATCATAGCGATGGGTATGCTCCAAGACGTGGCAAGCACCGTGGCCGTACCCGAAATGAACAGCGACCTCATAACAACTTCAGCTACTTCTTGCCACATAACACAACCTCCGTCTAGCCCATTCCAAGCTCAGCCATGCTTTCCCAAGCATCGTTGAGTTCTTCTGTCGGGCCACCTCTGGCCGCGTTGAACAAAGGTCTACCATATTCTGCGACACCATAATCCTCGATTATTCTTTGCCCTTCCTCCGAGAGTATGAATTCCATGAAGGCATCGGCCAGCCTTTCGTTCACACCAGGAACCTTTACTGGGTTGACAACGTAGACGGAGTAGATGTTAATCAGCAAATCTCCTTTATCGATGAGCGGTTTGAGCTCGCCCAACCTGCTACTGAACTTGAGATACGTGCCGACGTCGCTGAGCGTATAAGCCCTCTTCTCATTCGCAACCATCAAAGTTTGCGCCATGTCAGCTCCCAGCTCCAGGTACCATGACTTGCCGGACGGGTTAACACCAGCCAAAGACCATAACATCAACTCCCTGGCATATGTCCCCGAGTTGTCCGCTCTTGATACGAATTTTGCCTTACCTTCTTCACCAGCACTATAAATGGCGGCCATGGCTTTAACAGGTTCCATGCCGGTTATGCCGGCTGGGTCGTTGCTCGGTCCAACTATGATGAAGTAGTTGTATGCGAATATCCTACCGTTTTTTAGCGTTCCATCATTAAGGTATCGTTTCTCGAGATTTGGTGCATGCGATAAGACCATGTCAGCATCGCCTTGCGCAGCTCTTCGCAAAGCTTCACCACTACCGACTGGTATGAATTCAACCAAAACCTTTGGATACTTCTGCTTGAATGCCTCGGCTAGCTTGTCAAGGAGACCAGTAGCGTATAGGCTTGTCGCCGTCGTAACACGGAGCACACTTTCGTATTGTGTTCTTTGGTAAATATAGAGGAAAGAAAGAGAAACAACGACTATAACGATGAGTGCTACAGCTACCCACTTCATTTTCACACACATCATCGTTATTCCTTTTTGAGATAACGGTGCTTTTAAATGTTTTTATAAAAAAGATAACGAGTATGTATGACCTTGAAAGGGATACGTCTGCAGGATTTGGCGGTTAGGGCTGAGGTATTCTTAGAATGGAAGGGTGAGATAATCCTCGATTCTAAGCTGGCTAAAGTGTTGTACGAAATCGAGCAAAGGGGTTCGTTACTGGCGGCGTGCAGAGTTGTTGGCGTACCGTATGCAAGGACTTGGGAGAGGTTAGCAAGGGTTGAGGAAATATTTGGAAAAAAGCTATTCGAAGCTAAGCGTGGTGGCCCGGGAGGTGGAGGGGCGAGATTAACGGAACTTGGTAAGGAGCTCCTTAAGCTTTACCTTAACGCCGAGGCTAAGCTTGGCACCCCATCTAGATCGATAGCGGAGACAAAGGTCACGAAGAGTATGCCCGACTTGGCCGTGATGGGAAGCAACGACCCAGCGCTAGAGGTCCTCATCGGGATTCTCAAGGCGAAGAAGCCTAGTCTAGACGTCGAAGTCTCTTGGCTTGGCTCGGCAGGCGGTCTAGCAGCGCTCATGATGGGTGATGCACACGTAGCCGGGGTTCACCTCCTAGACCCTGTGACGGGCAAGTACAACGTGCCCTTCCTAAGCAGGTACTGGCTCGAGGACAAAGCAGTAATCGTCAGGGGGTATCAACGCGAACTCGGCTTGGCGTTTAGACATGACACGGACGTCAGCGGAATATCAGACTTGCTGGATCGTAACCTCAGACTCGTGAACAGAAACCCGGGCTCGGGCACGAGAACTTTACTGGATCATTTGCTCAGACAAGCGGCACTTGATAGAGGCATAGACCCAGCCGATGTACCACGACTCGTTAGAAATTATGACAGAGAAGTCAAGACACACTTCGAGGTTGCTAAGGAGATAGCAACAGGGGCTGCAGATGTGGGAATGACTGTGAGGTATGCCGCAGAGCTCTATGGTTTGCAATTCATGAGGCTTGTATGGGAATGGTACGACCTAGCAATCCTAAAAGAAGCAATGAGGAGGGAGACGATAAGGGAGCTAATCAAACTTCTGACATCCAAAGAGTTCATGCAAGCGATAAAGCGGATGAAGGGATACAGAACGACGAGCGAGACAGGTAAGGTGATGAGCGATTAAAATAACGAGCCTTAAGTCCCTTATTTAGGTTTGGTACGTGTCGCTCTTTTATTGGCTATGTATTCGTACTTTAGGGTCTTTGTAGGCTTCTCTGGAATCAGACCTTCGGGTCTGTAAAGCAGGACGATGAGGAGTGCAAGTCCTAGCAGCATATACTCGAGCCAGACCACGTCGAACGGAAGGAACGTTTCGAAATAACTCTTGTAGAAAGTTATAAGCCTCCGAACTGTCACGAATATGCCCGCTCCCACGAGAGCTCCGAGGTTATTGCCAGCCCCTCCGACTATCACCATAACCCATGGCCAGAAGGTATGCGTGACCCTGTTGAAATCACGAGCAGATACGCTTGCCGTGAGGAACGAGTAGAGCGCTCCACCTATTGCGGCTATCGCACATCCTACAACCAGTGCCTTGATTCTTAACTTATCGACATCTTTCCCGTAAACTCTGGCCGAGAGCTCGTCATCCCTTAAAGCTCTAAGCGTCCTACCAAGGGGCGACCTACTAACGAACTCTAGGTAGATGAATATGGCCGCGGTCACACCAATTATCGTTAAAGATACATAGAGCGGTCTGTACTCTCCGCTGACCCATCTGAACGGGTCTGGTATGCGGACGCCTAAGCTACCTCCGATAAACGGCTCCCAGTTATCCCCTATAATCTTTAAAACTTCTGCTATAGCCAGAAGGGTCATAGCAAGATAATCGCCCCTAAGCCTTATTCCCGGATAAGATGCGATATATCCCAAAGCCGCCCCGGCCAATGCAGCTCCTACTAGTGAGAGTAAAAGATAGCAGATTGAGAGTGTAGGGTCGTTCATTAAAACTTGATTAATCGAGGAAACGACTTCCAAGTTGTTTTTGATAAAGTCCGATCCTGCAGGTGTGTTGAACAGATACGCGATAATCCTGCCCGGAACAGCTCCAACGAAGAAAGCACCTCCTGCAACGGCCAGTAGCTTTCCAAAGTTCGGTATCCCTGTATATCCGAACTCAAGGTTTAGACTCATGGAAATTATCGCGAATATGCCGAAGAGGGTCAACAGGTCTATGAGGAACGTGAGCGGGATGGGAAGCGCCACCCTATCCCACCTTCCTCAAGAACTTTTTCCAATTCACGCCGGCTAAGCCCCTCGGAGCGATGAGCAACGTCAGCATCATTACGATTAAAGGTATCACAGGACGGTAAGGAACGACCCATGGCCCGAGGGTCATTGATAGGTAGCCTGTTCCCAGCACCTCGGCTAAACCTATTATTGCACCTCCAACAAAAGCTCCGTATATATTGCTCAAGCCTCCTAGTATACTTGCGGCAAATATGCTTATCAGCAATCTTATACCTATGTCCGGGTTGCATGTCATGTACAACGGCATGAGAGCGCCGACAGCCCCTGCCAGTCCGCCCGAGATGAACCAAGAGATTGCATACATCCTATTGATGTTTATCCCGACAACCTCTGCCAAGGAGGGGTTCTCTATCGCCGCCCTCATTGCTATTCCAAACTTCGTCTTGTTTAGGAAGAAGTAAAGTAAGGTTATCATAACAAAGGCAAGGATGGGAGCTATAACAAACAATCCTGGCTGTCCAAATATCTCAATATCAAAACCCTTCAGCTGGAAGAGCCTTGTGATAATCTTGTGAACTCTGTTAAGATAATCGGCAAATATGTTAATCAACGATATGAGTATCATATCGTATGCTATTGTCGCGACCATTAAGATCACATAATTCGCGCCCCTATCCATTAAAGGCTTCAACACCGCCAAGTAGAGTACCAAGGCTATCACTCCCCCTAGCATGAATGCCGGAATAGTGCCCAGATACGGGTTAATGTTAAGTAGCCGAACCAATGCCAGGTTCAAGTATATGTTCAGCGTGGCGAAGTCCCCATGGGCGAAGTTGGGAACCTTTGTAGTCATATAGGTCAAAGTCAACCCTGCGCTGAGCATAATCATCAGCGAGCTGAAGATCAGGGCATCCCTCACCAGGATAAGACTCAACTGTCTTCCCTGCCGATGCATCCATTCTAATGGACTTGTTAATAACTTTAGCTAAAGACTTATAAGAGGGACAGCATTTTCAGTAGGTTCAAAGAGGGATGGTAAAAATGATAGTAAAGGGTGTAACGAAAGCCATAGCGATAGTTGTTGCTATAATAACGTTGCTGGTTGGTGTTGGTATAGGGTACGTGGTAGCATCCTATATGGCGCCTGCAGCACCTGTGACCCCTACGGCCGGCCTAACTGGCGAGGTACCGATTGGCGTACTGCTTCCTTTGAGCGGGCCGCTTGCGACTCTTGGAGAGCCCAATAGGCCTGCTCTGCTCATAGCCGCTGATGAGATAAACAACCTTCTAGCAAAGTCAGGAGCCAACTGGAGAATAAAACTCTACATCGAGGATACAGAGACAAAGCCCGAGATTGCGCTGGAGAAGCTGATGAGCTTACATGCAAAGGGCATCAAGGTAGTGATCGGACCGATGGGCAGTGGAGAGGTATTGAAAATAAAAGAATACGCGGACTCGAACAAGATACTGATCATATCGCAATCCTCAACCTCACCAATGCTTGCGATAAAGGGTGATTACATCTACAGGTTTGTTCCAAATGACCTTTACCAAGGAGTGATAGGGCCTAAGTTTGCCAAGAAGCTTGGTGTAACGCACATGTTCCTCGTATACCTAGCCAACCCTTGGGGTGATGGTCTAGCAGAGGTGTCCGAGAAGACTGCGAAGGAGCTTGGCATTACGGTCTCGGGGAAGTTTAGGATAGCTGAGGGCGCAACAGACTACTCTGCTGAAGTTTCGAGCCTTGCCGCAGAGGTTAACAAGCTTGTAGAACAGGGCATCCCACCTGAAAAGATAATGATACACATAATCACTTACGGTGAGGCTACGACATTCATGCTATCCGCTAGAGAATACGATGTTCTTTGGAAAGTGAAGTGGTTCGGAAGCGATGGAACAGCTTACGAGGGAACGCTCATTGACGAGGTGAAGACCGCAGAGTTCGCTTCAAGCGTTAGGTTCGTAAGCCCAATATTCACGCCCACGAAAACAGCAAGGTATCAAGAGGTAATGGACAAAATTGTCAGCCAGCTTGGAAGGACAGCACCACCTTATGCTTTCAACGCTTACGACGCTTTATGGGTGGTAGCGCTCTGCTTAATGGCGACTGATAAATACGATGCCGATGCCATTATAGCGGTCATGCCTAGTATACTTAAGAATTACTACGGAGCAAGCGGTTACATTGTACTTGACGAGACGGGCGACAGGATTGCTGTGGACTATGAGCTGACTGAGATCCTAGCAAAGGACGGTAGATATGAGTGGGCTGTTACAGGAATGTATTACGGAACGACGGGCGAGATCGTCTGGGAATAGCCTGAAAAAGTTTTAAATTCCTTATTTTTTATGCTATGCGCATAGCATAATGTCAGAGAGCATACTGAGAGTCAGGAACGTGAAGAAAAGCTTTGGTGGGCTAGTAGCCGTAGCAGGGGTTAGCATGGATGTTGAGAAAAATACTCTGACGATCCTGATAGGGCCCAACGGAAGCGGCAAGACCACACTCATTAACTTGATAACGGGGGTATACAAGCCGGATGATGGAAGAATCTTTTTTGATGGTATGGATATAACCGAGCTTCCGTCTCACGAGATATTCAGGCTCGGTATCTCTAGGACCTTCCAGATACCGCAGCCCTTTAGAAAGCTCACGGTTCTGGAAAACATGCTGGTAGTCTATCCGGGCAATCCCGGAGAAGGTTTTTTCTCAGCCCTAAAGAGGAGCAGGTGGAGAAAGTTTGAGGAAGAAGCCGTCGAGAGGGCTTTTGAGCTCCTTAAATTCCTCAAATTAGATGATCTATGGGATCAGGAGGCCGAGAAGTTGAGCGGAGGACAGATGAAGCTCCTAGAGGTCGGGAGGGCGCTTATGGCCGGTGCGAAGCTCCTAATAATGGACGAACCTATAGCTGGCGTAAACCCAGTACTCGCCCATGAGATCTTCAAAATTTTCAGGAAGCTTAAAGATGAAAAGAACCTGACGATACTCACCGTAGAGCATAGGCTTGACATCGCTCTCCGCTACGTTGATTGTGTTTACGTAATGGCGGCAGGCTCCATGATTACATCCGGAAAGCCAGAAGAGGTTGTCTCGGATAGAAGGGTTATCGACGCTTACCTCGGGGGATAGCGTCTCATGATAGAGATCAAGAACTTGAACTCTGGTTACCGTAAGCTTCAGGTGCTCTTTGACGTATCGGCCAACTTTCAACCTGGAAAGATAAACACAATAGTTGGACCCAACGGAAGCGGCAAGAGTACGCTGCTGAAATCCATATTCGGACTGACCACGATCTATTCTGGATCTGTGAAGTTTGAGGGTATGGAACTCGTCGGTAAACCCCCGCACGAGATAGCTAGACTCGGCATAGCCTACCTGCCCCAGCTTGGCAAGATATTCGAGAACCTCAGCGTGGAGGAGAACTTGATGATGGCGGGCTACACCCTCGATAAATCTGAGATAGATGAGAGGCTGAAGGAGGTTTGTGAGGTGTTCCCCCTCGTGAAGAAGTATTGGCGAACTAAAGCCGGTTTGCTAAGCGGCGGCGAGAGGCAGATGATCGCAATGGCCATGGCGCTCTTGAGGAAGCCTAAGGTCATGATGTTTGACGAACCGACGAGCGAGCTTGCACCAAAAGTTGCTAACAGTGTGCTCGAGAAAATAGTTGAGCTCAGAGATGCGATGAAGATCACGATAATTCTTGTGGAGCAGAATGCTAGGAAAGCCCTTGAGATAGGTGATAGAGCCTATCTGCTGGTGGGTGGAAGGCTCTCATTCGAAGGAGAATGTGTCGAACTCCTAACACACCCACAACTTTCGGCGCTTTACCTCGGATTGGGTAGTGGCTCCTAACCTTTTCTCACCCGCCAGTCGGTTTTCCTATTAGCTCCACCTTACTGTACTCCTCAGCTCCGACTCTTCTTTCGAATTTGTAAAGTATGGCATCAGCCTCCTCGAAGACCTCTTCATCATGCGTGATTACGATCACCTGAGTGATCCCTTTGCTTAGCGCCGAGAAGACTTCAGCAAGCCTCCTCTTGTTATCGGAGTCTAAATGCACAGTTGGCTCGTCAAGTATGAAGAAGCCTAGCCTTCTTGCACCAAGTATGTCGCCGATGGCAAGCCTGAGAGCTAGGGCAGCGGCAACTTTCTCACCGCCACTAAGCCTATCGGTATCGACTTCTCGCCCCCTCTGGTAACTCTTGATCTCGAGCTCATTCTTAACCTCCTCGAGCTTTATGCCATCAACGTTGATGTTGAACAATCCCAAGTGCTCGGTGGCAAGCCTTGACACCTCCCTGATCGCCCATGACCTGAGGGATTTGAGCACAGACCCGTCTCTATAGTATACTTTTTCCCTAACATCCACGAGAAAGTCACGGAACTTTTTGGCATCTTCAAGTATGCTTATGACGTTTTTGAGCTTAGAAAGCGCATCTTCTTTCTCCTTAATGTCTTTCTTATCCCTTTCGATCTCATTCTCCAACGCGCCGACATTCTTTTGAAGCTCTTCATAAGAACTCCTGAGGTTATCGTACCGTTCCTTATCGAAAATCTTGGCTTCAGACATAATCTCTTCGACATCCTTTATCATCGGAGCAACACCATCCACCACGGCTAGAGTGCGAAGTTGCTCAAGTTCCGGAAGACTATCTTCCGATATTGACGCTATCGTTTTCTCAACACTTTCTAACGTTTCCTTCATAAGGTTGAGCTTATCTGGGCCATCGATACCAGCACCCTCTAAGATGGTCTGGCTCTTCCTAATTTCTTCCTGCAATTCATCAATGTTCTTATCATCAAGAACGGACACTCGCTCCAATTCCTCTTTCATAGCATTCAACTTAGCACTTGACGAATCTAACCTTGACAAGAGGTCCTTCTCCTCATCGCTTAGTGTCTTCATTTTTGTCCTTAGTTCATCAAAGTATGCTTTGAGCCCGGACTTG